>JAIYAQ010000003.1 GCA_027488975.1 Cyanobium sp. E1_MAG_00006
CGGCCCTGACGCAGTGAAAGCGTCAGTTCCTAAACGTTTCAGTTGTCCAGGTGCTCCGATCACCATTCGCCCTCTCAGGCACACCTCAGAGGTTTCCCCCCTCAGCTCCGGCTCTCGGTGTCGCGGTCTCGCAACCGCCTTTTGAACCTACATCACCGGCTTCCGCCTGGCTCTCGGTTCCTGCTCACCTCTCCCTCACCTCGCGGTTCAGGTCCCTCGCCTCTCGGCTCGGTTTGGCTCGCAGTCCAAAACACTAGCACCATGTTGCCGGGTGCCGTCAAGCCCTGGCAATCAGGGCGTCAGCCCAGGGCTGGAAGGTGGTCAGGGTCTGGGCATCCCGGGCCGCCAGCACAGGAAAGTCAGCCTGAGCCAGATCCTCACCGGACTGGAGGCTGCCTGGATCGCGCTGCAGCCAGCGCAACGGGCAGTGCAACTCATCCAGCACCAACCAGGCGGCTGCCAGATCCCAGATCTTGGGGGTGGCCTCCAGGGCCGAGATGGTCTGCCCCATGGCCACACTCACCAGGTTGAGGCTGGCGACCCCAAGCAGGCGAATCTTGCCGGGAAAGCGCTGCTGAGGCAGCGTCTGCAGGACGCGGATCGAACGGCTGCAGAGGGAAGCACAGCCCGCCACCTGGTTCCGGGACGACGGCGGTTGCAGCCGCTTGCCCTTGCGCCAGGCTCCGCCACCGCGGATGGCCACGATGCGCTGACGCAGCGGCGGCACATCGAGCACAGCCAGCACGGGGACGCCCCCCTCGAAGCGGGCCAGGGAGATGGCCCAGTAAGGGATACCGGCGGCGAAATTTGTGGTGCCATCAAGCGGATCCACCACCCAGTAGGCGTCGCTGGAAGGAACCCGCTGACTGCCCTCCTCACTGAGGACTCCCTCGCCGGGATAGAGCCGGTCCAGGCCTTCCACAAGGGTCGCATCACTCCAGCGGTCGCAGGCGGTGATCAGGCTGCCGTCGGCCTTGGCTTCGGAATCCAGTTGACCGAAATCCTGGCGCTGGCGCTCAGCCACCCGGTCCAGCAGCAGACCAAGGGCCTCCAGGCCCTGCGGCATCAGGGTGGCGGTGATGGTCATCCAAGCTCCGCGGCGAGAACACGATCGAGACTGCGGCCGGTGTCCTCACGGAACTGACGCAGGTTGAGACGACTCAGCAGCTGCAGTGCCAGCACGGCAAGGGCGGCCTCCAGCAGAAACACAGCGGCGAAGTGCAGGTAGGGGAGAGCACCGGGCAGGGCCCGGCGGGCCACATCCAGCAGACCGCCACCGAGCAGCTTTCCGAGAGCGCGGGAGAGGGCCTGAGCCAGCCCCCAGACGCCCACGAACGTCCCGGCCGCCTCGGGCAGTGTGAGATCCAGCATCAGAACCAGGGTGCTGTTGGTGCCGATCCCGGAGGCCAGACCGAACAGGAACATCACCAGCTGCAGCAGATCGGTGCGAGCCGGAATGCCGGCCAGAACCAGCAACAGCAGGCTGGCCAGGATAAGCTGACAGCCGAGACGGGCACAGGCGAACTTGCCCAACCTCGGCACGAGCCAGAAGCCAGCCAGCAGCAGACCCAGCAGAGTGCCGACACCCCAGACGCCACTGAGCGAGGCCGTGGCGGCGATCGGCATGGCGAACACCTCGGCGCCGTAGCTCTCGAGGATCGGATCCTGCAGGAACAGCGCCAGGGTGAAGGCCAGCAGGAAGGCGAAGAACACCAGCACCTGGCGGCTGGAGGTGATCAGGCTCCAGGCTGCCCTCATGCTGATGGCATCCTCCCGATCGGCAGCTCGGCTCAACCCTGCAGCGGAGTCGTTAGCGGGCTCCTGGCCCCAGGTGGCCACAACGGTGAGCAGCAACACCACGGCGGCGACCCGCAGCATGAAGACCTGCAGCGCCGGCTGGAGCTGAGCGGGATCGCTGACCCCATCCAGCCCGCGCAGGCTGAGGGCCGTGGCGATCGCCCCCGCCACGATGCCGACGGTGAGCAGACACCAGATCAGACCCACGGCCCGCGGACGCTCCTCTTCCTCGGTGAGATCGATCACCAGCGCCAGATACGGCGTGCTGGCCAGGGAAATGGCCAGGCCATAGGCGGCGAACAGACCGCAGAGGGCGGCGATACCGAGGCCGATCGACCAGGTGCTGCCGCTGGCGAAGGCCTCATGCAGGCGGAAGATCAGCGGAATCGCCAGCACTGCCAGCGCGGAGAACAGCGCCGTACCCAGCCAGATGTAGGGGGTGCGGTGGCGTCCAGCGAGCGGATGAGCATCGGACACCTGGCCGAACAGGATGCGCGCAGGCGCCATGAACTGCTCGAAGGCCAGGGCTCCGCCAACCAACAGGCCGGGGAAGCCCAGTTCGCTGAGCATCACACGGTTAAGCAGCCCGGCGAAGATCACAGCCAAGCATCCAAGACAGCCCTGAAACAGGCCGAGGCGGATCAGACGGGGGAGGGGAAGGGACAGCTGGGCTGGTTCAGCTGACCACGGACGTTAGGACGCTTTGCGCTCCGAAACTGCGCTGGCCGCGCAGGCCGGCTGAAGGGGCTCGGGGGGCACCGGCACATCCACATCGGCCTTGGGCTTGCCGGCGGGCAGGTTGACCGCAGGGCAGAGGGCCACCTGATCCAGGCCGGTACGGCGGCGCAGCTCCGCGAGATTGGTGTTGTACTCAGCCAGGGCCTGGGCGTAGCGCACCTCGGCCTGCGTGAGATCACGCTGGCTGTCCACCACCTCCCGCTGGGTGCTGACACCGGCCTGGAAGCGCAGGCGCGACAGACGCAGGGCTTCGCGGGAGGAGATCACTTCGCGCGAGGTGGTCTGGATGTTGCGGTTGGCCCGACCGAGGTTGTAGAAGCTCTGCTCCACCTGGAAACGCACCTGATCGCGGGTCTGGGCGAAGCGGAAGGCGTTCTCCTGGGCTTGCTGCTTGGACTGGCGGTACTGCGCCCGGGCAGCGCCACCATCAAAGATGTTCCAGGTCATGTTCAGGCCGAAGCTGTTCTCGACAGCCCAGCCGCTGCTGCCCGGCAGATCAACGATGACCTGCTCGTTGCCCTGGTAGCGGACGCCGCTCAGAGTGGCGAACACATTCAGGAAGGGCTGAACGGCGCCAAGGGCGCTGTTGGCCTGGCTGTTGGACACGGAGATGTCCAAGATGGCGTTGTCGATTTCCTCACGGAAGGCGAAGGCCGCCACGATGCTTTCCTGCAGCGAGGGGGTCCAGAGGCCGATCGGGCGCAGCGGTTCCTTGGCCGTGGGCGTGATGTTCTGGGGGAGATCGAGCAAACGGGCCAGATCGCGACGGGCGACTGACTGGTCGTTGAGGGCATCCGTGAGCAACTGCTGGTCGCGGGCCAGCTGGGTTTCCGCCTGCAGAACCTCCAGCTTGGTGGCGACACCGGCCTGGAACCGTGCCCGTGCATCGCGAAGGCTCACCAAGGAAGCGCGGACCGATTCCTGGCCGATGCGCACGCGATCATCGGTGAGCTGCAACTGGAAGTAGGCCTGCGCAGCCTGCAGGCGCAGCTCGCGCAAAGAAATCAGGTATTGATTTTTCGATTGTTCAAACTGATCACGGGCGGCGCTCACCTGGGGCACCCGCTGGGGGTTGATCAGCGCCCACTGGGCCGTGAGGTTGGCCGTGAGGTCCCAACGGTTGGTGTAGGTGTACTGATTGGTACCGGCCGGCGCGAAAGGGGTGCTGCCGCCTGAGGTGCTGCGCTGATTGCCACCGGTATAGGCGGGGAAGTTGTTGAGGTTGAGGTTGAGGTTCGGATACCAGGCGGCCAGCTGGGCGCGCAGGTTGGACTGGGCCTGATCCACCTGGCTGGCGATCGCCTTGAGGTTGGGATTGTTGACCTCGGCCAGGTTCTCGACGTCCTTGAGGGACAGGGGTCGCAGCGCCTGGATGCGCACCTGCTCCACCTTGGTGGGCAGGGCCAGCGTGGCGGGTGCAGCCAAACGCTGCAGAGCCGGATCGAGTCGCGTGGCAGCCGGGGGCAGTACGGAGGGATTGGACTTCGGCCGCGGGCCGATGACGGCCGGAGCCAGAGGCAGAGGCACCGGTGGCGGATCGATCAGAGGTGTTGCCGCATCAGCGGCCTGAACCTTGATGGACCGAGACTCCGGAGCGGCTGCCGTGCTCTGCCCAGCGGGAGCGACCTGGGCAGGGGGAGTGATCTGCTGCGCCGGTGCTACCGACTGCTGAGGAGCCGCGAGGGATGAGCCAGCAAATGGGATGAGGCCGGCACCGGCTGCAGCGAGACAGGCCCTGAAGTTCCGTGCCACCGAATACTCTGCCCAGAGAAATAGACGGCCTGAGCTTAGGCAGCTTCGTCAAGGAAACCGAGACACGCGGCCACGATGTCATCCGCCCCTTGCACCAGCCGGATCGGCACAGGCAACTGGGATGTGAGATCCTCCAGGCGCTGATCGTCGAGAAAGACGGGCTCCCCCTGCCGCAGCATCACCGCAGGCAGCAGCAGTTCTGCACCAAGGTCCCGCCCGGCCAGCCCCCGCAGCAGATCAGACCCGGTGAGAAGCCCCGTGACCACCTGATCCTGCCCCCAGTACGGACTGGGCAGGCCATGCAGCAGAACCTCCAGTCCCGCCACAGCATTGAGGCGCTCCACGGCAGGACGCAGCGCCTCCGCCACCAGCAACCCCACCACCCAGCTCACCCGCCGCGGCTGGTCCAGGGCTGCGGGCAGGCGGGTCGTTGCCGCATCCATCGCCTCCAGGAACGCGCGGATGCTGCCCACGCCATTGCCCTCCTGGGGCAGGTCTTCGTAGTTGTCGCGGGGGGGCAGGGGGTAGCCCGCCATCAGATACCACTCATCGGAAAGCCAGGCGAAGCGGCTGCCCAGCTCAGCCTGGAAGCGTGCCTGCAGGGGCTCCACCTGGGCAATCACCCGCCGGGCGCAGGCTCGATCCACCGGCACAAGGCCATCGCCGTCAGGCCTGTAGCGCGTGAGGCCCACCGGCACCACCGCCGCCGAAAGCACGGCCGGCCAGTCGCCCCCAGCAAAGCCCGCCAGATCGGTGATGGTGCGCTCGAGGGCGGGACCATCGTTCAGCCCGGGGCAGACCACCACCTGGGCATGGATCTGCAGCCGATGTTGCCGGAACCAGGCCAGCTGCTCAAGCAGCAGCCCGGCCCGCGGATTGACCAGCAGACGGGAGCGCAGCTCAGGGTCGGTGGCATGCACCGACACGAACAGCGGCGAGAGGCGCTGCTCCTCGATCCGCTGCCAGTCGGCGGCGGTGAGGTTGGTGAGGGTGAGGTAGGAGCCGTAGAGAAAGCTGAGGCGGTAGTCGTCGTCCTTGAGATAGAGGCTGCGGCGGTGGCCTGGGGGCTGCTGATCAATGAAGCAGAAGGGGCAGTGGTTGTTGCACTGCCGCAGCCCATCGAACAGGGCCTCGCTGAAGCCCAGGCCCAGCCCCTCATCGGCATCCTTCTCCAGATCCACCACCTGGACGGTGCCATCGGGATCCTGAACCTCCAGCGTCAGCTCCTCATCACCGCTGAGCAGTTGGAAATCGATCAGATCCCGGGGACGGATGCCATTGATGCTCAGCAAGCGGTCGCCGGGCTGAAAGCCCAGCTCCTCGCCGATGGACCCCGGTTCCACGAACTCAACCACCGCCGGCTGCGGAACGCGGGCCTCAGGATCGAGCGCCGCGAGCACCACACCAGCAGACGGTTCCTTCCACACGGGCGGGCACCGGACACAACGGTGTTCTCAGTTTGGGCCCCCGGGCAGGGAGCCGGCCGCGAGCTGGCCGGCACCGAGCAGCAGGGCCAGGCCGAACAGCAGGCGATAGCCCACGAACCACCAGGTGCTGTGCTTCTGCAGAAACTGCAGCAACCAGGCAATCGCCAGCCAGGACACCACAGCCGAGGAGACGATGCCCACCAGCAGAGGCAGAACACCGCCGGCCGCCGAGGTGCCGAACGCAGCCTTCATCTCCACCAGGCCCGCCAGGGTGATGGCAGGGATGCCAAGCAGAAACGAGAAGCGGGCCGCATCAGCCCGGCGCCAGCCATCGAACAGGGAAGCGGTGAGGGTGCTGCCGGAGCGCGACACCCCGGGCACCAGGGCCAGGGCCTGGGCCAGCCCCACCAGCAGGCCATCACGCAGGTGCACCTGCTGCAGAAGCCGCCGCCGCCTGCCGAGCTGTTCAGCCAGAGCCAGCAGGCAGGCCATCACGATCGAGACGATCCCGATCGACGTGAGGCTGCGCAGGGGGGAGTTGTCGAAATCGGCCACGAACAGCTTGATGGCGAGCCCGGCCACCACGATCGGGATCGTGCCGAGGGCGATCGCCAGGCCCAGTCGGGCTTCCGGCGCATCCCAGCGGCGGGACCGCACGGCCTGAAGCATGGCCACCGCCACCTCCCGCAGATCCGCACGGAAGAAGGCGATCACCGCAACGATGCTGCCCAGCTGAATCACCGCGGTCACGGCCACGCCGGGATCCCCCCAGCCCAGCACCACCGGCACCACCTTGAGGTGGGCGGTGCTGCTGATCGGCAGGAACTCGGTGAGCCCCTGCACCACCCCGAGCACCAGATAACGCCAGCAGGCCTCCAGCAAACCCAGCTGATCGGTTGGAGCCAGTGCAGCCATCGCCATCGATTCGGGCACCACACGGGCACAACGATGGCCCGACCCTATGGCGGCGGCCCGGACCTGACCACCCCCGTCAAGCCAAGCCAAGCCGAGCCGAGCCGATGCAGCCGCAGGCCGGCCGCCCCATTCCCTTAAGGTTGAACACCTTTCTTCACAACCGGGTGATCGGCGTACCGCCCAGCCTGACGACGCCTGCCCCGGCCAGCCCCCTGGCCGGATCGTTCGCCGCGGTCCGCATCCCCTCGGCCAGCCGCACCACCTCGAGCTGGCTGCTGCCGCTGAGCGCGTCCCTGCTGGTGGCCCTGCCGGTGTTTCTGCAGGCCCCCTGGGTTCGTCTGGCCCCCTTCAGTGCGGCACTGTTCACGGCTCCTCTGCTGCTGCTGGCCCTGGTCCTGGAAAGCCGCCAGAGTTCCCGGTTGAGCAGCACCGGTGCGCTGCTGGTGGGCTTCAGCGGTAGCTGGCTGGGCGGCTGTTTGTTCTGGGGCTGGTTCCGCCTGCACCCGCTCTGGCACCTGCCGATCGAGGCCTTCGCCCTGCCCCTGGCTCTTGGCGGTCTGCGGGGCCGCTGGCGGCTGGCAGCCAGCTTCTATCTGGCCTCGCTGCTCGGCACGGCCTGCACCGATGGCGTGATGGCCGTCACCGGCGTGATGGGCAGCTGGACCAGCGTGCTGCTGGCCCCTCTCGATCAGGCACCGTTGCTGCTCCAGCAAGCCGCCCTCGGCGTGCTCGAGCCACTCCCGCTGGCGGTGACCCTTCTGACGGCCACGGCGCTGACGGCACTGTGCCGACGCTTCTGGCAAGACCCTGATCCGGCCTGGCAGCTGGCCGCCTCCGCCGTTGCCACAACCCTGGCGGTGGATGGTCTGTTCCTGGGGGCTGCCCTGTGGGCGCCCCGGCTCAGCGGCCTGATCTGAAGAACTGCAAAAGCCTCCCGAGTCGATCCCAGCGATCCGGCCCCACACCTGTAGGTTTGCGGAGCTGGCTGCACTGCAGCTTTGTGGTCCCCGTTCAGACGGAGTGTTCGATGAAACGGCTGGTTTCGTGGCTCATGAGTGGAGTGCTGCTGGCCGGCCTGCTGCTCGGCCTGATGGTCGGTCCCGCCGCTCAGGCTGCTGAGCGGCCCAACGTGGCCGACGAAAAGATTGCCGAGCGCGCCGGCAAGATCGATCTCAACAACTGCTCGGTGCGCCGCTTCCAGGCCTTCCCCGGGATGTACCCCACCCTGGCCGGCAAGATCGTGCTGGGCGGTCCATACACCAGCGTCGACGACCTGTTCCAGCTGGACCTGACACCTCGCCAGCAGGAACTGGTCGAGAAGTACAAGGAGAACTTCACCGTTACCCCGGCTTCGATCGCCCTGAACGAAGGCTTCGACCGCATCAACGACGGTCAATACCGCTGACGCGAGAGCACCGAGCTCAGCCCTGCTGAGGCTGGTTCGTCGCCCCGGGGCGGGCGATTCGTCTTCAGGCCTTACATTCACGCGACTGAGCCAAGCCGCCGGGCCCTCCCGGCGGCTTTTTTGCAGGCACCTTCCGCTTCCGCCTTGATGCCCGAGCTGCCCCGCCAGTGGGATGTGATCGTTGTCGGCGGTGGCGCTGCGGGTCTGATGGCCGCCCTGGAACTGCCGGAGGGGCTGAGGGTTCTGCTGCTCAACAAGGACGGCAGCGCACCCCGCTCAGCCAGCCGCTGGGCACAGGGGGGGATCGCCGCCGTGACGCGACCCGAGGACAGTTTCGACAGCCACGTGCAGGACACCCTGCGCGCTGGGGCCGGTCTGTGCGACCCCGCCGCTGTGGCCCTGCTGGTGCGTGAAGCCCCGGCCTGCGTGCAGCGACTGCTGGAGCTGGGCATGGACTTCGACCGTAATGGCGAGGTTCTGAGCACAACCATGGAGGCCGCCCACAGCCACCGCCGGGTGCTCCACGCCCAGGACCGAACCGGCGGTGCGCTGGTGGAGGCGCTTGAACGCCGGGTTGCCGCGCGTGAGGGACTGACCCGTCGCGCCGGAATGCTGGCCCTGCAGCTGCTGGTGGAGGAGGGACGCTGCTGCGGCCTGCAGGTGCTGGACGGCGAACACGTGCACTGGCTGCGGGCGCGGGCGGTGGTGCTGGCCACCGGCGGTGGCGGCCACCTGTTCGCCAACACCACCAATCCCCCCCAGGCCAGCGGCGATGGCATCGCCATGGCCTGGCAGGCGGGAGCGGTGATTCGCGACCTGGAGTTCGTGCAGTTTCACCCCACGGCGCTGATGCTGCCGGGTGCCCCCCATTTCCTGATCTCCGAAGCGGTGCGCGGCGAAGGCGCTCGGCTGGTGGATGAGAGGGGCGTGAGTCCCGTGGCTCAGCTGGCCGGCGGGGACCTCGCCCCCCGCGATGCCGTCAGCCGCGCCCTGGTCCAGCGGATGCGGGAGGGTCAGCTGTCCCACCTCTGGCTTGATCTACGGCCGGTTGGAGTGGCGCGGCTGGAGCGACAGTTCCCAACCATCCTGGGACGCTGCCGCGAGCTGGGACTCGAACCCACCGCCGCACCGATCCCGGTGGCACCGGCGGCCCACTACTGGATGGGTGGCATTCGCACCGACCACCAAGCCGCCACCACCGTGCCGGGGCTCTACGCGGTGGGCGAAGTGGCCAGCAGCGGCGTACACGGTGCCAATCGCCTGGCCAGCAACTCGCTGATGGAATGCCTGGTCTTCGCCCGCCAGCTGCGGCAGATCAACCTGGGGCCGGCTCCCGCCCAGTGCCAGCCTGCCCCCAGCCGTTCTGCCGCCATCCGTTCGGAAGCCTGCCGAGGGCCGGCCACCCAGCCGAACCTGGCGGAGCTGCAGCACCGCATCCAGGAGCTGCGGCAGCTGTGCTGGCAGGTGGCCGGGGTGGAACGCGAGCCGGCCCCCCTGCGCGAAGCCCTGCTCGCCGCGCAGCAACAGGCTGCAGATCTGGCCGGCGTGCCGCTTCTGGATCAGGTCGCCAATCTGCCAAGCGATGCTCACCTGCCGCTCGACGGCTCCACCGTCAGCTGGCTGCGCTCGGTCCACGACCTGCAGCAGCGTCTGCGCCTGGCTGCACTGCTGCTGGAAGCGGCTCTGTTCCGCCAGGAGAGCCGGGGCGGGCACTATCGCCTGGATGCCCCGGCTGCGCAGCCGTTCTGGCGCTGCCACACCCTGCAACAGCGCGGGCAGCGGATCCACACCGAAGCGGTTGGCTCCGATGCGCTGGCTCAGAAATCAATCGGTCCCTTGTAGCCGCTCAGTTCGGCCAGCTTCGCCAGGGGCTTCACACCCGAATCCAGCTGACCGTTGATCTCCCAGGAGGGGAAACCCTGGATCCCCTTGGCCTCACAGAGGGCCTTCTGGCTGTTCTGCCCGTCCGGTGCGCACTCGATCACCTTGAGCTTGGCGGTGGCGTCGCGGCCGAAGAGCTCCTTCTGCTCATGGCAGTGGGGGCACCAGTAGGCGGTGTAGAGGGCGGCGCCGCTGGCGGTGAGGTGCTCGGCTAGGGCGATCTTGGCGGGGCTGCTCGCGGCCTGCACGACCGGTGCAACCCCTTTGCCGGCCACGGCGGCCGGCTTGCCAACGGATGCAGCCCATCCCAGGCCAAGCACCCCCACCAGAAGGGCCGTGATCACGCCTCGGAACACCAGCTGGCCGCGGTCCTCCCAGTCGCCGCCAATCAGGCTCAGCACGAACAGGGCGGTGCTGAGCGTGGCCGAGAGGATGCAGAAGGGGCAGCAGTCGCGGATGCCGAAGGCCATCACCCCCAGCAACACGGCGCTGAACACCGCCATGGCGGTGCTGATCAGGAACAGGCCCCACCAGCTGCTCTGGCCGAGCTTCACCCTGGCCTCGCCCTGCAGCACCAGCGGAGCCACCGCCAGCAGCAGCACGGCGGCATAGGCCAGGCAGCCGAACAGCGACAGCGGCTGGCCGAACAGGCTGCCCCAGGCGCTGGCCAACACCTTCTCGCAGCCATTGCAGCCGAAGAAGCCCTGGCTGCTGCAGCTCAGGGACCCCAGCAGGCCCCATTTCTTCAGGGTGATCGAACCGGTGTCGATCACGCCGATGGTGGCGAGCACGGCCATCACCACCCGCACCCAGCGCCGTCCCAGATCCGGGCGACGCCGCTGGCCGGCGAGGCGATCGCTGAGGCGGGAAGAAGTCACGAAGGGCTGATCAGGCTGGCCTGATTGTGGCAGCTGTGGCCCGTTCAGGTCAGAGGCCCGGCACCGACTTCAGCTGGGCGCAGGAGCGGCTCGGCAGCAGCACCGGCGGCGGGGAGGGCGGCAGGAGTGGCGCACCATGCTCCGCGTGGGGTGTCTTGTCCCAGCTGATGCGGGCCTGGCTGGAGCTGAACACGATCGTGAGCGGCGCCTGATCCTGCTGCCCTTCCTGACTGAAGCGATAGAGCACCCGTGCGGTTCCAGGTGACGACACCCGGCCCTCGAGGCGACCGACGCGACGATCCTTCTGCCAGGGGATCCAGCGGTAGAAGCCCGTCACCCGTTGGCCATCGCGATCGAGTCGCAGCTGCTCCACATCGAGCTGGCCGGCACGGCCGCTGAGCTTCTCGAAGCAGAGCGGGGTGGCGGCCATGGCAGGTGTGCCCAGCAGTGCAGCAAGGGAGCCAGCCAGCAGCAGGGCCGTTGGTAAGGCCGCACTGGCCACGGCACAACGCTGGGGCAACAGGGGAGCGGGGCGAAGGCGCATCAGAACGGTGAGGACCACGCTCGTGCAACGTAGGGAGATCCGTTGCCCTCGGCCAGGCCGTGCCCCAGGAACCCCAGGCTGCCGCTGCCAGCCCCAGCATGGCGAAACCCACCGTGGCCTTCGCCCACCTGGGCTGCGAGAAGAACCGGGTCGACACCGAGCACATGCTCGGCCTGCTGGCCGATGCCGGCTATCGCGTGAGCGCCGACGAGAGCGACGCGCGCGTGGTGGTGGTGAACACCTGCAGCTTCATCCAGGAGGCCCGCGAGGAGTCGGTGCGCACGCTGGTGGAGCTGGCGGAGCAGGGCAAGGAGCTGATCATCGCCGGCTGCCTGGCTCAGCACTTCCAGGAGGAGCTGCTGGAAAGCCTGCCGGAAGCCAGGGCGATCGTGGGCACGGGCGACTACCAGCACATCGTGAGCGTGCTGGAGCGGGTTGAAGCCGGCGAACGGGTGAACCAGGTGAGCGCCAATCCCACCTTCGTGGGCGATGAGCATCTGCCGCGCTACCGCACCACCAGCGAGGCCGTGGCGTACCTGAAGGTGGCCGAGGGCTGCGATTACCGCTGCGCCTTCTGCATCATTCCTCACCTGCGCGGCGATCAGCGCTCGCGCCCGATCGAGAGCATCGTGGCGGAGGCACAGCAACTGGCGGCCCAGGGGGTGCAGGAGCTGGTGCTGATCAGCCAGATCACCACCAACTACGGCCTCGATCTGGCCGGCAGGCCGCAGCTGGCGGAGCTGCTGCAGGCCCTGGGGGAGGTGGAGATCCCCTGGATCCGAGTGCACTACGCCTACCCCACCGGCCTCACCGAGGCGGTGCTGGCGGCCTACCGCGAGGTGCCCAACGTGCTGCCCTACCTGGATCTGCCGCTGCAGCACAGCCATCCCGAGGTGCTGCGGGCGATGAACCGCCCCTGGCAGGCGGATGTGACCGGCGGCGTGCTGCGCCGCATCCGCGAGCAGCTGCCCGATGCGGTGCTGCGCACCACCTTCATCGTGGGCTTCCCCGGCGAAACCGAGGAGCAGTTCCAGCACCTACTGGATTTCGTGGCCGAGCAGCAGTTCGATCACGTAGGCGTGTTCACCTTCTCGCCGGAGGAGGGAACCCCGGCCGCCGACCTGCCCGATCAGGTGCCCCATGCGGTGGCCGTGGAGCGCAAAGACCGGCTGATGGCCCTGCAGCAACCGATCGCCGCGGCCCGAAACGCCGCCTGGGTGGGGCGCATCGTGGATGTGCTGATCGAGCAGGAGAACCCGAGCACCGGCGAGATGCTGGGCCGCTGCGCTCGCTTTGCCCCCGAAGTGGATGGCGACGTGCGCGTGCTGCCGGGCGAAGGTGGCCTCTGCGCCGCACCTGGAACCATGGTGCCGGTGCGCATCACCGCCGCCGACACCTACGACCTGGTGGGTGAGGTGGTGGGAGCGAAGGCGATGGTGGGCGAGGCCCTCGCCGCCCGGCGGACAGGGGTTTGAGCCAGGCCACTCGCGCCGCAAGGGGGGCGCGCCGGGCTCTCGGGCGGATCCGCACCCGGTTGACCCGCCACCAGCGCACCACCTTCCTGCTGGCCTCGGGCGTGAGCACCGCCGGATCCTTCGCCGGTCTCACCGCCAAGGGCTGGCTACTAATGGAGGGCGCCCACAACCCGCTGCTGCTGGCGCTGCACTTCGCCCTGCTCACCCTGCCCACCCTGCTGGTGAGCGGCCCGGCCGGCGTGCTCACCGATCGCATCGGTAGCGAGCGGGTGCTGATCCGCGCCCAGTGGGCCCTGTTCGCCGCGGCCGTGCTCGGCGCCCTGGCGATCCCGGTGAGCCGCGGCGGGGTGCAGGACGCCCTGCTGCTGCTCAGCACCCTGGGGATCGGCACCGCCAGTGCCTACGAGCTCACCGCCCGCAACAAGTACGTGGCCCTGCTGGTGGAGGAGCCGGCGCAGCTGGGGCCCTACCTGGCCAGCTTCTCGGTGATCTTCAACGTGGGCAAGCTGGTGGGCCCGCCGATCGGCGGCCTGCTCCTGGCGGCCACCGGGCCCACCCTGGCCCTGAGCCTGGATGCCGCCAGCTACCTGCTGCCGATCAGCACGCTGCTGTGGCTGATGCAGCCCCGGCGCGATCAGGAGCGCCGCAGCGGCCCCGGCGCCGGCGCCAGCCTCGGCACAGCCTGGCGCGAGTGCGGCGATTCCCTGCGCCATGTGCTGCGCTTCACGGCGCTGGCCTGCCTGGTGGGCTTCTTCCATCCCGGCCTGGCGCCGCTGATGGCCGATCGGCTGATGGGGCCCAGCCCCCTGGCCCTGGGGCTGTTCACCAGCGTGATCGCCGCCGGCAGCATCACGGGCGGGGTGGTGCTGCAGCGCAATGCGGTCGCTCTCGGCCGCCGGCCGGGGCTGCTGCTGGGTGCCAGCTGTCTGATCACCGGGCTGGCCCAGATGGGGCTGGCCCTACGGGGGCTTGGCCCCCACTGGCCGCAGTCCTGGGGCCTGGCGATGGCTTTTCTGATCGGCCTGGGCACCGCCTCCCTGCTGGCGGGCACCAACCTGATCATTCAGGTGCATGCCCCGCAGGTGCTGCGGGGCCGCATGGCCGGGCTCGGCCAGATCGCCTTCCTTGGCGGCGGCGGCCTCAGCGGGCTGGCGGCGGCAGGTCTCAGCCTTTGGCCGCCGCTGGGGGTGTGGGGCTGCTTCGGGCTGCTGGGCAGCCTTGGCGCCCTGCTGGGGGGAACCGAGCTGCTGCTGCGCCACCGGATGCGACTGAGCTGAGCGGAGTGGTGCTGAAGAAGCGCCCCCTCAGATCAGCTTGATGCCGCGCAGCACGAAGGAGATCGCCGCCGCAGCCACCAGGCCGCCGCCGACCAAGACGAGATAGATGACGGGACCCATGGCGGATGCGCTGGAAAACGTGGCGTCATTAGAGCAGATCGTCCACGACGAGGGCGAAGCCGCTTAGGGTTGTGTGACGCCCTCGGTTCAGCCTCAGGAATTGGCCGCTGGTCGGATTCAGCTCCAGGACCATCCAGCTCAAGGACCATCCAGCCCCCGGACCAGCGACGGCATGCGCACGCTCTTCATCTATCCCGAGTTCCCGAAGACCTTCTGGAGCTACGAGAAGATCCTCGAGCTGGTGAACCGCAAGGTGCTGCTGCCGCCGCTCGGCCTCGTGACCGTGGCGGCGCTGCTGCCCCAGAACTGGCCAATGAAGCTGGTGGATCGCAATGTGCGCGAGGTCAGCGAAGCCGAGTGGGACTGGGCCGAGCTGGTGGTGATCTCCGGGATGATCGTGCAGAAGGCCGACATGGCCGTACAGATCGCCCGTGCCAAGCAGCGGGGTCTGCCGGTGGCGGTGGGTGGACCATTCGCCAGCTCCACGCCCGATGCGCCCGAGATCGAGCTGGCCGATTTCAAGGTGCTCGATGAGGGTGAAATCACCCTGCCGATGTTCATCGAAGCCATCGAACGGGGCGAGAGCGGCGGCCGCTTCAGCTCCAACGGCGAGAAGCCGGATGTGACCTCCACACCCGTGCCCCGCTTTGATCTCCTCGAGCTCGACGCCTACGACTCGATGAGCGTGCAGTTCTCGCGCGGCTGCCCGTTCCAGTGCGAGTTCTGCGACATCATCGTGCTCTACGGCCGCAAGCCCCGCACCAAAACCCCTGAACAGCTGGTCGCCGAGCTCCAAGCCCTCTACGACCTGGGTTGGCGGCGCTCCATCTTCCTGGTGGACGACAACTTCATCGGCAACAAGCGCAACGCCAAGCTGCTGCTGCCGGCCATCAAGCAGTGGCAGATCGAGCGGGGCTATCCCTTCAGCTTCGCCACAGAGGCCTCCGTGGATCTCGCCTCCGACGACGAGATGATGCAGATGATGGGTGAAGCCCGCTTTGACGCCGTGTTTCTGGGCATCGAAACACCGGATGAAGCCAGCCTGTCCGTGGCGGGCAAGCACCAGAACACCCGCAGCTCGCTGGAAGAATCGGTCGACCGGATCACCAGCTATGGCATCCGCGTGATGGCTGGATTCATCATCGGCTTCGACGGCGAGAAGACAGGCGCCGGCGATCGGATTGTGCGCTTCGTGAGCCGCACCGGCATCCCCGCCGCGATGATGGGCATGCTGCAGGCCCTGCCCAACACCGGCCTCTGGCACCGCCTCGAGAAGGAGGGCCGTCTGATCCAGGAGAAGGCGGACGCCAAAGGGGTCAATCAGACGAACCTGCTGAACTTCGTGCCGACCCGGCCGATCCGCGACATCGCCAACGAGTACGTCGACGCCTTCTGCCGCCTCTACGAGCCGAACGCCTACATCGATCGCGTCACCCACTACTACGGCAAGGTGGGCGCCCCCCGCTGGAGGGCCTTCTACAAGCCTGAGAACTCCGACAAGCCGGCCCTGCCCGAAAAGAATGACATCCGCGCGCTGGCCACGGTGATCTGGCGCCAGGGTTTCAAACGCAACACCCGCTTCCGCTTCTGGCGCTCCCTGGCGCGCATCGCCCGCCGCAATCCCGCCAACCTCGAGCAGTTCGTGGTGACACTGGCCCACAACGAGCACTTCCAGGAGTACCGGGCCGTGGTGACCCGCGAAATCGAGCAGCAGCTGGCCTGCCTGCCTCCGGAGCCGCCGCCGGCCACCGCCGACAGGGCCCGCGAGCTGCAGCCGGTCTGAGCCAGAACAGGCTCGGGTTCAGTCCTGGATGTACTCGCTGCCCTGCTCCAGGCAGAACTCAGCCTTCTGCAGTTCCCGGCCGAGATAGAGGGCGTGATCGAGGCAACTGATCGGATGGGGCCCCTCCCCCTCCGTCAGGGCCATGCCGAGCTCCTTGGCGGATCGGCCGCGATAGATCGCCTGCGGCTGGCGGGGCCCTGCGCCGCGGCAGCTCAGCACTTCACCGGTGTCCGGGTCTGTGGCCAGGCCGCGGGCGTCGATGCCGTTGCTGTAGTGCTCGACGATGAGCTCACCGGAGGCGCGGTCGAGCTTGATCAGGACGTAGCCGGCAGGATCGAGGGCGATGAAGCGCTTTGAAAGCCGCTCATCCAGCTCGCGGCGTTGCACAGCGCTGAAGGAGGTCATCGGCGGATGCTACGCAGCCGTGCTTCAGCCAGCCCTAGGCCGCCGCACCACCGAGATCCGGGGGGCGGGCCGTGAACGGCAGCTCGGCATTGATCGCCTCGATCTCCTCCAGCTGCTGGGCATTGGCCTCCGGCAGCCAGCGGCGCACGATTGCATCAAAGCGCGGGTGGCGCCAACGGTGCAGCGAGGCATGGGGCCGGGCCAGGAAACCGCGGCGGCGCTTGTGGCTGCCACCGGCACCAGGATCGAACTGGCGGATGCCACGCTGGATCGCCCAGTCGATCGGAGCGTAGTAGCAGACCTCGAAATGCAGGTTGTCGATCTCCTCGTCGCTGCCCCAGTAGCGGCCCCAGAGCATCGTGTCGCTGTGCACGCACAGCGACATGGCCACCGGCTGCAGCGGATCGCCGCGGTGGGCGCTGAACAGCACCAGGTGCCGACGCAGCTCGGGATCATCAGCCAGCTGCGCGAAGAAGGTCTCGGTGAGGTATTTGCTGCCCCAGGCCCCCCAGCGGCTGCAGTGCTGCTCGTAAAAGTCGTGCATGCGGCGTACCAGCAGCGGGGGGATCGCCTCACCCACCAACGGCGTGACGCTGAGGCCGGCAGCCGTGATGGCCCGGCGTTCGCGCTTGATGTTGCGGCGCTGATTGGCGTTGAAGCTGAGCAGGTAGTCGTCGAAGCTGGTGTAGTTGTGATTGGTCCACAGGCTCTGCTGGTTGAGCCAGGTGGCGCAACCGGCCGCTTCCGCCAGGGGCTGCCAGGCCGGGTCCACGTAGAGAAAGTTGCAGCTGAGGATCTGCTGCTCGGCGCAGAATTCGTCGATCAGCTGCAACATCACAGCGGTGAGGGCGGCCTCATCTTCAGCGGCGGCGATGTGGAAGCGGTAGCCCACGATCGGGCTCACCGGGCTCATTCCCAGCAGCTTCGGGTAATAGCGAACCCCCAGCTGACCGGCCAGCTGGGCGAACGACTGGTCGAACACGAATTCGCCATAGCTGTGCCCTTTGAGATAAAGCGGCGCCACCGCCACCGGCTGCTCGCCCCGCCAGAGGGCCAGATGCAGGGGCTGCCAGCCCTGGCGTGGCGCAACACTGCCGGAGGTCTCCAAGGCGATCAACCAGCGCCAGGAGTAGAAGGGAAGCCCCGATGCCGCCGTGAGCGATTCCCAGTGCACCTCAGGAATCTCCGCCAGCGAGCCGTGCCAACGGGCCGTGAGTTCGGCCATGGGCCACCAGGGTGCCGGAATGACCGCGCCAGGCTAGTGAGAAGCCGCCCGGCAGGACCAGGCTTCGGCCGCACAGCCTGGAGCGCTGCTCTGGCGGGAGTGGTGCTGGGCTCCGGCCTGCTGCCGGCCAGTGCACCACCTGCCCGGGCCAGCCTGTTGGGGCCGTTGCTGCAGCTGTTGCGCCCCCAGCTGGAAACCCGGCTGGCGGCCGCCTGTGCACAGTGGGCCAGTGGCGGCGATGTTGCCCTGGCCCTGCAGCTACAACGGCCCTGCGCCGCCCTGGCGGCCCCCGCCAGCCGTTGCCTGATCGAGGAGACCGAGCGCAGCGGCCGCAGCCTGGCGCTGATCGGCGAGCTGGCGGCGGGCCGTCTCGGCGCCGATGGGGAGCAGGTTGTGAAGCGCTGCGCCAGCCGACTGCTGGGGCTGCCGCCCGACAGCCTCCGGGATGTGCCCCTGCAGAGCCTGGCGGAACGCTTCCGCGGGCGGGCGGGCCGGCCATCCCTGGCGAACCCTGAGCCGATCCAGCCGTTGCCTCAGGCCGGCAGCCGCCCGTAGCGCAGCAGCAGCTCCTCGCCCTCCAGCGGCCGCTGCTCCAGCAGCTGCCAGCGGGTCGGAGCCAGGCTCACCTCGGCGGGCAGCCAGCTGTGGCGACCGCCCAGCACCATTGGGCAGACAGTGAGCTGCAATTGGTCCACCCGATCAGCTGCCAGCAGCTGGCCGGCCAGCTCGGCACCGCCCAGCAGCACCAGCCGCCTCAGACCGGCGTCAGCCAACCCGGCCAGGGCGTCAGCCCACGTGTTCAGGGGGTGGCAAGCCTGGAAGCCGGCGGGGAGTTGGGCAGGCTGGGGCGGCGACAGCAGCAGACGACGCTGCAAGGGCTGGCGGAAGAAGCGCAGCTCCGGATCGAAGCGCCCGCAGCGGCTCACCACCACCGCATCCGGCTGACTGGAACGGCCCTGACGCCGCCTCTCCTCCAGCAGATCAGCGGCGTGAATCAGGCAGGTGCTGCCATGCAGGCGCAGGGTGCGCCCGCCGATCAGGCAGGCATCCGCCCAGGCGAGAGCTTCTTCCAGCACGCGCCGATCGCCGCGGCCGCCGATCTGGGCCGCGCCACCCTGCGGGGGGGCCAAGCGGCCATCAAGGCTGACCGCCAGAACCAAGCGCAGTTCCGGCCTGATCGCCGGCACCGCGATCAGGCGCCGGCCAGAGCCTCAAGGGCCAGGGGCTTGATGCCCAACTGCGGCACCTCGGCGAACACCTCGGCGGCGTTGTTTGGGCTCTCCTGCAGGCGCACCTTGTGCAGGCTGGCGCCGATGGCGGCGATCGGTGCACTGAGCAGGTCGGCGATGTGCAGGGCGATGTTCTCGGCGGTGGGCACGGTGCTGGCGAAGTGGGCCACGTCCTTGTTGAGGAAGGTGTGGTCGAAGGGCTCCACCACCAGCTCATCCACCAGGGCCTGCAGCGCCGCCAGATCGCACACCATGCCGGTGCGGGGATCGATGGCGCCGCGCACGCTCACCTCCAGCAGATAGTTGTGGCCGTGGCCATGGGGGCGGGCGCACTTGCCGTAGATGGCGTCGTTCTCCTCGGGGCTGAGCTCAGGCCGGGCCAGGCGGTGAGCGGCGGCGAAGTGGGTCTGGATCGTGAGGAAGGCTTCCATGGAATCGCCGAGCACATCGGCCCAGAGCTTGTTGGTTTCGTAAACACGCAACCCCATCAGGGGCAGGTGCGGGGCCAGTCGGCGCCAGATCGCCAGGGCGAGGGCCTCCGTGGTGGGCAGCATCCCCTCGGACCGGCTGAGATCGAACTCCGGCCAGGCCTGGTTGAGGCTGCGGAAATCGAGCTGCGCGGTCACCTGCTCGCGGATGGCGTGCTTCACCTCGGAGAGGTTGAGCACCATGCCGTCGGCGTCGAGACCGCCGCCCATCGCCACGATCAGCTCATAGTTGTGGCCATGACCCGGCTCGAAGCTGCAGGCGCCGAAGCGGCTGCGATTCTCCGCCTCATTCAGTTCGGGAAGCCAGTAGCGGTGGCTGGCACTGAAGCCGGCCCTGCGGGTGATCAGGCAGGGGCGTCCCCGGCCATGGGGATGCTCGCCCGCTGGCTGTTGGGGCGTTGGTGCCGTGGGTGGTGCGGCCGGAACGTTCGAGGTGGCGGGCACCGGGCTCGCCGGGGGCGCCGCCATCACAGGCGGGGTCATGGCAGCGCATATCAGGCCCCGCATCCTAGGAAGGTGGCCGACGGGGATGTCGACAAGGCCATGGACGCAACGCTGCGGCAGCGGCTGGAGGGGCTCAATCTCTACCTGGTGGGGATGATGGGCAGCGGCAAGAGCACCGCCGGCCGCCATCTGGCCGAGCAGCTTGGCTACCGCTTTCTCGATGCCGACACCAGCCTCGAGCAGGTGGCAGGCCGCTCCATCCCGGAGATCTTCGCCAGCGAAGGCGAAGCGGGATTCCGGGCGCTGGAGGCGGCTGTGCTCAACCAGATCGCCGCCTGGCATTCCCTGGTGGTGGCCACCGGCGGCGGCGTGATCACGCGGCCGGAGAACTGGGGCCACATGCGCCAGGGGGTGGTGATCTGGCTGGATGCGCCGGAGGAGCTGCTGCTGCAGCGGCTGGCGGCGGATCCCACGCCGCGGCCGCTGATGGCCAGCCCTGATCCCGCCGCTCGACTGCGCCAGTTGCTGGCGGAGCGCCGCCCGCTCTACGCCCAGGCTGACCTGCAGATCGTTCAGGACGGCGGCCCGCCGCAACGGGTGGCTGCGCAGATCCTTGAGGCGCTGCCGGGAATCCTGCGGGAACGCCCGGCGGCGCCGGAGGGACACCTGCAGGTGGTGAACGAATCCGGCGAGGTGGCCAGCTCGATCAACTGAGTTGGATTCATTGAGTTCGATCAACTGAGCCGTTCAGCGGGCCGGCGGCTCCAGGCGGATGGCGAACCACTGGACCGTCACGCCAGGCTCGATCTCCAGCTCACACGCCGTCTCGAGCAGCCGACAGGCACGGGCCGCTCCATCCGGCAGATCCGCCAGGTCAGCTGGCGTTTCCTCCAGACCCGTGAGCACCGCTTCCAGCCAGGCCTGGGTTTCGGCCGCACTCAGCAACTGCTCAGCGCGCCCCGGTTCCAGCACCACGTAGTGGTCCCGCTCGCGGATCAGGGGATCGGACATCGGTCGCCGTTGTCGAGCCAGGATCGGCGCAGCCTGCCACGCCCCTGCAGCCCATGCGCCCGCTCGCCGCTCCGCTCCGGCATCTGCTGAGGACGCTTCTGGGGGCGCTGCTGACGCTGGGGGCCCTGCTGGGGGCGATGGCGCCAGCCGCGCTGGCCATGGAGGGCACAGGAGCGCTGGCCGAACGGCTTGAGGCCTGGCCGCAGTGGCAGCTGCCCGCTCCGCTGCCGCGGCCCGGGCGCACGGATCTGATCTACCCGGACTGGTTCGAGGGGCAGTGGCAGGCCAGCCTGCAGGATCCCAGTGGGCTGCAACCGGAGTTGCGGGTGGTGCTGCGCTTCCAGCGCGATCGCAGCGGGGCCGTGGTGGGGGATCGGGCCTTCAATGCGGCCGCCATCGGCCGGGCCCTGCTGGGGGAGAGCCTGCTCAGCGTGCGCGACGATCCCCGCAATCCCAACCGTCAGATCGCCCTGCTGAGCGGCGACCGCCAGCTGGAATCCACCGTGGTGGGCCGGCGGCGCGAACAACCGGATGCAGCAACCCTGCTGGCCGATGAGCTCAGCCTGCAGGTGCTGCATGGCAGCGGCGATCCCCGCGTGAGCCGGGTGGAAACTCTCAGTCGTTATCGATTGCTGGCGCCCGGACGGATCGACGGGGAGCAGTGGCAGGCGAGCTACGACTCACCGGCACAGGGCCTGGCGGCGGCAGCCCGGCGCAGCTGGAGCGGCACGCTGCATCTGGACCGGGTGAGTTGAAGCCTCTGGTGCGGGAGGGGCGATCGGAGCGACTGCTCAGGGGCGACCGACTGCGGCACCGATGCGATCGCGCCAGGCGAACAGCGGTGCAAGCCGGGGGTCATCCGCCAGGCCGGGAACGCCCCGGCCCGCCAGCGGGGCTCCAGCAGAGGCCGGAAAGCTCAGCAGCGAGAGCTGGGCCACCACGGCCAGATCGGCCAGCGACAGGGCCTCGCCCACCAGATAGGGCTGGGCCTGTACCAGGGCGGTGAGCTGCTCGAGGCTGGCGCGCAACTGCTGCAGGGCTCCTTGGTCCACCACCTGACCGAGACCCGCCAGCAGCCCGCCGGGCAGCGACCCCACCAGCGTGCGCAGCCCATCGGGGGTGGCCTCCGGCAGCAGGGCCGAACGCAGCACGGCATCGGCCGCCGCCGCCTGCACCAACGCCAGACGGACACCGCTGGCCAGGGCGGTATCAGCCCAGTCCTCCAGGAGCAGCACCTGGGCCCGCTGGGCCGGATCTGACGGCAGCAGAGCTGGTTGCGAAACCCGGGCCTCCAGATGCAGGGCGATGGCGCTGGAATCGGCGATCACCTCCGCCCCATCCACCAGCACCGGCACCTGGCGCTGACCGGAGAGGCGCAGGAGCGCCACCTGGCCCACCCCAGGGGTGACCTCAACCACCGAATAGTCGAGGCCCTTGGCCGCCAACAGCAGGCGCACCTTCTCGCAGAAGGCGGAATGGCGGAACTGGTGAAGCTCCAGCATCGGCAGACCTTGCCTTGTGGCGGCAGAGTAGCCAGCACACAGCAGCAACCGCCCCGGCCCCGATGCGGGATTTCTTCCTCAACGTGACGCGCTACCCGCGCTACCTGATCGCCTTTGGCCTGGGGGTGGCCAATTCCGTGTTCGAGCCCCTGGCCCAGCGGCGCAGCAACCCGGTCACGGCCGTTGCCCTGATCGGCGCCCTGGTGAGCGGACTGCTGAGTGTGGCGCTGATCCTGCGTGCCATGGTGAGCCCTGAGGTGGTGGCGTAGGCATGGCCCAGAGCAGGCGCGTGGAGCGGGTGGCGGCCTCGATCCGCCGCGAGGTGAGCGAGCTGCTAGTGAACGGCATCAGGGACGAACGCGTCGGCCTGGGGATGGTGAGCGTCACCAACGTGGATGTAGCCGGTGATCTGCAGCACTGCAAGATCCACGTGAGCGTGTACGGCAGCGCCGAGGTGCAGCAGCAAGCCCTGGCGGGACTGCGCTCAGCCGCCAGCTACGTGAAGGGCGAGCTCAGCCGCCGCCTCAACATGCGCCGCACGCCCGAGGTGATCTTCCAGCTGGATCGCGGCATCGAAAAGGGCACCTCCGTGCTCGGCCTGCTGAACCAGCTCGAACAGCAACGCCAGGAGCGCGGCGAGATCCCCGAAGGCTCCGACCAACTCGATGGCGCTGCCCTGAACGATCCGGATGCCGGTGATGGCGACTGAGCTCAGGCGCCAGCTGGCCAGCCTGGTGGTGGTGCGCGGCAGCGGCCACGGCAGCGATGGCCAGCGCCGCTACCCCCGCTGGGAGCTGAGCAACGAGCAGCTCAGGGAGCTGCTGGCACAGGGGGTGGGCGGCGTGATCCTGCTCGGGGGCAGTGCCGCCGAACTGCGCCTGCGCACCGAGCAGCTGCAGCGCTGGGCCGGCGGACCGCTGCTGCTCTGCGCCGACGTTGAAGAAGGCGTGGGCCAGCGCTTTGAGGGGGCCAGCTGGCTGGTGCCGCCCCTGTCCCTGGGACGGCTGCACCGGAGCGAACCGGAGCGGGCCGAGGCGCTCGCGGAGCGCTACGGGCACTGCACAGGCCGCCAGGCACGGCTGCTGGGGCTCAATTGGGTGCTCGGACCGGTGTGCGATGTGAACAACAACCCGGCCAACCCGGTGATCAACGTGCGCGCCTGGGGCGAAAACCCGGAAACGGCCGGGTCCCTGGCGGCGGCCTTCGTGCGGGGCTGTCAGGCGGAGGGGGTCCTGGCCTGCGCCAAGCACTTCCCCGGGCATGGCGACACCAGCAGCGATTCCCACCTGGAGCTGCCGCTGCTTGCCCACAGCCGCGCCCGTCTGGAGTCGGTGGAGCTGCCGCCGTTCCGGGCCGCCATCGCCGCCGGCGTGGCCTCTGTGATGACCGCCCACCTGCAGTTGCCGGCCCTGGACAGCCAACACCCGGCCACCCTCTCGCCCGCGGTGCTGACCCAACTGCTGCGCAGGGATCTGGGCTTCAGCGGCCTGGTGGTGACGGATGCGCTGGTGATGGAAGCCATCAGCGCCCATCACGGGGCAGCGGAAGCAGCGGTGCTGGCCTTCGCCGCAGGCGCCGACCTGATTCTGATGCCAGCCGATGCGGAGGCCGCCATTGATGGTCTGCTCGAGGCGCTGGAAACGGGCCGCCTCAGCCACGCGCGTGTGGCAGAGAGCCTGGAGCGCCGGAGCAGAGCTCTGGCGAACTGCACACCCAGCTCAGAGGTGCCGGCCAGCAGCCCGCTCGACGATCTGGAGCAACTGGTGAGCCCCGATGAGCAAGGGCTCTGCCGGGAGCTGCTGACCCTCACGCTGGTGAGCCCAGCCGCCCCCGCGGCACTGGCCGCGGGCCCGGGGGTGAACCTGATCCGGCTCGACACCCAGCTCCAGGCCCCGCAGTTGCCGGCCATGGCCCCGGCACTGCTGCGACCTGCCGCCCTGGGCTATGCCGCCACCGTGATCGACGGCCGCAGCCCCAGCCCCTGGAGCGGCAAGCCAGAGGCGCCTCTGGCCGTGGAGCGCCTGGCCAGCGGGCCGGTGCTGCTGCAGCTGTTCGTGCGTGGCAATCCCTTCCGCGGCAGTGCCGGCGGCGATGAGCCCTGGCCGGCGGTGATCCGCCAGTTGCTGGCCCTGCAGCGACTGGCGGGGCTGGCGGTGTACGGCAACCCCTACCTGTGGGAGCAGCTGCAGCCGCTGCTGCCGGCGGATCTGCCGGCGGCCTATAGCCCCGGCCAGATGCCCCAGGCCCAGGCCGTGCTTCTGGAGCAGCTCGGGCTCAAGGCGGCGGCCCTGGAGGGCGGCTTCACCGACTGAAGCCAACCCAACCCGAAACCGAACCCACCCCGAACCCAGCCCCGACGCAGCCCAGCCGGCCGCTGCCCCTAGCCTCAGCCCATCGCCTCCTGCACCGCGGTCGCCGCCATGCTCAGCCTGTCGATGATCGTGCGCGACGAGGCGGAGCGGCTCGCGGCCTGCCTGCGCTCAGTGCAGGGTTTCGTCGACGAGATGGTGGTGGTGGACACCGGCTCCAGCGACGACACGGTGGCGATCGCTGAGGGTCTGGGGGCGACCGTGCATCGGATCGACTGGCCGGGGGATTTCGCACCCGCCCGCAACCAGGCCCTGCAGTGGGTGAGCGGCGACTGGGTGCTGGTGCTCGATGCCGATGAGCAGCTGCGGCCCGAGGCCCGCGAACCGCTGCGGCAGCTGATGGAGCAGCCGGAGCTGCTGCTGGTGAACCTGCTGCGCCAGGAGCTGGGAGCGATTCAATCGCCCTACTCCAACGTGAGTCGCCTGTTCCGCCGCCACCCCGCCATCCGCTGGAGCCGTGCCTACCACTCACTGGTGGACGACAGCGTGGCCGAGCTGCTCCAGCGCGAACCCCACTGGCGCATTGCCGACTGCAGCACACCAGCCCTGCTGCACGACGGCTACCGGCCGGAGCTGCTGAGCGCCGGCAACAAAGCCGCACGCCTGCGCTCGGCGATGGAAGCGGAGCTGCTGGCCCGCCCTGACGACCCCTACGCCTGCGCCAAGCTCGGCAGCCTCGAGGTGGCCGAGGGGCAGGCGCAGCGCGGCATCGAGCTGCTGCGCCGCGGGCTGCAGCACTGCCCTGCGGGCGCCCATCCCGAGCGCTACGAACTTCTGCTGCACCTGGCCATGGCGGAGGCGGAGCGCGAACCGGCGGCCGCCATCGCGCTCTATCGCCAGGCGCTGGTGACACCCCTGGCGCCGCGGCTCACCCTGGCGGCACGGCTGAACCTGGCGGCGCTGCTGCTGCACCAGGGCCAGCTGGAGGACGCCGAGGAGCTCTGCCACCAGGCCACCACCGTGGCACCGGAGATTGGCCTGGGCTGGTTCAACCTCGGGGTGATCCGGCGGCGGCGGGGCGATCTGGCTGGCGCCCTGGAGGCCTACCGCCAGGCGGCGGCGCTCAGCCCAGACCATGCCGAAACCCAGCAGAACCTTGCCGTGGCCCTGTTGCTGGGCGGCGACATCATCGGAGCGCGCCAGGGCTTTCGCCAGGCGATCCAGCTGCTGGTGCTGCAGGGACGCGGCGACGAAGCGGAGCAGCTGCGCCAGCAGGCTGGCCAGCTGGTGAAGCTGGAGGCCTGATCGCGATGGTGCCATCCACCTCTGCCGACCCCAACCCGACCGATCTGAGCGGCCACACCATCGCCGTGACCCGGGCCGAGCAGCAGCTGGGTGAGGCGCGGCGACTGTTCGAGCAGGCGGGGGCCCAGGTGCTGGACCTACCGGCCCTGGTGATCGGCCCGCCGGACACCTGGGGCCCGCTCGACGACGCCCTGGCCGAGCTAGAGGACTTCCACTGGCTGGTGGTCTCCAGCAGCAACGGCGTGGAGGCGGTGGAGCAGCGGCTCCGGCGGCTGGGCGGCAGCCTGGCCCGCCGGCCTGCCGGGCTGAAGATTGCCGCGGTGGGCCGCAAGACCGCCGCCAGGCTGGAGGAGCTCGGCGCAGCGCCGGACTTCGTGCCGCCGGCCTTCGTGGCCGACAGCCTGATTGAGCACTTTCCGGTGTCTGGCTGGGGGTTGCGACTGCTGCTGCCACGGGTGCAGAGCGGCGGACGCACCCTGCTGGCGGAGGCCTTCGGCGAGGCGGGGGCCCGCGTGGTGGAGGTGGCGGCCTACGAATCCCGCTGCCCGGAGAGCCTTCCGTCCAGCACCGCCGAGGCCCTGGCAACAGGCAAGGTGAGCGCGATCACCTTCAGCAGCGGCAAGACGGTGCAGCACACCGCCCAGCTGCTGGAAGCTGGCCTTGGCGAAAGCTGGCGGGAGCAGCTGGACAGGGTGGCTCTGGTCTCGATCGGGCCGCAGACCAGCCGCAGCTGCCGGGAGGTGCTGGGGCGGGTCGATGCGGAAGCCGACCCCCATGACCTGGACGGTCTGGTGGTGGCGTGCGGGCGCGCCCTCAGGACGCGAGCGGAACAACCTGGCGGAACCCACCGAAGCTGAGGGCGAGCAGGCCGTTCACCGCATCAATACCGGTGACGCGCCAGCCCGGCGGCAGAAGCGGCTGATCGGCCAGAGGGCCTGCGCAGCGGCCACGGGCACCCAGGCAGAGCGGCCCGCTCTGATCGCCGATCTGCACGAAGGCTTGGCTTTGCCCACCGGTGCGGATCACGCCGGTGAGCCGGAAACCGGCCGGCAGCTTGGGGCGTGCCGGCTGGCCCGTGGGTTTTCCAGTCGGACCCAGCTCAGGCTGGGACTGAGCTGGAGCGAAGGGATCCGGGCGTCCAACCGGAATGGCCTCCACCACCTGCTGGGGAGTGGCCAGTGGTGTGAGCGCCACTGGCGGCGCCAGCGGGGTGGCGGGCTTGGCCGGATTCAACGCCGCTGCAGCAGGTGGAGAAGCCGGTGTCGCTGCCGGCGGACTGGATGCGTTGGGGGCTGGAGAACCGCAGCCGATCAGACCAACCGAGGCCAGCAGCACCACAGCCGGGAGTGCGCTCCGCACCTGCAGCTCAACCCTGCTGAAGATCAACGTCCTGCTCCACGAGATCCCGGAAGCGATCCAGATTGGCCTGGAGTTCCCTGGTGACAATCCCTCCCAGGATGGAGGGTTCCATCAGCGGTGCCAACACCGCCGGCAGCTCATAGCTGACGCTCAGTTTCACCGCCGTGCCAACAGGTCCCATCGGATAGAACCGCACAGCGCCCTTGGTTGGCAAGCCTCCAACGGACTCCCAGTGCAATTGCTGCGCGTCCACACGCATGGTGATGCGTGCTTTCCAGTGGAAGCGGAAGCCCTGGGCCGCCAGGGTCCAATCCGTCAGGTCAGGATCATTCGGCTCGGTGATCACCGATTCGATCCAGCGCATCCAGCGGGGCATCGTTTCAAGATCACTCCACACCTCCCACACCCGCTCCACCGGCGCCTGGATCTCTGTGGTGACGCTGTGCTCAAGCCAACGGCCCATGGGGGTTACGGCAATGGGACGGGGGTAACGGCTTGATCAGGCCACGGCGGCGTTGCTGGCGAGTTCAGCCTGACGGCCGAGAATCGCGGCCGCCGCAAGCCGGCCACTCATGGTGGCGCCTTCCATCGAATCGATGTAATCCTGCCGGGTATAGCTACCGGCCAGGAAGAAGTTGGCAACCGGTGTGCGCTGCTCCGGCCGGTAGGGCTCCATGCCGGGTGCTTCGCGATACAGCGACTGGGCCAGCTTGACCACGTTGCTCCACACCAGCTGGAGATTGCGGGCTGAGGGGAACAGGCGGCGCACCTGCGCATCGGTGGCGGCCACGATCTCCTCGGTTTTTTTCGGGATCCAGGGATCGCCGGGGGTGAGCACGCATTGCAGCAACGAGCCCAGCCCCTCCTTGCGGTAGTCCTCCGGGCTGGCCAGGGCCAGATCGGCGAAGCAGCTGAAGTCGGCGTCCGCCGTGTAGAGCAGGTTGTCGAGCCCGGTGGGGCGGGCCAGATCGCGGCGGGCCGCCTCATTCAGGGGCGACTCGCCAAGCTCTGTCACCCAGCCGTCGTAGCGCAGTTGCACCGTGGCCACCGGCACGGCCTCGAGCTTGTAGAGGTTGTCGAACAGGGGCCAGCGGCGCCAGGCGGCCGGGATCATGCGCTGGATGCCGGGCACGTCGCAGGCGGCCAGGTAGGCATCGGCCTGCACCTGGATGTCGCCCTCGGGGGTGCCAAGGGTGAGGCCGCACACCTGGTTGGTGGGCTGTCCATCACTGCCGGCGGCGCCCTCCTCGAACTGCACGTCGGTGACGCGATGACGCAGGTGCAGCCGGCCGCCGCGCTGCTGGATGTAGTCGAGGATCGGGCCGGTGAGCCAGCGGTGCGGTGAGCCCTTGAGCAGGTTGAGTTTGGAGGCCTCGGTTTTGGCCGCGAACATCATGAAGATGGTGAGCATGCAGCGGGCCGAGATCGCCTCGCAGTCGATGAAGCCGAGGGCATAGGCGATCGGATTCCACATCCGCTTGATGCTCTGCTCGCTGCCGCCGTGGCCGAGGAACCACTGCTGGAAGCTGATGCGATCGAGGTCGCGGATCACCTTCATCGCGCCCTCGTAATCGATCAGGCCGCGCACGATCGGGCTGGTGCCCAGGGCCAGGGCGTTGCGCAGCTTGTCGAGCCAGTCGAGCTGGGGGGTGGTGAAGAAGGCCTTGAGGCCGTTGAAGGGCGCGCCGAGGGCGAAGCGGAAATCCAGCTCGCGCAGATCGCCTCCGGTGTTCACGAACAGGTGGGTGTGGTCCTTGGGGAGCAGGTTGTCGATCGCCCCCACCTTGCGCAGCAGGGCGAAGAGGTTGGCGTAGTTGAAGAAGAACACATGCAGCCCCATCTCGATGTGGTTGCCGCCCTCATCCACCCAGCTGCCCACCTTGCCGCCCATGAACGGCCGGGCCTCATAGAGATCCACCTGATGGCCGGCGTCCACCAGATCCACGGCGGCAGCCAGCCCGGCCAGTCCCGCACCCACGATGGCCACGCGCACCCTGTTGCCCTCTCAACGTGGGCCGACTCTATGGAGAGGGCCCACCCGGCAGGGGCTGCAGGAGCTCCATACAGTGGTGGAAACGACCGTCCGTCCCCATGACCAGCCAGGTCGCCAGCCTCCAGACCGCCAGCCCAGACCCCGCCGCCCAGCCCGAGGCCCAGGCCACCCACACCGGCAGGGACGGCAAGGGGATCCTGATCACCGAGAGCGCCATGAAGCAGCTGGGCACGCTGCTGCCCGCGCAGGGCGCGGGCAAGGTGCTGCGGGTGGGCGTGCGCTCGGGGGGGTGCAGCGGCATGAGCTACACGATGGACTTCATCGATGCCGCCGAGATCAGGGGCGACGACGAGCGCTACGAGTACGAGCCCAGCGGTGCCCCCGCCTTCACGGTGGTGAGCGACCCCAAGAGCCTCCTCTACATCTATGGCATGCAGCTGGATTTCTCCAGCGCCCTGATCGGCGGCGGCTTCAACTTCACCAACCCCAACGCCAGCCAGACCTGCGGCTGCGGCAGCTCCTTCGCGGTGTGAGTGCACGCGTGCGGGCAGCCCGGGTGCGAATCTGAGGGCACGATCAGGCTCATCACCGCTCCATGACGACCGCTGAAGAGACCGCTCAGGAGACCTCCCTGTTCGAGCAGGCCCTCCAGCGCTACCAGGAAGGCGCTCCGCTGGAGGAGGTGATCGCCAGCTTCCTGGAGATCACCCGCCAGGAGCCGCGGCTCTCCGCCGGCTGGACCTGCCTGGCCTGGCTGCAGCTGCTGGACAACCAGCCCCAGGCTGGCCTGCGCTCGGCCCGCACCGCCGTGAAGCTGAACCCGCAGGACCCTCAGGCCCGCATCAATCTCACCCTGGCGATGCTGGAAACCAATGCCAAGGGTGTGCGCGAGCACATCGAACTGGTGCAGCGCCTGCGGGTGATGGCGCCGGAACTGGCCAGCGAGCTCGATGACGCCCTGGCCGATGGCCTGGTCCGCCGCCCCGACTGGCAGGCCCTCCTGAAGGTGCAGGCTTGGCTGCAGGGTTGAACCGACGCCAGGCCGAGGCGAAGCCGGCACGCATCCTGCTGCTGAGCAACGGGCACGGCGAGGACCTCAGCGGCGCCCTGATCGGCCTGGAGCTTCAGAAGCTCGGCCATCAGCTGGACGCCCTGCCCCTGGTGGGGCACGGCCGGGCCTACGCCCAGGCCGGCCTGCCCCTGCTGGGCCGCACACGCGAGTACAGCACCGGCGGCCTCGGCTACACCAGCCTGCTGGCGCGGCTCACGGAGGTGGTGCAGGGCCAGGTGCTCTACCTGCTGGGCAGGCTGGCACTGCTGGCTCGGGTCGCCCACCGCTACGACCTGATCCTGGTGGTGGGGGATGTGATCCCGGTGCTGGCCGCCTGGCTGAGCGGTCGCACTTTCGCCACCTATCTGGTGGCCTATTCCAGTCACTACGAAGGGCGCCTGCGGCTGCCCTGGCCCTGCGGCCGCTGCCTGCAGAGCCGGCGCAGCCTGCGCCTCTACAGCCGCGACCAGCTCACGGCCGACGATCTCAGCCGCCAGCTGCAGCGCTCGATGCTCTTCGCTGGCAATCCATTCATGGATGGCAGCCTCGGCGTGCACGACGCGCTGCCGGGAGCACCGCTGCAGCGGCTGGGGCTGCTGCCCGGCAGCCGGCTGCCCGAGGCGGTGCAGAACCTGGAGCTGATGCTGCAGGTGTTGGAGCGTCTGCCGGAGGAGCTGAGGCAGCCCTCGCGCCTGGGCCTGCACGCCGCCCTGGTGGGCAAGCTGACCCCCCAGGAGGTGGCTCCCGTGGCCAGCGGCCTCGGCTGGCGGCTGCATCTCGATGGCGAGCAGCGCTGCCGGCTGCAGCGCGGGCCGCTTCAGCTGCAGCTGGAGTGGGGCCGCTTCGCCGCCGTGGTGCAGCAATGCGATCTGCTGCTGTCGATGACGGGTACCGCCGCTGAACAGTGCGTGGGCCTGGGCAAGCCCGTGCTGCAACTGGCCGGTGGCGGCCCGCAGTTCACGGCAGGCTTCGCGGAAGCGCAGCGCCGCCTGCTGGGCCCCGGGGTGTTCTGCGCCGAAGGCAGCCTGGGCAGCGAGGAGCAGCTCAGGGGAACGGGACAGCTGGTGCAAACCCTGCTGGAGCGTCTGCAGCAGGAGCCGAACTGGCACCACGAGCTGCAACAGCTGGGCGCGCAACGCATCGGCAGCGGTGGCGGCGCCGCCAGGATGGCGGCCGATCTGCACCAGCTGCTGCTGCAGCGCATCCATGGCTGACAACGGCGGGCTGGGCCAGCGCCTCAAGGGCTGGATCGACACGCTGCTGGTGATCGACGTGTTTGTGGTGATCGCCGGCGCCGTCTGGTTCGGGGTGGCCGTGGTCTGCCACAGCCGCAGCATCGAGGCCCCCCTGAATCTGTTTCAACAGCTCTGGGAGCCGCTGTTCACCCCGGCGATCGGCCTGCTGATGGGGGCCGCCATCCTCAGCGGGGTGCTGGGCTGGTGCCTGCGCTGGTGGCAGCGGCGAGCGCAGCGCTGAGCTCCGCATCCTCGAAGCGGAATCCCTGCTGCTGCAGACGCTGCGGCAGCACCTGCTGCCCCTCCAGCACCACCCGCGCTCCATCACCAAGGAGCAGCTGCAGCATCGGAGCCGGAACCGGCAGCAGGCTGGGCCGCCCCAGGCAACGGCCTAGGGCCGCCGCGAAGCTGGCCATGGAGCAGGGCTGGGGGCCCACGGCGTTGTAGACGCCGCTGTAGGCGGCATCGCTCAGGGCCGTGGCGATCAGCCGGCAGAGGTCGCGGCGGGAGATCCAGCTCATCCACTGGCGGCCGCTGCCGATCGGGCCGCCGAAACCGAGGCGGAACACCGGCAGCATCTTGCCCAGGGCCCCGCCATCAGCCGCCAGCACGATGCCGATGCGCAGGAGCACCACACGGCAGAACGGTTCAGCGCGCTGGGCCTCCGCCTCCCAGGCCAGGCAGAGCCGGCCGAGCACATCGGCGCCGGCGGGGCTGCTCTCCTCAAAGCGCGCTGTGTCGCTGGTGCCGTAGTAGCCAACGGCTGAACCGCTGATCAGCACCTGAGGCCGCTGCGACTCCGGCAGAGCAGCCAGCGCCGCCACCAGGGCGCGGGTGGTGCCGATGCGGCTGTCGTGCAGGAGCTGCACATGGGCTGGCGACCAGCGCTTCTCGGCGATCGGCTCACCGGCCAGGTTCACCACCGCCTCCGCGGCGGCCAACGCCTGCTGCAGTTCGGTCTGCTGCCAGCTGGCGGCCTGAGCAGGATCCGCCTGCAGGCGCTGCAGCTGCGGGTGATCGAGCGCCGGCAGCGGACGCGCCGAACGACTCACCAGGGTGAGGCGATGGCCCTGCTCCAGCAGCAGGGGCACCAGGGCCCTGCCCACGAAGCCACTGCACCCCACCAGCAAGATCCGCACGCGCTGCTCCGCTTTGAACCGGGCAAGGCTAGAGAAGGCGACCGAATCAGGCGGGCAGCGGCCTTAGGCTGGCGCCATCTGCTTCCATCCCCTCAGCATGGCCGAAACGCCCTCCGCTGCTGCAGCTCCTGCCATCAAGAAGGGCAGTCTGGTGAAGGTGAACCGGGCGGCTTATCAGCGCAGCCTTGAAGCCTCCGCCAGCGATGGCGACGCACCCTCTTACCTGTTTGAGGGCCCCGGCGAGGTGCTGGCCACCCGCGGCGATTACGCCCAGCTTCGCTTCCGCCGCCCGGTGCCGGACATCTGGCTGCGGCTGGATCAACTCGAGGCTTTCTGACCCGAAGCCTTTTGGCTCCAACCCTTCTTAACTGAGAGCTCGCCCTGAGTTCAGATCTCGAGACAGCGTCGCTCCTGCTGCAGGCGGCTGCGGCGCTGGCGGGCTTCGCGGATCATCTCCCTCCCATCGCGCAGGTAGCTGTCCACGTAGCCCATCGTGTAACGCTCCAGCTCAGTCAGCGCGTCCTGCACCTGCGATAGGCAGTGGTAGAGGCTGAGGCTGAAGCCGCGGGCTGAGGCCGGCGCCGGCAGGCCGCGATAGAGGGTTTCCACCTTCTCCAACCGGGCCTGGCTCTGCTGCAGGAAGGTGCAGAACGCCTCCATCAGGGCGTCGTCGTACGGATCGGCGGAGAGCTCGCGCAGCTGCGCCGGGAAGGGGTTGATCACCTGGCCGAGCAGGCGATCGATCGGGGCATACACTTGCTGCAGCCACTGCAGCAGCTCGGCATCACCGCGGCCAGCCTGCTCGCTGACGCTACGGGCGGCCCGGCTGAGCGGCTCGTCTGCCCCCGTGCCAGCGGAGGCTGACGACGCTGCCGAGGCAACCGCAACCGCGCGGTGCTGGCGATCGTGGGCGGCGCGCCGTTCACGGTCGCCCAGCACCTCCCAGGCGGCGTTGAGGGCCAGGATCATCTGGGCATCGCCGCCCGCATCGGGGTGGTGCTGCTTCACGAGGGCGCGATAGGCGGCCTTGATCTCGGCGGCCGTGGCCGTGGCGGCCACGCCGAGCACCCGATAGGGATCCCGTGATGGCTGAGGCATCGGCAGCGCCTGCGACCAGCGGCGCCTCCATCATCCGGGATCGGCCGGGCAAAGGCGACGCCTGCCCATAAAAAAGCCCCCCGTTGCCGGGGGGCGGAAGGGTGTGTGAGTAAGCGCGAGGAGCGCGTGAGGAGTGGTGGATTCGTTTCTCGAAGGGGGCCGAAGCCCCCTAACTGAGATCAGAACCTGAACTGAGCGGCAAGAAGGCCACCGAACACGTTCGCACCGGTGTTGATCGGCGCGGCAGCGGTACCGCCGTTGGCACCAGCGCTGCTGGGATTGCTCAAGTAGAAGAGCATCGGGGTGATCGAGATGTTGTCGGACACCTGGAACCTGTACCACCATTCCCAGGCGTAGTTGCCATCGAACGGGGTCACACCGTTGCGGGTGGAGGTCACGAAGGACGGCTGACCGACGGCCATACCGGCGGAGTTGCCCTTGGCGAAGACATCCTTCCACTGCAGGCCCACAGTCCAGGACTGGGTTGCAGAGATGTTGGTGGCAGCAAGCGCACTGCTGATGCCTGAGTTGGCGGTGGTGTTCGACGTGCGCACAACCGGAGCAGCCTGGTTGCCGTAGGCGTAGGCGCTGTAACCCCAGCCACCGCTGATGGAAGGAACAATGGTGCCGTTGTTCTTGGGCTGCCAGGCGAGACCAACAGCAAAGTTGTTGTTGTAGTTGTCGCTGGTCCAGCCGGTAGCGGTGTTGCCGCAGCTCTCAGCAGCCACAGCAGCCTGGGTACCACGACGGTTCACAGGCTGACCACACTGGCCGTAGCGCCAGCCGAAGGTGGCCTTCCACTGCTGAGCCTGATAACCCAGCTGGGTGGTCCAGCTGCCGCCACTGCCGTTGGTGAATACACCACCGTTGGAGGGGTTGGAGCTATCCGAGTTGGGAGCGGTATAGCTGGTGGAAACAGCGAAGAACGGCTTGCCCTTCTTCACGTTCTGCTTCCACATCAGGCCGGCGAAGCCACCGGTAGCCTTGTTGTAGGTGCCGGGAGCGCCGTGCAGGGTGAAGAAATCAAGACCCGCGAAGTCGCCGTAATAGAAGGGGAGGATCGCCAGGAACTCAGTGTTACGAGCGCGGGGGCCAACCATCGCCGTGAACTCCTTACCAACCGGGAAGCGGTAGTAAAGACGATCAAGGTTGAAAACGTTATTGCCACCGGTCGGCGAGAAGGCCCTGTCCAGTGCCATCAGGCTGTAGGGCTGACCGTTAAAGGCGCTGTTCGCGAAGTTACCCGAACGCAGGCGGGTGTACAACTGATCCTTGCCGGTGAAGCTGGTGATCAGATTCAGGCGCAGATCGTAGTTGAACGTTGTAGCGCCAAACGTGCTTGCGTTGCGCTGGGTGCCGTTCACAAGGTTGTTGTTCTGGCCGCCATACACCGGAGCACCGAGTGTCCAGTAGGTGTCACCCTGGAGCTTGGTGGTGGTGGAGAACTGGGTGGCTTCCAGCTTGCCCACCTTCTTCTCGAGACCGTCAACACGGCCCTTGATCACAGCGAGCTCCTTGGCGAAGTCCTGCTGCAAGCGCTGGATTTCGTCGGTGATCTCGGTGACGCGATCCAGGCAGGCGTTCAGCAGAGCGGCCGCTTCATAGCGGGTCATCGCCTGCTGGCCCTTGTAGGTGCCGTTGGGATAGCCGGCCACACAGCCGTACTTTTCCACCAGGTTGCTGAGTGCCTGGTAGGCCCAATCGGTGGGCTTGACGTCAGACAACTGGGTGACGGAGGTCACCTGGTTCTGATCCGCCCAGACGCGGAAGTTGTGCAGATCGCTCTGCTGGATGTAGCCGTTCATGCCAGCGGATGCCAGATCCGAGGCTTGGGCGCCAACCGGAGCCATAAGGCCCAGGGCAGCAGGCGCCAGAAGAAGTTTCTGGAACAGTTTCATGGTCCTCACACCAAATCGAGGAAGCCCCTAAATAGGGGTCGGCCCAGCTTAACGATCGCTGGCGCCACGCAAATCCGCCGCAAGCACGCAGCAGTGTAATGCAGAGCACATCAAACAGCCGGGCATTGCAAACACCAACCAGCGCCAACTGAGCCCATAAAAAAAGGTCGCGACCGAAGCCGCGACCAGAAACGAATGGAGGTTATGTGAGGAGAACGATCGGGAACTGGCGATGTGTGAGGAAGGTGCCAGTTCCGATCGAGTGATCTGATTGAGGATCAGAACTTGAAGGTGGTCTTGATGATGCCACCGAAGTTGGTGAGTGCCGCACCGTTGCTGCCGCTCACTTGGTTGGCGAGGAAGCTGCCCTGACCCAGCGGGTTGCTGAGGTAGTAGATGGCCGGGGTCACGCTGATGTTGTCGGTGACCTGGAACTTGTACCACCACTCCCAGGCGTAGTTGCCGTCCTGAGGGCTGAAGTTGTTGTTGCCGTTGCCGGACACGAAGGTGGGTTGGCCCACAGCCATGCCGAGAGCATTGCCCTTGATGAAGGCATCAGCCCACTGCAGGCCTACATACCAGCTCTGACTCTGAACGCCATCAAAGTTGAAGGCGGTGTTGGCTTCGCTGTAGCCGTTGATGCCCCAGCCGGCACTGATCGATGGAACCCAGCCGCTGGTGCTGGGCTGCCAGTAGGCGCTCAGGCCAAAGGAGTTGACGGTGTCGGCAAACGCACCGAGACCTGCCAGAACAGCGAAGGGGGTACCGGAGGCCGGGCCCACGCCATCGCTGTAGTTGTAGGCAACAGCAGCACCCCAGTTAGAGGCGGCGTAGCCGACCTGGAGGGTACCGGTTTGCTGGGCTCCGTTAGTACCGATACCGCCGAGGCCAGGAGCGCCCACATCACCGTTGGCAGACACGTAGTTGGCGCTGACGCTCCAGCCGTTCTTCTGATACCAGATACCGGCACCAGCACCCAGGTTCAGATTATAGGTGCCAGGAGCACCGCCGTAAGTGAAGATGTCGAGAACGGTGTCAGCGGGGTACACGCTGGGCCACATGGCCAGCATGTCGTCCTGACGGACGCGGGCACCGAAGGTGGCTTTAAAGCCGTCACCGATGGGGAATTGGTAGAAGAGGCGGTTGATGGCGACCACGTCACCGCAATCAACGCCGGTGCCGCATCCTTCCTGGAAGGCGACTTCCAGAGCATTCAGACCCAGGGTTGCACCGTTGGGGCCAACAACAGGGCCGCCACCGAAGGCGGAATCAGCGAAGTTGCCTGCGCGCAGAGTGGTGCGAAGCAGGTCCTTGCCGGTGAAGCTGGTGTCGAAGTTCAGGCGAACGTCGTAGTTGAAGCTGGTGCCGCCTTCGAGGGCGATGGCCTCATCTCTGAGGCCGGAGTTGTTACCGCCAAAGGAGTTAGCGCCCAGCACGAAGGTGGCAATACCCTTCAGCTTGGTGGTGGTGGAGAACTGGGTGGCTTCCAGCTCACCCACTTTGGCTTCGAGGCCATCCACGCGGCCCTTGAGCACGGCGAGTTCCTTCTCGAACTCCTTCATCAGGCGCTTGAGCTCGTCGGTCACTTCGGTGATCCGGTCGAGACAGGCGTTCAGCAGGGCCGCCGCTTCAAAGCGGGTCATGGCCTGGCCGCCCTTGTAGGTGCCGTTGGGGTAGCCGGCAACGCAGCCGTAGCGCTCGATCAGGTTGCTCAGAGCCTGATAGGCCCAGTCGGTCGGCTTGACGTCGGAGAACTGAGTGATCGAGGTCACCTGCTCCTCGGAGCCGGTGGTGTACTGGCGGACGCCAGCAACGTTGAGATCAGCGGCGGAAGCAGCCACAGGAGCCATCAGGCCCAGGGCAGCAGGCGCCAGAAGAAGCTTCTGGAACAGTTTCATGGTCCTCACACCAAAAGAGGAAGTGGGCACAGAGGCCCTGACGAGAGTGTTGCAGCCACGGCCGGTAGCAGCGAGGAAACGTGTGCCAGAACACACAACGGCCTCCCCCGGCTCAACCAGGCACACCCCACCGCGCAAAACGATGCCCCCGCCCAGGCCAGGCCTGAACGGGGGCTCTCGCCGGATCCGCTCTGTCGCAGAACCGTGTGATCGGGATCAGGAGGCCGAAATCAGCCGGCGTTCTCCGCGATCAGCAGACCCTGAGTGAAACAACTGGAATGCATGAGCACCTCCTCCCTTGGGGACAGATGACAGCCGGCGAAGCCTTCGGATACCGCTGAGACCAAGGCCCCGGCCGTATCCACCTCACTGCTGCCAGAACAGCTGAAGCCTATCGGCCGCGACCAGCGCGCTGCTGATCGGCGGCGATCGGCCTCAGATCCGCCGGTGCCACAGTGCCGGCATGAGGCGCCTGCTCCTGCCACCACTCCTGCTCGCTGGCCTGCTGCTGCCGCTGCTGCTGACAGCCGCACCGCAGAGCCATCTGGCCCACGACGCGGGCTACTACGCCCTGCAGGCGCGCTGGATAGAACAGAGCAACCAGTGGTTGGCGCCGCTGTGGTTCGGCCAGCCGCTGTTCGACCGCTGCATCGGCGCCCAGTGGCTGATGGCCCTGGCCCTAAGGCTCTCCGGCGGGGCCGCCTGGGCCGAAACAGCGCCGGCGCTGCTGGCGGCGTTCGCGAGCGTGCTGCTGTGTGGCTGGCTGGCCCAGCAGCTGCTGCCCGGCAGCGCTACCGAGCGGCGGCGGCTGGGCTGGCTGAGCGCAGCCGTGCTGGCGCTGACGCCGCTATGGCTGAACTATGCCCATCTGGCCACCCAGGACATTCTGCTGCTGGCGGTGGAACTGGCGGGGCTGGCCGCTCTCGTGGCCTGGCGACCAGGGGGCGGCGATCACTGGGCGCTGCTGGCCGGGCTGACACCCGGACTCGCCTTTCTGATCAAGGGGTTCATGGTGGCCCTGCCCCTGCTGGCCATCGCGCCCTACCTGCTTGTGGAGCGCCGCCGGCTGCTGCGGCACTGGCAGCTCTGGCTGGGGCTGGGGCTCGGCTGGCTGCCGGTGCTGCTCTGGCTGAGCGCCAGCGTGCACAGCTACGGCCTGCCCGTGGTGGCAGGCCTGTGGACCAAGCTCCTGTTCCTCTCCAGTTCCGACAGCTTCGCCCCAGGCCCTCTCTATTACTTCTGGAATATTCCGGCCAACACTGCGCCCTGGATCCTGCCGGCGCTGGCGGGCTGGCCGCTGCTGTGGCGCGCGCCGCTGGAGCGGAGCCAGCGCCTGCTGCTCCTGCTCTATCCGCTGCTGTTGCTGCTGTTGCTCAGTGCCTTCCGCACCAAGACGCCCTACTACGGCCTGCAGCTGAGCCCCTTCATCGCCATGGCGGCAGCCGTGGGCCTGCAGAGCTGGAGCCAGGTTCCCGGCGGCTGGCTTCGGCGCTTCGATGGGCTGATCGCCAGCATCGGGGCCTTGCTGGTGCTCGGGGCTGGCCTGCTGCTGTGGCCAGCCGGAACGCTGCGCGGGGCACTGGCGGCAGCGGAAGGCCTGCCCAGCTGGGTGGCCCTGGCCGCCGCAGCGGCCGGGCTTGGCCTGAGCTGGCTGGCGGTGCCCTGGCAGGCCACACCACAGCGGAGGCTGGCCGCCGTGCTGCTGGGCCCCTGGCTGGCGCTGGTGCTTCTCCACCAGGCGGGGCTGTTCAGCGACCGCACCCCTGCACTGCGCCGTGCCCTGGAGGGGTCGGCCGCCCAGGCGGAGTTGCGGCAGGGGCCGATCGCAGCAGCAGCCGGCCAGCCGCTCAGCGGCAACGACCATGCCCTGCTGATTTCACTGGCACTGGCCACACCGCAGACTCCATCTCAGTTGCTGCAACCCTCGGCAGTGGGCGAAGGGCAGACGGTCTGGATCCGGCGTAGCGAGCTGGGCGATCCGCAGGCCTGGCGGGTGGCCGTGGAGGCACCAGCCCTGCAGGGCTGGCTGCTGGCGCAACGGCGCCACACCACGCAAACACCGATCCGATGAGCGCTCCCCTCTCCGTCCGCCTGCGCCGTGATGCCCTCGGGCTTGGAGGGTTGTGGCTGCTGGGTGTCCTTCTGGATCTGATCTGGGTGCAACAGCACGCACTGCCTCCCGCCTGGGACCAGGGCGATCACCTCAGCCGCGCCCTGGGTTTCTGGCAGGTTCTGCAGCACAGCGAGCCCTTCAACCCCACCTGGTGGCAGGCGCTCTGGGCCCAGGCCCCCAGCTACCGAGGTCCGCTCACCTACCTGATCACCGCACCGCTGTTCTCGCTGCTGGGGCCGGGCTACGGCACGGCGATCCTGAGCAACAGCCTGTACCAGGCGCTGCTGCTCGTGAGCCTCTATGGCCAGGGATGGCTTCTGGGGCGGCGCTCGGCAGGCCTCTGGGCAGCCTTCCTGGCCAGCGTGGCACCGGCGCTGCTGAACCAGCGCACCGACTATCTGATTGATTTCAGCCTCACGGCCGTGCTCACGGCCAGCTGGCTGCTGCTCAGCCTCCGCCATCTCGCCGCCGCCCGCTGGCCATGGCGCAGCAGCGCCCTGGCGGGGTTGGGGCTGGGGGCTCTGCTGCTCACCAGGCCGACAGGGCTACTGCTGCTCTGGCTGCCGTTGCTGTGGCTGGCGCTGCGGGCGATCAGCCAGCTGCTGCGGGGGCGCTGGAGCCTGGCCGGCCAGGGACTGCTGGCCGGCGGGCTGGCCTGGCTCGTGGCCGGAGGCTGGTTCAGCCAGAACTGGCTCACGATCATCAGCACCGTGAACAATGCCCGCCGCTGGGGGGTGCTCTACCAGGAGGGGCTGGAGCCCAACACGCTGGACGGCTGGCTCTACTACCCGCGGCTGCTGCTGGCGATGGTGGGCGCCTGGCTGGTGGGCGTGGTGCTGGTGGGCTGGCTGCTGCGCTGCTGGCGCCAGCGGCGCTGGCCCAGCCTGCCCGCCGACGGCCCCGCCCGCTGGCGGCTGGCCTGGTGGCTGAGCTTCCCCCTCGGCGGGATGCTGCTGGCCTCGTTGATGAGCACCAAGGATTTCCGGTTTGTGCTGCCGCTGCTGCCGCAGCTGCTGATGGCCCTGGGGCTGCTGATCGCTACGGCAGGGCGCTGGCTTCAGGCGGTTGTGGTGCTGCTAGGGCTGAGCGGGCTGCTGGCCTGCCAGTTCAGCATCGGGCCCAACCTCACCGGCTTTCCTGCCCATCCGCCCCAGCGCGGCGAGCACTGGCCCGTGGCGGAGATCATTGGTGTGATCCGCAGCCAGAGCCCCAACCAGCTCTCCACGCTGGCGGTGCTGCCGGACAGCGAATCCCTCAATGCCTTCAACCTGGAAGCCGAAGGCCGCCGCCAGCACTTCCGCGTGGCGGCCCGACAGACCGTGGCCCCACTGGAACACCTCGATGAGGATCTGGCAGGGTTCGACTGGTTCCTGCTCAAGGGCGGCGACCAAGGGGTGATGAGCGATGAGCGCCAGGCCTGGCTGAGCTCCCTGGTGCGCCAATCGCCAGCCTTCGTGACCGCCGGCAGCTGGCGGCTGCCCGATGGCAGCGAGGCGGTCCTCTACCGCCGGCGTGCACTGAGCTTGGAGGTGGTCGCCGCCGCCTGCCCAACAGCGAGCCACGTGACGCTCGATCTCTGGCCAGAAAGTGGCGTCAGCCGGCTGAACGGGCCGGCCGATCAGCTCGCCGGCAGCCTGCTGCTGCTTGAAGGGCACGACCGGGCTCTCGGCCAGGGCATGCTGCGCCTTGAGAACCAACCAGCGAATCGCACCGCAGCTGGCTGCATGGCGATCACGGAACGGTTGAGCCCTGCCTTGCGTGCAGACGACGCAGCGGCGGCCGTCAACGCGGCGCGGTTGCTGCTGCCAACGGGCCAGGAGTTGCCCCTGCAGGTCACGGTGCATCAGCCTGCGGCTGACGCGATTCCATCCAAGGAACCGTTGCTGGCCAACCGTCATCAGCAGCTGCTGGAGCTGGGCCAGCTGCTGCGCCGCGGCGAGCTGGATGAACTGTTCGCCCGGGTGGGCCGGATCAATCAGCACGATCCGGAACAGCTCTACCTCGCCAATGGCGAGACGATCCTCCAGGCCCGGCTGAAGCGTGATCCGCAGAATCTGGAGCTGCTCTACCCCCTGGCCCTGGCCCAGGCGCTGCAGCGCAAGGCCGATGCCGCCGCCCACACCCTGAGCCGCATCACCCGGCTCGATCCCGGCAATGCCAACGCCCATCTCGGACTGGGCTTCGTGCAGCTCTACCGCTTCAAGCCCTGGGCGGCCCAACCGGCGCTGGACCAAGCTGCACAGCTGAATCCCGCCGACACCACCCTGCGCACCCTGCGCGCCGTGGCAGCGGCCCTTCGGCTCGACCTCATCGAGGCCCACTCCTTGATCCAGCAATGACCAATCCTGCCGCCCAGCTCCACTTCCATCAGCGCAACCGGGCCTATTACGAGGATCTGGCTCGACTGCACCACCTGCTGGTGGGGCAGGGGCTGCGGGTGCTGGAGATCGGCTGCGGAATGGGCGATCTGCTGGCGAGTGTGCGGCCGGCCCATGGTGTTGGCGTGGAACTGGATCCAGCTCTGACCCGGGCGGCCCAGGAGCGGCATCCGCAGCTGCGCATCCTCTGCGCCGACGCCGAGACAATCACCCCGGAATCGATCGGCGAACAGGAGCCCTTCGATGTGATCCTGCTGCCGAACACCCTCAACACGCTGCAGGACGTGCAAGGGGTGCTCGAGCGGCTGGAGGCCTTCTGCCATCCGCGCACCCGGCTGGTGGTGAGTTTCCACAACTGGCTCTGGCAGCCATTGCTCAAGGCCGCCGAGCTGATCGGCCAGCGCCAGCCGCAACCACCGGAGAGCTGGCTGACGCCGCGCGATGTGGGCAACCTGCTGGATCTGGCGGGATGGGAAGTGCTCAAGAGCGGCCATCGCTGCCTCCTACCGCGCCGCATCCCCCTGCTCACCCCACTCGCCAACCGCTGGCTGAGCCAGCTGCCCGTGCTGGAGCAGCTGGGGCTCACCCACTGGCTGGTGGCGCGGCCCGCCCGCCAGCAGCCCCAGCAGCCGAGCGTGAGCGTGGTGATCCCAGCCCGCAACGAAGCCGGCAACATCGCCCCGGCGATCGAACGGCTGCCCCAGCTGGGCCGCTCCACCGAGGTGATCTTCGTGGAGGGCCACTCCACAGACGACACCTGGCAGCGGATCGAGCAGGTGTGCGACAGCTACAGCGGCCCCTTCCGGCTGAAGCGCTTCCGTCAGAGCGGCAAAGGCAAGGCCGATGCGGTCTGGCTGGGCTTTGAGCAGGCCGAAGGGGAGATCCTGATGATCCTCGATGCCGATCTCACCGTGCGCCCGGAAGACCTGCCCCGGTTCGTGCAGGCCATGGCCGAAGGCCGCGGTGAATTCGTGAACGGTTGCCGGCTGGTTTACCCGCGCAGCCATGCCGCCATGCCGCCGCTGAACACCGCCGCCAACCGGTTCTTCGCCGCCGTGTTCTCCTGGCTGCTGCGCCAGCGCCTCAAGGACACCCTCTGCGGCACCAAGGTGATCTGGACGCAGGATTACGCGCGCCTCAAGGCCGGCCGCAGTTACTTCGGCAACTTCGATCCCTTCGGTGATTTCGATCTGCTGTTCGGCGCCAGCAAGCTGAACCTCAAGATCGTGGAGGTGCCGGTGCGTTATCAGGAACGCAGCTACGGCAGCTCCAACATCGCCCACGTGAAGGAGGGCTTGATCCTGGCGCGGATGTGCGCCTATGCAGCCCGCAAGCTGCGCTTCGCACCCTGAGGCACCAGCCACGGCCATGAGCAAGCGCTGGCTGATTCCCCTGGTGGCCGCCCTGGTGATCTACATGGGCCTGGGGCTGACCTTCGGCCTTCACGATTTCGGCAGCACCCTGCAGCGGCTGCCGCTCTGGTGGTGGTTGCTGGCACCGGCCGTGGCGCTGTGCAGCCACGGCCTGCTGTTCCAGCGCTGGCAGTCCTATCTGCGCCAGCTGGGCTTTCCCCTGCCGTGGCGGGCCAGCAGCAAGATCTACGCAGCCGGGCTGGCACTGATCGCCGCGCCCGGTCGCAGTGGCGAAGCGCTGCGGGGGTTGTGGCTGCAGCGGCGCCATGGCTTCCCGCTGCAGGTGGGGGTTGGCATCACCCTGGCGGAACGGCTGGCGGATCTGGCCAGCGCCCTGCTGGTGCTGAGCTGGGGGCTGGGGGAACGGGTGTGGGCCGCCGTGCTGGTGGGTCTGGCGGTGCTGGCCGCCGGCGCCTGGCTGCTCACCCATCCGCGCATGATCCGTCGGCTGGAGCACGGTCTGGAGCGACTGCCGCTGCACCCTCGCTGGCATGGACTGATCCGCCTGCTGCGCGAGGGCTTACTGGCCATGGGCCGGGTGCGCCAACTGATGAAGCCGCGGCCCCTGCTGATCGGCACCCTGCTGGCCTGCCTGTGCTGGCTGATCGAAGCTGGCGTGCTGCAGGGGCTCTACGCAGCACTCGGCACAACCCTGACCCTGAATCAGAGTGCCGTGATCCGCACCGCCACAGGGCTGGGAGGGGTTATCTCCCTGCTGCCGGCCGGGCTGGGCACCAGCGAAGCCACGGCGATTGGACTGGCCATGGCCTTCGGCGCCAGCCGCCCCAGCGCCCTCGCCGCCACATTGATGCTGCGTTTCTCCACCCTGGCAGTGCCCTGCCTGATCGGCGTGATCACACTGCTGCGGCAGAAGGATCTGAGCCGGGGCGGAGGGGGTCCAAAGGCTTGATCCCTCATCCTTGATCCCTCATCCCTAATCCCCATTCCGCATTCCTCGTTCCTCATTCGAGAGTCCTTGAGGGGAGCATTTGGAGAGGGGCCGAAGCCACAAAGCGCAGGCAATAAAAAAGGCGCCCCGAGGGACGCCTGCAAAGGGGATGATGAATCCCTGGTATAAAAAATCAAAGAGCGTTGCCGCGGGGCAGAACCTCTTCAGGGAAGACGAAGTTTTCGTGCGGCTGGTCAGCCGGTGCCATCCAGGCACGCAGACCTTCATTCAGAAGGATGTTCTTCGTGTAGAAGGTTTCGAAC
>JAIYAQ010000040.1 GCA_027488975.1 Cyanobium sp. E1_MAG_00006
CGACCCGATCCGATGGAACGGTGCAGGTGCCCTGCCAGGGGTTGATCTGGCTTGGCGATCTGAGCCGGCTGAGCGACCCGCCCGACACGGAGGTGGATCCGCGACGCATCTACACCGCGTTCGAGGTGATCGAGTTCGGCGCGTACTACGGCTCCGGCGGCATCGGCGCCATCACCCAAGCGCAGGTGGGTGAACGGATCTACGGAACGATGAAGCTGCATCAGCTGCCGGATGCCACGGCAGCCCCGCTGTGAGCTCGGCAATAGGGAGGGAGAGCACAGCCCGGATGGGGTGCTCGACCACCTGACAGCCGCGACGGGTCATGGCCACCACCGCAACCAGCAGCAACCGTTCGATCTCCACAGCGCCCCAGGGCGGTGACTTCGATGTGAGCACCGCACAACCCGATGGGCCTGCGGAGGCCAGGACAGACCAGCACAACCACGCCAACGGGCCTGGCTACGGCGAGGGGATCGATGGCGACAGCCAGCCAGCGGGCGAGATCGACGTCCAGGTGGTGCCGGAAGCACTGCGGGCCGAACGGCGGCGGACCAACCAGCTGGAGAAGGAGATCCGCTCCCTGAAGCAGCAGCTGAACCGCTTCTCGGAGATCAACCCGGAGGAGTACACGCGGCTGCAGGAGGCTGAAAAGCAGAAGCAGCAACTGGAACAGCAGCTGGAGCTGCGCGAGCGCCAGATGGAGGAAGCCAGCGCCCGCAAGGTGGCCGCCATCGCCGCAGAGCGGGATGCCGCGGCCGAACGGGTGCTGCAGCTGCGCAAGGAACGGCTGCTGGAGCGGGCCTTCTCCGAGGCCGAGGGCCGCACAGGAGGTGATGGCCGCGGCACGTTCTTCGATGTGTTCAAGGGGCAGCTGTGGGAGAGCTTCCGACTGGTGCCCGGCAAGGACGGCGGTGACAGCCTCGAACCCCTCGATGCTCAGGGGCAGCCTTTGCTGGGTGATGACGGCAGGCCGCTGACCGCCTCGGAGTTCCTTGAGGACCTACGGGTTCACCCGGTGTTCGGCTTCCTGTTCCAGCAACGCGGCGCCATGGGTGGCCCTGCTGCCGTGAGCTACGGCACCGGCACGGTGGGCGCGAACGGGGAGCTGATCAACCCTCAGGCCATGAGTGCTGCGGAGCTCTACCGGGCGGGGTTTTCAAAAGCATGGACCAACCCAAGACTCTAAGACCACACAGCTGGCATGCCAACCAGTTGCTGGTAAGGTTTGCAGAGATGGTGGCAAGGCGTCCAAAATGTCTGCACCCACTCTTTTGGGGAAAGGAATATACACCCCCACTCTTGCGTCAAGACTAACAAAAGTCCCTGCTCAATCGATCTCAAGATGGTGCGCAGGTGCAAGCGATGCTCACCGGCGAGACCGTCGCCGCAGCCCGGTATTTCTTTCGGATTACGCCTTCACGGGCAATCAATCCCTTTCCTTCGAAGACTTAACCGAAATTTATCTGATCTCAGGCTTTAGGCAAAAAGGGATCAGCCTGCAAACAATCAGGGCAGCGCAAAAGTGCGCGCGCACTATTCTTGGCGACAACCATCCGTTTTCAAACAATCAGTTCCTAACAGATGGCAAATCTATTCTCCTTGAAATAGAAGAGCCGGAGTCGGGCCCGGCTCTTCTTGATCTAAAGAATATGCAGCGGAGCTTCCAGCAGGTTGTGCGCCCATATCTATCGGTCGTTTTTGACTACACAGGTGAAAGCCACAGGCCAGCGCGAATCCACCCGTACAGCAAAGACGCAACAGTAATCATCGATCCCGATAGGCAGTTCGGCCAACCGATCCTAAAAGACGAGGGAATTCCGACCGCTGCTCTTTACAGAGCCTACAAGGCCGAGCAATCAAAAACCGCGGTCGCGGAGTGGTTTGGCGTTAGCGAAGATGCAGTAATGAAGGCGGTCCGATTTGAGCTCGACCTAATTGCAAAGGCGTGAGATTCTTTGTTGACAATAATCTGCCAGAAAAACTGGCGCAGATACTTGACATATTGGAATGTGCCATCGAGGTCAGGCACATCAAAGACCTCTTTCCCGCAAACACCAAAGACGTCGAGTGGATCAAGGCCCTAGCGGACGAGGGCAACTGGCTAATTCTCACGCAAGATATCAGCATCACGAAGCGCCGCCTCGAGCTTTGCGCACTTCGCGAATCCGGGCTCTCTATTATATGCCTTGAAAAAGGATGGAGCAGCCTGAAATTTTATCCTAAGACGGCTAAGCTTATTGGCGCTTGGCCGAATATCCTTGAGGTTGCGTCAAAAGCGAGAACACAAGCAATATGGTCCGTTTCTGTAGGCAACTGCAAGATTCAGGACCTCACAAATAAGCTTTTGTAGCCCCCTCGGCAATAGGAGGTGACGTTGCTGGGGCCAGGCCCCGGGAGTGGCAATGGGCCTCACGCTGATCGAGGCGGCCAAGTACGAGAACCGCCTGGAGCACCTGGCCGTTCTCCGAACCTTCGCGGAAGGGGAACTGCTGAGCCGCCTCCCCTTCATGAACATCGCCGGCAGCGGCATCTTCTATGCCCAGGAGGCCGAGCTGCCCACCGTGGGCTTCCGGGCCGTGAACGAGGGCTACACCCAGAGCTACGGCGTCGCTGACCAGCGCGCAGAAGCCGTGCACCTCTTCGGGGGTGACGTGGATGTGGACCGCTCGATCGTTGACCTGATGGGCCCCGAGGCCCGGGCCAGCCAGATCGAGATGAAGATCCGCTCGATGCGGCTGACGCTGGAAGCCACGATCGTGAAAGGCGACACGGCCTCCAACCCCCGCGGGTTCGATGGGCTGCAGAAACGCCTGCCCCTGGGCGGCGGCAACGTGGTGGACAACGGTGGCCGCACCGTGAACCTCGATGCCCTCGACGCGCTGGTGGACAGCGTGGACGGCATGGGCCGGCCCAAGTACCTGCTGATGAGCAAGGCGGTGCGCCGCCAGCTCAATGCCCTGGCCCGCTCCGGCGGCTGCTGCGCCTACACCGCCGAGACCAACAGCCTCGGCGCCGTGGTGCACCGCTACCAGGAATGCGAAATCCTCACGGTGGATCGCGACGCCCAGGGCCGCGAGATCCTCGGCTTCTCGGAAGCCGGTGACACCACCTCGATCTACTGCCTGGCCTTCGGGGATCAGGGGGTGACCGGCCTGCAGGGGCCCTTCCAGGGGCGCTACGGCATCTCCGTGCGGGATCTGGGCGAGGTGCCCGATGCCCCGGTGTTCCGCACCCGCGTCGATTGGTACGTGGGCTTTGCGGTGCTGCACGACCGCAGCGCCGGCCGCCTGTTCAACATCACCGCCGCCTGAGGCAG
>JAIYAQ010000005.1 GCA_027488975.1 Cyanobium sp. E1_MAG_00006
GACACCGACGGCGCCATCTACATGGGCAGCCAGCGCGACCCGGCAGGCTGCCGCGTGGGCCTGTTCGGCGTGCCCTACGACGGCACCACCTCCTTCCGCCCCGGCACCCGCTTCGGCCCCGGCGCCATCCGCGAGGTGAGCCCCGGCCTGGAGAGCTACTGCCCCCAGCTCGATCGCGACCTCGACGAGCTGGCCATTGCCGATCTCGGCGCGGTGGACATCCCCTTCGGTGCCCCGGAGCCGGTGGTGGCGGCCGTGAAGCAGGCCACCGACGCCGTGCTGGCCCTCGGCCTCAAGCCCCTGATGCTGGGCGGCGAGCACTCGATCAGCTCCGGCGCCGTTGCGGCGGTGGCGAAGCAGCACCCGGATCTGGTGCTGGTGCAGCTCGATGCTCACGCCGACCTGCGCCATGAGTGGCTCGGCGCCCACCACAGCCACGCCTGTGCCATGCGCCGCTGCCTGGAGGTGCTTCCCAGCCAGCAACTGCTGCAGATCGCCATCCGCAGCGGCACCCGCGAGGAGTTCTCCGAGCTGCGCCAGAGCGGCCGGCTGGTGGCGATCGAGGGCATGGCCGAGGCGCTGCGGCCGCTGCGCGGCAAACCGCTCTATCTCACCGTGGATCTGGATTGGTTCGATCCAGCGGTGATGGCCGGCACCGGCACCCCCGAACCCGGCGGCTTCCTCTGGAGCCACTTCACCACTTTGGTGGATGAACTGCGCCACCACAACTTGGTGGCCGCCGATGTGGTGGAGCTGGCGCCGATGCTGGATCCCACCGGCGTCAGCAGCGTGCTGGCAGCCAAGGTCGTGCGCAGCCTGCTATTCCTTCTGGATCGCTGAGGGTGCCGGCGCTGGCACCCACCGCCGATCAGTAGGCGCAGGTACCGCTGGCGCGCTGCTCACGCAGGCGCTCGTGCTGCTGGCCGATCAGCAGCACGGCCATGGTGGGGTGATTGTGGAGCAGGTTGAGGAAGCGCAGGCGATCAAGCCGCACCAGCTCCACCGGCGTTCGGGCCAGCGCGTCATTGCGGTAGACCCCGTCCTTCCAAACGATGTCCTCGTAGCTGAACAGCTCACCAGGCCGGCAACAGAGCTTGTCGCCGGCGATGTTGATCAGCTCAACGATGCCCCGCCTCACCCCAAAGATGGAATCGGCCGCCTGTCCCCGCCGGAAGAACGTCGCCCCGGTTGGAAACGAGAGGGTCTCACTGTCCACCTGGGCTGCCATCAGGTCCACAGGCGTGGCCACCATCACGGCTGCAACCAATTCACCCACCTCCGGGGTACAGGCCAATACGACAGCATGGCACCCCCTAACAGAAACGAATGGCACCGGCAACACACCCGGCGGCCGCTCCCTGAAATCCTTAGGTTTTCTTCAGCTTTCCAGGAGGTCTGCCAACGCCAGCTGGCAATCGTGAGGCTGTGGATCCTGCCGCTGGCGCTCCGACACCAGCGGCAGTCGCGGAGGGCGGGCTGTCCAGTGATGGCACCACAGCTCAGCTGCCAGCTCTGGGTGAATGGGCAGGCGGCGCAGCTGACACCAGCCCGGCTCGGCGCCCACAGGCGGAGCGCAGTGACGACAGCTGCGGCAGCAGGAGCGGTTGCCCATGGCACGCCCTCGGGTCGCCCAACGTAGTCAGCGATACGCCATGGCGCCAGTCCGACCCGCTCAAGCTGCGGGTTCTCTTCCCCTTTGATCGGCCGCTTGGCCTGCGCAGCCGAGCCGGGCTGGACCCATCGGCAATCAGGGGCTCCATAGGATCCGCCCCAGTTCCCCCGCAGCCGCACTGCCATGGCCAGCATCGAGCCAACGCAGGGCACAACGCTCCAGCGCACCCCGCTGTTCGAGGCCGCCTGTGCCGCCGGCGGCCGCATGGTGCCCTTCGCCGGCTGGGAGATGGCTGTGCAGTTCAGCGGCCTGCTCCAGGAACACCAGGCGGTCCGGCAGGGCTGCGGCGTGTTCGACATCTCCCACATGGGCGTGTTGCGCCTGCGGGGAGAAGGGGTGAAGGATGCCCTCCAGGGTCTGGTGCCCACGGACCTGTTCCGCATCGGGCCCGGTGAGGCCTGCTACACGGTGCTGCTGAACGAGCAGGGCGGCATCCGTGACGACCTGATCGTGTACGACCGGGGCTGGCAGGCGGATTCCCAGGTGCACGAGCTGCTGCTGGTGATCAACGCCGCCTGCGCCGACACCGACACCGCCTGGCTGCGGAGCCAGCTGGAGCCCCAGGGAATCAGCCTCAGCGATGCCAAGGCCGATGGGGTGCTGCTGGCCCTGCAGGGGCCGGAAGCGCCGGCACTCCTCGAAAGCCTGAGCGGCCAGTCCCTGGCAGGCCTGCCGCGCTTCGGGCACCGCGAGCTTGCCCTGGCCGGCATCGGCGAGGCCTTCGTGGCCCGCACCGGCTACACCGGCGAGGACGGCTTCGAGCTGCTGCTGCCCCGCGCCGCAGGTCTCGCCCTGTGGGAGCGACTGCTGGCCGAGGGAGTCAGCCCCTGCGGGCTCGGCGCCCGCGACACCCTCCGCCTCGAGGCCGCCATGCACCTCTACGGGCAGGACATGGATGCCGGCACCACACCACTTGAGGTGGGTCTGGGCTGGCTGGTGCATCTAGAGATGCCCAAGCCCTTCATCGGCCGCTCCGTGCTGGAGCGGCAGACGCAGGCAGGCGCCCCGCGGCGGCTGGTGGGGCTGCAGCTGCAGGGCCGTGCCATCCCCCGCCATGGCTATCCGGTGCATGCGGCGCACGCAGCAGCCGACAGTCCCGCCATCGGCCAGGTCACCAGTGGCGGCTGGTCGCCGTGCCTGGAGGCGGGCATCGCCCTGGCCAGCGTGTCCGCGGAGCACGCCAGGCTCGGCACCGAGCTGATGGTGGAGATCCGGGGCCGCCGTGAACCGGCGCTGGTGGTGAAGCGGCCGTTCCATAAGCGCTGACGCGATCGGCCCCCGCCGCCCGGGTGGGACAATCGCCGATTGCTTTCCTCACCTCAGCATGCGCAGCCACGGATGCGGCGACCTGCGCCAAGGCGCCACCGGCCAGGCCGTGCAGCTGTGCGGCTGGGTGGACCGCAGCCGTGACCACGGCGGTGTGATCTTCGTCGACCTGCGCGACCGCAGCGGCAGCGTGCAGATCACCGTCGACCCCGACAACGGTGCCGACACCTTTGCCGTGGCGGAGCACCTGCGCAACGAGACGGTGATCCAGGTGCAGGGCACCGTGCGCGAACGCCCGGCTGACGCCATCAACGACAAGCTGGCCACCGGTCGCGTGGAGGTGCTGGCCAGCACCATCACGGTTCTGAATGCCGTGAAGGGCAACCTGCCCTTCCCCGTGTCGGTGCACGACGAGGAGAACACCCGCGAAGAGCTGCGGCTGCGCCACCGCTATCTCGATCTGCGCCGCGAGCGCATGAACGGCAACCTGCGCCTGCGAGCCCAGACGATTCAGGCCGCCCGCCGCTTCCTGGAAGACCAGGGCTTCATCGAGGTGGAAACGCCGGTTCTCACCCGCTCCACCCCCGAAGGCGCCCGCGACTATCTGGTGCCCAGCCGCGTGTGCGGCGGTGAATGGTTCGCCCTGCCCCAGTCGCCCCAGCTGTTCAAGCAGCTGCTGATGGTGGGCGGCATTGAGCGCTACTACCAGGTGGCCCGCTGCTTCCGCGATGAAGACCTGCGGGCCGATCGCCAGCCGGAGTTCACCCAGCTGGACATGGAGATGAGCTTCATGGATCAGGAGCAGATCCTGGAACTCAACGAGGCCCTGATAGCCAGCATCTGGAAGGCCGTGAAAGGCGTGGAACTGCCGCGCCCCTTCCCGCGACTCACCTGGCATGACGCCATGGAGCGCTACGGCACCGACCGGCCCGACACCCGCTACGGCATGGAGCTGGTGAACGTGTCCGACCTGGTGGCGGACATGGGCTTCAAGGTGTTCAGTGGCGCGGTGGCCGCCGGTGGGTCGGTGAAGGTGCTGCCGGTGCCCGGCGGCAATGAGGCCCTCAGCAACGTGCGCATCAAGCCCGGCGGCGATGTGTTCGGTGAAGCCCAGAAGGCGGGAGCCGGCGGCCTGGCCTTCATCCGCGTGCGCGAGGGCGGCGAAATCGACACGATCGGCGCCATCAAGGACAACCTCACCGAGGAGAAGAAGGCTGAGCTGCTGGCACGCACCGGCGCCGAGCCCGGCACGTTGCTGCTGTTCGGCGCCGGCGACACCGCCACGGTGAACAAGGCCCTCGATCGGGTGCGCCAATTCCTGGCCCGCGAGCTGGGGCTGGTGAAGCCCGACCGGGAGAACGACAGCTGGAACTTCCTCTGGGTGGTGGATTTCCCGATGTTCGAGTTCAACGCCGGCGAGAACCGCCTGGAAGCGCTGCACCACCCCTTCTGTGCCCCCAACACCGACGACCTGGGCAACGATCCCGCCGCCTGGGCCGACACCCTGCCCACGGCCCGCGCCCAGGCCTACGACCTCGTGCTCAACGGCCTGGAGCTGGGCGGCGGCTCACTGCGCATCCACGATTCGGCCCTGCAGCGCCAGGTGCTGCAGACCATCGGCCTGCCCCTCGAGGAAGCCAACCAGCAGTTCGGCTTCCTGATGGACGCGCTCGACATGGGCGCCCCGCCCCACGGCGGCCTGGCCTTCGGCGTGGACCGGATCGTGATGCTGCTGGCCGGCGAGGAGTCGATCCGCGACACGATCGCATTCCCCAAAACCCAGCAGGCCCGTTGCCTGATGACCGGCGCCCCTGGCGGCGTGGCCAGCAAGCAGCTGGAGGAGCTGCACGTGGCCAGCACCTGGGTGGAGGAGGAGGCCTGACGCCGGGGCCGAGCCAAGGACAGGGACCCCACACCAGAGGGAGCCGCGAACCCGAACAGAACTGTGTGGTTTGCAGCCGCGTCTCAATCGAGACCCGAACCTGGGGTGTCCGCCTGCATCGTGCCCCCAGTGCCGCATGGCCACGGCCCCACTCCCGCCCGCACCGGAGGACGCCGTGCCAGCAGCGACCTGGTGCGCCTCTACCTGCAGGACATCGGCCGGGTTGACCTGCTCAGCAATGAGGAGGAGCTGACCCTGGCCCGGCTGGTGCAGCGGCGTGAACGCCTGCTGCGCGAGCGCCTGCAGCTGGCCGAAGACTGTGGCGAGCTGGCGGAGCTGATCGCTCTGGAGGCCGGCCGTCAGCGCCTGGCCTCACAGCTGGGCCACGGCCCCACCCTGCAGCAGTGGGCCGAGGCCAGCCAGCTGGCTCTGCCCGACCTGCGCGCCGCCCAGCAGCGCGGCCTTGAGGCCTGGGCCGCGCGCAGCGGCCAGAACGCAACCGAGATCAAGCAGGCCCTGCACCACGGTCGCCGCGCCCGCGACCGCATGATCCAGGCCAACCTGCGCCTGGTGGTGGCGGTAGCCAAGAAGTACCAGCAGCGGGGCATGGAGCTGCTCGATCTGGTGCAAGAGGGCACGCTGGGGCTGGAGCGGGCGGTGGAGAAATACGACCCCACCCGCGGCTTTCGCTTCAGCACCTACGCCTACTGGTGGATCCGCCAGGGCATCACGCGCGCCATCGCCACCCAGAGCCGCACGATCCGGCTGCCGGTGCACGTCACCGAGAAACTCAACCGGATCAAGAAGGCCCAGCGGCAGATCGCCACGGAGCAGGGCCGGATCGCCTCCGTGGCCGACCTGGCCCGCGAACTGGGGCTCAGTGAGGACGTGGTGCGGCTGACCCTGATGCGCGTGCCGCGCTCGGTGTCGCTCGATGCGCGCGTGGGCCGCGATCAGGACACCGAACTGGGGGAGCTGCTGGAAGACAGCCATGCGACCCCCGAGCAGGCCCTGACTCGGGCCGAACTGCATGCCGATCTGGAAGCCCTGCTCGATGAACTCAGCGCCCGCGAAGCAACGGTGATTCGACTGCGCTTCGGCCTGGAGGACGACACGCCCCAGACCCTCTCGCAGATCGGCGAGGACCTGCACCTCTCACGCGAACGGGTGCGGCAGATCGAAACGCGGGCGCTGCTGAAACTGCGTCAGCCCCAGCGCCGCTGCCGGGTGCACGATTACCTCAGCAACCTCGACAGCGATCTGACGAACTCCTGAGCCGCTGTGGCAGGCCAGGCAACCATCGCCAGACTGAGACCCACCAGCCCGGACGGCATCCGCTCAAGCCAATGACCACCTTTGCCGGTTCTCCTTCCGCACAGCCGATCGACATCGGCATCCCCGCCGACCAGCGTCAGGCCATTGCCGACGGCCTGGCGCGCGTGCTGGCCGACAGCACCGTGCTCTACGCCAAGACCCACGGCTTCCACTGGAACGTGACCGGACCGATGTTCAACACGCTCCACCTGATGTTCATGGAGCAGTACACCGAGCTCTGGACAGCCCTGGATGCGATCGCCGAGCGCATCCGCGCCCTCGGCCATGTGGCCCCCTTCGGCGCCAGCCTCTACGCCAGCCTGGCTTCCATCCCGGAAAGCCAGGGTGTGCCGGCAGCCCTGGCCATGGTGCGCGAACTGGTGCAGGGCCATGAGGCCGTGGCCCGCACGATCCGCGGCGTGTCGCGCCTGGCGGATGACGCCAACGATCAGCCCACCGCCGACCTGCTCACCCAGAGGCTGCAGATCCACGAGAAGACCGCCTGGATGCTGCGCAGCCTGCTGGAGGGGTGAGCCGCCTGGCGCCGCGCTGCGGCCGTCGCCTGCGGTGCAGGCAACATGGCCGCCGTCGGCGCCAGGCGGCTCCACCAACAGGGACGGACAGCGCTGAGGGAGGGAGCGACTGGAAGGGAACGGCTCCCTGCCGCGTTCCAGTGCCTCCACCCGCCGTTGCCCTGCAGCCCTGTCGCCCCTGTTGCCCCAGCGGGTTCCGCGCCGAGGAGGCGGGCATTGCGCCCCCCCGGGCACCGGCCCGCCGACCGGCGCGGAACCCGCTGGAAGCACTCGGTAGATTGAAGAGTCGCTGGTGGAGCCATGGCCAAGTTCGTCTTCGTGACCGGTGGCGTGGTGTCCAGCATCGGCAAGGGGATCGTGGCCGCCAGCCTGGGGAGGCTGCTCAAGAGCCGCGGCTACAGCGTTTCGATCCTCAAGCTCGATCCGTACCTGAACGTGGATCCGGGCACGATGAGCCCGTTCCAGCACGGCGAGGTGTTCGTCACCGAGGACGGAGCCGAGACCGACCTCGACCTGGGCCACTACGAGCGCTTCACCGACACGGCCATGTCGCGCCTGAACAGCGTGACCACCGGCTCGATCTATCAGTCGGTGATCAACAAGGAGCGCCGCGGCGACTACAACGGCGGCACCGTGCAGGTGATCCCGCACATCACCGGTGAGATCCGCGAACGCATCCACCGGGTGGCAGCCAACAGCGGCGCCGATGTGGTGATCACCGAGATCGGCGGCACGGTGGGCGATATCGAATCGCTGCCATTTCTGGAGGCGATCCGCGAGTTCCGTGGCGATGTGGGCCGCAACGACCTGGCCTACGTGCACGTCACATTGCTGCCCTACATCGGCACCTCCGGCGAACTGAAGACCAAGCCCACCCAGCACTCGGTGAAGGAGCTGCGCTCGATCGGCATCCAGCCCGATGTGCTGGTCTGCCGCAGCGACCGGCCAATCCCGGACGATCTGCGCGCCAAGATTGGCGGCTTCTGCGGCGTGCCCACACGGGCGGTGATCCCGTCGCTGGACGCCGACAGCATCTATGCGGTGCCAATCACCCTGGAGCAGGAGGGGCTCTGCCGCGCCGTACTGGATCTGCTCGACCTGACTGATCACGACAGCGACATGGCCCGCTGGGCCGAGATGGTGGCCAGGCTGCGCAGCCCTGGCCCCGCCGTGAAGGTTGCGCTGGTTGGCAAGTACGTGCAGCTCAACGACGCCTACCTCTCGGTGGTGGAAGCCCTGCGCCATGCCTGCATCGACCGCGATGCGGCCCTCGATCTGCACTGGATCTGCGCGGAACAGATCGAGGAGCAGGGAGCCGATGCGCTGCTGCGCGGCATGGATGCGGTGGTGGTGCCCGGCGGCTTCGGCAATCGCGGCGTCGACGGCAAGGTGGCGGCCATCCGCTGGGCGCGCGAGCAGCGCGTGCCCTTCCTCGGCCTGTGCCTGGGCATGCAGTGCGCCGTGATCGAGTGGGCCCGCAACCAGGCCGGTCTCACCGGCGCCACCAGCGCCGAGCTCGATGCCCACACGCCCCACCCGGTGATCCACCTATTGCCGGAGCAGCAGGATGTGGTGGATCTGGGCGGCACGATGCGCCTGGGCGTCTACCCCTGCCGCCTGACGGCGGGCACACTGGCCCATCGGCTCTACGGCGATGAGGTGGTCTACGAGCGCCACCGCCATCGCTATGAGTTCAACAACGCCTACCGCAACCTGTTCCTCGAATCCGGCTACGAAATCAGCGGCACATCTCCCGATGGCCGCCTGGTGGAGCTGATCGAGCTGAAGGACCATCCCTTCTTCACCGCCTGCCAATACCACCCGGAATTCCTCTCGCGGCCGGGCCGGCCTCACCCCCTGTTCGCGGGCCTGATCGAGGCAGCACAACAGCGGTTGCCGGCTCAGGCTTTGGCGATAGCCTCGGCCTAGGCGGAGGCGTCCGCCCAGCAGATCCTGGCCGGACGTGCGCGCATCAGAGACGCTTGAGCGAGTCGGTTTTGTTCTTGAACTCGCCGAGCAGAAGCTGCAGATAGCTGACCTTGCGCAGCTTGATGTTGGCCGTCAGCGACATACCCACTTGCAGGGGCAGGGTGGCTCCGCCCTTCAGCTGGAGCTGCTGTGAGGACAGCTGGATCTCGGCCGGATAGCGATAGGTCTGCTTGAGTTGGTCGGGCGGCAGTGCATCGGAGCCGATCCGTTTCACCGTGCCCTGCAGCACGCCGAAGTCGGTGCTGGGGAAGGAATCAATACTGATATCCACCGGCTTGCCGACACGAACAAAGCCGATCTTGCTGCTATCGATCTCCACCTTGGCCTTAAGGTTGTTGTAGGGAACGATCTTCATCACAGGCTCACTGCCTTGGGCGACAAAGCCTGGACCGGTGGGCTTGAGATCAAACACCACACCATCGACTGGTGAGCGGATGTCCTGATAGCGGATATTCACACGCAGCTCCGTGAGCTTGCTCTGCAGATCGGCGAGCTCACCGCGCAACTGCTGAACAGACTGCTCAAGGATGGCCACCTGACGCTGACGATCAACACTGGTCTTGGCAAGCTCTCCTTCCACATCGCGCACGCGGTTGCGCTGCTGGAGATACTGAAGCTCGGCGGACGCACCCACTTTCTTGAGGCTCTCCAGCCGTCCCAGAATCTCCTGCTCAAGCACGAGATTCTGGCGCAGCACCGCCTGCTCCGTGTCGTTGAAGTTGAGGTAGCGCTGCAGCTCCACCTCCTTCAGCTGCTGCTGCTGCTGCTTGGCGGGGATCGCCTTGATCAGGCTCAGCTCACGGTCCTTGGTGGCCTCGTTGTCGAGCCGCATCAACACCTGGCCTTTGCCAACGCGCTCGCCATCATTGACGAGCATCTCATCGAGCACACCACCCACCGGCACCTGGATGGTCTTCACATCACCAATCGGCTCAAGCTTGCCCGGCGCAACCACCACCTCCTCGGTCTGAGCGAGACTCAGCCAGGCCAGGGCGAACCCCGTGCAACCGATCAGAGCCCAGGTGAGCGTGCGCGCCAGAAAACGCGACTGCTGCAGTACAACTTCCTCATGACTGCTCTGCACCCTCCGCTCGATCGCGTTCTGGGCCTGCCGCACAAGCCCACCAGGACGCGAACCCTTACCGGGACGAGGAACGAGATTGGCCATCAGCTTGCCTCCTGCTGGCGATAGAGGGCGAAATAGCGGCCCCTGCGGCCAATCAGATCATCGTGGGTTCCGGTCTCAACAATGGCGCCCTGATGGAGCATCACGATCAGATCGGCACGCCGGATCGTTGAAAGCCGGTGAGTGATGAAGAACACCGTGCAATGCTGCAGATTCTCCCTCAGGTTGTCGCAAACGCGGCGTTCCGTGTCGTAATCGAGAGCGCTGGTTGCCTCATCGAGCACCAGCATCTTCGGTCGGCTCAACAGGGTGCGGGCCAAGGCAATGCGCTGACGCTGGCCGCCGGAGAGGCCGGCACCACGCTCCCCCACGTTGGTGCTGTAGCCGGAGGGAAGTTCCATGATGAATTCATGGGCACAGGCCAAGCCTGAAGCCTCAACGATCGCATCACTGGTGGCATCAGGGTCTGTTAGGGCGATATTCTCGGCCACCGAACCTGTGAACAACAGAGGCTCTTGAGGAACGATGCCGATCTGACGGCGCAGGGAATAGAGCTCAACCTTGTCGATGTCGTAGTTATCGATCATCACCCGACCGCTGCCGGGTGAATAGAGACGCGAGAGCAACTTGGTCAGCGTGCTCTTGCCGCTACCGCTCTGACCGACAACACCCACAAAGGTGCCAGCCGGGATATCCAGGTTGATGTTCTGAAGAACCGGCGTGGGTGACCCAGGAAAGGCAAAGGTCACATTCTCAAATACCACGCGACCATCCACGGGCGGCAGCGGGATCTTCTGCTTGTCATCGAGACTGGATTCCTCCGTTGTATCGACCACATCAGCGAGCCGCTCGAACGACACCTTCAGCTCCTGAATGTTCTGCCAGATGCTGGACAGGCGAAGCATCGGCTGGGTGACGTAGCCGGAAATGATCCGGAAGGCGATCAGCTGACCAAGACTCATCTCCCCGTTGAGCACCAGTGTGGCTCCGACCCAGAGCACAAGCAGCTGAGAGAGCTTCTGCAGCACCTGACTGGTTTCACTGAGAGCCGTGCCCGTGATCGTTTTCTCAAAGGTACGGGCGATGTATTTGCTGTAGAAGTCCTGCCATTTCCAACGGCTGATCATCTCCACGTTCTGTGCCTTGACCGTCTGGATGCCGCTCAGCACCTCAACCAGATGGCTCTGGGTGCGGGCATTCTCATTGGCCGCATCCCGGTACTGACGCCGGAACAGCGGAGCGCCGAGCACGGTGAGACCGATCTGGATCGGCAGCACGCTCAGAGCGATCAGAGTCAGCACCCAGCTGTAGAGCACCATCACAACGATGTAAATCACCGAGAAGGCGGCATCCAGCACGGTGGTCAGGGCCTGACCGGTGAGGAAGTTGCGGATCTTCTCCATCTCGGCGATGCGTGTGCCCAGCTCACCGACCGGCCGGCGATCGAAGTAGCTCAAGGGCAAGCGCAGCAGGTGATCGATCACTTCCGCTCCCAGGCGCAGATCGATGCGGTTGGTGGTTTCCGTGAACAGGAAGGTGCGCAGAGAGCCGATCACACCCTCCATGAGGGTGACCACCACCAGCGCCACGCCCAGCACCTGAAGCGTGTCGAGGCTGCGCTGGCTGATCACCTTGTCGATGATCACCTGAATCAGCAGTGGATTGGCGAGGCTGAACAGCTGCACCACGAAGGAGGCCACCAGCACCTGGAGCAGCAGGCCACGGAACCGCTGCAGCGATGGCCAGAACCAGGAGAAGCCGAAGCGCTGCTCGGGTGTGCTGCTGCTGCGTTCCAGCAGCAGCATTTCGATGCCCTCGGGATAGTGCTCCGCGATCTGAGCCGGACTCAGCTCGACCCAGCCATCCCGAGGCGAGGCCAACACCACGCCACGGGCGTTGCTGAACTGCACGATGGCAAAGCCACCGTTCCAGAGCAGCAGCGCCGGCGTCTGCAGCCGCGTGCCCTGGGAGGCCGGCACCCGCACCCCACTGACGTGCAGGCCCAGCATGGCGCCGAGGTTGCCGCAGAGTTGAAGATCAGGTGTGCGGCCCCTATTGAGGCTGTCGCGCAGGATGCGCTCGATCGCATCGCGACGGAACGGCAGCTTCAGCTCGGCCGACAGCATCTGGAAGCAAGCCAGCACCTCATCAAGAGGCCCGCTGGCGCGGATCAGGCTGAAGCGGGTGCGCTCGCGGCTACCAAGATCCATGCCGGATTCCAGGGGCATGGTCTGGAGCACCTCATCGGTGCCGCCCACCACCACAACCTCCGGAACCAGCGGCGCCAGGGCCCCGGACCCGGCTGCGTCCTGCCCGTCCGCCGCCCCGGCGGAACCCAGCAGCAGCTCCAGCGGCTCCCGCTGCCAGGCCACCAGTCGGCAGGGCAGCGGGGGAGTTGCCGCGGGCACACCGGCTGCAGGATCGAGCAGCGAACCGAGCGGATGCTGGGGAAGGTTGTTGCTGGCCGCCAACAGCTGCTCGTTGGCACGCACACCACCCACCGCCATGGCGGTGGGCTCGAGGCTGCGGGCGTGGACCTGCATCGACTGGGTGAGGTCCCGCAACCCCGCCCTGGAACTGGGATGACTGGCCAGAACCGGCTCCAGTAACGCGGCGAGTTCAGCGGGCCAGAGCTGGGCGGCGCACCAGCTGCGGAAGGACGGCTCCTCCTGCAGGAGCTGCAGCAGATCCTGATCAGCCAAAGCCGCGGCCTGCAGCTCCCGGGCCGCCGCCACCTCCTCACATCCCTTGACGCGCAGGAAGGAGGCCAGGCCCACCCAGTCGCCAGGGCCGAGCTTGACCAGCGTGGCGGGACGCCCTTGCTCCTCCACCAGCAGCCTTGCTTCACCCTCAAGGATGAGCAGCACCTCACCCGGCACGAGGCTGCGGTGGCACAGGGGCTGACCGACAGCGAAGCGGCGCGGCTGAAACTGCACCGCCAGCTGCTCGAGGCGTGCTGGCGAGAGCTCGCGGAAGGCGGGGTGCTCCGCCAGCAGCGCATCGGAGACTGTGCTGGTCATGGTTGGGCGAACCGGAGCGGGATGAGCTGACCGACGTGGCGTTCCACCTGCTCCTCGAGCGCCTCCTCGAACAGTTCCCGCGCCATCTGCGCCGCGGTGGCGTCATCCAGAGAGGCTGGCGAGAAGCTCTCCAGGCGCACCACCAGCCACCACTGCTCGATGCGGAATGGCTCCATCAGCACCCCAGGCGTGGCAGCCCGCAGCCGCTCAGCCAGGAGGGGATGGGCCTGAAGCAGTGGCACCGGACCGACGATGCCGCGGGTCGTGCGCTCCGGGCCCTCGGCGTAGCGGGCCGCCAGCTCAGAGAAGTCGGCCTCGCCCTCGTTGATCTGCAGGTAAAGCTCGCGGGCCAGGCCGGCATCCTCGAGGCGCAACAGACTGTAGACCACGCGGTCGAGCTGATTCTTGCGCTGCAAGAAGCGCGCTTCCGCCTTAGGCAGGTGATGGAGCTCGATGTAGCGCTGCAGCCGCAGCGGTTGCAGCAGCTGCTCCTCCAATTCGTCCTGACGCAGCAGGTTCAGGCGCAAAAAAGTATCCAGTCCCTCCTGCGCAGAGATCTGCTGTTCACGCAAAAAGGCATCCATGGCGTGTCGGCGCTCCTCATCGGCCACCGCAATGCCTGATGAGAGCTCCGCCATCACCATGCTCCGCAACAGTGGACGCACAAGGCGGTGGCGGGCCAGAAGATCGAGCTGTTCGCCGGAGAGAGCGAACTGGGCAGTGGCAACCACAGCGTGGGCAAGAGACCGGTGAATCCCAGGCAACCTAGGTTGGATACAGGGTAACGGCATCCCGTCTTTGCGTGCTGCGGCACACCGCGCTCTGTCTGCAATACACCCGATCCAGTACTCATCCAGCTGGTGCGTCCCGTCCTTCCTCCGTGCCGTCGCGTTCCCCGTGCCGTCAGCTCCTCTCCCACCGATGACGCCGGCAGCGACCACCGAGAGCCTGCCGGTGGTGGAAACCTTCCATTCCCTTCAGGGAGAGGGAATGCACAGCGGCCGCAGCGCCTTCTTCATCCGCCTGGGGGGGTGCCGGGTGGGCTGCCGCTGGTGCGACACCAAACACTCCTGGCCGCTCGACGTTCATGCCGCCGTACCGCTGCCGGAGTTGGTGGAGCGCAGCCGGGAGGCCGCCGCGGCCGGAGCCGCCTTCGTGGTGATCACCGGTGGCGAACCGCTGCACCACAACCTCGATGGCCTGTGCAGCGCGCTGGCCACCAGCGGCCTGCCCCTGCATCTGGAGACGAGCGGGGTGGACGCCCCCAGTGGGCGTTTCGACTGGATCACGCTCTCGCCCAAGCCCCATGCACCGCCGCGCGCGGCCCTGCTGGCAACGTGCCAAGAGCTGAAGGTGATCGTGCATGAGCCCGCCGATCTGACCTTCGCCGAAGCGATGGCCAGCCAGGCCCTCCAGGCCCGCGATCCGGCGGCCGAACACCCGGTGCTGCTGCTGCAGCCGGGCTGGCAGAGCTCCCCGGGGCAGGCCCTGGCACTGCAGCACGTGCAGGCCAACCCTGCCTGGCGCCTGAGCCTGCAGAGCCACAAGCTGCTGGGGGTGCGATGAACGCCTCAGCTGCCCCCACCGCCATCGCGCTGCTGTCCGGAGGTCTCGATTCGGCCACCGCCGCCGCCCTGGCCATCGAGGCCGGTCTGCGCGTGATCGGACTGTCGTTCGACTATGGCCAGCGTCATCGGCGGGAGCTGGAGGCGGCGACCGCCGTGGCCGCAACGCTCGGATTGGCGGAGCACCACACGATCAGCGTCAACCTGGCCGCCTGGGGCGGTTCCTCCCTCACCGACGGCACCCTGGTGATCCCCACCGGCGGTGTCCGCAGCGGGGAGATCCCCAGCACCTATGTGCCCGGTCGCAACACCGTGTTCATCGCCCTGGGACTGAGCCTGGCGGAGGCCCGCGGTGCGGAACGGCTGGTGCTGGGGGTGAATGCGGTGGATTACTCGGGGTACCCCGACTGCCGGCCCGACTACCTGGAGGCCTTCCAGGTGCTGGCGGATCTGGCCAGCAAGGCCGGCCGCGAAGGCCGCGGTGCGCGCCTGTGGGCACCGCTGGTGCAGTGGAGCAAAACGCGGATCGTGCAGGAAGCCCTACGCCTGAACGTGCCGATCCCATCCACCTGGAGCTGCTACAGCGGCGGCAGCGAGCCCTGCGGCCTCTGCGACAGCTGCCGCATCCGTGATGCCGCCCTGATCGAGGCCGGCCGGGCCGATCTGGCCAGCGCCGCCGGCCGGCGCTGATGGCCGTGGAGCACACCCAGCGCCCCGAACGGCTGGAGCGACCCTGGATAGCGCCGCCGCTGCTGGCGCGGGCCCTGGTGGAGCGATGGGGTGCCGAGGGGCTGATCTGGCTGGATGGCGATGGCACGCAGCTGGGTCGTTGGGCGACCCTGGCGGCCGATCCGCTGGAGCAGAAATGCCGGCGTGGCCTGCCTGGCGAGCCGGGCAGCAGCGATCCCTTCAGTGCCCTGGAAGAGCTGGGGCCGGGGCACTGGACGGGCTGGCTGAGCTACGAGGCGGCCGCCTGGGCCGAGCCGGCGCGCCACTGGAAGGACGACACCATGGCCAGCCTCTGGATCGCCCGCCACGATCCGGTGCTGCGCTGCGATCTGGTGGCCCGGCGCCTGTGGATCGTCGGCGTCGATCGCCAGCGGCTGCAGGCCATGGCCGACTGGCTCGACAGCCTGGATCCAGCCGCTGACGCCCCCGACAGCGCTGGGGCCCCTGGCCATCAGCCGCAGCAGGCGCTGGCCATCCCCCACGCGGCCTGGCACTGGCACACCGATGCCGCCCGCTTTGCTGCGGGGGTGGCCCGGATCCGCGAGTGGATCGCCAGCGGCGATCTGTTCCAGGCCAATCTCACGGCCTGCTGCAGCGCGCTGCTGCCGCCCGGAGTGCTCAGCGGCGCCGCTGCGGCTCTACCGCTGTTCGAGCGGTTGCGGCAGCATTGCCCCGCCCCCTTCGCCGGCCTTGTGGTGGCTAGCGATGAGGCCCGCGGCGAAGCGGTGATCTCCGCCTCACCGGAGCGGTTCCTGCAGGTGAACAGCGCCGGGCACGTGGAAACACGACCGATCAAGGGCACCCGACCGCGGCACGGCGATCCCGAACGGGATGCGGACCTGGCGGCCGAGCTGGTGTGCAGCAGCAAGGACCGCGCCGAGAACGTGATGATCGTCGATCTGCTGCGCAACGACCTGGGTCGGAGCTGCCGACCAGGATCGATCCACGTGCCGCAACTGGTGGGCCTGGAGAGCTACGCCAACGTGCACCACCTCACCTCGGTGGTGACCGGCGAACTCAGGCCTGAGCGCAGCTGGGTGGACCTGCTGCGGGCCTGCTGGCCGGGAGGCTCGATCAGTGGCGCTCCGAAACTGCGCGCCTGCCAGCGACTGGCGGAACTGGAACCGATAGCCCGTGGCCCCTACTGCGGCTCCCTGCTGCGGCGCGACTGGGACGGCAGTCTCGACAGCAGCATCCTCATCCGCACCCTGCTGCTGAAGGACCGTGAGCTGCGCCTGCAGGCGGGTTGTGGCATCGTCGCCGACTCCGACCCCGAGGCTGAAGCCGAGGAGCTGGGCTGGAAGCTGCACCCCCTGCTGGAGGCCCTGGCATGAGCGCCGGTCAGCCGGTGGAGGCAACGACCATCGCCTGGATCGACGGGCGCTGGGGCGCAGCGGCAGAACTGAGCCTGCCCCTGCTGGATCGGGGGCTGCTGCTGGCAGACGGCCTGTTCGAAACGGTGCTGGTGCAGGCGGGGCGGCCGCAGCTGCTGGAGCAGCACCTGGAGCGCTGGAGCCGCAGCGCCGCCGAGCTGGCGATGGCGCCTCCTCCGGGGCAGGCCGCGCTGGCCCCGCTGATCGCCGAGGCGATCGAACGGTCCGGGCTGGCGGGGGGGAGTCGGTGCGGAGCCCTGCGGCTGAACTGGAGCCGGGGCATCACTGCCGGGCGGGGCATCGATCTGCCCACGGGCGGTCCAACCGAACAGGCCGACACGGCCCCAGCCCATCGCTTCTGGCTTCAGCTCAGCCCCTGCACGCCGCTGTTCTCCGCCCAGACAGCGCGGATCAGTCGCCAGGAGCGGCGCAACGCCGACAGCCGACTGAGCCGATGCAAGACCTTCGCCTACGGCCAGGCGATTCAGGCCCGCCATGAGGCGCGCCAGGCCGGCGCTGAGGACGCCCTTCTACTCAATGGCAGCGGCGATCTGTGCTGCGGAACCACCGCCAATCTGCTGGTGCAACGCGAGGGCCGCTGGCTGACCCCACCGCTCAGCAGCGGCTGCCTGCCGGGGGTGATGCGCGGCAGGGCCCTGCAGCTGGGCCTGGCACGGGAAACCCGCCTGCAGCCAGACGTGCAGACGGGTGATCGCTGGCTGCTGCTGAACAGCCTCAGCGCACGGCCACTCCGCGCCCTGGATGGCCAGCCCCTCGAGCCCCTCTGCGCCGAAGACGCGGAGGCCTTCTGGCGCCGGCTGCTCTGAGGACGATCGGCCAGATCAGTTGCAGCCCTGGGCAGAGATCCGGTAGGTGAACCCGGTGGCGGCCTGATCGGCGCTGGCACCGATCTTGAAGTTCAGCTGGCTGACCGTCTTGCCGGGTACGGCCGGAATATCCCACTGGCGACCGGTGCCGACCTGGGGAGCGTACGACTCATTGACCACCTGCAGGTTGGAACCATCGGTGAACTTCAGATAGGCCTGAATCGGGTAGGTGGCGCTGACGGAGGAGTTGGCCGTGAAGAAGAATTTATAACTGGAGTAGGGCTGGGTCACGAAGAAGTCCGTGTTCCAGTTCGGCCTGCCGAAGGGATTCCCGCTGCTGATGGTCTTGGTGACCACCGGCGTCACACCATTACCCCCCACCGGTGAGAGGAACTGGCAACTCTGCGCGGAGGCAGGGCTGGCGGCGACCAGCAGAGAGCTGCCGGCGGCGAGGGCAAGCAGAACACGGCGGCGGGAAGCGGAGAGAACGCGCTGAACCATGGGGACGATGACGAGAACAGAACGATGGAGCACAGAGGACAGCGGCTCTCTGCTCCAACCAGCTGTAGCAGTCTTCAGCACCCGTGGCGCCGAACTGCGGCAACTTGGTACTCACCACAAAGGCAGATCACACGCTGAGGAAGCGATCCACCACCTGCTTGCTCAGTTCGGTGGTGGGACCGCTGGCCACCACACCACCCTTCTGCATCGCGTAGTACCAGTCGGCCTGGCGCACGAAATGCAGGTGCTGCTCCACCAGCAGCACGCTGATGCCGGTGGTCTCGATGATGCGGCGCACGGCCCGCTCGATGTCGAGCACCACCGAGGGCTGGATGCCTTCGGTGGGTTCATCGAGCAGCAGCAGCTTCGGCTTGCCCAGCAGGGCGCGGGCGATCGCCAGCTGCTGCTGCTGTCCGCCGGAGAGGTCGCCGCCGCGGCGGGCCAAGAACTTCTCGAGGATCGGGAACAACTCGAACACCACCGGATCGATGTGGCGGTTCTTGGCCATGCCGCCCGGCAGAGCCTCCAGCCCCAGCAGCAGGTTCTCGCGCACCGTGAGTTGGGGGATGATCTCCCGCCCCTGGGGCACGTAGCCGATGCCGCTGCGGGCGCGGGCGTGGGGGGGCATCGCCGAGAACTCCCGCCCCTGCAGGCGCACGGCGCCGCTGCGCTGGCGCAACAGGCCGATCACCGATTTCAGCAACGTGGTCTTGCCCACGCCGTTGCGACCGATCAGGCACACCATCTGCCCAGGCGCGACGCTGAGGTCAACGTCGCGCAGGATATGGCTCTCGCCGTAGTAGACGTTCAGACCACGGATGTCGAGCAGGCTCATGCCTCATCCTCCTGGATGTCGCGGCCGAGGTAGACCTCGATCACGCGGGGGTCGTTCTGCACCTGGTCCATCGAGCCTTCACACAGCACATGGCCTTCGTGCAGCACCGTGACCGGTGCCTGCAGATCGCGGATGAACTCCATGTCGTGCTCGATCACCAGCACGGTGTGATCGCCGGCCAGCTGGCGCAGCAGCTCACTGGTGCGAGCCGTTTCCTCATCGGTGAGACCGGCCACCGGCTCATCCACCAGCAGCAGCTCCGGGTCCTGCGCCACGAGCATGGCGATCTCCAGCCACTGCTTCTGGCCATGGGAGAGACCGCCGGCGGGCTGGTTGGCATGCACCTCCAGACCCACCACCCCCAGCAGGTGCTGCACGCGATCGCGCTGCTCACTGCTGAGGCTGCCGAACAACAGGGCCGCCGGTCCATGGGGCCCACGCACCGCCAGCTCGAGATTGCGGCGCGGCGTGAGGTTCTGATAGACGCGCGGCGTCTGGAACTTGCGGCCGATCCCCAGGCGGGAGATCCGATGTTCGCTCTGCCCCACCAGGGAGCGGCCGCGGAAGAACACATCCCCCTTGGTGGGGCGCACCTTGCCGGTGATCACATCAAGGAACGTGGTCTTGCCGGCGCCGTTGGGGCCGATCACGGCACGCAGCTCACCGGGGGCCAGCTGCAGGTTGAGGTCGTTGAGGGCAAGGAAACCGTCGAAGCTGACGGTCACTCCCCGCAGTTCGAGCAAGGTCATGACTGATCTCCACCGGCTGGGCCTTCCAGCTGCTGCTGTTCGGCCTTCACTTCAGGATTGAGGTCGAGTTCGGGGTAAGTGGCGAGCTTCGGCGGCGGCGCCACCAGAGCAAGCAGGCTGGCTGGACCGCCACTGCGCCACCAGCCCACCAGGCCGTCCGGCAGGGCCGTGACCACCAGCAGGAACAGGCCACCCTGGATGAACAGCCAGGTTTCAGGCAGTGCCTCGCTCACCAGGCTCTTGGCGTAGTTGATCAGCACGGCGCCGAGCACAGCGCCGATCAGGGTGCCACGACCGCCAACCGCCACCCAGATCACCATCTCAATCGAGAAGGGCACCGCCATGTACTGGGGCGAGATGATGCCGGACTGCACGGTGTAGAGGGCACCGCTGATGCCCGCCAGGGCACCAGCCACGGCGAAGACCACCGTCTTGTAGGCCGTGGGGTTGTAGCCGGTGAAGCGAAGCCGCGGTTCGTCGTCGCGGATGGCGATCAGGGCATCGCCGAAGCGGCCGCGCGTGAGCCAGCGGCAGAGCAGGAAGGCGCCGATCGCCAGCAGCACCGTGATCCAGAACAGGGCACGCTGCATGCCATCGCTGCCCACCAGCTGGCCGAAGATCACGGCGGTGTCGGTCTTGAGGCCATTGGTGCCGTTGATCAGCTTCTGCTGGCCGTTGAAGAAGTTGAAGAACACCAGCAGGGCGGCCTGGGTGAGGATCGAGAAGTAGACCCCCTTGATGCGGTTGCGGAACACCAGATAGCCCAGGCCACCGGCCACCAGAGCCGGGATCACCCAGATGGCGAACAACGTGAACAGCGGTGAATTGAACGGCTGCCAGAAGGCGGGCAGACTCTTGACGCCATAGAGTGAGAAGAACTCCGGCAGCTGGCCAGGCTCGAGGCTGTCGAGCTGCAGATACATCCCCAAGGCATAGCCACCGAGGGCGAAGAAGATGCCCTGGCCGAGGCTGAGCATGCCGGTGTAGCCCCAGATCAGATCAATGCCAAGGGCAACGATCCCAAGGGAAAGGAAACGTCCCAGCAGGTTCAGCCGGAACGGCGGCAGCAGTGCAGGCAGCACCAGGGCTGCCACCACGATCAGCACCCAGGGGAGCCAGCGACGCAGCTGGCGTGAGGCGAGCAGATCAGCCATCGATCAGGCCTCCACCATGCGGCCCTTCTGCGGGAACAGACCGGCTGGTCTGATCTGCAGGAAGACCACGATCAGGGCGAACACCAGCACCTTCGCCATCGAGGTGGTGGCGAAAAAGGTGATCAGATCATTAAGACCCGCAGGCATCGCCGGCCACACCAGCAGCAGCGAGCCGGAGCCCACGATGTAACTCAGAACACCGATGCCCAGGGCCGCCAGCACGGTGCCGGCCAGCTTGCCGACGCCGCCGAGCACCACCACCATGAAGCAGTCGACGATGTAGTTGCCGCCGAGGTTCGGACCCACCGAACCCAGCAGCGTCACCGCCACGCCAGCCACCCCGGCCAGACCGGAGCCGATCAGGAAGGTGAGCGCATCCACCTTCTCGGTGGGAATACCGAGGCAATCGCTCATCGGCCTGTTCTGGGTCACGGCGCGGATACGCATACCCCAAACACTCTTCTGCAGGAACCAACTCACCGCCACCAGGGCAATCACCGTGAGGGCGATGATGAACAAACGAGCCGCCGGCATGTTCACGGCGCCCACATCGATGGATCCCCGCAACCAGGTGGGGGCTGTCACATCGATGTTGCGGGCACTAAACCAGGGCTGATCAAGGGCGCGTTGATTACCGAGGGCAGAGGCGATGGCGATGCCGACAGCGCCGCTGACGATCCAGCTGCCGGTGCCGAGAAGCGGTGTCCAGCGCTGCTGCCACCAGGCCTTCGGCGTGAAGCGAGGAATCAACAAGCCACCTGCGACCGCCAGCACCAGGCCGATGGCGAAGGCACTACTGACGGAGCGCACGAACTGCTGCAGGATCAGGCTGACACCCCAGGTGGCCAGCAGCGTTTCCAGCGGCCGGCCATAGAGGCGGCGGATGACTGTCTTTTCCAGAAGCAGACCCGCCAGGCCACTCACCAGAAAGGCCAGCGGAATCGCCACCAGGATGTAAATCGGGAACAGAGCATCCGGCAGCACGGCCTTGAAGATGTTCTGCACCACAAAGGTGGTGTAGGCACCGAGCATCATCAACTCGCCATGGGCCATGTTGATGACACCCATCAAGCCGAAGACCACCGCCAGGCCCAGCGCCGCCAGCACCAGAACCGAGCCGATGGCCAGGCCGTTGAAGAGTGTGTCGTAGAGAAGATCCATCGCGATCCGCAGGGATCAGGCAGAGGGCCAGAAATTGCGCCGAACGGCAGGAACAAAAATGGGGGAGATCACTCTCCCCCATTGAGCTTCGAATACGTGAAGGCGGGCGGAACCGCAGAACCGCCCGGTTCGATCACATCTTGTACTTGCCGGCGTCGGGGCGCTTCTGCGTCCAGTCGCAGGTGTAGCCCTTGGTTTCGGGCACGTACTGGTTCCAGGCCAGAGGCTTCACGAAGCCTTTGTTCTCAAGGATCTTGAACATGCCATCCTTCTGCACCTCGCCGATCAGCACAAGCTTCTCAACGTGGTGGTTGGGCTGCACGGTCACCTTGCCCTCGGGAGCGTCGAAGCTGACGCCGATCAGGGCCTCGCGGACCTTGTTGTCGTCAACGCTGTTGGCCTTCTCGGCAGCAGCGGCCCAGAGATACACCATCATGTAGGCGGCCTCAGCGGGGTCGTTGGTGACCCGCTTGTCGCCGTACTTGGCCTTGAAGTTCTTGGTGAACTCCTTGGACGCTGGCGTATCGAGGCTCTGGAAGTAGTTCCAGGCCGCGTAGGTGCCCTCGAGGTACTCAGGACCGATTGCCGCGATCTCCTCCTCGGCGATCGAGAAGCTCATGATCGAGTAGCCGTTGGCCGGAGTGATGCCCGCGGCCTTCATCTGCTTGAAGAAGGCCACGTTGCTGTCGCCGTTCAGGGTGTTGACGATCACACCACCCTTGGGCAGGGCCTGCTTGATCTTGGCGATGATCGGAGCCACCTCGGTGTTACCAAGGGGCAGGTAGTCCTCACCGACGACCTTGCCACCGTTGGCCTTGAGCTGCTCCTTCATGATGGTGTTGGCCGTGCGCGGATACACATAATCCGAGCCCACCAGGAAGAAATCCTTGCCTTTGTTCTTCAGCAGCCAGTCCACAGCAGGCTCAGCCTGCTGGTTGGGTGCAGCACCGCTGTAGAAGATGTTCTTGGAACACTCCTGACCCTCGTACTGGATCGGGTAGAAGAGGAAGTGATCCTTGGCTTCGAACACCGGCAGCATTGCCTTGCGGCTGGCGGAAGTCCAGCCACCGAACACCACAGCCACCTGATCCTGATCGATCAGTTTCTTGGCTTTCTCAGCGAAGGTGGGCCAGTCCGAAGCACCGTCTTCCTCGACGGGAACGATCTTCAGCTTCTTGCCGTCGACCGTCACGCCACCCTTGGCGTTGATCTCGTCGATGGCCATCAGCTCGGCTTCGGCCACCGTGTTCTCGGAGATGGCCATGGTGCCGGAGCGTGAGTGAAGGATCCCCACCTTCACTTCACCGTCGAAATCACCAGAGGCTTGCTCACCGCCACCGCAGGCCACCAGCGACAGGCTGGCTGCAACAGCCGTTGCACCGGCGATCGAGCGCATGGCCACTTTGCGCATCTGAAGGGGATCCATGAAAACTCCTACGGAAAACCGCTGATTGTTGCCGCTGCGATCAGCGGTGGTCGGAAGGTATCCAGTACCCGGCCGAGGGCTTTGTAACCGTTGAAACGGATTTGCTAAGCGCTGACCTGGCGGCTCACCTGCAGGCCTGATCTCCCCACGGCGCCGGACTGGCCCTCGAGGTCAAACGGGGAGTTCCGCCTGGCCTTCCCTGCGATTCGCTACACGGCTGTTCAGTTGTTGCCGACCGGAGGCGGCAGCTGGGCGAGCAGGAACTGCTCGACAGCCTCCAGTCCCTCGCCGCTGCGGAGGTTGGTGAAGCACCAGGGCCGGCCGGGCCGCATGCGTTCGGTGTCCGCCTGCATCACCGCCAGGCTGGCCCCCACCAGCGGGGCCAGATCGATCTTGTTGATCACCAGCAGATCGGAGCGGGTGATGCCGGGCCCGCCCTTGCGCGGAATCTTGTCGCCGGCGGCCACGTCGATCACGTAGATGCAGAAATCCACCAGCTCAGGGCTGAAGCTGGCGGCCAAGTTGTCGCCACCGCTCTCTACCAGCACAAGATCCAGATCCGGGAAGAGCGCCTCCAGCTCCGCCACGGCGGCCCGGTTGATCGAGCAGTCCTCGCGGATGGCGGTGTGAGGGCAGCCACCGGTCTCCACACCGCGGATGCGGTCCGGTTCGAGGGCGCCGGCCCGGGTGAGGAACCGAGCGTCCTCCTGGGTGTAGATGTCGTTGGTCACCACCGCCAGCTGCAGGCGATCGCGCAGCCGGCGGCAGAGCGCTTCCACAAGGGCCGTCTTGCCGGATCCCACCGGACCGGCGACACCAACGCGCAAACGACTGCTCATCGCTTTAACCAGGTGCAGCACGGTGCCATGACTGCCATCCTGGCGGAGCAGCAAGCGCGATGGCGGCAGGGTCCGGCCGGCTCGACTTCGGCATCGTCGGTCTGAGCCTGCTGACCGGTTCCGCCCTCAGCATGGGCTTCATCCAGCTGCTGGCGGGGCCGCTGGAGGAGATGTCGACCCTCAGTGTTCAAGCCCTCGCGGTCCAGATCAGCGCGCTGGCGTCGCCCCTTCTGATCAGGCCGGCACCCTTCAGGGCGAGGCCCGGGCTGGTTCAGGCCTGCTGCAGGCAAGAATCAGCGGCGTCAGCGAGAGCATCGAACAGAGCCTCAGCTCCCTGGAGTCCACCCTGCAGGATGTGAGCGCCCTGGTGCGCAGCAGCAATGGCCTGCTGAGGGACATCCAGCGCAGCTGGCTGCTTCAGCTGCTGGAGCCCGCTGCCGAACGGGTCACCCCGACCCCGGCGACATCTACAGAACCAAAGACGCCGCCGGCGGGCGCAGTCCCTGCAGCGGAGTCCCAACCGCTCATCGGCCGCTGAAGCACTGCCGACTGAGATTCAGCTCACCACTTTGTCGGCTCGCTTGAGCAGCGCTTCGGGCAGCGTCACGCCGATGGCCTTGGCCGTGGCCATGCTCACCAGCAGATCGGTCTTGGTGAGCGGTTCAAAGGCCATCGTCGCCGGGGATTCGCCCTTGAGCACGCGCACGGCGAGTCGACCGGCGGCCATGCCATCGTCGCGGTAGTTCCAGCCGATCACCGCCAGGCAACCCGGCAGTTCGATATCCGGCGGATCCACTGAGTACACCGGGATCCTGTTCTCCAGGCCCACCTTGCAGATGGCGTTGAAGGCCTGAATGGTGGCGTAATCGCCGATCTTCACGAAAGCCTCCACCTTCTTCTCGGCCAGGGCCTGCGCCGCCTGCAGCACCTCGCCGGAGTTCGCTACCGACTGGGCCTCGATCGTCAGCCCCCGCTTGTCGGCTTCCTTGCGCAGGATGCCGGCCTCGTAGTCGGAGTTGGGCTCACCGGGGTTGTAGATCAGGCCAACGCGCCTGATTGCCGGGTTCACCTGCTTCGCCAGATCCAGCTCCTCCCCCACCGGGTTGGTGCCGATCGTGCCCACAACGTTGGGCCGGTGCTGGCCCACACCACCAGGAGGCTTGCCGGCGCCGGCACCCCAGGGATTGGAGCAGTAGCAGAAGACCACGGGCACCGATTCGGGCATCACCTTTATCGCCGCCTGCAGCGGCGGGGTGCCAACCGCCAGCACCATGTCCACCTTCTCGCTGAGGAACTGCTGCATCACCAGGGTGGTGTTGGGCAGTTCGCCGGCGGCGTCCTTCTGGAGGAAGGTAACGGTCTCGCCATCCCGGTATCCAGCGGCGACCAGGGCTTCCTCGAAACCCTCGCGGGTGAGGTTTGGCGGCGGCGCATCCACCATCTGCAACATGCCGATCACCGGCCCTTTACGGGGCTTGCCGCCTCCCAGCCTGCCGCAGGCCGCCAACAGCAGCGAACTCCCCAGTCCGGCACCGGCCAGGGCGATGAACTCACGACGCCGCAGACTCATGGTGTTTCCGCAGGAGGTGGAGGCACGGTGGTATCCGGTGGCACTGTGCCGCTGCCGTACAGAGCCCGCAACGCCGCCGGTGTGAACCGTTGCCGCTCGGCAGCGCTCCAGTCGCCGATCAGGCGCCCCTCCTGCAGCATCACCAGCCGATCACCATGGCGCAGGGCCTGCTCAAGGCTGTGGGTCACCATCAAGGTGGTGGTGCCCAGGCGTTGCACCAAGCGATCGGTGAGCGCCATCACCGTGGCCTCGGCGCGGGGATCAAGGGCGGCAGTGTGCTCATCCAGGAGCAGCAACCGCGGCTGCCCCAGGCTGGCCATCACCAGGCTCACCGTCTGGCGCTGACCACCGGAGAGCTGACCCACAAGAGTTTCGAGCCGATCGGCCAGAGGGAGCCCCAACTCCTCCAGCAGAGCGGCGTAGCGACGGCGATCGCCGCGGCTGGGATGCAGACCGCCGATCAGACCGCGCCGACCGAACACGCTGAAGCGGCGGCATTCAGCCAGGCGCAGATTCTCAGCGATGGTGAGGTTGGGGGCGGTGCCGTCGAGCGGGTTCTGCATGACCCGACCGATGAGGCGGGCGCGGCGATAATCCGGCCATCCGAGCAACTCCCGCCCCTCCAGCTGCACGGAACCGCCACCGGCCCGCAAGGCACCCGCGATCAGGTTGAGCAACGTCGACTTACCAGAGCCGTTGCTGCCGATCACAACGACGAACTGGCCCGAAGGGCAGTGGAGGTTGAAGCCTTGGAAGAGCTGGCGCCAGCTGCCGCCGGGCACGGAGTGGCCCCAGCTCAGCTCGCTGATGCTGAGGCTCATGATCGGCCTCCTGGATCACTGACGCCAGGAAGGCGCAGGCGACCCAACCCCAGGGCCGCCAACAGCAGCAGCGCCGTGGCCAGCTTGAGGTCCACCGGTTCCATGCCCAGCTGCAGGGCCAGGGCGATCATGGCCCGGAACAACACCGAGCCCAGCGCCACCGCCAGAAGGGCCATCGGCACGCTGCGGGGCCGCAGCACCGACTCACCGACGATCACGGCCCCCAGGCCGAGGATCAGGGAGCCGATGCCCATGGTCACGTCGGCGAAGCCCTGATACATGGCAACCAGGGCCCCAGCGAGAGCAACCAGGCCATTGCCAGCGGCAATGCCGAGGGTGAGACCCCGACGGGTGCTGATCCCGTTGGCGCGGGCCATGACCGGGTTATTGCCGATGGCCCGCAGGGCCAGACCCATATCGGTGGCGAGCCAGAGGGCCAGCAGACCGATCAGCCCCAGAACCACAACCAGCAGAGCGATCAGCCACTGGCCGTCGGCGGCGAAACCGAGCTGGGGCAGGTTGCTCACCGAAAGCTTCAGGTCGGTGAGCGGGATGTTGGAGCGGCCCATCAGCCGCAGGGTGATCGAGTAGAGGCCGGTGGTGGTGAGGATGCCGGCGAACAGGTCGTTCACACCCAGGCGCGTGTGGATCAGACCGGTGACCGTGCCGGCCAGGGCGCCGAGGGCCACGGCCGCCAGCAGCGCCAGAGGCGCGGCCACCTGCTGGCTGAGCAGCAGCGCGGCACTGCCACCGCCGAGCGCGAAGGAGCCATCCACCGTGATGTCGGCGAAGTTGAGCACACGCAGGGTGAGGTACACGCCGAGGGCCAGGCCGGCGTAGGCCAGCCCCTGATCCATGGCGCCAATCCAGATCGAGAGCATCGGCTTGGGCGGATCGCCGCATTGTGGCGATGCCGGCCCGGAAGGCCATGCGGCGCAGTCAGCTGCGGAACAGGCGTGAGTAGAGCTCGGCATGCTGCAGCTGGGCCAGGGAGGCCCCCACCCCACCGCTCCAGAGGGTGCGGGGGTCAGCCGCGGCGAGGGCGTGGGCCCGCTCGGCGATCAGCGGCGCCAGCGCCAGCTGCAAGCGCTGCCCCTGGGTGGGGCCAAGCGGCACCAGCCGCACGGCGGCGCTGATCTGATTGGCAACCCAGCCGTAGAGGTAGGCCTCCTCAATGGCGGGAGAGCCGAGCCCAAGGCAGCAGGCGGCCCAGGCGAAGGCGGCGGGCCAGGCCAGGGTGGGCGCCGCCGTGGTGGAGGGCCCAGCGCCCCCCGCCGCCGGCAGCGGCCAGCCCAGATCCGCCAGCAGCAGCAGCAACGACAGACCCATCTGGCGCTGCTGGGCCCGCAGCTCCGGTGCCTCGCGCTGCGCCAGCAGCCAGCCGTCGAGATCCGCCAATGCGTTCCAGGCCTGCCGGGCCCGCTCAGCCCCGCCGTCCTCAGCGGCCTCCGCGCCCATGCCCTCAGGCAGGTTGTGCAGCAAAGCCTGCAACGGTGCCAGGGCCGCGACCTCGAGCGTGATCGCACCACCCATCAACTCGGCCCGCAGCCAGGCCTCCAACGGCTCGACAGCCGTGAGCCGACCGGCCTGCACGAGCACCTCCAGGCCCTCGGAGTAGCTGAAGGCCCCCACCGGCAGAGAGGGGCTCACCAGCTGGAACAGCCGCAGCCGCGCCGGATCGCTCAAGGCCGCGCTCCGTGGTCATGGGGATGATCTTGGTCGTGGTCGTGGTCGTGGTCGTGGTCGTGGTTGTGGCCGTGGCCGTGGCCGTGGCCGTGACTGTGACCCAGGCCGGTGTAGGCGCCGGCTTCCGGGTGGAAGCAAGCCTCGAGACATTCCACGCTGAGCCCCCGCTGGCGCAGCAGGCTGGCCAGGACGCTGTCCTGCAGGAGCACCAGCTCGTGGGGGTGCAGCTCCATCGCCACATGGCGGTTCCCGAGGTGGTACGCCGCCTGCAGCAGCGCCAGGGGATCCCCTGCGCGCACACGCATCACCGGCTCGGGTGCCGCCTCCACCAGCACCAGCTCATGCCCGTCCGCAGCAGCGAGCCGTTCCCCGGGCTGGAGAGCCTCGCCACGGGGCAGCTGCAGCAGGAGATCGCGGCCGCAGGCGCTACGGCGAAGACCCCGCAGGCCGGTGCGCTGATCGGCCGTGAGAGGCAGACGCAGGACAGGCGATGGCTCACCCGATGGGAGCGCCGGCAGACGCTGCACCAGCAGAAGCCCAGGCACTTCGGCCCGCTGTTGCACGGGACGCTGCATCAGATCAAGCCTCCTGCCACGGCCGCCGCAGCCTCACCGCTCACGCTGCACCCAGTGTGCCTGCGGCGCCAGGATCGCCCGGCATTGCCGGAGCAGACTTCCACCAGTGGGCGCCACCATGACGCAGCCGGGCTCCGACAACGCCACACCGCAACCGTGGTGCGCCGAGGCGCGGCTGCGCTTCCTGCGGCGGGGCGACCACACCGGCCATCAGGGCAGCGCCAGCTCGCCACTGAAGCTGCAGCGGGCCTTCCGTCAGAGCAGCGGCCATTGCGAGCTGCCGCTTCTGCATACGGCCGGCGGTCTGGTGGGGGGCGATGAGCTGCGGATCACGGCCGAACTGGAGCCCGGCAGCCGTGCCCTGCTCACCAGCGTCGCCGCCCAGAAGGTGTACGGCACCGTGGCGCGCTCCCGCCGCAGGCCCGCCGGCGCCTGGGCCCAACAAACGCTCAACCTGCGGCTGGCAGCCGGCAGTGATCTGGAGTGGCTGCCGCAGGAGCTGGTGCTCTATGCCGATGGGCTGTTCGAGCAGCAGGCCCGGGTGGAACTGGAGGCCGGTGCCAGCTTTCTGGGCATCGAGGTGGTGCGGCTGGGGCGCACGGCCGCAGGGGAAACGCTGGCCGCGGGGCGCTGGCGCTCCTGCCTGGAGATCCGCCGCAGCGGCCGCTGGGAGCTGGTGGATCGGCTCGAGCTGGGGGGCGAAAGCCTCACCGGCAGTCATGGCCTGGCGGGTGAGCCGGTGTTCGGCTCGCTGGTGTGGGTGGCGCCGCGGCCGCTGGCGGCCGGGGAGCTGGAGCAGCTGATGGCCGACTGCCGTGCCGACCGGCGCGGGTTGGAAGGGGAGATGGCCTGTGGCGCCCTTGAGCAGGGGCTCGTGGCCCGCTACCGCGGCCCCTCCAGCCAGGCGGCCCGCCACTGGTTCAGCCGCATCTGGCGCCGCAGCCGCGCATTGCGGGGCCTGGCACCACCGGAACTGCCGCGGGTGTGGCCGTTCCAGGAGCAGCCGTTCGCCAAGCACGCACCTGCTGCCGCGGCAGTGCCGACCGTCGGCCCCAACACCGGTTCACCCTGAACCTGACCAGGGCCACCACCCCTGCCAAAGTGAATGAATGCTCCTCACGCCTCAGGAAAAGGACAAACTGCTGATCGTCACCGCCGCCCTGCTGGCGGAGCGGCGGCTGAACCGCGGCCTGAAGCTGAACCACCCGGAGGCGGTGGCCTGGCTGAGCTTTCTCGTGCTGGAAGGCGCACGCGACGGCAGGAGCGTGGCCGACCTGATGGCCGAGGGCACAACCTGGCTCACTCGTGAGCAGGTGATGGAGGGGGTGCCGGAGCTGGTGCACGAGGTGCAGATCGAAGCGGTCTTCACCGATGGCACCAAGCTCGTCACCCTGCACGAGCCGATCCGCTGAGCCCATGCCTCCCCTGATCCCCGGCGAACTACTTCCCGAACCCGGCGAGCTGGAGCTCAATGCCGGCCGGCCGGTCACCACCGTGCTGGTGGCCAACCGCGGAGACCGTCCGGTGCAGGTGGGCTCCCACTTCCATTTCTTCGAGGCCAACGAGGCGCTGGTGTTCGAGCGGGAGGCCACCAGGGGCCAGCGACTCGACATTCCCGCCGGTACGGCGATCCGCTTCGAACCCGGTGACAGCCGCGAGGTGCAGCTGGTGCCCTTCGCCGGAGCACGCCGCGTGTTCGGCTTCAACGGTCTGGTGAACGGCCCTCTCGACTAACGCGCGCTCCACGCACCCACCACCCCATGCCCTACCGCATCTCCCGCCGCGCCTACGCCGAGACCTACGGCCCCACCACGGGCGACCGCCTGCGCCTGGCCGACAGCGAGCTGATCCTCGAGGTGGAGAAGGACTACACCGTCTACGGCGATGAGGTGAAGTTCGGCGGCGGCAAGGTGATCCGCGACGGCATGGGCCAGGCCCAGACCACCCGCGCCGATGGCGCGGTGGACACGGTGATCACCAACGCCCTGATCCTCGACTGGTGGGGGATCGTCAAGGCCGACATCGGCCTACGCGACGGCCGGATCGTGGCGATCGGCAAGGCGGGCAACCCCGACACCCAAGCGGGGGTGACGATCGTGGTGGGGCCTAGCACCGAGGCGATCGCCGGCGAGGGCCACATCCTCACCGCCGGCGCCATCGACACCCACATTCACTTCATCTGTCCTCAGCAAGTGGAAACGGCCCTGGCCAGCGGGGTAACCACGATGCTCGGCGGCGGCACCGGCCCGGCCACGGGCTCCAACGCCACCACCTGCACCCCCGGCGCCTTCCACATGGCCCGCATGCTGCAGGCGGCCGAAGGCCTGCCGGTCAACCTGGGCTTCTTCGGCAAGGGCAACGCCAGCACCCCCGAAGCGCTCGAGGAGCAGATCCGCGCCGGCGCCATCACCCTCAAACTCCACGAGGACTGGGGCACCACTCCCGCAGCGATCGACTGCTGCCTGTCGGTGGCGGATCGCTTCGACATCCAGGTGGCGATCCACTCCGACACCCTCAACGAGGCCGGTTTCGTGGAAGACACGATCCGCGCCATCGGCGGCCGCACCATCCACACCTTCCACACCGAAGGCGCCGGCGGCGGCCACGCGCCGGACATCATCCGGATCTGCGGGGAAGCCAACGTGCTGCCCAGCTCCACCAACCCAACGCGCCCCTACACCCGCAACACGCTCGAGGAACACCTCGACATGCTGATGGTGTGCCACCACCTCGATCCCCGCATCCCGGAAGACGTGGCCTTCGCCGAATCGCGCATCCGCCGCGAGACGATCGCCGCCGAGGACATCCTTCACGACATCGGCGCCTTCTCACTGATCGCCAGCGATTCCCAGGCCATGGGCCGGGTGGGCGAGGTGATCACCCGCACCTTCCAGACCGCCCACAAGATGAAGGTGCAGCGCGGCGCCCTGACGGGCGACTCGGAGCGCAACGACAACACCCGCCTCAAGCGCTACATCGCCAAGGTGACGATCAACCCGGCGATCCTGCACGGCATCGATCACCAGGTGGGCTCGGTGGAAGTGGGCAAGCTGGCCGACCTGGTGCTCTGGAAGCCCGGGTTCTTCGGGGTGAAGCCCGAGATGGTGATCAAGGGCGGCTCGATCGTCTGGGCCCAGATGGGCGATGCCAATGCCTCCATCCCCACCCCCGGCCCCGTGCACGGCCGGCCCATGTTCGCCGCCTTCGGCAAGGCCCTCGCTCCCAGCTGCCTCACTTTCCTGAGCCAGGCCGCCCTGGAGGACGATGTGCCCCGCCGCCTGGGTCTGGAACGGCTGTGCGTGCCGGTGCAGAACACCCGCGGCGGCATCGGCAAGGCGTCGATGAAGAACAACACCGCCCTGCCCAAGGTGGAGGTGGACCCCCAGACCTACGAGGTGTTCGCCGACGGCGAGCTGCTCACCTGCGAACCAGCCGAGGTGCTGCCGATGGCCCAGCGCTACTTCCTGCTCTGAACCAACGGCAGTGACAGAACGGTTCTGAACCCTTTGCTGGGGACCAGCAACTCAGCCGATGAGCTGCTCTGCCGGGTCAAGCTCCCGGCGGGCAGCACGGCGGCAGGGCAGCAGAGGTGGAATCGCCGCGAGTAGAGCATCCAAACCCACGCCGAAGGAGAGAACGAAGCCGGAGTTCACGAACCAGCGCAGCTCCCCATGCAGAAGATCCACACCGAAGCTCGGGTGCGGTCGCACATCGAGCCTCAAACGCATCAGCGTCGTGATCGCCAGCTCAGGATGCTCGGTGATCAGCAGGCAGAAGCCGCCATTGCTGATGTCGAGGATGTCCGCCAGCGTCCAAGCGCAGGCTGGTGCGCCATCATCATTCAGCAGCTGCACCCCGATCGGACGACAGGCCTCCACAGGGGCCCGTGCATGAAGACGACGGACACGCTGATGCTGCGGTTCCAGGGAAGTCGCAGCGGCGAAGTTGGCAAGCGGTCCAGAACCCAGGCCGCTGGACTGGTTCTGGTCAGAGAGATAACCGCCGGAGATGCTCGTGGAATGAATTCACCTCGGAGACCGAGACCTTCAGAGGCGGCATTACTGGGGTGCAGAGCCTGCTCGTCCGGTGGCGGCAATCGGTTCAGCTTAGTTAATCGATCTTATCGCTCATTTTAGGCCTCAAGCCAAGCCGCGTCGTCGTGCTTCAGCACATCGTCGCGAGGAGCTGGGCGACGGCTAATCCGTGGTCCAGACAGCCTGGTTGGGATCACGGCGCTGCCCTCGCCGCTCCATGGCCAGCCGGGGAATCGTTGTCAGCTGCGGCTCGAAGGACAGGCCAAGGGTTGAGAAGCTGTCGGCACTGATCCACCAACGGGTCTTCACAGTCACCCGAACCCAGGGGAAGTTGGGATGGGAGCGCAGATCCAGCTCCAGCATCTGGCCGGGCTGCAACTCCAGCGAACCGGTGATCAGCAGGCAGAGGCCTCCCAGGCTGATGTCGAGGATGTCGGCGAGCATCCACGAGCCGGCCGGCTGCCCGTCAGGGTCGAGGGGGCGCAGGGCGATCGGCCGGCTGCCGGCCACGGGGTAGCGCTCCAGGCGCCGGTGTTCCCGTCCGTTCCAGTCCTCCCCCTCCGAATCCACCAGACGATCAGGATCGTCTTGGCGTCCGACAGCGGCGATGTCGTCGGGCGCCTGAGGCTTGTTCATCGGCCCGCTGATCGGCTCGCTCATGGTGCTGCACAATCCTCCGAGAGATCAGCCGATCAGACTTCATTCTGAGGCCGCCTGTCGGTTCTGCCCACTCCCGGGCCGGCGCCTGAATCCTGTAACAACCGCTGCCGGGAAGGTCTCCACCCCGCTGGAGGATCGTTCCAGCGAAGTGGCCTCGATCGGCCCGCGGACGGCCCCATGTTCACCGACTACAGGCCCGGCAAGGGTTACGACGAATATTTCAGCTCCAGCGAACAGCCCCGCCAGGCCCTGCAGCCCCTGCTCGGCGCCCTCGGCGCCCTGGGCCTCGATGAGCTGAACCGGAACCACGCCGCCGCCGGCATCCTGCTCAAGCGGCTGGGGGCCACCTTTCGCCTCAACGATTCCGGCAGCCGCGGCGGCGAGCGGATCTTGCCGTTCGACCCCCTGCCCCGCCTGATCGATCAGGCGGACTGGCAGCGGCTGGAGCAGGGGCTGATCCAGCGCCTTGAGGCGATCGATCTCTTCCTGGCCGATGTGTATGGCGATCAGAAGATCCTTGCCGACGGCGTGATTCCGCGGGAGGACGTGGAAACCTCCCAGGGCTGGCGGCCGCAGATGCGCGGTTTCAAACCGCCACTCGGGCTCTGGTGCCAGATCTCAGGCCTCGATCTGGTGCGCGATGGTGCCGGCACCTGGCGGGTGCTGGAAGACAACCTGCGCTGCCCCTCCGGCGTGGCCTACTTCCTGGAAAACAGGCGCGTGATGAAGCGCATGTTCCCCAGCCTGTTCGCGGGGCGCACGGTCCAGCCGATCGACGATTACCCCTCACGCCTGCTGCAGACCCTGCGGGATCTCGCCCCCTGGACCGATCGGCCGCGGGTGGTGCTGCTGACCCCGGGGGTGTTCAACAGCGCCTACTTCGAGCACAGCTACCTGGCCCAGCAGATGGGAATCGCCCTGGTGGAGGGCCGTGATCTGGCCTGCCAGGACGGACGGGTGTGGATGCGCAGCACCAGCGGGCTTGAGCCGGTGGATGTGATCTACCGCCGCATCGACGACGACTTCCTCGATCCGGCCGTGTTCCGCTCGGACTCCATGCTGGGGGTGCGGGGCCTGATGGAGGTGTACGCGGCCGGAAGGGTGGCGATCGCCAACGCACCGGGCACCGGCGTGGCGGACGACAAGCTGATCTACGCCTATCTCCCTGAGATGGTGCGCTACTACCTCGGCGAGGAGGCGATCATCGAGAACGTGCCCACCTACCTCTGCTCACGGGCGGATGATCAGGCCTACGTGCTCGCGCACCTGAGTGAGCTGGTGGTGAAGGCGGTATCGGAGGCAGGGGGCTACGGCATGCTGATCGGTCCTCACGCCAGCGAGGCGGAGATCCTGGAGTTCGCCGACAAGATCCGCGCCAACCCGCGCAACTTCATCGCCCAGCCGACCCTGGAGCTCTCAACCGTGCCGTCCCTGAGTGAAGGCGAGCTCTACCCCTGCCATGTGGACCTGCGGCCCTATGTACTGCGGGGCAAGGAAGCCTGGGTGAGCCCGGGTGGGCTCACACGCGTGGCCCTCAAGCGGGGCTCCCTGGTGGTGAATTCCTCCCAGGGCGGCGGCTGCAAGGACACCTGGATCGTTGAGGAAGCTCCTGAGGAGACCGTCGCATGCTGAGCCGCGTCGCCGATTCCCTCTACTGGATCAACCGCTACGTGGAGCGGGCCGAGAACATCTCCCGCTTCGTGGAAGTGAGCGAAGCCATGGCGCTCGACTGCCCGCCCGGCAGCGCCGAGCCCTGGCTGCCGCTGATCGATGCCAGTGGCGATCGCGATCTGTTCGATGAGCTCTACCCCGGCGGCGGGCCCCAGCAGGTGGTGGAGTTCCTGGTGCGTGCGGAAGCCAATCCCAGCAGCATCGTGAACTGCATCGCCTTCGCCCGCGAGAACGCCCGGCAGATCCGCGATGTGGTCACCACCGAGATGTGGGAGCAGATCAACGGCCTCTACTGGACACTGCTGGAGAGCGACAGCTTCTGGCACCAGCCGCCGCAGGAGCAGCTGCGCGAGATCCGGCGGGGCTGCCAGCTGTTCTATGGGGTCACCGATGCCACCCTCAGCCGCGACCTCTCCTGGCAGTTCAGCCGCCTCGGACGCCTGCTGGAGCGGGCCGACAAGACGACCCGCATCCTCGATGTGAAGTACTTCCTGCTGCTGCCCAGCCCCGAAGAGGTTGGCGGCGTGCTGGATGAGCTGCAGTGGATCTCGCTGCTGCGCAGCGCCGGCGCCTATCAGATGTTCCGCCAGGCCCAGATGGGCGTGATCACCCCGAAGGCGGTGGCGGCCTTCCTGCTGCTCGATCCGATCTTCCCCCGCTCAGTGCGCTACTGCCTGGAGCGCATCCACGAAACCCTGCAGGTGGTGCGGGGCCGCTCCGTACCCGGAGCACCCGATGAGCTGGAGTGCCTCAGCGGCCTCACCCTGGCCCGCTGGAGCTACACCCATATCGATGAGCTCGTGGCCGGCGGGCTCCACGAGTCCATCGATGCCCTGCAGACAGATCTCAACAATCTGCATGAGCTGATCCACGAGCGCTACTTCGTGCTGCCAGGCTTCAGCGCCACGGCCAGCGTGGCCGTTGCCGCTCCCACCGCCCCTTCGGCTTCAGCCTCCAGTCAAGACCTGGCATGCGCGCCCGCCTGATCCACCGGTTCGACTACCGCTACACCAAGCCCGTGCTGCTGGGTCCGCACCGCTTCTGCCTGCGGCCGCGGCCGCACGGCTTCCAGCGGCTGATCGACTACCGCCTCGAGGTAAGCCCGGACCCGAGCCAGCTCTACGACCTGCTCACAGCCGGCGGCGACACGATCACCCGTGCTCGCTTCCTCGGCGAGACGCGCACCTTCACGGTGACCGCCACCAGCGAGGTGGAAACCTTCACGCCACCGCTGATCGAGGCCTGCCTGGATGAGGAGATGGCCCAGCTGCCGGTGGCCATCGGCCGCCTGAACCCCGACCTGCTGAGCAACCTGCAGGGCTGGCTGCCCAACGGCCAGCACGATGCCGCCGCCGTGGATGTGGCCCAGGAGGCGCTGATGGGCAGCGACGGTCGCAGCCTCACCTTCCTGCAGCAGCTGGTCGAGATCATTCAGGACAGGGTCAAGTACACCCAGCGCCACGTGGGCCCCGCCTGGCCTGCCGGCCGCACCCTCAAGGAGCGGGTGGGCTCCTGCCGCGACCTGGCGATGCTGATGATCGAGTGCTGCCGCAGCGTGGGCCTGCCGGCCCGCTTCGTGAGCGGCTACCACCTGGTGGAGCCGAAACCGGAGCGTTACGACCTGCACGCCTGGACCGAGGTGTACCTGCAGGGGGCCGGCTGGCGCGGCTTCGACCCCAGCGGCAAGGGGGCGGTGGACGATCGCTACATCCCCGTGGCCAGCTCGTCAAAATCGGATCTCACCGCTGCCGTGAGCGGCAGTTTCTCCGGCCCACCCGGGGTGAAAAGCGAGCTGGACTGGCAGATCGAGGCCGAGATCCTTGATGCCATGAGCGCCCCGCTCGTGGGCGGCCACTAGAGCTGAGCCAGCTCACCACCGCACCGACAGGCGGATTGGTATCGGTTGCTGCTCCCCGGTGGTCAGCCCGCGCGCGATGACGGGGGGAATTCCATTCTGCGGCGACCCAGCCATGACCGCCACGGCTCCAGCCCGCCCCCCCGCCTCGCCCAACGTGATCGCGGGCCCAAGCAGCGCCGATCTGGCCACGGCCAGCGCGCTGGAGCAGCGGCTGCAGCACGCCGGCGTGACCCTCACCATGGGCGGTGAACCCACCCTGGTGCCCGACGATCCCCAGGGAGCTGAATGGACCGTGGCGGCCGACGGCCCCACCAAGCTGCGCTACGCCCGCGCCCTGGCGGCCGAACTCCAGCGCATCGCCTGGCCCGGCAGCACCCTGATCTACTGCCCCGGCAAGCGCTACGACGGCGAAGTGAACCCCCGCTGGGCCCTGCGGCTGATCACCGGCCTGGATGGCCAGCCGGTGCTGCGCTGGCCCCAGGACCAGCCCGGCGGCACCAGCACGGCACGGCCCTCAGCCGCTGAAGCCCTGGCCCTGCTGAAGGCCATCGGCTCGCACCTCGGCCTGGCGGTGGAACCCCTGCCCCTGCGCGATTCCGTGCAACCGGATCGGCAGGTGTGGGCCGTGCCCCTCTCCTGCGAGGAGGGCCAGTGGCAGACCGTGGCCTGGCCCCTGGCGGAGGAACTGCGCGAGCTGATCCCTGCCCATGGTCCGGCCGGCCTGCGCCTGCCGCTGCAGCACTTTCCGGAGAACGCCCTGCGTCAGGTGCTCACCCTCGAGCTGGACGCCGACGGCTGGGGGTTGTTCCTGCCTCCGCTGCTGCGCGAACCGCTCCAGCGCCTGCTGAGCCTGATCGCCACCGCCAGCAGCGGTTGGAGCCAACCGGAGCTGAGCGGCGTGCTGCCCTACGACAGTCACGACCACTGGCAGGTGCTGGGGCTCACCGCCGATCCGGGGGTGCTGGAGGTGAACCTGCCGGTGTGCCACAGCTGGCGGGAGTACGCCGACTGGATCGAGCGGCTGGAGCGGGGCGGCGCCGCCGTGGGTCTGCGCAGCTGGAAACAGGTGGGTGCGCGCATCGAGGGCACCGGCGGCGGCAACCACCTCCTCTGGGGCGGGCCAAGCCTGGAGACCAACCCGTTCTTCACGCGGCCCGCCTGGCTGGTGGGGATCCTGCGCTACTGGCAGCACCACCCGAGCCTGGGCTACCTGTTCAGCGGCCGCAGCGTCGGCCCCGCCTCCCAGGCGCCACGACCCGATGAGGGCTCCGCCGGCCTGCTGGATCTGGACCTGGCCCACAGCTGCCTGGAGCAACTCCCGACCGGCGACCAGCGGGTGCCCATCGGCGAAACCCTGCGGCACCTTCATGCCGACCGCAGCGGCAATACCCACCGCAGCGAGATCAGCCTCGACAAGTTCTGGAACCCCGCCTGGACCGCCGGCTGCCAGGGGCTGCTGGAGTTCCGGGCCCTGGAATCCCTGCCCCACCACCAGTGGACCAGCGCCGTGGCCCTGCTTTGGCGCGCCCTGGCGGTGCACCTGCTGGAGCCCAGCAACCGCCCCTCGGGCCTGCGGCCCTGGGGGGCGGCGCTGCACGACGAAGCCATGCTGCCCAGCGCCCTCTGGGCCGATCTGGAGCAGGTGCTGGCGGAGCTGGCGGCTGCCGGCCTGCCGCTCGATCCGGCGCCCTTCCGGGCGATATGGGAGTGGCGCTTTCCGGTTCTGCTGCACTGGCGCGAGGGGGAGGCGGAGCTGACGATCCGCCAGGCGCTCGAGCCATGGCCGCTACTGTGCGACACGCCGGTGGAGGGCGGCAGCACCAGCCGCTTCGTCGACAGCTCCCTGCGGCGCTTCGAGGTGATCACCACGGCCGCCTTCCGCCAGCAGCACCGGCTGCAGCTGCAGGCACGCCCGCTGCAACTGCCGGCGGGCGACGCGGAACGCCCGGTGGCGGTGCGCTACCGCCAGGAGGCGCTGTTCCCCTGCCTGCACCCCTGCCTGCCGGTGCAGATTCCCCTGCAGCTCGATCTTCTGGCCGCCGCTGGCGGCCAGCCGCTGCGCAGCTGGCGGCTGTGGCAGGAGTGCGACGGTTTTGAAGCCCTCACCGCCGAGGAGGCAGCACCAAGCGCCTCTCAGCCCATTGCCGCACCGTTGCGCGGCGCCTTCCAGGACTGCTGCAGCATTGATCTGCGCCTGTGAACCGAGCCACCGGCTTCAGGTTGTGTTCAACAGGTTCACGTTTGATTGCGTGAGCAAAGCCACACAGGCCAGCCGCACCCAGCCAGATCTACAACCGGAATAGTTCGGAGCGGATCGATGAGCGGGCACCTTCACCTGGTTGGCCTCACGACGGACGGATGCCGCATCGCCCGCGATGGCGGCGGTGGCTATGTGGTGAACCACTCCGCTCAGGACGACAACTGGCAGCGGGTGGCCAACCTGCCGGCCGCCTATGCGGCCTGCGAGCTGTTCACCCAGCGCGACGCCCTGGCTCTTCCCCGCCGCCGTCAGCAGGCCTGAGCCCAGCCTGCAAGAGCCCCGCGCCGCCGCGCTCCTACCAACTCACGCCGTGCAGCTTGGGCAGGGGCGCCGTCTTGAAGGTGGTGGCAAACAGGCGCGGAATCTTGCGGCTGTTGTACACGCGGAACTCGCGCAGCACACTGGCGCCCTCCTCACGAACGGCCTGATTGAGCACCACCGAACCGTCGGGATCGGAAACGGAGCGATGAAAAGTGCCGGGGGGAATGCGCAGGATGTCGCCACCGGTTTCCAGGCGCACGATGTGATACGGGTAATTCCAGCCCAAGTTCACCAGATAGAAGGTGCGGCCACCGTGCAGGGCCAGCAGGTTGTCCTCCTGATGGGGATGCAGATAGAACTGCCAGGCCCCAGTGTTCTCCTCATCCGGCGGGCTGATGGCCGGGCCGGAGTGAATCACCAGATCGCGAGCGTTCGACTCGGCAACGGTGATGTCGAAGAAACGAACGGCGGGGGTATCGCGGAACTTCTCGTAGGGGATCAGCTCGAACATCGGCGCCGGCCTCGGCGCCGATGTTCGGCTCTCGTGGGTGAAGGGATCCTGGTGAAGGGGGACGGCAGACATGGCAGAAGGTGCGGCGCAGGACCGCGGCGGATTGCCCAGTGAACCCACCTGCAAGCGCCGCAACCGTGTAGCGGACTACGGAACAGCCCTTTCCACAGACCAGTTCGCCAAGTGATTGGCAGGCCGATCAGGCACCCCACACCTGCCATTCACCAACCCTGGGCCGGGGGCGTAGGCCTGCCCTGGAGCGCTGGGCTTCCAGCTCCAGGTTCACCACATGGGCACGGGCCAGCCCCGCCTGTTCAGCCAGATAGAAGTACTCGTAGCCCGGCCAGTTGGACACCGGCACCGAGACACGTTCGGGGGTGCGGCTGCAACCGGCTGCAACCAGCCCCAGACAGCCCAGGGCGAGGGGAGCAAGCGCTCGGCGGGAGGGCATCCCGACTGCGGCCATCGCGCAAGGTCCCTGACTGGCCTCAAGCTAGGCAGCGCCTGCGACGTTGTTCGCCATTCGAGGTGACAGCCCGTTGATCTGTTGCCATCGTGGGCCTTGACGCACGCGGCTCCGTCGTGGACGGTCTGCCATCGCCACCAGAGCTGGTCCCAGCGGTTCAACCGTCCGGCGACAAATCCGCCGGCGATCCGGTATCAAACCGGCAGCGCCTGAAGCGGCTGCCTTGGATGGCCCTGCTCGCCGGCCTGGGCCTCCTGCTCAATTTCTGGCCGGTTCCGCTCTACTACGGCATCCAGTTGGTGCTGGGCTCGGTGCCACCGATCCTGGCGCTGCTGCTCTGGCGCACCTGGTGGGCGGTGCCGATGGGCATACTGCCCGCCCTGCAGACCTGGAAGCTCTGGGGCCATCCCTGGGCCGCCGTGATCTTCACCCTGGAGATGGTGTGGCTCACCCTGGCGGTGCGTCGCTTCACAGCCCCGGGCCAGGAGGACAACGGCCGGGTGGTGTTGTTCTCCATGGCCTACTGGCTGGTGCTGGGGGCCCCGCTGGTGCTGCTCTTCTACGGCGTGGTGCTGGGGCTCGACCCCACCAACGTGCAGATCGCCGCAGTGAAGCAGGCCTTCAACGGTGTGCTCAACACGGTGCTGGCCTTCGCGGGGCTGATCCTCATCCGCGGCCTGCTGACGGCCGGCAAGCACAGCCCCGGCGTGTCGCTGCGCGGCGTGATCATGGCCCTGGCACTGGTCACCATCCTGATGCCGAGCCTGCTGATCAGCCTGGCGGCGGGCCATCAGCTGGAGATCGCCGTGCAGCGCGGTGCGCTCGACGGTTTGAAGACGGTGAACCTGCTCTTCTCACAGATCAGCGCCCGCGACCAGAACACCCAGCTGGTGATGAAGCAGCTGGGTGAAGGCCTGGCCTACCGCCGCATCGAGGCCAACGGCACCTTGCTCAGCTCCGATCCAGCGCTGTTCCACCGGCTTGATGCCGACTTCCAGGACGGCGGCCGCGTCAACGTTCACGAGCCCGATCTGGCGATCCTGATCCCCCGAGCCAAAGGCCCGACGCTCAGCAAATGGGTGAAGGGCTACTGGAGCTACAGCAGCCAGTACCGGAACACGGCCGGCCGCGGCACCTATCTCGTTCAGGTGGTGGAGCCCGCCCGGCCCGTGGTGATCCGTCTGCAGCAGCAGAGCGCCATCCTGCTGGCAGGCGCATTCGCCGTGGTGCTCCTCGGCGCCCTGGCCAGCCTCTGGCTGGGCCGGCGCTTCGAACGGGATTTCCAGCAGGTGCTGATCGCTCTGGAGGAGGACAACGCACAGCTGCGGCCGCTGCGGCTCTCGGCGGTGAAGGAACTGCGCAACCTGACGCTGCTGATCAACCACCGCATCCAGCAGGTGAACAGCCTGGGCGCCAGGCTGCGGCAGGCAAACGCCAAGCTGCGCAGCTCCCGGGCCGAGCTGAAGATGCTGCTTCGCTGCGACCCACTCACCGGCTGCGGCAACCGCGAGGCCCTGGAGATCCGACTGCAGGAGGAGGTGGATCGTTGCGGCCGCAGCGGTGAAGCGCTCAGCTGCCTGGTGCTCGACGTGGACTACCTGGCGGCCATCAACCGCGACCATGGCCGCCGGGCCGGCGATGCCCTGCTGCAAGGGCTGACTCTGGCCCTGCGCAAACGCCTGCCCATCGCCGACCATCTCTACCGCCTGCAAAACGACTGCTTCGTGGTGCTCGCAATCGGCTGCCCCGAGCAGGCTGCTTTCGAGCTGGGCCAGCAGCTGCAGACGGCCATCACCTCTTTTTACCTCACCCCCGAATCAGCCGCCGACCCGTCGGGGAGCAACAGGTTGCGGACCAGCTGCTCCATGGGGATCAGCTGCTTCCAGCCTGACCACGACAGCAGCGACACCCTTCTCGAGCGCGCCCAGGAGGCTCTGGCCACGGCCCGTAGCCGAGGCGCCGAGCAGCTGGTTCGAGCCGACGCAAGCCCGGCAGGCAGCTAACTTCAGAAAGGAATCGGCATCTCCACCGCCGCCGGCTCCGGCGCGCAGGCCGCCACCCGCTGGGCCACCACCCGGCCCACCACCACGATCGAGGGGGAGGCGAAGGCCTCGCGCTCGGCCTGGTCTGCCAGCTCCGCCAGGGTGCTCAGCAGCAACCTCTGGCCCACCACCGTGCCCTGCTGCACGATCGCGGCCGGGGTGTCGGCTGCCAGTCCGCCGGCGAGCAGCTCCGCGCAGATGGGGCGCAAATTGTGCAGGCCCATGTAGATCACCAGGCCATCGCTGCTGCGGGCCAGCCCACGCCAATCAACGCCTGGGCGCGCCTTATCGATCTCCTCATGGCCGGTCACGAAGGTGACGCTCGAGCCGGCACGCCGATGGGTGATCGGGATGCCGGCGTAGGCGGGGGCGGCAATGCCGGCGGTGACGCCCGGCACCACCTCCACCGCCACACCATGGCGCGCCAGGTGCGCAGCCTCCTCGCCGCCGCGGCCGAACAGGAAGGGATCGCCACCCTTGAGGCGCACGATCAAACGATGGCGACCAGCCAGCTCCACCAGCACGGCATTGGTGCTGGGCTGGGGCACCGAATGGTGGCCGCGGCGCTTGCCCACGAAGTGGCGCTCGCAATGATCCGGCACCAGATCCAGCAGCGCCCTGGGCACCAGCGAGTCGTACACGAGTGCATCGCACTGGCTGAGCAGGCGGTGGGCCTTGATCGTGAGCAATTCGGGATCCCCCGGGCCCGCCCCCACCAGATACACCGTGCCCCCGGCCGGTTCAGTCACGGCAGCACCTCCAGGGCCGAGAGCAGGAACTGACGCAAGGCGGCGAGGTCGAGGAGGGGGGGGACGAGGGCGAAGCAACCGGAAGCTGGTGCAGCCCCCGAGGTGGCGAACACCGCCGGAGACGCCAGCAACCGGTCCGTCAACCGATTGGCCGCCAGGGTGAGCGGCACCAGAACAGCCGGCGACGGCAGATCAGAGCTGATCCGGTCGGCTTCTGCAGTGTATGGAGCGGCCAGACCCCGGCAGCCGAAGACGATCGTCTGATAACTGAGAAAGCGACTGGCCAGCGGCCCCTCCAGCGGGTGGTGCAACCAGACCACCTCGGCGCCGCCCCGGGCCGAAGCACGCCGCAGCTCCGCGGCCAGCAGGCTCTGCCAACGCGGCCAGGCTCCGAGAAAAGGCAGGCGCCGCAGGCGTAGCCCGATCATCTCGGGCCTCTGGCGCCAGGCGGCGGCGATCTCCGGCAGATCCCGGCGCACATGCCCGCCCGGCAGCAGCAGCAACGGCACCAGAACCACCGCACCCGCTCGCTGCGCTGCCTGCCAGAAGTCAGGATCGGGATCGGGAGCCGCTGCCGTGAGCACCTGCACCAGAACCGGGCCCCGCCGGCGGTCACCCAACTCTGCGGCCAGCTGCTGCAGCTCCGGCGGAATCATCCCCCCGTCGCGACCATGGGCCAGCAGCACCAGGGGAGCAGGACCATCGTTGCGGCTGAGGTCCTGCACCGATCCAGCGGCGGTTGCCACCACCCTGGCAGGGCACGCCATCAGGTCGCGACAACGACCGCCGGGCCCTAGGAAGCGGCAGCGTCCCGCGGCAACAGAGCGGTGAAGGCCTCCAGCTCCAGGGGCCGGCTGAACCAGTAGCCCTGGTACACATCGCAGCCCAGCAGCTCCAGCACCTCCAGCTGGCCGGCGGTCTCCACCCCTTCAGCCAGGGTCTCCAACCCCAGGCCGCGACCCATCGCCAGGGCGGTGCGCACGATCGTTCGGGCGGATTCGCGGGTCTCGAGGTGTTCGATGAAGCTGCGATCGATCTTGATCCTGTGGATCGACAGGCGATTCAGCACCGCCAGGGAGGAATAGCCGGTGCCGAAGTCGTCCAGCGCAAGCTGCAGCCCCATGGCGGCCAGCTGTTGCACCTGGCCGATGGCCCCGGCCATCGGCAGGATCGACGACTCGGTGATCTCCAGCTCCAGCAGCGCCGGCGGCAGACGGTGGCGCTGCAGCAGCTCCTCCACCTGCTCCATCAGGGAGGGCACGGTGAGCTCGAACTGGCGCGGCGAGAGGTTCACCGCCAGCCGGGGCGGCCGCAGGCCCACATCCAGCCAGCTGCGCAGCTGCCGGCAGGCCTGCTCCAGCACCCACTGGCCAAGGGGATGGATCAAACCGGTGCGCTCGGCCAGGGGCACGAAGCGTGCCGGGGGAACAGCGCCGTGGATCGGATCGTTCCAGCGCAACAGGGCCTCGGCCCCGATCAGCCGACCGGCGGCATCCTGCTGGGGCTGGTAAACGAGGCGCAGCTCCCCCTTGCCCATGGCCCTGTGGAGACGGGCCTCCAGATCCATCTCCCGCTGCAGCCGGGTCGTGAATGTGGGCTGATAGATCAGGGTGGTTCCCGGAGCCACCTCACGGGCACAGCTGAGGGCCGTGGCGGCGGCCTGCAGCAGATCCTCGGCCCGGCAGCCATGCAGCGGGGCGAGGCTGTAGCCGGCACTGAAGCCGAGTCCCAGCGCGGCACCGACGGCCGAGGTGTCGAGCTGGGTGATGGTGTCGCGCAACTGGAGCACCACCTCCTGCGCCTGGGCCTGCAGGGCGGCGGGATCATCCGGCGTGCCGGGCAGCTCCCGCACCAGCAGGAACTCATCCCCGCCGAGTCGTGCCAGCTGATCGCCGGGGGCCCGCCAGGCCCGCAGACCATCGGCCACCGCCACCAGCAGGGCGTCCCCCGCGGCCCGTCCGAAGCTGTGGTTCACCCGACGGAAGCCATCGAGATCGAGCCAGAGCACCAGCCAGGGCCGCGGGGCGGATTCCCGGAGGCGGCGCTCGAGCTCCCGCCGACTGGCCTCGGCATTGGCCAGCCCGGTGAGCGGATCCTGGAAAGCCAGGTCGGTCAGATCGGTCAGGGCCTGGTTGAGCGCGGTCACATCCCGCAGCAGCAGGCTGGCCACGCCCCCGCAGACCGTCTCCTCCACCCCATCGCGGCGGGGATGCATCTCCAGCTCCACCTGCCGCCGGCTGCCATCGGCCGCCAGCACGGGCAGGGCGCAGCGCCGCTCCCGCCCGGCCAGCACAGCCCCCCAGCTCTGCTCGAAGCTGGCCCGCGCCTGCTCGGGCAGGAACTCCAGCAGCCGGCGCCCGAGCAGACCACCCTCCGGCACCGCCAGAATGCGATGGAGCGCGGGGTTGGCGAACAGCAGGCTGGTGCCCGCATCGAGTTGGCCCACCCCATCGGCCATCTGCTCCACCAGCTCTCGGTAGCGGGCCTCACTGCTGCGCAGCGAAGCGATCAGGGAGGTCTGCACCTGGCGGGCCGCCTCGCTGCTCTCCAGGCGTCTGCGCAGGCTGATGTCGCGTAGGGCAAGGGTCCAGCGGGGCTGCGCCAACGGCCCCGCAACCAGACGCTGCCCCTCCAGCTCGACCTCCAGCGGCTCCCCCGCAACGGGCTGCAGATCGAGCTCCATGCGCAGGGCCTCCCCCTCGCCGAGGGCCTCAAGGCGCTCCTGGAGCACCCGCACCTGGCCGGGGTTGGGCAGCCAGTGCTGCAGGGGCTGGCCGTAGAGCTCGTGCTGAGGCACACCAAGCACGACGGCCAGACGGGTGTTGGCCTCAAGAATGCTGCCGCCGGGGCCCGCCAGGTTCAGCAGATCGCCACTGAACTGCACCATCTGGCGCAGGTAGGGCAGAGCGCCTGCCGCCTCCTGCAGCTCATGGCGCAGGCGCCGGATCTCTCGCTCCAGCCGTAAGCGCTCATCGGCCGGTGAGCCGCTCATCGGCAGGCGGGGCCGGGCGGCGGTTCATGCAGTGCCCCGAGCACGAACGCCTCCACGGCCGCCCGATCCTGCAGGCCGAGATGGCGGGCGCCGGAGGGAGCCAGCATGCAGGGGATGCGATCGAGCTCCTGCCGCCACCAGCCGGTGAGCCGCTCCAGCTGCTCAGGATCGAGGAAGCGATCCTCAGCCGGGTCCACGCCGGCCTGCTGCTGGCTGCCGGCGAGATCCTCCGGGCGGGCGATGTTGGCCTGGGCGCGCCAGAGGCGGCGGAAGATGGCGGTGCGCAGCGGTGCCGCCAGGGAGGGCTCTTCGGCCTCCACGGCCGCCTGCAGCAGCAGGGCCTGCTGGGAGTTCACCCACACCGGCGGCAGCTGCACCCCCACCTCGGGGGCGCGGCGACGCACATCGCTCACCTCCCGCTGCAGGGTCTCGAGGTCATCCGCGCGGTTGGCCTGCGCGAAATCGTGCGGCAGGTGAGGGGCTTTCACCTTAGTTGGCGCGACTGGGTATGGGTCATGGGAAGGTGAGGCATCCACAGGCCTGCCACATGCGCCGGACTCGCCCCCCCATCGGGCTCTGCGCCTTCGTGACCCTGCTGAACGATCGCCTGGGGGAGAGCATCGTCTTCCCGCTGCTGCCGTTCCTGCTGGCCTCGTACACCAGCAATGGCCGCACCCTCGGCCTGCTGGCCGGCAGCTACGCCGTGGCCCAGTTCGCCTTCACGCCGCTGATCGGCGCCCTGAGCGACCGCTACGGCCGCAAGCCCGTGATCAGCGGCTGCGTGACGGGATCGGTGCTCGGCCTGGGTCTGTTCGCCCTCACCGTGAGCATCGACTGGCAGGCGATCCCCTGGGCCGCCGGCACCGCCATCCCCCTGGCACTGCTGTTCGCCGCCCGGCTGATCGACGGCGTCAGCGGCGGCACTGCCGCCACCGCCGGTGCCGTGCTGGCGGACATCTCCACGCCGGAGAACCGGGCCAAGGCCTTCGGGCTGATCGGCGTGGCCTTCGGCCTGGGCTTCATCCTCGGCCCCTTCTTCGGCGGGGTGCTGGCACGGGTGAACGTGACCCTGCCGGTGTGGGCCGCGGCCGGCTTCGCCCTGGTGAATCTGCTGCTGGTGCTCACGCTGCTGCCGGAAACCCATCCGCCGGAGGCGCGGCGTGCCCTGCCGCGCAAGCGCGACCTCAACCCCTTCAGCGCCCTGCGCCGCGTGTTCACCAACCCACAGGTACGCCGCCTGTGTGCGGCCTTCTTCCTGTTCTTCCTGGCCTTCAACGGCTTCACCGCCGTGCTGGTGCTCTATTTCAAGCAGGCGTTCAACTGGGGGCCTGGCCTGGCCGCCACCGCCTTCCTGGTGGTGGGTGTGGTGGCCACCGTGGTGCAGGGCGGCCTGATCGGCCCGCTCGTGAAACGCTTCGGGGAGTGGCGCCTCACCCTGGCAGGCCTGGGCTTCGTGATCGCCGGCTGCCTGCAGATCCCCGTGGCCAATGCGGGCAACGCCCGCAGCGTGGTGTTCAGCGCCGTGGCGATCCTGGCCTTCGGCACCGGCCTGGTGACCCCCTGCCTGCGGGCGTTGGTGTCCCGCCGGCTGGACGACTCCGGGCAGGGCGCAGCCCTCGGCAGCCTGCAGGGTCTGCAGAGCCTGGGCAGCTTCATCGGCCCGCCCCTGGCGGGCCTGAGCTACGACCTGATCGGGCGCCAGAGCCCCTTCTGGCTGGGCATCGTCCTGCTGGCGGGCGTTGCCGCCCTGGTGGCGGGGGGGCTGCCGCCGCGGATCGCCAGCACAGCGGGCGCGCAACAACCGTGAGGGAGCGAACGGCGCGCTGGCGTTGTGGAACACCCATGCACAACCCTCGTGATTGCTACGTTGCTGCCCTAGGAGCATGGGGACTCGATGGCCAATCCAGCACTGGCTCCGGAGCTCTACATCAATCGTGAGCTGAGCTGGGTTGCCTTCAATCAGCGCGTGCTCTGCCAGGCCCTGAGCGAGCACACCCCACTGCTGGAGCAGGCGAAGTTCAGCGCCATCTTCAGCAACAACCTCGATGAGTTCTTCATGGTGCGGGTGGCTTCGCTGAAGTCACAGATCGAGGCCGGCGTTCAGACCCTCAGCGACGACGGCTTCACCCCCGGCCAGCAGCTGGCACGCGTGCGCGACGCCCTGCACCCGCTGCTCGATCAGCAGCAGGCCCACTACCGCCTCTACCTCAAGCATCAGCTCGCCGAGAACGGCGTGCACTTGGTCGACTACGCCCGGCTGAACCGCAACCAGCAGGGCTGGATCAACGACTACTTCCAGAACTCCATCTTCCCGGTGCTCACCCCCCTGGCGGTGGATCCGGCCCACCCGTTCCCGTTCATCAGCAACCTCAGCCTCAACATCGCCGCCCTGATCCGCGATCCCGACACGGGCCAGCAACAGTTCGCGCGGGTGAAGGTGCCGCAGAAGAACCTGCCGCGCTTCGTGGAGCTGCCGGCCGACCTGAGCGAGCACAACCCGGCGCCGGTGTACACCGCCGTGCCGCTGGAGCAGGTGGTGGCCTTCAACCTCGAGCTGCTGTTCCCCGGCATGGAGATCGAGGGTCACTACTTCTTCCGCGTCACCCGCGACGCGGACCTGGAGCTGCGCGACCTGGAGGCCGACGATCTGATGGAGGCCCTGCAGCAGGGCCTGCGTAAGCGGCGCATGGGCGGCGAAGTGGTGCGCCTGGAGGTGGCCAACGAGATGCCCGATGCGGTGGTGGATCTGCTGCTGGAGGGCACCGGCGTGGAACCGGAAGACCTCTACCGGATCAATGGCCCGCTCGGGCTCGACGACCTGATGAGCCTGATGGCGATGCCACTGCCCGAGCTCAAGGACAAACCCCACCGCGGCCGCACGGCAGCGGCCCTGGCGCGGGCCCAGAAGAACCTGCTGGAGGATGGCTCGATCAAGGCCGAGGAGTTCGAGAGCATCTTCTCGGTGCTGCGCCGAGGCGATGTGCTGCTTCACCACCCCTTCGATCTGTTCTCCACCTCCGTGGAGGAGTTCATCAACCAGGCGGCCGACGACGCCTCGGTGCTCGCCATCAAGATGACGCTCTACCGGGTGTCGAAGGATTCACCGATCATCGCCGCCCTGATCCGTGCCGCCGAGAACGGCAAGCAGGTGATGGCCCTGGTGGAGCTCAAGGCCCGCTTCGACGAAGACAACAACATCCAGTGGGCACGCCAGCTGGAGCGCTCGGGCGTGCATGTGGTCTACGGCGTGATCGGCCTGAAAACCCACACCAAGATCACCCTGGTGGTGCGCAAGGAGAAGGAGCGGCTGCGCAGCTACTGCCACATCGCCACCGGCAACTACAACTCCCGCACCGCCCAGCTCTACACCGATCTCGGCCTGCTCTCGGCCCGCCCCGAGCTAGGGCAGGACCTGGCGGAGCTGTTCAATTACCTCACCGGCTTCTCTAAGCAGCAGAACTTCCGCCGCCTGCTGGTGGCACCGGTGACGCTGCGCCGTCGCATGGAGGAGCTGATCCGCCGCGAAACTGAGCACGCCCGCGCCGGCCGGCCCGCCGCCATCAAGGCCAAGATGAACGCCCTGGTGGACCCCGCCATCATCGCCCTGCTCTACGAGGCCTCCCAGGCCGGGGTGCAGATCGATCTGGTGGTGCGCGGCATGTGCAGCCTGCGGCCCGGCGTGGAGGGTGTGAGCGAGAACATCCGCGTCTGCAGCGTGATCGGTCGCTTTCTGGAGCACTCCCGCATGTTCTGGTTTGCCAATGACGGTGCGAATGAGATGTACCTCGGCAGCGCCGACTGGATGGGCCGCAACCTGGATCGCCGCGTTGAAGCGGTGGTGCCGATCGAGGAGCCGAGCCTGCATGCGCGTCTGCTGCGCCTGATCGACGTCTACCTGCACGACAACTGCACCGCCTGGGACATGCGCAGCGATGGCAGCTTTCAGCGACGCATCCCGGAGGAGGAGAACCGCGCGGCGCAGCTCACGCTGATGGAGCACTGGCGCAGCGGACTTAACGACAGCGATGACGCAACGCCGTAGCGGCGGCGACAAACACAAAGACAATCCGCCGCCAAGGCTGCAGTAAGTCTTCCAATTCATAGCAGTGCGATCAACGCACAAGTGCTACATTCCGGCCAAATGAATTCGGGGCCGCAGGTCATGGGCTCAACTGAGCATTTCACGCCGCCTGCAAACGCAGCGCCTGCGACCAGCTCCAACAGCAGCGAGATCGCCATGGTCGAGAACCAGGCGTCAGCTGCTTCCAGCCGGATCAGAAACAGATCAGCAGCCCGAAACACCGGGCCACGGCAGGCGGGTCGCCTCAGTGCTGATTCGATCGGCTGGTATCTGAGCAACATCGGCCGGGTGCCGCTGCTCACCGCCGCCGAGGAGATCGAGCTGGCGCACCATGTGCAGGCGATGAAGCGTCTGCAGGAGCTGCCGGCAGAGCAGCTGACGCCGCGCCAGAAGCACCAGATCCGCATGGGCACCCGCGCCCGCGACCGGATGATGGCCGCCAACCTGCGCCTGGTGGTGAGCGTGGCCAAGAAGTATCAGAACCAGGGCCTGGAGCTGCTGGATCTTGTGCAGGAGGGGGCCATCGGCCTCGAGCGCGCCGTCGACAAGTTCGATCCCGCCATGGGCTACAAGTTCTCCACCTACGCCTACTGGTGGATCCGCCAGGGCATGACCCGGGCGATCGACAACAGCGCCCGCACGATCCGCCTGCCGATCCATGTGAGCGAAAAGCTCTCGAAAATGCGGCGTATCACCCGCGAACTCTCCCACCGCTTCGGCCGCCAGCCCAACCGTCTGGAACTGGCCCATGCCATGGGAATGGCACCGGAGGAACTGGAGGAGCTGATCTCCCAGAGCGCCCCCTGTGCCTCCCTGGATGCCCACGCCCGCGGCGACGATGACCGCAGCACCCTGGGCGAACTGATCGCCGATCCGAGCAGCAATGAGTCGATGGACTCGATGGACCGCACCTTGCAGAAGGAGCATCTCGGCACCTGGCTCTCCCAGCTGAACGAGCGGGAGCGCCGCATCATCGAGCTGCGCTTCGGCCTGGCGGGCCAGGAGCCGCTGACGCTGGCGGAGATCGGCCGGCAGATCAACGTGTCCCGCGAGCGGGTGCGCCAACTGGAAGCCAAGGCGATCCTCAAGCTGCGCCTGATGACCAACTACCAGCAGGCCGCCTGAACGGCGAGCCCTGCCTGCATCGGTGCCGCCTGAGATTCAGCGACAGCTCCTTTCAGTCGCCGTTGTCGTTGCCTGGCTCGCCATGGTGACGACAACGTCTCTGGTTGTGCGCCGTCTGCGGCCTGATCAGCGCGAGTGGAGTCGCAAGGTGGTGCACATCGGCACCGGTCCGGTGGTTCTGCTGGCCTGGTGGCTGCAGATCGATCGATCGCTTGCCCTGCCGGCTGCGGCCCTGGTGACACTCGCCACCGCCTTCAATCACCGCTTCCGACTGCTGCCCGCCGTGGAGGATGTCGGGCGCCAAAGCTACGGCACGATCGCCTACGGCGGTTCGATCACCGTGCTGCTGGCGCTCTACTGGCCGCAGCAGCCGCTGCCGGTGGCCGCGGGCGTGCTGGTGATGGCAGCCGGGGATGGCCTCGCCGGTCTGGTGGGTCCGGCGCTGAACTCACCACGCTGGCGCCTGCTGGGCCAGAACAAATCTCTGGCGGGCACGGCCTGCATGGCACTCGCCAGCCTGGCAGTCCTGCTGGGGCTCACCGCCCTGGCAGCGACCAGCGGTCAGCCGGCTCCGCCGCTGCTGGCCCTGCTGCTGATCGCCGCCATTGCCACGGCCCTGGAGCAACTGAGCGGCTGGGGGATCGACAACCTCACCGTGCCACTGGCCACGGCCCTGCTCTGGCAGGCCTGCCTCAGGCCCTGAGCAGGGCTGCGCTCTGGCTCTCGGCCACCGCCGCCGCCAGCTCCGCCAGCACACTGCGGGTGCTGGCCAGGTCGATGCAGGCATCGGTGATGCTCTGGCCGTAGGTGAGCTGGGCGAGATCGGCGGGGATCTTCTGGTTGCCGGCCACCAGATGGCTCTCAATCATCACGCCCATCACATGGCGCGAGCCCTGGCGCAGCTGCTCGGCCACCTGGGCAGCCACCTCGCTCTGACGGCGGTAGTCCTTGTTGGAGTTGCCATGGCTGCAATCCACCATCAGCCGGGCCGGCAGTCCCTCGCGGGCCAGAGCGGCGGCGGCGGTTTCGATGGCTTCGGCGTGGTAGTTGGTGCCCTGCTTGCCGCCGCGCAGCACCAGATGGCCATCCGGGTTGCCGGTGGTGGTCACGATCGCGGCATGGCCCTGCTGGTTGATACCCAGGAAATGGTGAGGCCGGGCCGCAGCCTCCATGGCATTGATGGCGGTGGCGGCGCTGCCGTCGGTGCCGTTCTTGAAGCCGATCGGCATCGACAGGCCTGAGGCCATCTCGCGGTGGGTCTGGCTTTCTGTGGTGCGGGCGCCGATGGCGGTCCAGCTGATCAGATCGGCGATGTATTGCGGCACCACCGGATCCAGCAGCTCGGTGGCCGCCGGCAGACCCAGCTCCGCCAGGTGAAGCAGCAGGCCCCTGGCCAGTTTCAGGCCGGTGTTGATGTCGTAGCTGCCATCGAGGTGGGGGTCATTGATCAGCCCCTTCCAGCCCACGGTGGTGCGGGGCTTCTCGAAGTACACCCGCATCACCACCTCGAGCTGATCGCGGTGGCGCTCATGCTCCGCGGCGATGGCGGCGGCGTACTCCCTGGCGGCCCCCACGTCGTGCACGGAACAGGGGCCCACGATCACCAGCAGGCGGCGGTCCTCGCCGCGCAGGATCGCCTTGATCCGCTCGCGGGCCTCACGCACCGTGGTTGCTGCCGTGTTGCCCAGGGGCAGCTCACGGTGCAGCAGGGCGGGCGCCACCAGCGGCCTGGTTTCCACCACGTGGAGATCAGAGGTGGGAATCATGGCTGGGGCCGTCGACCGGAAGGCGGACAGATCAGCCTAGGCGCCCATTTGCAGCCGTTGTCACCAAGGGCCGGACCATCGGCACAGAACAATGGTCAGCAGATCAACGTCATCCAGGGTCCTCGGGCCCTGCGCCGCATGTCCGCCAGCAGCTTCCTCGCCGCCTACCGCGCCGCCGCCGCCGAGCGCGAAGCCCTGGGCATCCCCGCCCTGCCGCTGACCGCCGAGCAGACCGCTGCCCTCACCGAGCTGCTGGCCGCACCCCCGGCCGGCGAGGAATCCTTTCTGTTACACCTGCTCAGTGAGCGCATTCCACCCGGCGTAGATGAGGCGGCCTACGTGAAGGCCAGCTGGCTGAGCGCCGTGGCCCAGGGCACGGCCAGCAGCCCCCTGGTGAGCTCGATCGAGGCCGTGCAGCTGCTGGCCACGATGATCGGCGGCTACAACGTGGGCGCGCTGATCGAACTGCTCTCCAGCGCCGATCCGTCCATCGCCGAGGCGGCCACCACGGGCCTCAGCCGCACCCTGCTGGTGTACGACGCCTACAACGATGTTCTGGAGCTAGCACAGAGCAACCCGTATGCCCAGCGGGTGATCGACAGCTGGGCTGCCGCTGAGTGGTTCACCGCCAAGCCCGAACTGCCGGCCGAGATCACCGTGACGGTGTTCAAGGTGGAGGGGGAAACCAACACCGACGACCTCTCGCCGGCCACCCACGCCACCACCCGGCCGGACATCCCCCTGCATGCCACGGCGATGCTGGAAACCCGCATGCCCGGCGGCCTGGAGCGGATCACCCAGCTGAAAACCAAGGGCCACCCCGTGGCCTACGTGGGCGATGTGGTGGGCACCGGCAGCTCCCGCAAGTCGGCCATCAACTCGGTGCTGTGGCACACCGGCACCGACATCCCGCACGTGCCCAACAAGCGCGGCGGCGGCGTGGTGCTCGGCGGCAAGATCGCGCCGATCTTCTTCAACACCGCCGAAGACTCAGGCGCCCTGCCGATCGAGTGCGACGTGACCGCCCTGAGCACCGGTGATGTGATCACGATCCGCCCCTACGCCGGCACGATCGAGCGCGCCGCCGGTGAAGCGGGGGCCGGCGAGATCGTGGCTCGCTTCGAGCTCAAGCCCAGCACCATCACCGATGAGGTGCGCGCCGGCGGCCGCATCCCGCTGCTGATCGGCCGCTCGCTGACCGACAAGGTGCGCGCCCAGCTGGGGCAGCCCGCCAGCGACCTGTTCATCCGCCCGGTGGCCCCGGCCGACACCGGCAAGGGCTTCACGCTGGCCCAGAAGATGGTGGGCAAGGCCTGCGGCCTGGCGGGCGTGCGCCCCGGCACCAGCTGCGAGCCGCTGATGACCACCGTCGGCTCCCAGGACACCACGGGCCCCATGACCCGCGATGAGATGAAGGAGCTGGCCTGCCTGGGCTTCAGCGCCGATCTGGTGATGCAGAGCTTCTGCCACACCGCCGCCTATCCCAAGCCGGTGGACCTCAAGACCCACGCCGAACTGCCCGACTTCATGGCCTCCCGCGGCGGCGTAGCCCTGCGCCCCGGCGACGGCATCATCCACAGCTGGCTGAACCGCATGCTCCTGCCGGACACGGTGGGCACCGGCGGCGACAGCCACACCCGCTTCCCATTGGGGATCTCCTTCCCCGCCGGATCGGGCCTGGTGGCCTTTGCCGCCGCCATCGGCGCCATGCCGCTGGACATGCCCGAATCGGTGCTGGTGAAATTCTCCGGTTCGCTGCAGCCGGGCGTGACCCTGCGCGATGTGGTGAATGCCATCCCCTATGTGGCGATCCAGCAGGGGCTGCTGACGGTGGCCAAGGAGGGCAAGCAGAACATCTTCAACGGCCGGATCATGGAGATCGAGGGCCTTCCCGATCTCAAGCTGGAACAGGCCTTCGAGCTCACCGATGCCACCGCCGAGCGCTCCTGCGCGGGCAGCACGATCAAGCTCTCTGTTGAAACGGTGAGCGAATACCTGCGCAGCAACGTGGCGCTGCTGAAGAACATGATTGCGCGCGGCTACAGCGATGCCCGCACCCTGGCCCGCCGCATCCAGGCGATGGAGGCCTGGCTGGCCAATCCGCAGCTGCTGGAGGCCGATGCTGATGCCGAGTATGCCGCCGTGATCGAGATCGATCTCGATGCGATCACCGAGCCGATCGTGGCCTGCCCCAACGATCCCGACAACGTGAAAACGCTCAGCGAGGTGTCGGGCGATCGCATCGATGAGGTGTTCATCGGCTCCTGCATGACCAACATCGGCCACTACCGCGCCGCCGCCAACGTGCTCGAGGGCCAGGGGCAGAACGCCGCCCGCCTGTGGGTGTGTCCGCCCACGCGCATGGATGAGGAGAAGCTGAAGGAGGAGGGCTACTACGCCACCTTCGAAGCGGCGGGCTCGCGCATGGAGATGCCCGGCTGCTCCCTGTGCATGGGCAACCAGGCCCGCGTGGAGGACAACACCACCGTGTTCTCCACCAGCACCCGCAACTTCAACAACCGCCTCGGCAATGGCTCGCAGGTGTATCTGGGCAGCGCCGAACTGGCGGCGGTGTGCGCCCAGCTGGGCCGCATCCCCAGCAAGGACGACTACTTGGCGATCGCCGCTGAGAGGATCGATCCCTTCGGCGCCGAGCTTTACCGCTACCTCAACTTCGATCAGATCGAGGGCTTTGGCGACAGCGGCCGGGTGATGAGTGCCGAGGAGGAGGCGAAGGTCCTGGCGGGGGTGTGATCGGGGGAGGCAGGGTTCAGGCTGCCATCCACCGCACGGGCCCCGGATAGGCGGCCAGCTGCAGATCGGCGGTGATCAGCAGCAGACCATCGGCACTGGCCTGGGCCAGCAGCAACCGATCAAAGGGATCGCGATGCAGCGGCGGCAGCGCAGCCACGGCCAGGGCATGGTGGGCGGCAATCGACAGCTCTTGCCAACCTCCGTCCAGCAGTGCTCGGCGCAGCACCACCGGATCGAGCCTGAAATCGGGGCGCCCCAGGGCCTGCTTGATCACCAGCTCCCACAGGCTGGCCACGCTGAAAACGGGGATGTTGCGGGGATCCTCCAGCATGGAGGCCAGCCCCACGGGCAGGCGCTCGGGCGAGCCCATCGCCCAGATCAGCAGATGGGTATCGAGCAGCAGGCGCATGGCTGCGATCAGCGTCCTTCGAACAGATCAGCGATCTCCCGGGCTGCGATCTGATCAAAGTCATCGGGCACATGGCACTGCCCCGCCAGCAGACCCAGCCGAGGGGGCCGGGCCGCTTCAGTGGCGCCGTCGGTGAGTGCTGAGACCTGCACCATGGGCCGTCCGGCCTTGCAGATCACGAAGGATTCACCCGCAGCAGCCTCCTCGACCAGCCGCGACAGATGGGTCTTGGCCTCGTGCATGTTCACCTGACGCATGGGAATGACAGGCCGTCATGTTGGCAACCAGCTTAGTCGACTTAGTCGGTTGGCCGGATCTGGCTCCGCGACCGGATCGGGTCTGGACCCTCGCCCTGCAAGATGAAGCCCAGCCCCTGAGCCGCGCCATCCCCTGAACCAGGAAACCCTGCTGTTTGAGCCCGCCGTGCCCGAAGCCGGGGCCCTGCGGGCGGTGCTGGCCTTCCCCAGCACCTACAGCGTGGGCATCACCAGTCTCGGCTACCAGGTGGTGTGGGCCACCCTGGCCCGGCGGGCGGATGTGGATGTGCGTCGGCTGTTCACCGACCAGGGGGATCCACCCCACGGCGGCAGCCGCAGCCGCGGGCCGGCCCTGGATCTATTCGGCCTCTCGCTGAGCTGGGAACTGGATGGGCCGGTGCTGCTGGATCTGCTCGAGCAGCAGCGCATTCCCATCTGGGCGGCTGAGCGTGGCGACGGCGACCCGATCGTGTTCGGCGGCGGCCCGGTGCTCACCGCCAACCCCGAACCGCTGGCGCCGTTCTTCGATGCGGTGCTGCTGGGCGATGGCGAGCTGCTGCTGCCCGCCTTCGTGGATGCGGTGCAGGAGCACCGCACGGCCCCGAGGGCCGAGCGCCTGCGCCAGCTGGCCCAGGTGCCTGGGGTCTACGTGCCCAGCCTCTACGCCCCCCGCTATGGCTCCGATGGCCGGCTGTTGGGCGTCGAGCCAGCAGAAGCCGGCATCCCGGCCACGGTGGCCAAACAGACCTGGCGCGGCAACACCCTCAGCCACTCCACGGTGATCACCCCGGAGGCGGCCTGGCCCTCGATTCACATGGTGGAGGTGGTGCGCAGCTGCCCGGAGCTGTGCCGCTTCTGCCTGGCCAGCTACCTCACCCTGCCCTTCCGCACGCCGAGCCTTGATGACGGCCTGATCCCGGCGGTGGAGAAGGGCCTCAGCGCCACCCAGCGCCTTGGGCTGCTCGGCGCCTCGGTGACCCAGCACCCGCAATTCGCCGATCTGCTGGCCTGGCTGGATCAGGATCGCTTCGAGGGCACCCGCGTGAGCGTGAGCTCGGTGCGGGCCGCCACGGTGACGCCCGAGCTGGGGCGGATCCTGGCCAAGCGCGGCAGCAAATCGCTCACGATCGCGATTGAGAGCGGCAGCGAACGCATGCGCCAGGTGGTGAACAAGAAGCTGGCCAGCGAGGAGATCTATGCCGCTGCTCGCTATGCGAAGGAAGGCGGACTCACCGGCCTGAAGCTCTACGGGATGGTGGGTCTGCCCACGGAGGAGGAGGCCGATGTGGAGGCCACCGCCCAGCTGCTGCTGGATCTGAAGAAGGCCACACCCGGCCTGCGGCTCTCCCTCGGGGTGAGCACCTTCGTGCCCAAGGCTCACACGCCATTTCAGTGGCAGGGGGTGCGGCCGGAGGCGGAGAAGCGGCTGAAGCTGCTGGCCAAACGCCTCAAGCCCAAAGGCATCGAGCTGCGCCCCGAGAGCTACGGCTGGAGCGTGATCCAGGCCCTTCTTTCCCGCAGCGACCGCCGCCTGGCCCCGGTGATCGCCGCCGCCCGCGGCAGCCACGACAGCCTGGGGGGCTGGAAGAAGGCCTACCGGGAGGTGCTGGAGCAGGCCGGCACCCCGGCAATGTCCCGCAGCGCGGACACTCCACCACCAGCCTGGGATGACGTCATCCACACCACCTGGCAGACCGAGCGGGTGCTGCCCTGGACTCACCTGCAGGGTGCGCTCGCACCGGAGGTGCTGGCCGGGCATGCCGCCAGCAGCCTGGCGGGGCAGGTCGATCAGCGATAACAGCGCAGGCCGGCCAGCAGGATCCAGCCGGCGATGTTGATGCGGCTGTCGTACATGGGGATGTCGGTGGCATGCAGCGCCGCCAGCACCAGCACCGCCGCCCACCAGGCCCGCTCGAACAACGCGCCGGTGGCCATGCCGGCTCCGGCGGCGCGGATCAACAGCCCCAGCACCAGGGCCACCAGCAGCAGCGCCGCCGGCAGGCCATGGCTGAGGGCCAGGTCGATCACGATGTTGTGGGGATGCCCGTGCCAGTGGCCGGTGCGCAGGGGATAGATCACGCTGAACGCGGCAGCCCCCCAGCCGAACCAGGGGCGATCGGCAATCAGGCCGAGGGCGGTGCTCCACTGGCTGAGGCGGGTGATGGCCAGCGGACGCTGGCCGTGGACGTTGAAGTCGTTGAGGCGCCCCCAGATCTCCTGCGGCACCAGCGCACGCGCGGGATCCTGCAGCAGCCCCGGGATGCCGGGCAGGGTGGCCAGGAGAACGGGCAGCAGGGCCAGAGCCAGCAGCGGCAGCAGCCACAACCAGCTGGCCGGGCCGGCCACGATCGGCACCGCCAGCAGCAGGGCACCCCAGGCATTACGGGAATCGGTGAGGTAAAGCGCCGCCACCTGGGTCGCCGCCAGCAGCAGCACCACCAGCAGCGATGCAGCCGGGCTCCAGCCGTCCCGCGCCTCTTCCTCACTGCGCCGGCTGCGCCAGCGCTGGGCGGCGGCCAGCAGGGCCGCCAGCAGGAAGGGCCAGCTGAGCGACAGCCAGGCCGCGGTGATGTTGGCGTAGTCGAACAGACCCGAGAGCCGGCCCGGTGGATTGCCGCCGGCCTTGAGATGCCAGATCACCAGACCGCCGAGGATCTGCCAGGGGCCGCTCCAGCCCAGGAACAACTGGGCCATGCCGGTGGCCACCACCGGCACGGTGCCGGCCACGAACCAGAGGGCCACCCGCCGACGGGCCTGGGGGGAGGCCAGGTAGGGCTGGAAGCCCCAGAAACCCCAGAAGAACGGCAGCCAGTTGGCCAGGCCCACCCAGGCCAGCGAGCCGTTGTACCCAGGGAACTCGCGCACCAGCAGCGCCCCGAGCAGCATCAGCAGTCCCACCGCCGCCAGCACCCGGTTGGCGGGATCGCGCCACCAGCCCGGCCAGCCGCCACGGCCGCGGCTGCCCTGCACCAAGGCCACCAACAGCAGCAGCGCGGCGATCAGCGCACTGGAGGGAAGAAACAGCACCCCCAGCTGGAAACAACGCCAGCCGAGGGGCGCCGCCGACTCGGGCCGCTGGCCGTCCAGCCGGGTGAGCAGCTGATGGAGTCGGCCGGTGAGGGCGGAGGGCAGCGCCGCCATCACTCGAACACCGCCGTGCGGCCGCGATACACCATCACCTGGCGCTTGAGATGCAGCCGCACCGCCCGGGCCAGGGCCAGGCGCTCGGTGTCACGGCCCTTGCGGATGAGATCGTCCACCTCGTCGCGGTGGCCCACCGAAACGGTCGACTGGGCGATGATCGGGCCGGCATCCAGCTGCTCGGTCACGTAGTGAGCGGTGGCGCCGATCAGCTTCACGCCCCGTTCCCAGGCGCGATGATAGGGCTGCGCCCCCATGAAGGCCGGCAGGAAGGAGTGGTGGATGTTGATCACCTTGTGAAAGGCATCCGGCGGGTCGTAGGCGCTGAGGAACTCCGGCGTGAGCACCTGCATGTACTTGGCCAGGATCACCAGCTCAATGCCGTGCTCCGCCAGCAGCTCCAGGTGGCGCGCCTCAGCCTCGGCACGGTTGGCGTTGCTGATCGGCACATGGGCGAAGCGGGCGCCGAATTCCTCGGCGATCGGAGCCAGATCGGGATGATTGGCGATCACCAGCGGCACCTGCATCGGCAGCTCGCCGGTGCGGGTACGCCAGAGCAGATCGAGCAGGCAGTGATCCTGCTTGCTCACGAAGATCGCCACCGGCGGGCGGTAGTCCGAGAAGTTCACCTTGTATTCACCGCCGAGGCGCTCCGCCAAGGCGCTGGCGGTGGGGCAGATCGCCTGCCGCGGCAGGCCGAAGCCCTCGAGCTGCCACTCGATGCGACTGAGGAACAGGCCGGCCCCCTGGTCGCTGTGGTGATCGGCGTGCACGATGTTGCCGCCGTTGGCCGCCACCCAGCCGGAGAGCTCACGCACCAGCCCCGGCTGATCGGGACAGATCATCTGCAGGATGGCGGTGGCTGCCGTCATGGCGGGGTGGCATCAAGCGCCGGCATGGGCGCATTGTGGCGGCTCGCCGCCGGTAAAGTCCCGGGAATCACCCTTCAATCGATGGCGGCCCCGTCCATGTCCGCGCTGCTCTCCTCCCTCACCACAGCCCTCAAGCGCCTCGGCCTGCTGGCCCTGGCTGTGGTGCTCAGCTTCGGCCTGGCCGCCTGCGATTCCGGCAAGGCCCGCGCCGCCAGCCTCAGCGCCGACGACATCGCCTACATCGAGCACCAGGCCGAGGGCTTCCTGGCCGCACGCGACCGCCTGCCCGAGCTGGCCACGCTGGTGAACGAGAAGGACTGGACCTTCACCCGCAACGTGATCCACGGTCCGATGCAGGAAGTGAGCCGCCAGATGCTCTACATCAACCAGCACCTGCTCCCCGCCGATCGCCCCGAGGCCAACAAGCGCGCCAATGCCCTCAAGGCCGCCCTGGCCGATCTCGATGAGGCCGCCCGCCTGCAGGATGGCGCCAACCTCAGCAAGGCCTACATCAAGGTGGCCAGCGGCTTCGGCCTCTACGCCCAGGTGCTGCCGGCGCAGGTGCAGGCCGATCTGAAGCAGGACTGACGAACTGAGCCGCAACGGCCTTGAGCAGCGCCCTATCAGCCCTTCGCACGCCACGCCAACCGGGCGGCCCGAGGCCGTCGCCGTTGTCGGTGCCGGTGTTGTTGGCCTTGCAGTGGCCTGGTTGCTGCAGAACCAGGGGCATGCTGTCTGCCTGATCGACCCACAGCTCGGGAAATCGCAAGCAGAAGGCGCTGGCAGCAGCGCCGCCCTGGGATTGCTGATGGCGCAGGTATACCGGCGCAGCAGCGGGCGCGGCTGGAGACTGCGCCAACGTTCGCTGCAATTGTGGCAAGACTGGCGCAGGCAGCTGCTGGCTCGAGGCCATGACCTGCCCTGGCGGCCGGGGCTCCTGCAGCTGGCAAGCAACGTCGCGGAGCTTCAGGCACAGCAACGCTTGGCGGCTGAGCGGCAGGCCCGCGGCCTGCCGCTTCAGCTTCTGAGCAGCGAGGCCCTGCAGCAGCTTCAGCCCGTCGTTCCCGCCGCCGCCATTGGTGGACTGTTCTCACCCCTGGACGGCCAGCTCGATCCGATCCCGGCGATGGCGGCCCTGCTAGCCGACGCACGCCGCCTGGGGCTGGAGTGCCGGGGCGAGGCGGTGCTGCAGTTGGAGCGCGGAGAAAGCCAGCACCGTTGGCAGATCCAGCTGATGGGAGGTGAAACAGTCGCCTGTCACTGGCTGGTGCTCACGGCAGGCCTGGGAAGCCCCACCCTGTTGGAGCCCCTCGGCCACCAGCGCCCGCAGATGCCGGTGCTCGGCCAGGCCCTCGAGCTGCAGCTGCCGGAACAGGCCGCGGATCCGGTGCTGTGGCCGGGTTCGATCAGCTGGGCCGGCATCAACCTTGTGCCGCGGCCAGGCCGACACCTCTGGCTGGGGGCCACGCTGGAGCCCGGCACAGACCCCGCCGCGGCCACGCTCGAGACCCTGCGCCAACTGAACGGCGCGGCACCCCCCTGGCTGCTCGAGGCGGAGGTGGTTCGGCAGTGGCAGGGGCTGAGAGCCCGGCCCGAGGGACGGCCGGCACCGCTGCTCGAGCAGCTCGAGCCCGGACTGCTGCTGGCCAGTGGCCACTACCGCAACGGCGTACTGCTCGCCCCGGCCACGGCTGCCTGGGTGGCCGACCAGATCAGCCTGGAGCCCTGATCCACCGGGCCATAAAAAAGCCCCCCGGCTGGGGGGCGGAGGGGAAAGCATCCAGGGAGAGCCGTTCAGCAGACACGGCCCAGCCGCGGGAGCTCACTTCGATTCGGTGAACTCCGCATCGATCACGTCATCGCCGGCGGGGCTGGAGCCTGCGGCACCGGCGCCATCAGCACCGGGAGCGCCACCGGCACCAGCGGCCTGCTGATACACCGCGGCACCAGCGGCATAAAGCGCCTGCTGCAGAGTCTCGAGTTCGGACTTCATCGTGTCGAAATCCTCCTTCTCCATGGCCTCCTTCAGCTTGGCGGAGGAGGCCTCCACCTTGGCCTTGTCCTCGGCGCCCACCTTGTCGCCGAGCTCGCTCAGCTGCTTCTCGGCCTGATAGATCAGGGTTTCAGCCTGGTTCTTCAGATCAATCCGCTCGCGCTTCTCCTTGTCGGCGCTGGCGTTGGCCTCGGCATCCTTCACCATCTTGTCCACCTCGTTGTCGCTGAGGGTGGAGGCACCGGTGATCGAGATGCTCTGCTCCTTGCCGCTGCCCTTGTCCTTGGCGGTCACGCTGAGGATGCCGTTGGCGTCGATGTCGAAGGTGACCTCGATCTGAGGCACGCCACGGGGCGCGGGGGGGATGCCATCGAGGCGGAAGGTTCCGAGCGACTTGTTATCGCTGGCCATCTCGCGCTCGCCCTGCAGCACGTGGATCTCCACGTTGGTCTGACCGTCCACCGCCGTGGAATACACCTCCGACTTCTTGGTGGGAATCGTGGTATTGCGCGGGATCATCTTGGTCATCACGCCGCCGAGGGTCTCGACGCCGAGGGACAGCGGACTGACATCCAGCAGCAGGATGTCCTTCACCTCACCGGCAAGCACACCGCCCTGAATGGCGGCACCCACGGCCACCACCTCGTCGGGGTTCACGGTCTGGTTGGGGTCCTTGCCGGTGACGCGCTTCACCAGCTCCAGCACCGCCGGGATGCGGGTGGAACCACCCACCATCACCACCTCATCGAGCTCGGACGAGGAGAGCTTGGCGTCCTTGAGGGCCTGCTCCACCGGCACGCGGCAGCGGTCGATCAGCTTGCTGGCCAGCTCCTCGAACTTGGCGCGGGTGAGGGTGAGATCGAGGTGCTTGGGGCCCTCGGGGGTTGCCGTGATGAACGGCAGGTTGATCTCGCTCTGAGTGGCGCTGGAGAGCTCGATCTTGGCCTTCTCGGCCGCTTCGGTGAGGCGCTGCAGGGCCTGCTTGTCGGCGCGCAGGTCGATGCCTTCGTTGGCCTTGAAGCTGTCGGCCAGGTGGTCAACGATCACCTTGTCGAAGTCGTCGCCGCCCAGGTGGGTGTCACCGGAGGTGGAGAGCACCTCGAACACGCCGTCGCCCACCTCGAGCACCGACACGTCGAAGGTGCCGCCGCCCAGGTCGAACACCAGGATGCGCTCGTTGCTCTTCTTGTCGAGGCCGTAGGCCAGGGCAGCCGCGGTGGGCTCGTTGATGATGCGCAGCACCTCGAGGCCGGCGATCTTGCCGGCGTCCTTGGTGGCCTGGCGCTGGGAGTCGTTGAAGTAGGCGGGCACGGTGATCACCGCCTGGGTGACCGTTTCACCGAGGTACTTGCCGGCGTCTTCCGCCAGCTTGCGCAGCACCTGGGCGCTCACCTCCTCGGGGGCGAACTGCTTGCTGAGCACCGGACACTTCACCTTCACGTTGGAGCCGGCCTTCTCCACGCCGTAGCTCACCTCCTTCGACTCCTCGTTGACCTCATCAACCCGGCGGCCGATGAAGCGCTTCACCGAATAGAAGGTGTTCTCGGGGTTCATCACCGCCTGGCGCTTGGCGATCTGACCGACGAGCTGGTCCTGATTCTTGGTGTAAGCGACCACGGAGGGCGTCGTGCGGAAGCCCTCGGCATTGGCGATCACGGTGGGCTTGCCGCCCTCCATGACTGCCACGCAGCTGTTTGTGGTGCCAAGGTCAATGCCGACAACCTTGCCCATGGATGTCCTCTGAACTGCAGGCATCCTCAACAGCGGCCCCGGCATGGGGCTAGGTGTGGTTGCCGAACCGTGCCCGTACCGACCGCCTGATCACCGTGAGCAGCCTGCCCCCCATCAGCGGCACCACCACCATCGCCGGAGTGCTCGGCGACCCGGTGCATCACTCGCTCTCGCCGGTGATGCAGAACGCGGCCCTGCAGGCCATGGGGCTCGACTGGGTGTTCCTGGCCCTGCCGGCACCCGCCCAGGAGCTCGCCACGGTGGTGCGCGCCCTGGAGGCGATGGAGTGCCGCGGCCTGAACGTGACCATCCCCCACAAGCACAGCGTCGCCGGCCTCTGCCGCGAGCTCAGCCCCCTGGCCCAGCGGCTGGGGGCCGTGAACGTGCTGGTGCCGCTGGCAGGTGGTGGCTGGCATGGCACCAACACCGATGTGGAGGGCTTCTGCGCTCCGTTGCGGGACGGGAATGCCGGGCGCTGGCACGGCCGGCAGGCTCTGGTGCTCGGCTGCGGCGGCAGCGCCCGTGCCGTGGTGGCGGGCCTGGTGGAGCTGGGCTTCGCCAGCATCGCGGTGGCCGGCCGCGACCCGATCCGGCTGGCGGAGTTCGTCGGCCACTGCCAGAGCTGGGCACCGCAGCTGCAGCCGCTGAGCTGGCGAGGCGACGGCGACGCGGCGGCCGACCCGCTGCTGCCGGCACTGGCGGCCGCGGCCCTGGTGGTGAACACCACGCCCCTGGGCATGCACAGTGCCAGCGATCCGAACGCCGTTGAGCGCTGCCCGCTGAGCGCGGCCCAGCTGGATCAGCTGACGCCGGAGGCCAGCGTCTACGACGTGATCTACACACCGCGGCCCACCCGCCTGCTGCAGGAGGCGACCCGCCGGGGCTGCGCCACGATCGACGGGCTGGAGATGCTGGTGCAGCAAGGGGCGGCGGCCCTGCGGCTGTGGAGCGGGCGCGGCGATGTGCCGGTGGACGCCATGCGCCAAGCACTGCTCGAGCGGCTGCCATAGCCTCAAGGCCCGGTGAGGCGGCATGGCGATGGCGGCGATTCCCTTCTGGATGCGGCTTCTGGCCCTGTTGCCCTACCTGCTGCCCTGGAGCGATGCCCTGCCCTTCGGCCGCTCCCTCTACGGGCTGTTCCCCGCCCTGCAGTGGCTGAGCCTGCCGGCCCTGCCGGTGGTGCTGCTGCAGCAGGCGGTGCCGTTCGGCGGCTTCCTGCTGTTCCTGGTGCTGTTCCTGGCGGTTGTGCGCAACCCGCGCGTGCCCGTCTACATCCGCTTCAACACCCTGCAAGCGATCCTGCTGGACATCCTGCTGGTGGTGCTCTCGCTGGCCTTCAACCTGCTGCTGGCCCCCCTCGGGGGAACCTTCGCCGTACGCACCCTGGCCAACACCGTGTTCCTGGGGGTGCTGGTGGTGGTGCTGTTCGCCGTGGTGCAGTGCCTGCGCGGCAAAGAGGCCGACATCCCGACCCTCTCCGATGCCGTGCGCATGCAGCTGTAAGGTGAACGATCCGTCGCTGGTGAACCGGCCTTCAGGCCAGGTGCCATCAGCCACCCACGCCAGTCCTTTCGGCGTCCACGTCGGATCGCGCAAGCCAATGTCGCAGCCTTATTACGAAACGATGTACATCCTTCGTCCGGACATCCCGGAGGAAGAGGTGGAAACCCATGTGAGCAAGTACCGCGACCTCGTGACTGAGGCCGGCGCTGAAGTGCTCGACTGCCAGACGCGCGGCAAGCGCCGCCTTGCCTATCCGATCGCCAGGCACAAGGAAGGCATCTACGTGCAGCTCGCCCACAACGGCGACGGCCAGCAGGTGGCCTCGCTGGAGCGCGCCATGCGTCTGAGTGAGGACGTGATCCGCTATCTCACCGTCAAGCAGGACGGTCCTCTGCCCGCACCCCGCAGCGGCCCCATTCCGCAGGGCAGCAGCGAGGCCGCCGCTCTCCAGACCACAGAGGCCTGACGCACCGCCTCCAGGCTCGATTGATCCCATCACAGCCCTTGAGTAAGTTTGTGATGGGATTTTTTGTTTGGCGCGGCGCCGCGTGATCGATCCGACCGCCAACCAGCCAGGTCCTGCCGCATCCCAGCCGGGATGGCCCGCCTCGTCGCCAGGCGCTCCGCCGCCACCTCCAGCGCCACCGACTGCTCCACCAACTGCACCTCAGGCCGGCTTAAGCGCCGAGGACCTGCGCCTGGCCCTCAGCGAGCAGCAGCTGGCAGAGGCTCGCCTACGGCTGTCGGAGATGGAGGAGCTGCTGCGCGACCTGCCTGAAATCTTTGAGCGCAAGTTCCAACAGCGGCTTCAACCCCTGCTGGAGCGCCAGGATCGCCTCCTCGAAGACAACCAGCACCTGCGCCAGCAGATGCGCCAGCTCACGGCCACCAACGTCGAGATGCGCCAGCTGCCGCCGGCCGCTCCCGCTGCAACACCGGCTCCAGCTTCAGCGTCTCCGACGGCACCGGCCCCAGCAGCACCCGCCGAGGCGCTCCAGCTGCCGACGCTGCCGGACAAGCCACCGAAGCGCTGGTCGTTCCTGGGCAACCGCAGCGACAGCAACCGCGCTGCCTGAACAGCGGGCTGCCTGACCGCCCCGGCCTAGCGCTGGCTGGCCGCCCAGAGGCGGGTGGGCAGACCCCACACGTAGATGAAGCCCTCGGCGGCGCGGTGATCGAAACGATCGCCGGCGTCATAGGTCGCCATGTCCGGCACATAGAGGCTGTTGGCGCTGCTGCGGCCCACCACGGTGGCGTTGCCCTTGTGAAGCTTGACCTTCACCGTGCCGTTCACGGTGCGCTGAGTGCGCTCGATGAAGCCGTCGAGGGCGTCCTTGAGGGGGCCATACCAAAGGCCCTGATACACCTGATCAGCCCACTGCTGCTCCAGCTGACGCTTGCTGCGCAGCACATCCGCCGCCAGGGTGAGGCTCTCGAGCTCCTGGTGGGCCTTGATCAGCAGCAGCAGCCCCGGGGTCTCGTAGATCTCGCGGCTCTTGATACCCACCACCCGGTTCTCGATCATGTCGAGCCGGCCGAAACCATGGCTGCCCGCGAGGGCATTGGCCCGGCGGATCAGGCTCACCGGATCGAGGCGCACGCCGTCGATGCTCACCGGATTGCCCTGCTCGAAGCCGATCTCCACCACCTGGGGCTGATCCGGGGCCGCATCCACGCTCACGGTGAGGGCGTAGATCTCCTCGGGGGGCTCCACGTTCGGATCCTCGAGCGGACCGGCCTCGATCGAGCGGCCCAGCAGGTTGAGGTCGATCGAATAGGGCGACTTCTTGCTCACGGGCGAGGGGATGCCGCAGCGCTCGCCGTAGGCGATCGTTTCCTCGCGGCTCATGCCCCACTCCCGCGCCGGGGTTAGCACCTTGAGAGCGGGGGCCAGGGCGCCGATGGCCACATCGAAGCGCACCTGATCGTTGCCCTTGCCGGTGCAGCCATGGGCCACGGCATCGGCGCCCACCTCGCGGGCGATCTCCACCAGCCGGCGGGCGATCAGGGGCCGGGCCAGGGCGGTGGAGAGGGGGTAACGGCCTTCGTAGAGGGCGTTGGCGCGGATCGCCGGAAACGCGAACTCGGTGATGAAGGGCTCGATCAGGTCGCCCACGATCGACTGACTGGCGCCCGAATCGAGCGCCTTCTGGCGGATCGGCTCCAGCTCATCGCCCTGACCCAGATCGGCGGCGAAGGTGATCACCTCCTCCACGCCCCACTCCTGCATCAGATAGGGGATGCAGACGCTGGTGTCCACACCGCCGGAATACGCCAGCACCGCCTTCTTGGCCCGACCCATTAACGCTCTCCGTGCACTCAGTCGGACGATTCTCCCCTGTCGGGGTGGGCAGCCGGCGCAGCGGGATGCCGAAGCAACCCCCACTGCAGCAGCAGCCCCAGCAGCAGTGGCGGCAGCAGCACCACCGCCACGGCGATCTGAAAGGGCAGCTCGGGCCGGCGCAGCGCCCAGCTCTGCTCCAGCAGCGGCAGGGGCCAGTGACGGCCACACCAGACCAGCAGGGCGCTGAGGGCCAGTGCCGCAGCCCAGGTGAGCAGCAGCTGAACAGTCTTGGCACCGGGGATCCGTTCGGTGGAGCTCAGGGGAGGAACGAACCGATGGCCTTCGCTAGGATGACGGATTGCTTCGTCCAAGCACCGGCAGCATGAGCAGCAATCCCGGCACAAGCCTCTCTGAGCTGGCTCCTCAGCTGGATGGCATCAACCCATCGCTCACCCGCTACGGCCGCAGCGAGCCGGCGCCGGTGCTGCCCCTGCGCGAGGAACCCGACCTGCTGAGCTGGCTGGAGACCAGCGGCCGCCTCGTGGCCGACGAGGAGACCGCCGCGGCCGATGTCAGCACCGTGGAAGAGGAGGAACTCTCCGCACTGATGGGCGAAAAGGAGGACTACAACGCCGCAGACGAGGCCACCGAGGAAGACTGGGAAGACTGATCCGTTTACCCCTTGGCCTCCCCCACCAAGCTGATCGCCTCCCTGCCCGGCAACAGTCGCCCCCTGGCGCTGCTGCTGGGCTTTTTGCTGCTGGCCCTGGCGCTGCTCAGCGACGGCCTGAGCCAGGCGCCGCAGCTGAGCGTGCCGCTGCTGGCGGCGGCCCTGATCAGCGCCGGGCTCTGCGCCTGGGGGGTGCCGCGACTGCGACAGTTGAAGCTGGGCCAGGTGATCCGCGAGGAGGGGCCCCAGGCGCACCTGAGCAAGGCGGGCACCCCCACCATGGGCGGCCTGCTGGTGGTGCCGGTGGGAGTGATCGTGGGATCCCTGGTGGCCCCCGCCGACCCGCGCCTGCCGGCGGTGGCCGCCATCACCCTGGCCTACCTGGCGATCGGCGCCGCCGACGACTGGCGCAGCCTGACCAAGCGCCACAACACCGGCCTCACCCCCCGCGGCAAGTTGCTGCTGCAGGCCCTGAGCGCCGTGGCCTTCCTCGCCTGGGCCTGGTGGACCCAGCAGCTGCCTACCGCCGACATCGCCCTGCCCCTGGGCTGGGCCCTGCCCCTGGGGCTACTGATCTGGCCCCTGGGGCTGTTCGTATTCCTGGCCGAGAGCAACGCCACCAACCTCACCGACGGCCTTGACGGCCTGGCCGCCGGCTGCGGCGCCATCGTGTTCAGCGGCCTTGGGCTGCAGCTGATGCTGCGGGGCCACAGCGGTGATCCAGCCCTGGCGGGGTTCTGTGCCGCCATGGCCGGCTGCTGGCTGGGCTTCCTGCTGTTCAACCGCCATCCCGCCCGGGTGTTCATGGGCGACACGGGCTCCCTGGCCATGGGCGCCGCCCTGGCCGCCGTGAGTCTGCTGAGCAACAGCCTCTGGCCGCTGCTGGTGATGGGCGGTGTGTTCCTGGCGGAATCCCTCTCGGTGATCGTGCAGGTGTGGGTGTTCAAGGCCACCAAGGGGGCTGATGGTGTGGGGCGCCGCGTGCTGCGCATGGCGCCACTGCATCACCACTTCGAGCTGGGCGGTGCCAGTGAGCAGCAGGTGGTGGTGGGGTTCTGGGCCGTCAGCTTGCTACTGGTGGGAGCAGGGCTGCTGCTGCTGCCCTGATCGCCTGCCCCCTGCGCCAGCGCTGCCATGGCCTACTTCACCTGGAAGGAAACCGGCCTGACGGCCGACTGCGCCAGCCTCGAGGCGATGGCGGCGCGCTTCGAGGAGGCGGCGGCGCTGATGCGGCGCATGGCAGCCGAGGGCTTTGCACTGGAGCGCCACAGCGACGGCCAGCACATCACGCACCCTGATCAGGCCGTGTTCGAGGCCTACGGCTTCATCGACGAACAATCGCCGGTGCGCCAGCTCAACCTGATCGAACCGAGCTGATCAGCCAGGCCGCCGCAAGTAGCCCACCAGCCACACCACCACGAAGGCCAGCGAGGAAAGGCCGAGGTAGATCAGCGTCCAGCGCTGCAGGGTGGCGATGTCCCAGCCGTTGAGGAACCCGTTGGCGGCATCGCCGGCGGTCGCATAGGCCAGCAGGGGGAGAAGAGGCACGAGCGTGCATGGCGGGGCAGGATCGTGGGAGTCTCTCGCCTCAGCCGCGGCCATGGCCAGCCCCACCTTCCCGCGCACCCTGATGCTCCTGGGCAGCGGTGAACTGGGCAAGGAGGTGGCGATCGCCGCCCAACGGCTCGGCTGCCGCGTGATCGCCGTGGATCGCTACGCCGGCGCCCCGGCCATGCAGGTGGCGGACGTGGCCGAGGTGGTGGCCATGACCGACCCCGAGGCGCTCAAGGCGGTGGTGCGCCGGCACAAGCCGGACATGCTGATCCCCGAGATCGAGGCCCTCGCGGTCGATGCTCTGGCGGAGCTGGAAGCCGGCGGCACCACCGTGATTCCCACGGCCCGCGCCACGGCGGTGACGATGAACCGCGACCGCATCCGCGACCTGGCGGCCACCGAGCTGGGCCTGCGCACCGCCCGCTTCGCCTATGCCGCCAGCGCCGCAGAGCTGGCCGCCGCCGCCGCTCCGCTGGGCTGGCCTGTGGTGGTGAAACCGGTGATGAGCTCCTCCGGCAAGGGCCAGAGCGTGGTGCAGAGCCCCGAGGGGATCGCCGCCGCCTGGGAGAGCGCCATGGCCGGCGCCCGCGGCAGCAGTGCCCGCGTGATCGTGGAGGAGTTCCTGCACTTCGAACAGGAAATCACCCTGCTCACCGTGAAGCAGTGGAACGGGCCCACCCTGTTCTGCCCGCCGATCGGGCATATCCAGGAGCGGGGCGACTACCAGACCAGCTGGCAGCCAGCCCACCTGGAGTGGGAGCAGCTGGCGGCGGCGCAGGCCATGGCCCGTCGCGTCACCGACAATCTCGGCGGCGCCGGCCTGTTCGGCGTGGAGTTCTTCGTCTGTCGCACGGCCGCTGGCAGCAGCGAGGTGGTGTTCTCCGAGCTCTCACCCCGCCCGCACGACACCGGGCTGGTGACGCTGGTGGGCCAGAACCTCAGCGAATTCGAGCTGCACCTGCGCGCCGTGCTGGGGCTGCCGATCCCCGAGATCCGTTCCACCGGAGCGGCAGCCAGCCGCGTGATCCTGGCGGAGCAGGCCAGCGATGGCGTGGCCTTCAGCGGCCTGGAGCAGGCCCTGGCGGAGAGTGATGTGCAGGTTCTGCTGTTCGGCAAGCCCGATGCCCGGCCGCACCGCCGCATGGGCGTGGCCCTGGCCAGCGGCAGCAGCCTGGAGGAGGCCCGCAACCGCGCCGATCGGGCCGCCGCCGCCATCCGGGTGCTGCCGGGGGCCTGAGATCCGCCAACTCCTCTGGCGGCAAGGGAAGACGGGCCGTAAGGTGCGGCCACGCCAGCCGCCCGATGACCCAGGCTCAGCCCAATCCCGCACCGCGCCGAACCAGCCGACCGAACCGCGGCCGCAGCCGGGCCGAGCGCCAGCAGGCTGAGACCGCTGCCCGCAGTGGCGCTGTGACCAGCCTGGCGGAGCAGCGCCGCCAAGGCCGCAGCCGCCGCCGGGCGGAACCCGAGCCCCAGACCCTGGCCGGCAAGCCAGCGCGGCGGACCCGCAGTGGCCTGCCCCGACTGCCGCTGTTCCTGGCTGGAATCGGACTCGGCTACGGCCTGAACGGCCCCCTGCCCCACCTGGCGGCGGGGCTGCTGGCGATGCTGCCCCACCCCAGCGGCATCCTCACCTCCCTGGTAACGCCCGCCGGCATGGGCGATCGCCGCATCGTCGTTCTAGGCACCGACCACGTCAGCACCAACACCGACGTGATGATGACGGTGCAGCTGAAGGATGGCCGCACCGAACTCACCCAGGTTCCGCGCGATACCTACATCGACTCAGAGAAGTACGGCGTGATGAAGGCCAACGCGCTCTACAGCAGTGGCGGGCCAGAGATGGTGAAGCAGGAGCTGAGCCGGCTGCTCGATGCCCGCGTCGACCGCTTTCTGGTGCTCAACCTCGATGCGGTGCAGCGCCTGGCGGATGCCCTCGGCGGCGTCGAGGTGGATGTGCCCAAGCGGATGTACTACGTCGACAACAGCCAGGGCCTCTACATCGACCTCTACCCCGGCCGGCAGCTGCTGAAGGGCACCGAGCTGGAGGGATTCCTGCGCTTCCGCCACGACGAGCTGGGCGACATCGGCCGCATGGAGCGGCAGAAGCTGGTGCTGGCTCAGGTGTTCCGCAAACTGGCCAGCCCCGGCGTGGTGACGCGCCTGCCCGAGCTGATGAAGATCGCCGGCAGCGACATGCGCACCGATCTCTCACCGGTGGACATGGGCACCCTGGTGACCGCCATGGCCACCACGAAGCTCAGCTCCAGCCGCCTGGCCGGAACGCCCTACTGGCACGACGACATCAGCTATTGGCTGCCGGAGGCCACGGCCAATCACGTCCCAGCCGGGCAGGAGCCACCGCTCTGAGCCTTCGGCAACCGCGGAAGCGCCCGCCTCAGCGGCGCAGGAAGCGATGGTGATCGATGCCCTCCAGCACCCCCCAGGCCTGGGGGCGTGAGGCGAAGAACAGCTTGCGGCGGCGTGGGTGCAGACCCTCGCTGACGGCAGCGTGAGCACCGACCACCACACCGGGGCCGGGACCGCTGAGCAGTTCGCCATCCCCCTGCTGGGCCGCCACCACCAGGATCTGCTCGAGAGGCAGCTGCCAGCGCCGAGCCAGGTGACGGATCGCCTCGGCCTTGGAAGCCCGCACAGGCAGCACGTCGAGATACCAGTGGTTGAACAGATGCGCCCGCGCCGCCAGCTGCCGCTGGCGCAGGCGGCGATGCACCATCTCCAGCACCCCGGCCGGCGGGGGGCGCAGCATGTAGCTCACCTTGAAGGCCCCCTGCTGCGCCTCGGCCTGCAGCTCCAGCCGGGGCGCCAGGCCAGCCAGGGCCTCCTCCACCGCACGCCGCTGCCAGCCCCTGGCGATGTGGTCCTGCCAGGCGAGGTCCTGGCTTCCTTCGGGCCCGTAGCGGATCTCGCTGCCGGCCTGAACGATCCACACCCTGGGTTCTGGCAGGTGCAGCTCGCCGTAGCGCAGGCGCGCCGCCTTGAAGCCGCGACCGCTGAGCAGGCCCAGACCGCTGCCGGAATCGGCCGCCAGACGACGGCGAAGCTCCTCCAGCCCGGCCGGATCCGGTGCCTCGAGTGCCACATCCAGGTCCAGCAGCAGCAGTCGCTCCGGCAGAGGCGAGGCGGGCGCCAGACGGGAGGCCGCCGGCAGCGGCACCGTCGTCGGCAGAGAACCAAGGCCCGCCATCGCCGGAAGGCAATGGCGTTTGCCGTGGCCCAGATAGCTGCACACGTGGGCATCCCAGCTGTAGCTGCGGCTAACTGCCTCGAGGCCGTTGTCCCGCCAGCGCCGCCAACGGCTGCCGTCAGCGGCGGCCATCTCTAGGACCTCCTGTAGAGCATCGAGGTCAGTCACATCGACCAGCCGACCGTTGGCACAGCGCTGGAGAATGTCGCGGGGACCGCCGTCGTCGGTGGCCACCAGCGGCAGGCCACAGGCAGCCGCCTCAAGGAGCGTGAGCCCGAAGGGTTCGGTGAGCGCCGGGTTCACAAACACGCCCCCCAGGCCCGCGGCCCAGCGGTAAAGTGCGGGTATATCGGCAGTGCGGTGCTGCTTCGGGTAGGCGACCCGGCCATAGAGGTCGAAGCGATCTACCAGCTCGAACACCTGCTGAAACAGTTCGCGCTGCTGCTTCTCGAGGGCGACGGGGTCCTCGCGGCGGCCGAGCACCAGCACAAGGTTGTGGCGCTCCTGCAATAGAGCCGAGCGGCCATAGGCCTCGATCAAGGCCGGGATGTTCTTGCGACGCTCCGCCCGGCAGATGGCAAGTAGTGGCGGCAGCTCAGGCTGGCGCAGGAATGGCAGCAGTAAGGTTTCAATTCCTTGCTCCTCGCCGGGGAGTGGCTCCGGTTGGAAACGGTGGACATCCACCCCCGGCGGCACAGTCACCGCCCGATCGCTGCTAAAGCCGTCGTAGCGGTTGTACTGATGTTCTACCTCCTGGTAGGTGCTGGTCACCACCAGGGAACTCTGGGCCAGGGCCTGCTCCTCGGCGGCAATGCGGGCAATAATGGAGTACTGCTGTTCGACCTGCTCGTGAGTGAGACCGCTCGCCAGCAGCCGGCGCAGCTTTTCACGGCCAAGGGAATGGCCCGTGAAAACCAACGGGATCTCCAGCCGCTGCGACACCAGGGCACCGACATAGCCGGCATCGGCGTAGTGGGCGTGGATCCAGTCCGGGCGACGGTCCTGGGCCGAAAGCCGAGCGGTGAGCACATCCGCTAGGGCATCGAGATGGGGCCAGAGCAGCTCCTTGCGCAGGTAGCGGCGCGGCCCAAACGGCAGACGCACGATCGCCGCACCATCCAAAAGATTCTCCTCGGGCTGGGCATAGTCGGCAGAGACGCGTCGGTCCTCGATCAGGCGTGTGATCACCTCCACCCGCTCCACCTCCGGCCGGGCCGCCAGGCTGCGGATCAGCTCAAGCACATAGGTGGTCTGACCACCGGTGTCGGCATCCCGCCCGAGCTCCAGATCACGGCCGCGGAACAGGCCATGGAGCTGGAGGTGCAGCAGCTGAAGACCCACGGAACACCATCACCATCGACTTCATCAATAACCACGAATCACAGCCGTGGCGCCTATGCACCGAATGTGATCCCAAAGCGGAGGTCATGCTTCAAACTGAGTGGCACCCATCCGTGACCGCCCGCAACTGGTTTCCAGCCCAGCGGGATCCAGAGATGATTCAGCGCCGGATTCGGTCGTGCTCACGCCGCCTCCACCCATGCAATCCACCCCCGCCCACGACCTCGCGAATCCGGAACTGCTGGCTGTGATGCCAGGCGTGGAGAGTGTGATCGAGGTGGGCTGCAGCCGCGGCGCCCTGGCCAGCGCCTACAAGCGGGGCAGCACCCCCACTGCCACTATCTCGGCATCGAGGTGGATGCCAGCAGCGCCGCCGTGGCGCGCGCGCACTGTGACGCCGTGATGGAGGGCGACATCGAACAGCTGCTCAGCAGTGGCGCGCTGAGCAACATGCAACCGGCGCAGTGCTGGGTGTTTGGCGACACGCTCGAACATTTGCGCGACCCCTGGCAGACCCTTAGAGCCATCCGAACCTTCCTAATCCCTGAAGGGCACGTCTGCGCCTGCATTCCCAACATGCAGCACTGGAGCATCCAGGTGCGCCTCAACACGGGGAACCTGGACTACGCCGAGAGCGGACTGCTGGATCGGACGCATCTGCGCTGGTTCACGCGCATAACGATGCAGCGGCTGTTTGAGAACAGTGGCTACAGCATCAAACGCATTCTGCCGCGGATCTTCGAACATCCTCACAACCAGGCCGCCTTGAATCTTGTCGGCCAGTTTGCTGCGGCACTGGGCAACAACGTGGACCAGGCCCGTCAGGATGCACTGCCGCTGCAATACGTGATCAAGGCCGCGCCGCTCGCCACTTCGCCTGGAGCCGCTTCGCAGCGCTGATCCAAGCCTGATCAAAGGCCCCACCGCTGCCATGAGTCAGGGCAATGGGCCAGGTACCGAGACGCAACCCAGCCGCTCTTGCCGTGTGACAGAAATCGGTGTCGTAGCAGTGGAAGCGGAACTGCGAATCGAAGCGAACGCCGCTGGAGCGCAGACAACCGGCACGGGCTGCCAGGAACACCCCATCGAGCAGATCACAGGCTGCTGGCGCCGGCCCATACCAATCAGGCCGCACCAGATAGGGGTCAAAGTGATTGATGGATCCGGAACGCACGCTTGCGTCGTTGCGCTGGGGCTGCCCCTGTGCATCGAGGCCGTGCCACCAGCCTGGCTGATCTAAAGGCACACCGGAGGAGCCAACGACGCCAACCACGTCGTACCTCAGCAATGCCTCAGCCAGACGACACCCAAGAAGCCAATCGTGGATATAGACGTCGTCGTGAACAAAGACCAGAATTGCTTCATCTTGCTGAGCCTGATCGATAACGCGATTATAAAAATCGCTCAAGCCAACAGCCTCACAACCCACGTTGGCAGCAAGCAGCACCAATCGAGGCCTGGCCGCCTCGGGGAACGCCTGCAGCGAGCGTCCCAACAAAGTGGCGCGGGCAAAACGCTGCGATGAGGTGGTCGTGGCGCAGGCCAGGATAAGCGAAGGCTTAATCACGTCTTGCCAACGAGCTTCTGGCGGAGGGTCTTGATGCGATCGCGCAGGTTGGCCGCCTCCTCGAACTCCAGATTCTTCGCCGCGGATTTCATTTTATCTTCCAGCTGCTGAATCAGCTCCGGCAGAGAATCCAGCGGGACTTCGTTGTGCACAGCCTGTTCGCTGGCCTGCTCCAGCTGGTCGTCATTGAGCCGGCGCGACACCTCCAGAAACGCCAAGATCGAATTGCCAGCTCGCTTGCCGGCGGGGGTCGGCGTGATGCCGTGCTCCTGGTTGTAGGCGTGCTGAATGGCACGGCGGCGCTCGGTTTCCGAAATTGCCTTAGCCATGGAATCGGTGAGGTTGTCGGCGTAGAGCAGGGCCACTCCCTCGATGTGGCGCGCAGCGCGGCCGATGGTCTGGATCAGGGAACGCTCAGCCCGCAGGAAGCCCTCCTTATCGGCATCGAGTATCGCCACCAGCGACACCTCCGGCAGGTCGAGTCCCTCCCGCAGGAGGTTCACCCCCACCAGCACGTCGTACTCGCCGTTGCGCAGGTCCTGGATGATCTCGATTCGCTCGAGCGAGTGGATCTCCGAGTGCAGATAGCGCACCCGCACGCCGTTCTCCGCCAGGTAGTCGGTGAGGTCCTCAGCCATGCGTTTGGTGAGGGTGGTCACCAGCACCCGCTCCTGCTTCTCGGCCCGCACACGGATCTCGCCGAGCAGGTCATCGACCTGGCCATCGGTGGGACGCACCTCGACGATCGGATCGAGCACGCCGGTGGGGCGGATCACCTGCTCCACCACCTGGCCATCGCTCTGGCGCAGCTCCCAGTCGCCGGGGGTCGCACTCACAAAGATGCTCTGGCGCGCCTTCTGCCAGACCTCCTCCCCCTTGAGCGGTCGGTTGTCGGCAGCGGAGGGCAGGCGGAAGCCGTGCTCGATCAGCACCTGCTTGCGGCTCTGATCACCGTTGTACATGGCCTGCAGCTGACTGCAGGTGACATGGCTCTCATCCACCACCAGCAGCCAGTCGTCAGGGAAGTAGTCGATCAGGCATTCGGGCGGCGTGCCGGCTTGGCGACCGGCCAGATGGCGGGCGTAGTTCTCGACGCCGTTGCAGTAGCCCACCTGCTCGAGCATTTCCAAGTCATAGGTGGTGCGCTGCTCCAGGCGCTGAGCCTCCAGCAGCCGGCCCTGACCGTTGAGCACGTCCAGCCGCTCGCGCAGTTCGGTGCGGATCTCCTTGATGGCATCCGCCAGGCGCTCCTTCGGTGTCACGAAGTGCTTGGCCGGGTAGATGTTGATGCTCTCCAGGCTCTGCATAATTTCGCCGGTGGTGGGGTCGACGTAGCGGATCGCCTCCACCTCATCGCCGAACAGCTCAATGCGCACCAGCCGGTCTTCGTAGGCCGGGCCGATCTCCAGCACATCGCCGCGCACACGGAAACGACCGCGGGAGATCTCCAGGTCGTTGCGGGAATACTGGTTGTTCACCAGGTCCCGCAGGGAACCCCGCAGGTTGAGGGTGTCACCCACCTGAAATTTCACCGCCGCCTTGAGATATTCCGAGGGAATCCCCAGGCCGTAGATGCAGCTGATCGAGGCCACCACGATCACATCCTTGCGCTCAAACAGGGAGCGCGTCGCCGAGTGCCGCAGCATGTCGATCTCTTCATTGATCGACGCCGTCTTGGCGATGTAGGTGTCCGAGACGGGCACATACGCCTCGGGCTGGTAATAGTCGTAGTAACTGATGAAGTACTCAACGGCATTGTTCGGGAAAAACTCCCGCAGCTCGTTGCAGAGCTGGGCCGCCAATGTCTTGTTGTGGGCCAGCACCAAGGCGGGTCGCCCGGTCTGAGCGATCACGTTGGCGATGGTGAAGGTCTTGCCGGTGCCGGTGGCCCCCAGCAGGGTCTGATAGCGCTCGCCCCCTTCAACGCCCTGCACCAGCCCAGCGATGGCCGTGGGCTGGTCACCCTTGGGCTGGTAGGGGGCGTGCAGCTGGAAGGGAATAGGCATCGACCCATTCTCGGGCAGTCAGCCCGGGGCTGCGGGCCCCTCTCCGGCCAGAGTTCAGGCCAGCGGCACGCTGCTCATCACGACGGAGGCGCGGGTCATGTCGACATCCAGGCCGAGGATCCGCAGCAGCACCGTGGAGATCACGGCGTAGACCACCGCACCCAGAACGGCACTGATCACACCGTTCTTGAGGCGGAAGCCCTTGATCAGCCAGGCGGCCAGCCCGAACAGGATCACCGTGATCACCCAGTTAAAAAGGCCGGTGATCGGTGCCAGCAGACCACCGAGGCTGGCGACAGCCCAGGGCAGGGCAAGCAGGGCCTTGAGCGGCAGGATCAGCAGCGTGCCCAGCAGGCCGATCACCACGGCCGAGAGCAGAGCCACCGGGAAGCTGTCCACCTCGACACCGAGAGGCAGCCAGGCCACGAGCAGCAACACCAGGGCCCGGATCGGCCACTGCAGCAACCAGACGAAGGAACCCATGACAGCAAAGGGAGAGTCGTCTCCCGGAAGCTAGACATCGGGCCCTGATCCGGCCGCAGGCGGGATGGCATCGGCTGCCAATCTCCGCCGGCAGAGTTCAACAGGACCGCACCTGTTCAACGGGCAGCTGTTCAGGCCGCCGCCCGCACGCCGGCGCCGAGGGCTTCGCGCAGGCCGCGAACCACGGCCAGCATCGCCAGTTCATCGCCGAGCCTGTTCACAGCCGAGCCCACACCCACACCGCTGGCACCGGCGGCGATCGCCAGCGGCAGGGTGACGGCGGAGAGCCCGGAGGCGCACAGCACCGGCACGCTCACGGCGCGGCTGATGGCGTGGGCGGCTGCCAGGGTGGGGGCTGCCTTCTCGATCAGCCCGAGGCTGCCGGGGCTGAAGGGCCTGGCGCTGGTGCCGCCCTCGGTCTGAATGATGTCGGCACCGGCGGCCACCAGATCAACGGCCAGCTGCTCCTGCTGATCCAGCGGCAGCACGTGCGGCACGGTGACACTCAGCACCACCTCGGGCAGCAGCGCCCGGGTGCGGCGGGTGAGGCCCAGCACCTCGGCGGCATCGAAGATGCGGCCAAGGGGATAGAAGGCGTCGTAGTTGCCGATCTCCACGAGGGCGGCACCGGCCTCCACGGCGGCGGGGAACAGATCGGGATCCACAGCGCTGACGCAGATCGGCAGACCGGAGGCCTCGGCGGCCAGCCGCACCAGCTCGGGATCACAGGCCACATCGATCAGATCGGCTCCGCCCAGGCCGGCGGCGCGGCTGATGCGGGCAACGTTCGCGGCATCGAAGTTGGTGAGGCCGGCGATCACCTTGAGGGCCCGACGCTCGGCCAGGGCCGTGCGCAGCGGGGCGGGCAGCTGGGCGAGACGCGACATGCCGGTCTGGGATTGCAGTGGATCGATTCTCCCACGCTGGGCCTGGCGCCAGGCTGGGGCCATGGCTGAGCGCTGGAGTCCCGATCACCTGCGCCTGCACCGGCTGCTGCTGAGCCGGCCGGCGCTGCTGCCCCAGGGCAGCCCGCTGCTGCTGGCGGTGTCCGGCGGACAGGACTCGATGGCCCTGCTGGCGCTGCTGGGGGATCTCTGCCGGCTGCACCACTGGTCGCTGGCGCTCTGGCACGGCGACCACCGCTGGCGCGCCGACTCCGCCCAGCAGGCCAGCGAACTGGCCGACTGGGCCCGCGAGCAGGACCTGCCCCTGACGATTGACGTCTGGAGCGAACCCGAACCCGGTGAAGCCGCCGCCCGGGACTGGCGCTACAAGCGCCTGACGCACCAGGCCCAACGCGTGGGTGCCCAGCGGGTGGTGACCGGCCACACCGCCAGCGACCGGGCGGAAACGCTGCTGTTGCAGCTGGCCCGGGGCAGCCACCGCCGCGGCCTCTCCGGCCCACAGGCCCTGCGCCCCCTGGCGGGGGAGCTGCAGCTGGCCCGTCCACTGCTGGAGTTCAGCCGTGCGGACACCAGCCGCATCTGCCGGGAGCTGAACCTGCCGTTGTGGCTGGATGCCAGCAACGACAATCCGGCTTTCGCGCGCAACCGCATCCGCCTGGAGGTGCTGCCGGTGCTGGAACAGCTGCATCCCGGGGCCGGCCGCAGGATCTGCGCCCTGAGCGAACGGCTGGCCGAGGAGGAGGAGACCATGGCCGAACTGACCGATCTGGCCCTGGAGGGGCTGATCAAGGCAGCGCCGGAACCGGCAGGAAGCCTGAACCGCCAGACCCTGATGGCGCTGAAACCGGCCGCGCAACGCCGCCTGCTGCAGCGGTGGCTGGAGCGGACGGGCGGACCAGCCCTCACAGCCCGCCAACTGGAGGAGCTGCGGGGCCAGCTGGAGCCGCAGTGGGGGCCTGGCCGGCGCAGCCTGGCCGGCGGAAGGGTTCTGCACTGGGACCGGCAGCGCCTGTGGCTGGCGGAGGCGGAGCAGCTGCCCTAAACAGGGACCCTGACGCGGCACGGCAGCAGCGATGAGCGGTTCCCTGGAGGAGGCCTATGTGGCCGTGGAGCGGGCCTACGGCCAGGGAGACTTCGCCACCGCCCTGCAACTGGCCGTAGCGCTGCGCCCCCAGGTGCAGGCAGGACGGCCCGACCTGCTGGATCAGCGCCTGCAGCTGCTGCTCGGCCACATTCATCTCTACGGACTGAACCAGCCCGGCCCGGCGGCAACGGCCTATGCGGCCGTTCTGGAGAGCTGCAACGAACCCGCTTACCGCGACCTGGCCAGCCAGGGGCTGGATCTGAGCCGGCAGCAACTGGCTGCCGCACCCGGCGGCGCGCCGGAAACGGCAGGGGCAACACCCTGGGAACCAGCCGCGCCAGGAACAGCGGCGGGGGACCTCGCCGGCACACCCGGTGTCAGCCAGGCCAGCCCACAGCCCCAGAACGCCGTGGCTTTGCCAGCCACCCCCTGGCTGAGTCAGCTGCAGGATCCCCAGCTGGCCCTGCAGCAGATCCAGACCGCTCCGGCCGCCGTGGCGACCCCGGCCACAACGGAGCCTGCTCCGGAAGTCCAACCCGAGGGGCCCCTCGCCGCAACCGAAGCCGTGGCCGAGGCTCAGCCCATGGCGGGCAGCAGCGATCTCGCCGTTCAGCCGGCCGATGAGCCCGGACCGGCAGCCCACACAGAGCCGATGCCAGACCCCCTGCCAGACCCCGAGGCGATCATCCCGGTGGTGGTGACCGTTGAAGAGGACATCCCGGCCGAACAGGAGGCTGTGGAGGTCTCAGCCACCGCTAACGCTGAGGGCATGGCGGCAGCTGAGGGCGTTGCGGTGCCGGAGACCCTGGCTGAACCAGTACAAGCACGCTTCAGCGAGGAGGAGTGGGCCAAGCTCAGCCGCGGGCTGCTGCTGGTGGAACTGAGCAGCAGCCAGGAGACTTGAGCCCCCGCACCTGAACGCCGGCCTCAGCTGGCGGCGGAACGGCGGCGGCGAGTGCGGCCGGCGATCTCCGGCTCGGGCGCGGGTGCGGGTGCAGCCACAGCTGCCGCGGCAGCCGGTGCCGCCACTGCGGCAGGCCCCGGGGTAGGAGCTGCTGCTACGGCTGCCAGCTCACGACGGGGTTGGGGTGCACGATCACCGCCGCGCTCACTCCGGTCACGCCCTCCATCGCGACCTCCATCACGGCCACCGCCGCGGCCACCGCGTTGCGCCGGACGGCTATCAGGCTCGGCATCGGCGCGGCCCTTGTAGGCCGGAGTGCCGCCGGGCGCCGGCTGCACCAGGCAGATGATCAGCGGCTCCACCTGCAGCTCGCGGCGCAGACGACGCTGCAGGCCCAGCTCGATCTCGCGCTGGACGCCCATCCAGTCCACGTCAGGGGCGCTGCCGCCGCTGTTGCGCGAGAGCTGCTGCCAGCGGTTCTCCAGCACCCAGGTGATCTCACGCTCGGTCCAGAGGCTGAGCTTGCGGGGATCGGCGGCCGTGACGACACCGCGCAGATTCACCCGTGGCGGAGCGGCCATCACCCCGTCGGTGCTGATCACCGCCAGCATGGTGATCACACCGTCTTCGGCCAACTGCTGGCGCTCCTTGAGCACCCGGGCATCGACGATGCCGTTACGGGACGCATCGAGCAGCTCGATGCCGGCTTTCACCGGCTCGCCCTTGCCGATCGAATCGGCGGTGAGCTCCACCACATCACCGTTATCGATGATCAAGGTGTTCTCCACGGGGATACCCATGGAGTGACCCGTTTTGGAGTGGGCCACGAGCATGCGGTGCTCGCCGTGCACGGGCACGAAATACTTGGGCTTGGTGAGGGCCAGCATCAGCTTCTGGTCTTCCTGGAAGCCGTGGCCAGACACGTGAATGCCTTCACCCTTGCCGTAGACCACCTTGGCCCCAAGCATCATCAGCCGGTCGATGGTGTTCACCACGGAGATGGTGTTGCCGGGGATCGGACTGGCCGAGAAGATGATCGTGTCGGTGCTCTTCACCTGCACCTGAGGGTGTTCACCGCGGGAGATGCGGCTCAGGGCAGCGAGGGGTTCGCCCTGGCTGCCGGTCATCAGCAGCAGGGTTTCGCGATCGGGCAGATCACGGATCTGCTTGATCGGCACGAACAGATCATCAGGAGCGCGCATGTAGCCGAGCTCGCGTGCTTTGGCGATCACATTCAGCATCGAACGGCCCAGCAGGCCAACCTTGCGGCCGTTCTTGAGGGCGAGCTCAAGAATCATCGACACCCGGTGGATCGAGCTGGCAAAGGTGGTGATGATCACCCGGCCTTCCGCCTGGGAGATGTGGCGATCCAGGCAGGGGAACACCGAGCGTTCCGGCGGGCAGAAGCCGGGGATTTCAGCGTTGGTGGAATCGCTGAACAGGCAGAGCACGCCCTGCTCGCCGTAGTGGGCGAGGCGAGCCATATCAAAGGTTTCGCCGTCCACCGGTGTGTGGTCGAACTTGAAGTCGCCGGTGAAGATCACCGTGCCCACCGGTGTGGTGATGGCCAGCGAGAAGCTGTCCGCCATCGAGTGGGTGTTGCGGATGAACTCCACGGAGAAGTGCTGGCCCACCTTCACCACGTCGCGGGGGGCGACGGTTTCGAGGATGGTGCGATCCATCA
>JAIYAQ010000009.1 GCA_027488975.1 Cyanobium sp. E1_MAG_00006
CCTCGCTACTTGGGGATCTATAACCGCCTCAGGAAGCACTCAGCCTTGGGCTGGCGCTCACCTCAGCAGCGGCTCGCTGAGCTGCTCGGCTGACGAACGTGGTGAGACACAACAGCTAGCGCGGGTCAGATCGATCTGGTGGTGTCCTGCCTGAACATCACCCCGTTTCGGCTGCAGGAAGCCACCTTCACAACGCCTTACAGCGACGACGGGCTTTCACTGCTGACCCGACGCAAGCAAAGCAGCTTCGCAACAGTCATCAACAACCTACGGGCCAGCGCGATCATCCGAGATTCAATCGGCCTGCTGATCGGCCTCGGCCTTGGCTTCGCTCTGATCCTCTGGATCACATCGCGAGAATTCCAGCATCGGGACATTGTTGGCGACAACAAACGAGATACCTTCTACAAAGGCTGGATGATGCTGGCCATGGGCACAGGCATCTACAAGATGGGCTCGGCACCGCTCAGCATGTCGATCATTGCGCTCAATAACTTTGTCCGCCTGGTGATCACCTCGATCTTTGTGGCTGGTACGACCAGCGTGGTGCTCAAAGCCTCTGAACCCGTCGACATCAGCAATGCCGCGGCCCTACGTTCAGCGCTCGAAGAGAAGATCGGTGTGGACGCCAACACCGTGGCCCAGGCGTGGCTGGACCGCTCAGCGGATGCACTGTTGTCGGTCGAAGATCAGCTCAAGATGATTGTTCCCTTCGACAACTCAGCCGCCATGCTGGCCAGCCTCGAGCAAGGCAAAGTCGGCAGCATTCTGGCCGACCATGCCAGCATCACCTCAATGAAGCGAAAACTGACCAATCCCGACGATTATGAAATCGTTGGCACTACATTCTACCGCACTCCGCAGGCTTTTGCTGTGGGCGCAGATCTCAATGAAAACACGCTGAATGTGATCAACGTTGCCCTGGGCGAACTGAAATTCGAGGGAGAGGTGGATCGCATCATCGAACGTTGGCAACCAGCCCAGCCCAACTGAGCAGCCGATGGCCCCTGATCAGCGCCTAATCAGCCCCTAGGCAATGCGGCGTAGAGCGCCTTGAAGCGTGCCTGCTGCTGCTTGTGGCTCACAATCAGCGCCGGGTAGCCGCGCCGCTCCAGAGGAGCGATCTCGCCGCTGATCAGATCGGCGTTGCTCACGTGGCGCAGCTCTGGCAGCCAGGTGCGGATGTAGGCGGCCTGCGGATCGAATTTCAACGCCTGGGTGGCGGGATTGAAGATGCGCAGCGGCTTGGGATCCATGCCGCTGCTGGCACTCCACTGCCAGCCGCCGTTGTTGGCCGCCAGATCGCCGTCCACCAGGCGCTGCATGAAGGCGCTCTCGCCCCAGCGCCAGTCACAGATCAGGTCCTTCACCAGGTAGGAGGCCACGATCATGCGGCAGCGGTTGTGCATCCAGCCGCTGGCGTTCAACTGCCGCATCGCCGCATCGATGATCGGCATGCCGGTGAGGCCCTCGCGCCAGGCCTCGTAGCGCCCCGGATCGTTCTCCCAGGGGAACTGGCGCCACTGGGGCCGGTAAGGCCCATCAGCCAGCTGCGGGAAATGGAACAGGGCCTGCTGGTAAAACTCGCGCCAGGCCAGCTCCTGCTCCCAGACGGTGATCGAAGCCAGGGCCTCCTCGGCGCCGCCCAGCGCCTCGGCCACCAACCGCGCCTGCTGCGCCGCCGCCCAGGCCTGGCGAGGGCTGAGCGTGCCGAACTTCAGCGCTGCGCTCAGAGCCGATGTGCCCGCCTCAGCCGGCAGGTTGCGCCCCGGCTCATAGCCGAACAGGGGAATGCGTCCGCTCCCTGCCGCACCAGTGCCGGTACCCGTTGCAACGGCAATGCCATCGCAGAAGGCCTGCAACTGCTGCTGCGCCGCCGCCTCACCCGGCCGGCAGGGGCAGATCTCCGCACCCTCGAAACGCGGCCCCAGCTCGCCATGGGCCGGCAGCGTCTCCAGGAGCGGCAATTGGCCCCAAAGGGCGGCCCGGGGCTCCGGAAAGCCGGCGGGGTCGATGTCGTGGAGCCCCTGCGGCGCTGGCAGCGGCTCCAGCCCCCCCGTCAGCGCTGATCCGCCTGCCGCCTGCCGCCACTCCACCTGGCCGCGCCAGTTGCGCAGGAACGGGCCATACACCCGGTAGGGCTCGCCGGCACCGGTCTTGAGTGCGTCCGGCGGCAGCAGCAGCTGATCCCAGTCCACCAGTATCCGCTGACCCCGGGCCTGCAGGGCCGCAGCCACCCGCCGGTCGCGCTCACGGCCGTAGGGCTCCACATCGCGGTTCCAGGCCACCACCTCCGCCGCCAGGGCTTCCGCCAGCCGCGGCAGCTCCACGGCGGGATCCCCCTGCAGCACCACGAGGCGGCTGCCGGCCTGCCGCCAGCTGCGCTGCAGCTCCTGCAGGCTCTCCAGCAGAAACCAAACGCGCGCTGGAGCCATCTCGGCAGCGCCGAGGATTGCGGGATCCAGCACAAACACGCCGGTTACGGAACGGCTGGCCGCCGCGGCCGCCGCCAGGCCGAGGTTGTCCGCCAGGCGCAGGTCGCGGCGGTGCCAGAACAGCCAGCGAGCCGAGGCCATCAGATCCCCAGCAGCTGCCTGGCGCGGTACCAGGCGGTCACGCTCTTGCCATCGAGGTATTCATCACCACCGGCCAGAGCCGCATCGAGTTCGGCGGGCTCGAGCAGCACCACCTCAAGGTCCTCGTCGTCGTCGCCGGCGGGCCGCTCCGCCAACGGGGTGAGATCGCGGGCCAGGAACAGGTGGATCACCTCATCGGAGTAACCGGGGCAAGGCAGCATCACGCCCAGGGGATCCCAGCGGCTGGCGCTGTAACCGGCCTCCTCCTGCAGCTCCCGCTCCATCGTGCTGAGCGGCGTCTCGCCTGGATCGAGGGTGCCGGCGGGAAACTCCAGCAGGCGCGTCGCCACCGCGAAGCGGTACTGGCGCAGCACCACCACCCGACCGTCCGCCAGCACCGGCACCGCCAGCGAGGCGCCGGGATGTTTGATCACGCCGAAGGTGCCCTCCACCCCCATCGGCAGCTCCAGGCGGTTCACCTCGAAGCACAGCTTGCGCACATCCAGGCTGGCGCTGGTCTCCAGCAGGCGCGCGGGCTCGGGGGCGGGCAGGGGCGCCATGGCGGGCAGCTGATCGTTGCTGGCCAGCATCGCAGGGCCGGAGAGGCCGCTGCCGGGGAATGCTCTTCAACAACAGCCTCCGAACCAAGGCACCAAGTCACCGGCTCAACCCATCAAGCCCGTCCGTTGCCCGAGACCTGCGCCCGGTTCGCCTGCGGGTGGCTCTCCAAGGGTGGGACCACATGCCACAGCGATGTGGTCCCACATCCAGACACTCCCAGACACACCCCCCGAAGCACACCCAGCGATCCCGGACGATCCAACCCAAGACCGCCAGCCATGCCCGAACGCCGCCGCCGATCCCCCCAGCGCATCAACGCCCATGCGGCGCGGCAGAACCTGGCCGAGCTGATGGACCGAGCCCACGCCGGCGAATCCTTCCTGTTGATGAAGTACGACCAGCCCTGGGCCCAGCTGCTGCCTCTCGATCGCGAGGGTCCGGATCCGCTACCGCGGCGGCAACCGGGGCGCTTGCGCCGCCTGGGTCCGTTGGCGCAGCCCCGCCTGCTGCTGGAGCGATGAGGCTGGAACGATGAAGCTGCTGCTCGACACCCACGCGCTGCTCTGGTTGTGGTGCTGCCCGCAGTTGCTCAGCCCGCGTGTGCGCGAGCGGCTCGAGAACCCGCACCAGGCGGTGGTGGTGAGCGTGGCCAGCCTGTGGGAGCTGAGCGAGGCGGAGCAGCGGGCGGAGCTGCCCGAACTCAGCCCGGTGATCTGGCAACTACCGGAGCTGGTGCTGCAGGAGGGGTTTGCCCTGCTGCCGATTCAGCCGCGGCATGGCCTGCTGGCCGGCCAATGGCGAGAAGCCGGGCCAAAGAGTGCGTCGATGAAGCGGTTACGGCCGATCGATCTCACCGGTCGGCTGCTGCTGGCCCAGGCACAGCTGGAGAACCTCACCTTGGTGAGCGCCGACACCACCCTGCGCCGAACGGGTGTGCGCTGCCTGTGGTGACGCACCATCGCCCTCACTCCGGCCAGCCCGCGCGCCCGGGCAGAAGCTCGGGCCAGGCGTCAGCCTCCGCCAGGCCCGTGGATGCCACGACTCCGCCTAGCGCCTGAATCAGCTGCGGCAGCCGAACAGTTGGATCCGGCAGAAGCAGCGGTTGCCCCAGCCGCCGCTCGATCGCCTGCAGGGGGGCCAGCACGAAGCCCCGCTGGCTCCAGCGGGGGTGGGGCAACTCCAGAGACTCACCTTCCAGCTGCAATCCCCCCCACCAGAGCAGATCCAGATCAAGGCTGCGGGGGCCCCAACGCTCGCGCCGCTCGCGGCCGAAGTGTCGTTCCAGCTGCTGCAGCTGGTGGAGCAGGGCCACAGCACCGGCGGGATTGCGGGCAGCCGCAGCACCACCCACCAGCAGCACGGCATTGAGATAGTCGGGCTGATCAGCCGGGCCACCCACCGGCGCGGATCGAAACAGCGGCGACCAGTGCAGCAGCAGCGCATCGGGTGCCGCCCACAACCTGAGCTGCTGCTCCAGCAAAGGCCGGAGGGCCAGCAGGGTGGCCAGCGGCGGACCGGCCGGGCTGGGCAGGTTGGCACCCAGGGCGATCGCCAAGCTGGAGCCCGCGGGCAGCGTGGGATCACCGCCCTGATCAGCGAGACTGGCGCGCACGACTCAGGGCCCGGGCCACTCCATGGTTGCAAGCGGACAGGTTGCAAGCGGACAGGCAGCCAGCGGAACCGCCACCGGCCGTGACGGCACCAGCGACGCCGCCGCCCGCGCCTTTCCGCTCGCCGCCATCACCGGTCACGGCACCCTCAAGCTGGCGCTGCTGCTGGCAGCGGTGGACCCCGGCCTGGGGGGCGTGGTGATCGCCGGTGGGCGCGGCACCGGCAAATCCGTGCTGGCGCGTGGGCTGCATGCCCTGCTGCCGCCGATCGATGTGCTCGACCTGGGCACCCCCAGCCCCGGCCAGCCGGCCCCTGCGGCCCTGAACATCGACCCCCAGCGCCCGGACGACTGGGACGACACCACCCGCCGCCGCCTTACCGAGCTGGGCGCCGATCCCAGTGGCGCCGACGGCGGCGCCCTGCGGCCGACCAAGGTGATCCCCGCGCCGTTCGTGCAGGTGCCGCTCGGCATCACCGAAGACCGCCTGGTGGGCTCGGTGGATGTCACCGCCTCCCTGGCCAGCGGCCAGGCCGTATTCCAACCCGGTCTGCTGGCCGAGGCGCATCGGGGGGTGCTCTACGTCGATGAGCTGAACCTGCTCGACGACAACATCACCAACCTGCTGCTGGCGGCGGTGGGCTCCGGCGAGAACCGGATCGAGCGTGACGGGCTGAGCCTCTCCCACCCCTGCCGCTGCCTGTTGATCGCCACCTTCAACCCCGAGGAAGGGGCCGTGCGCGATCACCTGCTGGATCGCTTCGCCATCTGCCTCTCGGCCAACCAGAGCCTCGATCTCGAGCAGCGGGTGGCGATCACCCGCAGCGCCCTGGGGCACGCCGAATCGAGCGAGCAATTCCGCCAGCTGTGGCAGGAGGAAACCGACGCCCTCGCCACCCAGCTGCTGCTGGCGCGCCAGTGGCTGCCGGATGTGCAGATCTCCAGAGAGCAGATCGCCTATCTGGTGAATGAGGCCCTGCGCGGTGGGGTGGAGGGGCACCGCAGCGAGCTCTATGCCGTGCGCGTCGCCCGCGCCCATGCCGCCCTGAGTGGCCGCGATCGGGTGGAAGCGGACGACCTGCAGGTGGCGGTGCGCCTGGTGATCGCCCCGCGCGCCCTGCAGTTGCCGCCGCCGGATCCCGACCAGCAGATGGAGCCCCCACCGCCGCCCCCCCCGCAGGGCGAACAACCGCCAGAGGAGCCCGAACCGCCGGAGAACGAACCCGAGGAGCCGGACGACCAGGACGATCCGGAGGACAACGACGACGACCAAGAGGACGACAGCCCCGAAGACCAGGCGCCCCCGCAGGTGCCGGAGGAGTTCCTGCTGGATCCCGAGGCCGTGGCGATCGACCCGGACCTGCTGCTGTTCGGCGCCGCCAAGGCCAAGAGCGGCGGCAGCGGCAGCCGCGCCGTGGTGTTCAGCGATTCCCGCGGCCGCTACGTGAAGCCGATGCTGCCCCGCGGCCCGGTGAAGCGCATCGCCGTGGATGCCACGCTGCGGGCCGCCGCGCCGTATCAGAAGAGCCGCCGCGAGCGTGAACCGCACCGCAAGGTGGTGGTGGAAGACGGCGACCTGCGGGCCAAGCAGCTGCAGCGCAAGGCCGGCGCCCTGGTGATCTTCCTGGTGGATGCCAGCGGCTCCATGGCCCTCAACCGCATGCAGAGTGCCAAAGGCGCCGTGATCCGGCTGCTCACCGAGGCCTACGAAAACCGCGATGAGGTGGCCCTGATCCCCTTCCGAGGCGAGCAGGCGGAGGTGCTGCTGCCGCCCACCCGCTCGATCACCGCCGCGCGCCGGCGCCTCGAATCGATGCCCTGCGGCGGCGGCTCACCGCTGGCCCACGGCCTCTCACAGGCGGCACGGGTGGCCGCCAACGCCCTAGCCACCGGCGATCTCGGCCAGGTGGTGGTGGTGGCCATCACCGATGGCCGCGGCAACGTGCCGCTGAGCCGCTCGCTGGGTCAGCCGCAACTGGAGGGCGAGGAGCCGGTGGACCTCAAGGAGGAGGTGAAGCAGGTAGCCAGCAAGTACCGGGCCCTGGGCATCAAGCTGCTGGTGATCGACACCGAGCGCAAGTTCATCCGCAGCGGCATGGGCAAGGACCTGGCCACTGCCGCCGGCGGCAAATACGTGCAGCTGCCGAAGGCCAGCGATCAGGCCATCGCCGCCATCGCCATGGAGGCGATCAACGCGGTGTGATCAGCGGGGTTTAGCGCTGGCCGCCTCACGCTCCGCCTTGTCCTTGGCGGCGCCGGTCTGGGCGGGATACAGCTCATCGAAGAACTTGCCGAGCCCCACCGCCACGCTGCGGATGCCATCCATGAACCTGGGATCGGCTGTGAGCTTGTTCACATCACCCCCCACCGCATCCCAGCGGGCCGTGAGCTGCTCGGCGTTGGCCACAGTGCCCTTGAGGTCGCTGACCACCTTTGGGTCGTCGAGGGCCCGGGTGAAGTTACGGATCGAGGCGGTGGACGCGTTGAGGTTGTCGAGGGTTGGACGGGCTTCCTGCACCGCCGCCTTGAGGTCGCGGATCAATTGCTCACCTTCCACCAGGAAGCTGCTCGCCTGTTTCGACGTGGCATCGAAGCTGCGGGTGGTCTGCGCCAGCATCGGCACCAGCTTCTGCTGATCGGCCTGATCCAGCAGCTTCTGGATCGTGGCGGTCACGCTGGTGATGGTGGCGGCGCTCACACCCTCCAGCTGAGCGCCGGGACAAATGATCAACTTGGCATTGCAGGCGGGATCCCGTGGTCCGGCCGTGCCAGGCGGCAGGGGACGGCGGGGAGCCAGCAACGCCACCACCGCATCACCACCCAGCAGTGACGACTCCTCAACCTGAGCCACCAGGGGCCGCGGCAGGCGCAGCTCCGGATCCGTGATCTCCACATCGGCCACCACGGCCTCGGAGGTGGTGCGCAAGCGGCGCACATTGCCCACCTGCACACCGCGATAGGTCACGGCAGAGCGCTCACCCAGGCCGGCCGCATCCGCGAAGCTGACGCGGAAGCTCCACTGACGTTGACCCAGGCTGATTCCCTTGAGCCACAGCCAGAAGGCACCCCCGCCGGCCAGGGCCGCCAGCAGGGTGAACCCGACGATCGCCTCTCGCACACTGCGGCGCATGGGGTTCAAAGTTCCGCCGGCTGCATCGGTCCAGTGAGGCTAGCGGTCCGGAACTGGAGCACATAGGGATTTTCACTCACCCGGAACTCCTCAACGCTGCCCTGCCAGCGAAAATGCCCGTCGTAGAGGAGCACCACCTGATCCGCCGTGCGCAGGATCGTGCTCATCACATGGCTCACCACCACCGAAGAGGCGCGGGCGAGCTCGCTGGTGCGCACGATCAGATCTTCGATGCGGGTGCAGGCCACCGGATCGAGACCGGCGGTGGGCTCATCGAACAGCAGCAACGGCTGCTGGCCTGGAGGCTGGGTGGGGTCCTCGATGACCGCACGGGCGAAGCTCACCCGCTTCTGCATGCCGCCACTCAGCTCGCCAGGGAGCAGATCCTCGGTACCGGCCAGGCCCACGGCCTCCAGGGCATGGCCCACGCGCTCACGGATCTCAGGCTCACGCATGCGGCTGAAGCGATCCAGCAGGAAGCCCACGTTCTGGCGCACGGTGAGCGAAGCCAGCAGGGCGGGGTTCTGGAACACCAGCCGCACATCAGGCGGCTGACGCTGATCCAGGCGGAGGTAGGTCTGCGGCACGCCATGGATGCACACCTCGCCCTCACTGGGCAGGAGCAGCCCGGCCAGCAGGCGCAGGATCGTCGATTTACCAGCCCCGGAAGGCCCCACCACCGCCAGCCGCTCGCCCTGCTGCAGCTGCAGGTCAACGCTCTGGAGTACGGCATGGGCGCCCCAACGCACGCTCACATTGCGGAATTCCGCCACCGCAGCCGCTGCAGCCACCGCTCCCATGGCCACCGGACCACCAACCGTTGAACAGGGTCATCTTGGCCGTTTCTCCGTACAGTTCGAACACTTCCGGTGCGCCATGCGGGCTCCAGGCCAACGAGGCAGCCAGCGCAGCCGCAGAACGCCCGGCTGGCTGGGCCGGGGTGACCTGCACCAGCAGGATCTGATGTCGCGCTCGCGGCGGGCGGCCCGCTGGCTGCAGCCCGGCCTGGTGGTGAAGCGCTGGATGCTCACCTCGGGCATCGGCCTGATGCTGGCCCTGCTCGGTGCCGCCGTCTGGGCCGATCTGCAACCGATCTACTGGCTGCTGCAATCGATCCGCTGGGTGCTGCAGAGCCTCACGCAGGTGCTGCCGCGCGAGATCACCGGCCCGCTGGTGCTGATCGCCGGCGGGGCCCTGATCTGGCTGGGTCAGAGCCGCAGCTTCGGTGCGATCCAGCAGGCCCTGGCCCCCGAGAAGGGCACGGTGCTGGTGGATGCGCTGGTGGCCAAACGACGGCTGAACCGTGGCCCCGCGATCGTGGCGATCGGTGGTGGGACAGGCCTTTCCACCCTGCTGAGCGGCCTGAAGCGCTACAGCAGCAACCTCACGGCGATCGTCACCGTGGCAGACGACGGCGGCAGCTCCGGCGTGCTCCGCCGCGAGCTGGGCGTGCTGCCCCCCGGCGATATCCGCAACTGCCTGGCGGCCCTGGCCACCGAGGAGCCGCTGCTCACCCGGCTGTTCCAATACCGCTTCCGTGCCGGCACCGGGCTGGAGGGCCACAGCTTCGGCAACCTGTTCCTCTCGGCCCTGACGGCCATCACCGGCAGCCTCGAATCGGCGATCACCGCCAGCAGCCGTGTGCTGGCGGTGCAGGGCACGGTGGTGCCGGCCACCAATGCCGATGTGAAGCTGTGGGCCGAACTGGAGGACGGCCGCCGCATCGAGGGTGAATCCCAGATCGGCCATGCCAGCAGCCCGATCGTTCGCCTGGGCTGCACGCCAGAGCGGCCACCGGCCCTGCCGAGGGCCATTGAGGCCATCGCCCATGCCGATCTGATCGTGCTAGGCCCCGGCAGCCTCTACACCTCACTGCTGCCGAATCTGCTGGTGCCCGAGCTGGTGAACGCCATCAGCCGCAGCAAGGCACCCCGGCTCTACATCTGCAACCTGATGACGCAACCCGGCGAGACAGACGGCCTGGATGTGGAGGGTCACCTGCGGGCGATCGAGGCGCAGCTGGCCAGCCTGGGGGTGCAGCAACGCCTGTTCACCTCCGTATTGGCGCAGGAAGATCTCGGCGACGGCCCACTGGTGCATCACTACCGCCAGCGCGGAGCTGAACCGGTGCGCTGCGATGTGCGCAAGCTACGCAGCCAGGGCTACGAGGTGATGGAGGCCCCCCTGCAGGGAACGCGGCCGACAGCCACGCTGCGGCACGATCCACGCAGCGTGGCTGTGGCGGTGATGCGCTACTACAAGCGCCACCGGCGCGAGCGCTCTCAGTAGGCGTCCTGCATCTCGTGGAAGTCCGGCTGCACGTAGTCCTTGCGCAGCGGGAAACCTTTCCAGTCCTCCGGCATCAGCAGACGCTTGGGATGGGGATGGCCTTCAAAGTTGATGCCGAACATGTCGAACGTTTCGCGCTCCGGCCAGTCGGCGCCGCGGAACAGGCCATAGAGGCTGGGGATGCTGAGGGCGCCGTCACGCGGCAGGAACACCTTGAGGCGCACCTCCTCGGGCCGCACATCCGCCGGCAGATGCTGGCTGGCGCTGGATTGATCCGCCAGAACACCCAGCTTCACCAGGTGATAGAAGCTCACCAGGCGTCCGCCGGGGCCTTCGTCGTAACCGCCCTGGCACTGGAGGTAATCGAAGCCGCTGGCCTTGAGCGCCGCAGCGATCACCGGCAGGAAGGGAACCTCCACACCGATCACCTCAACGCCGAGATGGTCGGGATCGAGCTGCTCATGCTCAAAGCCCTGGGTGGTGAGCCAGCGGCTCACGGGGCCGGGTTGCGAGGCAGTAGGCACCGGGGCCGCTGCTGCTGCTGGGGTCGTGTCGTCGGACATCGGAGCTCGATCAGGAAGCGGCGGTGTTGCTGGCGGGGATGGCGGCAGGTTCTGCAGCGGGGGCGGCCGCAGCGGCTGCCACCGGCAGTCCTGCCGCCGCGGCGAGTGCGGCCTGCTGGGTTTCTGCCCGCAGATATCTGCCGTCCACGATTGGCTCCACCGGCTTGAGCTGGTGGGGCACGGTGCAGTAGCGGTGGGTGGGCAGCAGGTTGCCGCGCTCGGCCAGGGCCTCGTTGCCCACCTTCTTGCGCAGCTTGATCACGGCGTCGAAGATCGCCTCCGGCCGCGGCGGGCAACCGGGCAGGTAGAGATCCACCGGGATCAGCTTGTCCACGCCGCGGACGGCGGTGGTGGAGTCGGCCGAGAACATGCCGCCGGTGATCGTGCAGGCGCCCATGGCGATCACGTACTTCGGCTCGGGCATCTGCTCATAGAGGCGCACCAGAGCAGGCCCCATCTTCATGGTCACGGTGCCGGCCACGATCAGCAGATCCGCCTGGCGGGGGCTGGAGCGGGGCACCAGACCGAAACGGTCGAAGTCGAAGCGGGAGCCGATCAGGGCGGCGAACTCGATGAAGCAGCAGGCGGTGCCGTAGAGCAGCGGCCAGAGGCTGCTGAGGCGGGCCCAGTTGTGCAGGTCGTCGAGGGTGGTGAGGATCACGTTCTCGGAGAGATCCGAGGTGACCGCCGGTGCGCCGACCGGGTTGCAGCTGGCGGCGCGCTGATCGCGCAGGGTGTTGATGGAGAGGGCCTCGGCCATGCCGGAGGTTGCAGAGGAGGGGGTCATCTCAGGTCAGCTCCACTCGAGGGCGCCTTTGCGCCAGGCGTAGGCCAGGGCCACCACAAGGATGGCGATGAACACCAGCGCTTCGATGAACGCCAGCAGACCCAGACGGTGGAAGGCCACTGCCCAGGGGTAGAGGAACACCGTCTCCACGTCGAAGATCACGAAGACCAGCGCGAACATGTAGTAGCGGATGTTGAACTGAATCCAGGCCCCGCCGATCGGCTCCATGCCGGATTCGTAAGTGAGGTCGCGCTCACCCGTGCGGGAACTGGGCGACACCAGCTTGTTGGTGACGAGCGCCAGCACAGGCACCGCCGCCGCGATCAGCAAGAAGCCCAGAAAGGCGTCGTAGCCGGAGAGAACGAACACGGGCGCAGGCAGCCCAACGTGAGCGGCAGTCTGGCATCCATGGCCGGAGCCTGGGTCGGCCGGGGTCAGCCAGCGCTGATCTCAGACCGGCGGCTCATTGGGCAGGAGCCAACGAAGATCGCGCTGGAGCTCGACTGCCATGCGGGAGGAGCCGTGCAGCAGTTTCTCGAGCTCCGCCGTGGTCAGCACCAGGGCATCACAGGCGAGCGGCAGCTCTTCGAGCGGCCACTGGCGCAGGCGCTGCTGCTGGGGCCCCTCGGCTCGGTCATCCACGAGCAGCAGGTCGAGATCACTGCCTACAGACGCTGTGCCACGGCCGTAGCTGCCGAACACACCCACCCGTTGCAGGCCCGGATGGACCCGCTGCTGCTGCTGCGCCCAGCAGCGGGCCTGTGCCAGCACCTGCTCAGGGCTCGGCCAGCGCAGAACCGATTGCGTCAACGAGCGCACGGGCATGGCAGAGAGCGTCGTGGCTTTGCAGCCGGCCGAAGTGATCGGTCGGCGCACCTTCCGGCAGGCTATCGGGGTAGCGGGTGGGGATATAGAGCGCATCCAACACGCGCAGCCGATCCTCCAGATCCGTCACCTGCGCCGCCAGCTGCTCGGCGATCGGGTGCGGCAGCTCGCGGAAGCAGCGGCCCAGGCCATGCCCCCAGCTCTGCTGGGAGTGCCGCAGATGCAAAGCCTTGAGAGCCTTCTCAACGGCCTGATGGCAGGCGAAACAGGCCCATTCGTGATGGCCGTTCTCCGCACTGAGCTGGGCCTGAGCCAGATCAGCCCGGGCCTGATGCAGCCAGTCGACGGAGCGGTTCATGCCTGCATTCTGAGCAGCGGCTGCCCAGCCCGGCCACCAGCCCTAGCCTCGCCCTATGGCCGATCCGGATGTGCGCTGGCAGCAGCGCTTCGCCAACTTCTGCCGGGCGCTGGAGCAGCTGGAGCTGTTCTTCGAACCGCCAGCGCTCAACGCGCGGGAACAGCAAGGGCTGGTGAAGGCCTTTGAATACACATTCGAGCTGGGCTGGAACAGCCTGCGAGACCTCCTGCGCAGCCGCGGCAACAGCGCCATGCTGCTGGGCTCGCGCGACGCGATTCGTGAGGCCTTCAGCACCGGCCTGATTGAGGACGGCCCGGTGTGGATGTCGATGGTGAACGACCGCAACCTCACCAGCCACGTGTACAACCGCTCCACCGCCGAAGCCATCACCGCCAACATCAGCGACCGCTACCTGCTGGCCTTTCGCAACCTGCGCACCCGGCTGCAACAGCTGGCGAGCGACGAGGGGTCATGAGCAGCGGCAACGGCAGCCCGAGCCCGATTCCCGGCCTGCCCGCGGAGGCGAGCACAGCGCTGCTCCGCCTGCTGGCCGCACACCCAGGCGTGGAGCAGATATGGCTGTACGGCTCGCGGGCGATGAACCGCCACCGCCCCGGCTCCGACATCGACCTCAGCCTGGAGGGATCCGGACTCGATCACGGCGATCTGCTGCAGCTGATGGGCGAGGTGGATGACCTACTGCTGGCCTGGAGGGTGGATCTCTCGCTACGCCACCAGCTGCCTCCCGAGCTGGACGCTCACCTGCGCCGGGTGGGACGCCCGCTGCTTGGCATGCCCGCTCCAAGCCCGGGAGCCACTTCTTAGAGTCCGCCCCAGCCACCGAGCCGCGCCGTGAGCGACGAACCCGCCGACGACCAGGCCCCAGAGGAGGCCACTGCCGCGACAGCGCCCGAGGCCGAGGCCGTTGCACAAGCCGTTGCCGTGGCCGACGATCCCGACACCCACCGTTTCGAATGCCGCAGCTGCGGCTTCGTGTACGACCCGGGCGAAGGCATCAGGAAGCTGGGGGTCGAGGCCGGCACGCCGTTCTCGGCGATGGATCCGCTCAGCTTCCGCTGCCCGGTGTGCCGCAGCAGCATCAAGGCCTTCAAGGACATCGGCCCCCGCAACAAGCCCAGTGGCTTCGAGGAGAATCTCGGCTACGGGCTCGGGGTGAACCAGCTGACGCCCGGTCAGAAGAATGTGCTCATCTTCGGCGGCTTCGCCCTGGCGTTCGCCTTCTTCCTCTCCCTCTATTCCCTGCGCTGAGTTGCCCGTGCCCGCTTCACCCCTCCAGCGCCTGCTGAGCTCTCTCTCCGCCCTGGCGCTCACGCTGCTGCTCGTCGTCGGCCTCTCGGGCTGCGTTAGCACCGGCCTGCCCGCCGCCAGCGCCAGCCCCTGGCAGCCAGTGGACATCCACACCAAGTCCAACCCCCTGGCTCTGGCCTTCACCGACAGCCAGCACGGCTTCCTGGTGGGCAGCAACCGCCTGATCCTGGAAACCGACGATGGCGGCGCCAGCTGGGAAGAGCGGGCCCTCGACCTGCCGGCGGAGGAGAACTTCCGCCTGATCAGCGTTGATTTCAGCGGCGATGAAGGCTGGATCGTTGGGCAACCCGGCCTGCTGCTGCACAGCACCGATCGCGGCCAGAGCTGGAGCCGCCTGTTCCTCGACACCAAGCTGCCGGGCGAGCCCTATCTGGTTACAGCCCTGGGCCGCAGCAGCGCCGAGCTGGCCACGAACGTGGGCGCCGTGTACCGCACCCGTGACTCCGGCAGCTCCTGGCAGGCCGAGGTGGAGGACGCCGCCGGCGCCGTGCGCGACCTGCGCCGCAGCGCCGATGGCAGCTATGTGAGCGTGAGCGGCCTGGGCAACTTCTTCGCCACTTGGAACCCGGGTGAAGGCGTCTGGACGCCCCACCAGCGGGTGAGCAGCCAGCGGCTGCAGGCGATGGGCTTCCAGCCGGATGGCAGCCTGTGGATGCTGGCCCGCGGCGCCCAGCTGCGCTTCAGCGCCGATGCCAACAACGCCGACGACTGGAGCAAGCCGATCATCCCGATCACCAACGGCTACGGCTATCTCGACATGGCCTGGGATCCCAGCGGCACCATCTGGGCGGGCGGCGGCAGCGGCACGCTGCTGAGCAGCGCCGATGGCGGCAAAACCTGGCGCAAGGATCCGGTGGGCGCCCAGCAGCCCACCAACTTCAGCCGCATCGCCTTCCTGCCGGATGGCAAGGGCTTCGTGCTGGGTGAGCGCGGCTCGCTACTGCGCTGGGTGGGCTGACAACGCTGTGTAACCAAGCCGCCGGCCTGCTCCCGGCGGCCGCAGGCACCCCCTTAGGATCGCCAAGCTGAACGCTCGCTGCCATGGCTGCCGGCTCAACTGGGGAACGCCCGTTCTTCGAAATCATCACGAGCATCCGTTACTGGGTGATCCATGCCGTGACCCTGCCGGCGATCTTCCTGGCGGGTTTCATGTTCGTTTCCACCGGCTTGGCGTACGACGCCTTCGGTACGCCCCGTCCTGACGCCTACTTCCAGGCACAGGACCTCAAAGCTCCTGTGGTCAGCCAGCGTTACGACGCCAAGGCTTCCCTCGACCAGCGCCTGAAATAAGCCATGAGCCAGTCGCCCGCCTCCTCCACGCCGCGCAACTACCCGATCTTCACGGTCCGGTGGCTGTCGGTCCACGCACTCGGCATCCCCACGGTGTTCTTCCTGGGAGCCCTGGCCGCCATGCAGTTCATCCGTCGCTGAGGTCTGCCGTCATGCAACGCAACCCCAACCCGAACAACCTGCCTGTTGAGCTGAACCGCACCAGCCTCTATCTGGGCCTGCTGTTCGTGTTCGTCACCGGTGTGCTGTTCACCAGCTACTTCTTCAACTGATCGGGAGCACCTGCGATGAGTGGCAAGAAATCCAACCTGCCTGACGGCCGGATCCCCGACCGCCTTCCCGACGGCCGCCCCGCCGTTGCCTGGAAGTCCCGCTGGACCGAAGGCGTGCTGCCCCTGTGGCTGGTGGCCACCGCCGGCGGCATGGCTGTGATCTTCGTGGTGGGCCTGTTCTTCTACGGCGCCTACACCGGCGTGGGTTCCGCCTGATCCTCAGGCTTTGGAACGAAACCAGATTCCCTGCAGCCCCGCCTCACCCGCGGGGCTTTTTGATGGCGGCTCTATGATGCCGTCATCACACAGCGTTATCAAGGTGCGCACAATTGTTGACTTACCCGAGCTGGAGCGTGATCGGCTCGATGCCCGCTGCCGGCAGCGAGGCATCTCCCGCGCCGAAGCCATGCGCGAGGCCCTGAGGCTCTGGCTCAAGCAGCAACAGCCCCAGCACCGCCAGGTGTTCGCACTCTGGCAAGACCGAGCTGATGACAGCCTCACCATGCAAGACGCCCTGCGCCGGGAATGGGCGGAGCGATGACGCTGCTGCTTGACACCAACATCCTGATCGATGTGCTGCGCGGCGAGCCTCCAGCTCTGCAATGGCTGGAAGAGCAGACAGCGCCTGCCATCAGCGTGATCACCTGGATCGAAGTTCTCGTGGGCTGTCGGGGTGGAGAAGCAGCGCACGTGGAGCCGTGGCTGGAGAGCTTTGAGCGCCTGCCTCTGGATCAGGCGATTGCGAGGAGAACGGTTCAGCTCCGCCAGCGCCACGGGCTGAAGGTTCCTGACGCCATCATTCTGGCGACGGCCACCTGCCATGACCTGACCATGGCCACACGCAACAGCCGTGATTTCCCGCTGAGCCTCGGCAGCGTTATGCATCCATATCAGCTTTGACGGGCCGCTGCTGAAGCTCTACTGAAGAGCAGCCAGGTCAGCCGAGCCCTCTGAGCGACCTTGAGACAACTCCCAAGAACTGTCGGGATGTGGGACCACATGCAGACGAACTGTGGTCGCACATTCAGAGCGCGGTGCACGGCGATGAGAAGATGACAGAAGTCGGCCCTCAGCGGTGAGCAGCCCAGATCCCGACCAACGCCCGCGGAGCCGATCGCGCCGGCCGAAGGGGCGCCAACTGTTCTGCCCGGCCCATCCCGAACAGCGGATCGAGGGGAACGGCCGCAAGTATTTCCTGCACCTGCTCACGCCTGAAGAGCTCAAGGCGCGGGGCATGAGCCACAAAACCGCCCTGCTGGTGATCGACGCTTACCCAGTGCTGGTGCTCAGCAATGAGTGGCTGGAGGAGCTGTTCTGCCCGCAGTGCGGCTGTAGCCGCTGGTGCCACATCACCCAGCACGAGCGCCATACGCACACGCTGCGCTGGGCACGGCCTGAGCTCTGGGAGCAGGTAGCCCATGTGGACCCACTGGTGCCCAACCCCACGGTGAGCCAGTTCACGCGCCGCGCGGCGCGGCGCCCCAGCCTGAAACGCGCCGACGGCCGCCGCTGGTTCGATCAGAACTAACGAAGAGGGGCCCCGACGCCCCTCAACGGAGCCTTTGCCTCCACCATCGGACTTCCGCTCCAACAGGAACCGCGCCAATACCCCCCAGCGCCCGAGCCGGAGCCATAGCCGCAGGCCCCCCCGAAGCGTTAGCACTCGTGCAGCCAGCAGAAGCCGGGGCACAGGCTCCGATCACGGCGACGCGACGTAGCAGATTGCTACGATTCAATCAATCAGAGCAGGAGGGGCCCATGCCGAAATCAGTGTCACCCGTGCGCCTGCAACAGCAACTGATGCAGCAAGCAACCTTGGCTGGAGCCAGGCACCATCGCAGTGCGGCTGAACAAATTGAGTACTGGGCAACATTGGGGCAACAGGTGGCGGGGGTTCTCGACCCAGACAAACTGCTGGACGTGCTCACAGGTCTTTCTACCTTGACCGTGGTGCCCATTGCGACCTCAGCCGTTGACCCTGAGCAGGCGTTTGCGGCACTGGAACAACAACGCCGCTCCGGGCAACTCAGCCAGTCCGTGAGCGGCGCCTCGCTGCGCTACCAAGCCTCAAGGGAACGACCGGGGTTACTCGAGGAGATCAAACCAAACGGCATGCGCCGGCTGGGCCACTTTCGTGGTGGCCTGTTTGAACCGCTGGAGAGCACGACGCTGAGCATCACCCCATGAAGCAACTCTGGTTGCTGGTCGGTGGCAACGGAGCGGGCAAAAGCACCTTCTATCAACTCGTCTTGGAGCCTCTGGGGCTTCCCTTTGTGAATGCGGATCGGCTCGCCAAGCTTGTGTATCCAGCCGCTGCAGAAGAGCACAGCTACGAAGCTGCCCTGTTGGCTGAGCAGCAACGCAACGCCCTGCTGCTCAGCGGGGCAAGCTTCTGTTTTGAAACGGTGTTTTCACATCCATCGAAGATTGATTTCACGGCCCGCGCCAAAGCCCTGGGCTACACGGTGATCATGGTGCTGATCCATCTGGAACAGGCGGAACTCAACGCAGCCCGCGTTGCGCAAAGGGTGCAAGAAGGTGGACACAACGTTCCAACCGAAAAGCTCCTGAAGCGCATCCCGCGAATGCTCGATCAGGTGAAAACGGCGATTCCGTTGTGCGATGAGGTCAGAGTGCTGGACAATTCGTCGGCAGAAAATCCCTTTCGGCCCTTGATGACCATCAAGCTGGGGCAGGTGGAGTTCCATCAACACCCCCTGCCTCCGTGGGCAAAGCAACTCCTTGCCTGAAGGAGAGCTCACCGACCCCTCACCAGCCCGCGGGCAACACACCTGTCGCGAAGGTGTTCTTCCCCTGTTGCGAGGTCCATCGGACATCTGTAGCCCGGACTGACGATGGATCGGGACAAGGCCCCGCCCAGGGATTCATCCCCCAAGAAGCCCACTGTGCTGTTTGCGCTGCTCGAGCAATGACCCAGCACGCAAGCGTTGGTCAACACGACGCGATTCAGAGCAACTGAACCGGTTCCCCTACGTCGGTGAGGAGCTGAGCGGCAGCGCGGTCGAAGGTGGCGAAACGTTCACTACCCAGCTGCCGGCGGCCATCAACAAGCCCAACCGGCAGCGGCGGCCTGGTTGAGCTCCTCAAGCGTGGCGCGATGGCGGGACCGACCTGCCAGCAAACCAAGGCAGTCGTGAATGGAGCCGGTGGCCTGCTCAGCGTGGTCAGTCGTGCATCGAAGCTCACCAGGCAGCCCGGCCAGAGCGGCCCGCCTCAACCACGGCTTCGCAACGGCCAATCACCTGTTGATGCACATAAAAGCAGCCTTGAAGCAACAACAAGCATCGACCTGTACCCACCACTCGTTGCAGGTAGCCAACGGCATCATCTTGTTCACCTGTCTGGAGTTCTGTACAGGCTGTACAGGATCTCGATGGGTGACGCGTTCAGCCCGCCCAGATCTCGGCCAGCTGCAACTGCAGGCCGGGGAACTCGGGGCCCGCTTGCAGCATCGCGATCTGCTCCAGGCGCTGCGATTCACTGCTGGCAGGCCACACCTCCACAGCCCGCTCATGGGGGATGAACAACCAACCCAGACGGGCCCCGTTGGCCCGGTAAGCCTCCATCTTGCGGCGCAGAGCGGTGAGGCCACGCGGACCTTCGTCGGTGGGGCTGGCGAGCTCAACCACCAGGTCTGGGCAGAGGGGAGCAAAGCGCCGCTGCTGATCGGGCGTGAGAGCCTGCCAACGCTCGAGGCGCACCAGCGAGGCATCCGGGCTCAGCACAGATCCATCGGGCAGGCGAAATCCCCCCGAACTTTCGAAGACCTTCCAGCCGCCTTGTTGATCCGCCCACAGCAACAGCCGCATCACCAACCGGCTGTTGCGGCCACTGGTTTCGCTGCCTGTTGGCGTCATCGCGATCACGGTTCCATTGGCAGCCAGCTCGAGCACCGCTTCGCGGTTTTCGGCACACACCAGCTCGAACTGCTCGGGCGTCAGCCGCAACGCTGCCGGCAGGCGCAGCGGTTCCAAGGCATCGAATGGCGCACCAGAGGCTGGAGAAACGGTGGTGAGCGTCATCGCCGCAGTTCAGCGGGCACGTCTCATGTTAGGTCGGCAGCCTGGGGCCAGCCGCAAAGCCTTGTGCGCGAAGCCTGAATCAACCGCTCAGATGGAAGCGTCTAGCCAGGTCTGCTCTCACCACAGCGTTTGGCAGGGGAACGGAGCCAAGGCGGGATCCAGGGTGAGCAGGATCAGCTGCTCCAGCTCCGCCTGGGCAGCCAGCAAGCGATCGAAGGGGTCGCGGTGCGGCAGGGGATAACGGCCTGCCTGCACGCCATGGCGCCAGCTCACCGGCAAGGGCTGAAAACCCTGTTGCTCCAGGAGCGGCCAACCGGCTTGCAACAGCACGTCTGCTGTTGGCAAGCGCCCGAGGCGGTGCTTGGTGGCGATTTCCCGAGCTGAGGCTGCACTGATGAACACGGGCTGGAGTGAGTCCGACAGCGTGGCGTACACAGCTGGGGAGAGACGTTCAGGCTCGGCCAGCCACCAGAGCAGGGTGTGGGTATCGAGCAGAAAGGCCATCAGACGAGAAAAGCCCCCTCCTCGATGGCATCAAGCTCCTCGATCGGCAGAGGCGCCAGAAGATCATCCGGCGCCGGCAGCAGCAGCTGGCCCTTGAGCACACCCGGCTGGCGCTTGGGCTCGCCTTGCTCAAGGGGAACAAGGCGGGCCCAGGGCTTGCCGTCCTTGGCCAGCACAATGGTTTCGCCGGCATGGGGCATCAATCAGCCGGGAAAACTGAGTCTTGGCCTGGTGGACATTGACCGTTCGCACGACCGGGAACGCGAACCCTACCAAGCCTAGTCCGGACATGGACTAATAGCCGGCCACGCCTGCTTCTCGATCAGCTCCACATCGCCGCCGAAGCCGCGGAAGTCGGCATCCATAGTGTGCAGGTTGCCATGGGCAGGCGATGGGCGTGGCTGAGTTGGGCCGCAGCGATCGCGAGCGTGCTGTCGAGATCCACCACAAACGCTCTTTGCATGGCGGCAACCGCCTGGATGGCCTAGGCCTCGCTGTGCTCACGCAGAACCCACTTGAACACCTCAAGGATGCTGATAACCGTCACTACCAAGTTGCCTCAGAGTCCAGCACCGCAACAAAGCGGCTGGCCAGCGGGCTATCGGTGAACACCTCAATCCACTCAGAGAAGTCGACCACCACTGGCCGGGCACTCACAGCCGGTCAGCCTCTCGCGCAAAGGTGTGTGCCCCATGCAGAAAGCCTCGAAGGGCAAGAGGGGACTGGCTCGGCACCAGCTCTATCCAACCCGGCAGGGCGATCACCTGGAACTGATGACAGAGGCTAAGCCCAAATTACTCGAGCACCAGCGCAGGGAGACGCCCCACAGAAGACCAGTCTTGATGCGCACTTAAATGCAAGCAGGTAAGCACGCGGCATGAGCACCACCCTGGAGCTGCCTGACCCCCTCTTTGCCCGCCTCAAGGCTAGGGCTGCCCATGAGCGGGTCACGCTCAAACAGCTATTGCAGCCCTTCGTGGAGCAAGGGCTGAACCAAGCAGCAACTCCAACCGCATCCACGCGCTCAGCCCAGCAGCTCCGCAAGCTCGAGGGGCGCCTGCCATCGACTCGACAACCCTCAGCAATGCCGTGCTGTTTGAGCTGCAAGAGCCGTGCCCCACACGATCGACGTGGGGTTTCCCCGATTTCGTCGGCACCGACAAAGGGTTGGCCGAGGTGAGTATGCGGGCAGTGGTGAGCGCCTGCTTTTAGTCGATTGGACTCATGTAGCCGATCGATGAATGACGCCACTCGCGGTTGTAGTAAACCTCGATCCAGAAGGCAAGATCACGCTGCGGCTGTTGGGGTGATATCAGGACCTGGCGATCGCCATAGTATTCAGCTCCAGTTTCAGGGTCGAGAAAAAGGTCTCCACCACAGCGTTGCCCCAGCAGCAACCCTTGGGTGACATGCCGCAAGTGATCTTATCCTGGTGGAGCAGTACCAGTAATCGTTGGCCCGGTACTGGCTGACCTGATCTGATTGGATCAGCATCTGATCGGGTCCCACCTTGCAATGGCCGAGAGCTCGGCCCAGGGCCTCGATCACCAGGGCAGCGTCCATGCGCGGATCCCTTCTAGCCGACCACGCGGCGGAGGAACAGATCGATCCAAACCGCCAGATCCCGCCAACCGGATGTCGTGCGGATGTGGGTGATGTCGCCCGCCCAACAACAGTTCGGAGGCGGGGACTGGAAATCCTGTTGAAGCTGGTTGTCCAGCACCCCAGCGGTGCCTCTGCATGGATCCGCGGGGATCCGTAGAACCTGCGGCGCACCTCGAAAACTACATCGATCTCAGCAGTGCTCAACGCTTTAACAGCCGCTCGCTTACCCGGCACCTCTTGCCGCTGCGACCAGGCCAACGAGTGGCGATATGTAAGATGTTATGTAAGAAGGAACCTCTCAGCGGCAGCTGCTCGTTCGCAAAGTGCGCTGCCGCCAGCCTAAAAAATCCTTCACACTCCTGAGCTCACGGTTCTCCTTGCGGGGCCGGTTGAGCTCGGCGCGCTCGTCGCTGGTGAGCAGACCTTGGGCACGGGCCCGGCCTGCCGAACCCAGCGGGCCAGGCTGCTGGTGGGAAGCCCAAGCCGCTCAGCGAAGGCATTGCAGGAGAGCTCAACCTGCAGCAGGGCTCCATGGCCTCCGCCTTCTGCTGTCCCGTGAAACGCCGCCGAGTTCTGGTGGGGTTCGTCATGAGTGGACAGTCTGGTGGGTATGGCGTGACCCCTATTGACTTGTCCTTGAAATCGCGGGAAGCCCATCAAGCAAGCAGTAGAGATCGGCGAGGGCTTGCCCTGAATTATCAGTTGAACGGCCGTTTGTAGCTTGCGAATAATTTGCTCGACTGAGTGCATGGGGCGTGCTATGTCGAAGAACCATGCCATGCCTTGCATGATGAGTACCCTTATGGACCATAAACAAGGTTACGGCGTCAAAGCCAAAACAATACCAGGATTGAGTTACGACAAAGGCAAGTAGCACGCAGAGCGGCCAGCCTCAACAAAGAGCAAGATTCAGAGGCTATTGGGGAGTTTATACTCATACTTACGAGAGGATTTGGATCGGCTCCGCCTAGAGAAAGACGCTAGACGAAGCAGGATCCGCGTTACTTTTCGCTTCATCCTTAACGCAACACGACCTGCCAGGACGACCCGCCCACTGGAGCGATGCTCAGCAACTGCGTCGAAGAGGGAATAATAGTCACGGGTAACATCTTTCCAATCGTAAGAAGATATGGCAAGATCCTGAAGCTCCGGGACAAGATCCAGTCCTTCAACAAGAAAGCTCCCCAGAAGAGCCTGGAGAGTCGAGGAATCAAAGAAGTATGACGCAATTCCGGCAGTTGTATAGCGGTTATAGGGAACATCGAATGCGAATATTGGCTTGGCCGCAGCTATAGCTTCAACAAGAGAAGGATTGGTCCCACCCGCAGAATGGCCATGAATATACGCCATGGCACGTCGCCTTATAGCGCGGACTTTCCGGAAGTCATACTCAGGGCGGGCAAAGCACAAGCCATTGACAGTTGAATAGCGCCGAAGAAGCAGGGCCCCATGAGAGGTTGAAAGTGCGTTAGAGATAATCAGAAGCCGTACGCCACTGGCAACAAGACTAGAACCACTATACGCCTCGATTATCATTTCGAAGTTATTCTCAGGCTCGGCTCTGCCAAGAACCAAGAGATAGGAAGTACAATTGCAATCTATAATTTCACCGCTACAAGAATCGACTACAGCAAGGGGGCCGACATGAGCAGTCGATTCTTCATCGGAGATTGAAGTGCCATAAGAAAGCAAAGAGGCTCTTTTGAGATAACGATTACCATAGCATCTAGACACGTAGTCGGCGATGCCAAGATTATCAACGATGAAGGCGTCAGAGAAATGAATAGAGATTCTCTCAGATTGCTTCAAGTACCAACGGGCAATTGGGCCCCATTTGGGTCGCGACCATTCAAGGCCATCTATGTGAACGATATAGCGAACCGAAGGGAAGCAAAGGCGGAGGAAAGGAAGTGAAATAGCACCTGAAACACCGAGAAGCAAGACGCTTTCGCACTTAGAACTTGCAAAGAGTAACGAGATGATGTCAAAGGGGATCGAAGAGGCTCCATTCGCGCTAAGCGGGACAACATATTGGTCCCATGACTCGCCTGATATACGTTGGTAGCCCCGTTGACCAAATAGCAGAACTCTGTACTCAGGGGATGCGAGGAATCGAACAAGAGCCTCTGCCAAGGTTTCAAACCCACCATAAGCAGCCGGTAGACCACAAATTCCGACAATACCAAGACAGTACTTTTTAGTGGATTTCATGAGTGGGGCCGATTAGATGCCGAACATCGGGTATATGGCGCAATTCAGACTGAGGCCTAAACTCATGATTGAAACGACTATTGAGGAACAATTAAAGAATGGTCGTATCGCAAAGCTTGTCAGGCCATAGGGATACTTCGGATTGAAGAAGCCATAAAGGTCGACTGCACACTTAACGCAATGGACTCGGCATACTTAATTCCAACTTGCAAGCCGAGCAAGGCTAACACGGGATGCATAGATCATCATTTAGATGGCACCAGAAAGGGTAAAGGCTTCAAGGGCGGAGTCCGCTAGATTGCAGTTTATCGGTGTAGGAAGAATTTTCATAGTCCTGATCACAACAAGGGGCACACAACACTCCTCCCACTCTCATAGGGCGAAATGCCAGAGGCCAATAGACAACCCCACGGTTTATATCAAAATTGAGTCATACAAGACGAGAAAAAGCAAATGGAGGCCATCTACTATGCCAACTCACAGCCAAGCCAATGCAACAGAACTTATCCACGACAAGGTCAATCACGTATGCTGCCGCAACAGAAAATTTCACCTCACGTGAAATCAAGGGGACAAAAGGCGTGGCTGGACAAGTCGGGTGCCTAAGTATTCACTCTAAGCATGTTGTTCAGCTGGCAAGCACGTGTGAGACCGCTATGGGTAGATGTGCAACCCATCGTCCCAGACTTCATACACCCATGCATAGACATCCCATATCCGCCTGTCCCACCGCGGGCGTCTCAGGCTTGTGATCAAGCACGTGGAGGAAGGCCGCAGGCTCGCTGGACTGGGGGCTGAAAACGGCTACTGCTGCGCAAAAGCCTTCGCCTACGACCTCCGCTGCGCCTGCCGCTGGCTGACGCATTACCGCGCAGGCGGCGTGGCTTCTCTGAAGGATCGATGCAGTGGTTCGCCGGACCAGCGGCGGACGTTCGATCCGAAACAACGGCAGCACGCTGTAGAGCTGCGACACCAGCGCCTACATCTCCGCCACATCGCTCACCTGCTCCGAGCTCCCGTCTCCACCGACGCCAGGCCCCTCAGCCGACTCGGTCTGGGATAGCTGGGGAAGCTGGTACCAAAAACGCCGGTTTAGCGGTACGAGTGGGAGCCGCCAGGCGATCTGATCCACATCGGCGTCCAATTACTGGCCCAGTTCCGCAAGGTGGGGCACCGCATCACCGGAGGCCGGCAGCAAGGCCGCTCATATAGCGTCGCCTACAAATTGGACCATGTGGCCGTGAATTACACCACCCGTCTCGCCTGTGACGAGATTCTGGCGTACGCACAGAAGCCAACGGTGATCGGCTTTCTCAGCCGGGTCATTGTCTGGTTCAACAGCCAGGGGATCGAGTGCCCTCGGGTGATAGGCGATAACGGCCCTGCCAATGTCTCCAATGCATTCGCCAAGGCCTGTTGGATTCTGGGGCTGCGGTACATCCGCAGCAGCCCCTACACGACCAGAACCAACGGCAAAGCTGAACGGTACATCTAGATGCAGTACCGCGAGGGGCCCATGCCATGGCCTACCCGAACTCCCACTAGCGGAAACGCTGACTGCCACGGAACCTGTCGATCTATAACCGGATCAGAAAGCAGAGTGGCGCTCACCTCAGGAGCGGCTCGTTGGCTGCTCAGCTGACGAACATGGTGAGGCACAACACGTAGAAGTTACCCTCGGCAACCTACTGCGTCGGGGAAACCTGAGGTCAGAATACAGCTTTATCGGGTTCTGCGTCTACAAAAGATCGCTTTAGTCGCTTAGTTCCAGCTGAAGCTTCTTAAGGCGTTTGGCCTGTGTGACTTTCAATCTCCAAAGCAAAATCTGCCAGCAAAAGTAAGCCGACGAAAAATCCTGAAGGGCTAGGCAGCTGTCAGAAAAGGCCTGGCATTAGTTCAAGAACGACTCAGCCGAACAAAAATTGCGAATGATCTGCTCGGGGCTGTCGCTATTGTACTCATGTGGCTTGTCTAGGCCAATTGTGACTGGCAGGGAAGCCCTTATAAAGGCTGGTTCAGTTTCTGGGTGCGGCGTCAAAGCCAAGAATATGGGAACTCAAGTGGCAGCAGTCAAAAAACTGGATCGTGCGCAGAGCGAATCTAAAAGTGCAGGAGACAAATCCCAAAAGACTCAAAAGACTCAACTGGGGGTGGGCACGAGATACTCTGGATCGCAATGCAGAAAGTTGGGAAAGAGAAAGATTATGTGCGGGGCTGTAGCAACTTGGGGAAGACCGCATCAGCCAAAGCTTCTGGCACTGCCACACAATTACAAGCATGCTCGATCTCAAGATCCAGAAAACCGTCAGAACGGAGCCTGTAGAAAGAGTACGAAGAGCCCATAAGCGCCTTCATTTCATCGATCGAAAAGCTCTGCTTGGAGACATGATTATATTCAAAAATAACAAGAGGCTGGCACAGGGCGATAAGCCGGCAGCCCCCCCCTTAAGCACGCTTAACTCATGGCCTTCTACGTCAATTAGAACAACCAAGTTGCCATCGATCATGGAAACATCAAAAAAACTATCAAGGGTAATTGACTCTATTGTAATGATACTTCCAGGGATAGTAGTAGGCGGAGATGCGGGATTCTGGCTGATCACACCGGACCCGGTGGCTACCGATGGCATTAGAATATCGACTTTGCCGTTAGAAGAGCTAACGGCAAGTGGAAACAAAGAAACCTTAGAGGAGAGGTTGTTAAGGGCTATATTAACAGCAATAATGGAACAGAGTTCCGGCAATGGTTCAAATATCCAGACCTTGGCAATTGTCTCTTCTTTTGAGACAGGAATGGCAATTTCACCCAGGCATCCCCCAACGTCAATTAGCGATAGGCTGGTTTGGGATGCAAGAAACCTTAGGAAGGATATTGTTTCTGGCTCATTATGGTGGCCCGCAATTATTCGCCGATAAGCCTGAGAGTGAGCGGGATTAAAGTAGAACAGAGAATTGTCGAGACGGAGTATGCATGGGCTATCCAGCCTTCTAAGCAGAAAACCTAGGCCTCTTAACTCAACACCAAGGCTATCCTTAAAGTATCCATAGACTCGAGCATAGAAAACAGAAAGAGAGAAAAACAATTCACGAGAAAGAGACTCCGGAAACGCGGAAGGATTAAGTAGGCTTACTTGATATGGATAGTCGCTGGAGAAAAGAGTGCCTTTAGACCAAGCCAACTCTAACTGAGCGGGCATTAGGTTGGAAACGATCTACATGGCAGATAGTGCTGCCGTCGTGGCTCTCAAAAAAAGCGCGGCGTCGGCAAAACCCAAAGCCTTGGTCCATATGTGGAGGAGATACATCAGGCTTTAATTACACTATGACAATACTAAGCTACATCGCCTAGGAGCCAAGCCACGTCTGTTTCTAATAAGAAATGCCAGGGGCCAGGCACAGGCATGCTCGTGCAAGCGAATAGACAATTAGAACTAGATATAATGCATTCGTGCAATAATATTAATGGTGAGATTTTATTCATATCGTGATACCCGGGAAGGCCGGATTGAAAAAGCACCAAGCCGAAGCCACTGCGCCGCACAGTAGACGGCATACCAGACAAAGAAGTACCTTAGATGGATAAATGGGTAGGAGATTGCAAAAATGAGAGCGGCATAAATGATAGCAGGATCTCGCCAATGGCTATAGCGAAAATAGTAGATAGCGCAAAGAGAATAAGACCATGCATGAAATAACATTGGGAACAAGCTGTCAACATTAGAGTTGTATAATGCGAGGAAATACCAAGCTGGCGAAGTAAAGTAGACGGGGAACCGAAGAGCAGATTTTAGAACATGCTCCAAGCCAACAGAAGTTGTTACAAAGAATGGAGAGGAAAATCTAGACACCTCGTCGATGACGTCGAGATCAACATATGGCCTTAAGAGGGATCCCAGTATAAAAGCAGATGCAAGAACCAGAGAATAGAAGCATTTGCTCTTCGGCAATCTAGCAAGAGGGACGGTAAAAACTAACGGCACATAAACAACAAACGTCAGACCCTTTATAATCAGGGCTAAACTCAACAGAGAAATCAGGATTAAATATATGCAAGTCTTAATGTATCCGGGCAGCCGGGAGATTCTTTCTCGCTTTCCCAAAAATCCAACTACAACAAGCAATGAGGCTAAAACAAAAGCATCTTTACCAGTTTCGAGAAAAAATGAAAAGGCTGGACAAACAAGAAACATGATTGACAGCTTTTTCCACGGATATCCAATTAGAGATAACGAGACTACACTTAAAAGAAATAGGGATACGCCAATGAGCGGTATGTGGGAAAAGACCGTAGTTGAGCTAATGAGCGAAACTAATAATGCCTCCGGCAAAGTTAGAATCTGGGCTGAGTCGGCATTTTGCGAAATGGTAAAGAACCGATGAGCATCGTAACCAGAGATAGTCAATTTATCTGCAAGTCCCATGTAGTAAACACAGGTACCAATAAACAATAATGCAGATGAGATAAGACCGGCAACCACTGCCGTTCCAAGCTTATTCACTAGTGCAACCTGAGTGGTTAGTACTCAAAGTCTTCAGTCGAGAGGTCGTTTAATGCCGAAAGAATCTAGAGAATGGAGGATGCAGGTATCAATCTTGCCTTTCGTCACAATTGGCCACCGAAGCATTTTACCCACTAATTTAGGCAGAGAGGCGTCTACCCTCATTCGCATGAGGGGCTAGTCTTTAGCGTGTGTCAGTAGCCTTAAAGTATCAGGGATAATGCAAGATAAAAGAATCAGTATGTTTTAACTTGATCCTAGGAAGGACCATGCGCAAATTAGACAGATGCTGCAGAGAGCTAGATTGTGGCGTTTATATAGTCTTGCACACCAGAGGATAACTCTAAGATGGAAGAGCATGCATTGGCACGAATATCCTCAATATTGCAATCCGAAACAACCCGATCAAGTTCGTTAATGATGGCAAGTGGCGAACGGTCTTTAATTAAGAACCCATTTACGCCATCCTTGACATATTCTAAATGCGCACCTATGTGCGGAACAAATACAAGATTTGATGCTATCATAGCCTCTGCGAATGTTAGGCCAAAGGTCTCGACCCAAATACTTGGATCGGTCAAACCGAGAAAGATGTCATGGCGCCAGCAAATAAGCTCATCCGTAACATTAAAGAAAATACTTAGATTCGATGGCAGCGTGTTCTTGTCGAATCGGTGATAAAATGATGTCGGCGACCCACTAATATACAGAGTAAATTTATATACAAGTCCAATGCTATGGGCCTTTCTCGCTATTTCAATAAAGAGATCAAAACCTTTTCCCGCAGCCTGCGAAGAAACTGTATAAATATTTAGGCTTCTTGGATCAATTTTAAGATCGTGTCTGGGAGCTTCCTTGACAAGTTGATAGAATCTTGGGCGCAGGAGTGGATAGCAGACAGTAGAGGGGCCCTTAAAATTCCAATACTCTTTAACATATGTGCTCAAATATTCTTTTTTTACTTGTCTGTTATTTGCAAGAGCCAAGCCCATAAGAGACCAGGCCGGAATACCGAACTTAATCTCATTTACGGCTAGAATAATCTCTATGCCATTCCTGATGATACCTGAGAGGAGCAACGGAGATGATACAAGCGTGCTAATATATAGCTTATCTCCTTTTCTCAAGGAGTACAGCAAATAGCCAAATACAAGCAAATACCATGCAGTAAGACTTATCATTCTGAGCGCTAGATTATCATGCTTTACATATGGAAAGCGCACGACTCGGCCATGAAAATCACTAAGAAAACCGTTGTCAAAATTAGTAACTAAAATAGTATTTTTGCTTGCATTTTTAGCAACTCTATTGTAGAGTATTGACGGAGATCCGCTATAGTCATTTAAATGATGGACATAGTATGTCTTATGCATCATAAGGACTTAATAATTCTTGCCGGGCATCCTGCCAATACAGAGCAAGGTGGAAAGCTACGAGTAACAACTGATCCAGCGGCAATAACACTTGAGTTTCCAATGCTAACGCCATCTAAGATTGTTACTTTTGATCCTATCCAGCAGTTGGATTCGATTTTGATGCCCAACTCTGATGTTCCTTGAAGACGAATCAGTTCATTCCCATTATAGTTATGATTTTGAGCATGGGCAGAAAAATATTGGCCAATAATGCAGTCATCTCCAATGGAAATCTTGCTGGGGCACGAAACAAAGCTATAGGCACCAATCGCGACATTAGATCCGATGTATATTGAACCAGTCATTGCCCCCTTCCGGTATGAGTTCTCGATTACTGAATAATCTCCCAACGTGAAACGGGATCCAATAGTAATTGTTCCGCCCGAATATGCGGTGATCCGGGAAAATCGTTTTAGACGAGCATAGGAACCCATTGTGACATGTGAACACCCTTGTATTAATGATTGAGTCTCCATGAACAGCAGTTTTGGATGCTTTCGTCTAGATAATAGAAACAGATTCCCGCGCAGAAGCTGTGGCAAATAAGGAAGTGAAATAGATAGGGGTTTTAGCCTCTGATTTAGTCTGGATAAAAAGATCATAACTAGGGGTTTAGTATTCATAGTGACTAATGTGCTGCTCGGCAATGCTCTCCCATGTTAAAGAAGGAAGTAGCTTAATTAGTTCTTTCTGTTTCTCTCGTCTAGCTCCAGGAGAGCGCAAGGAGCAAATACTTTGAGCGCAATTGCGTACAAAGCTAGCATGACTAGCGTGAGAGATCAAATATGCACAAGAGCTTGACAAAAGTGACTTAAACCCAAAAGCATATGGCACAATAGGTATGCAAAGATTTTCGAGGCTTTCCAATAGAATCGCAGTATTCGCTTCAGATAGAGATGTTATGAGAAGGACATCGCTAGACTTTAGTACTTGGGCAAGCTTATCTCTATTGACTTGCCCAAGTATTTCGACATTATGGCATGTGCCAACCCTAGCTTGAAGCTTTGACTGCAGTGGCCCAGAGCCACATATACGAAAGGTGATAGAAGGAGGGCAGAGCCTGATGATATCAATCAGGGCATCTATATTTTTTCTTGAGCTGATTGAACCCGCCCATACAACTGTGAGATTCTGATTGAAACCCTCTATCAAATTTACATCCCCAGACAAGATCGATAGTCCTTGATCTGAAATAACATTTCCAGATCGTAAAAAGTGACGCTCAAAGAACTGCTTATTGTCTGTAGTTGCAAAACTTAAGGCATTGTACCCCATTGCGGCTTTTTTAATATACCTAGAATTTGGGGCAAGTGCAGTAGATGCATTTCGAATTACCGCTTCGATAAAGAATAGAGAACACTTATTCTTTATCGACTCTAGCCTAATATATTGTGCGCCTCCAATAGGTCCCCAATATGTATGGCAGTCTAGTTTCCACAGGTAGCCTGGATTCCGAAAACCAATAGGACCAAGCTGATGAGCGCTGTCAAAACTACTTTGTTGGTGAGCATTTAAAGCGGCAACAAAAGCATCATGCTGCCATGACTTAAGCAATATTGGAAATGCCAGTCTAATAAGATTAGATCCACAAATACGTGCTATAAAACGTCTGGCTATGCTTGACTTAACTTTTATTACCTTGAAAGGAATCTGATGTTTCTCGATGTAGCCATCTAGCATCCTAAACTTACCCATGCTGCCATCTGAGTCTCCGACAATAACAGTGACTTCATTTCTTTTGGCTAGCTCCCAAACTATATTCCATGCTGATCTATACTCAGAGCCTAAGTACGGGGAAAATGCGTAGGCGACAACAAGGACTTTTTTCACGTTCGTTGTACTAATAGTTACATGAAAAGCGATGCACTAACTAGTATAGTCACAGATAGCAGAGTGCCAAGAGATCTAGATCTCATAAAAACCTTGGTAAACATGATTTTCTCGGCAGAGCTTGCATTTATAAGTATATGCGCCTGTTTTCTTTCGCACACAAGTGTAAAATAAATAGTTGATAAGGAATTCAGAATAAATCCTGACTGAAGGAGAGTGGCTCGATATTCTACATAATGAGACGCAGCTATACTGGGTAAAAGAAATCCAAGCAAGGAAATACAATAAACAAGAGATATATCATAAAAGGCGGGTTTTGCAATGTTCGAATATCTGTGTTCAATCTTGGCACGTTTTCCTTCAGTTAGTATATCAATGTTAGGCAGACTATACAATTTAGCGATTAGCCTAGACTCTAGTAGAATAAATTTTGTAAGATAAATAGAATATATGAAGTAAACCGCAGAGATCATTAATAAAAATACACAGAATGCGGTTGCCAGCGTTTTTGAATTTGTCCCAGTATCAAGCAAATACCCAATAAGTAGCAGGGCTGTCGCAGCCCCAACTCGATTTATAAGCATTGACAATGAGGACAGATGAGTAGACGCATCAGCTATCCTAAGGATAGATGAAGTTGTGCGGGTAGAAAACTGAAGTAGATCACCTACGAAGGCTGTAAACAGCGAGGCTGTAAGCAGAAATAGAAGTATGCTTTTCACTTACATTGTACCAGGCGTTTAGAGGAAATTGTTTTCCAATATGATGTCGGTGGGATCGTATGGATTGTTACGTCAAAACTTATAGATGCGAGCAATACAGCCCAAAAACAAAAAGTTGAGCTTGAGGGAAGTATTATTGTGGATGATGCAATTAGAATAAAATCTTCTAATGGGCTACCTGAGCGAAAAGTGGCTAGCCCTTTTAAAGTTTGAGAGGCTTTTTCTATATTATTGGTTAAACATATGCACTGATAGTTGTACGTACGCAAGAAGCTTTCTATCTCATTTGTTGTAAGCTGATCATCTAATAAAATGTCTCCCGTTCGAAAGTGAATAACTGGCACGATGTTTGTATCCTTGGGCATGGAGATAAACTGTCTCAACGATCTTGCAACATGAATTAAGCTATCTTCATCATAGGATCCAGCGCTTTGATAATATCCTATTGAAACGAATGGGTATTTATGATTTCTTGGGGGATTAAGCAATTCTTTTTTCCCTAAGACAACAATCCTTAATAGCTGTATAAGAAATGCGGCAGTGCTAATTATTGTCGGCTTCACGGTAGGAATGCCTAGGCTGCATGCCAACTCTGGCACATTCAGCCACTGATCTTGTTTGGACCATCGTCTAACTTTATATGCAAGAATATTTGCAAGGAAGAAGGATTCTACCCTTACTAATTTGACTCTATACCCATCACGTGCTATGTCAATAGCTTTGGCAAGCTGAAATAGTTGATTTCCCACGCCTCCCATTAGCAGAACGTGCTTGACAGATCGATGAATTGGCGGCATTTAAATTATGCTACTCCAGATGATCACGGCCAACTATCCACACATTCAGCCCTGAGGAAGCTGCTGCTTTGGCATCCGCGATGGCGCGGGCATCGAACAACCAGGCCGGCTGCCGCATCTGTGCCGCCAGCTCCGGCCAGGGCAGCTGCCGGAACTCCTGCCACTCCGTAAGGATCAGGGCGGCATCGGC
>JAIYAQ010000016.1 GCA_027488975.1 Cyanobium sp. E1_MAG_00006
AACCGACAAATGATGTCAGCCCTCGATGAAACCAATCTTCGCCGCGTGCTGAAGATCATGCTCGATACTGATGAGTTTCTCAGTGACCATGGCATTCGCTCGATTTCGAAACGGCACGAACGGGACCCCTATCGCTTTGTCCACAATCAACAGGAGTACGTTGTCCAATACCTGCCGGCCGAGTCTGATTCTGGTCTGTTCGGCGGCAACAGCAACTGGCGCGGGCCGATCTGGATGCCTGTCAACTTCGCGATCATTCGCTCCTTGACTGTCTACTACACGTATTACGGCAACGACTTCAAGGTTGAATTCCCGACAGGCAGCGGCCAGATGGCAAATCTCTACGAAATTGCCGAGAATCTCGCGCACAGACTCGTTTCCATTTTCACACGCAATACTGAAGGTCTAAGGCCAGTCTTTGGCAGCCAGCAGACCTTTCAGGGCGACCCCCACTGGCAGGACCATCTGCTGTTTTATGAGTACTTCCATGGAGACAATGGAGCCGGCATTGGTGCCAGCCACCAGACGGGCTGGAGTGGTCTGGTGCTTAATTTGATTCACTACTTCGCCGCCAACACTCAGGAGAGTCGGTTAGCGAGTGGCGGCAATACGGGACCCATGCCCCATGGGCGGCGCGGCGACGACTGAGTGAGAGACGCAGCCGCCTGAACCTGCTTGCGCCACCCACCCCCACACAAGCCCACACACGACGGACGGGAGTGCCAGGCCCCGGTGAGGGACTGGTGCAACCCCTACTCGAAAGCGGTCTTTCTGTGTTTCCCGAATTCGTTGTAGGGGTGATGATTATTCGCGTAGCTGATTTTCCACATACCTGATGCTGGTGCGGCAAGCCAGAGCCTGGGCGCCTTGCTTGCTGAGCTGGCCGCCTTCGGCCTTGCGATCGGTCTCTCCCCGCTGCATATTGTGCTGCTGCTGCTGCTGCTCCTCGGCCCAAGGCCTCTGCAGCGCGGTGGCTGGTTTGTGGCCGGCTGGCTGATCACCGCCGCCCTTGCGGTGACGCTGTTGCTCACCGTCGGACATGGGCTGTTGCTCAGCATGGACAAGGGCAGCAGCCACCGCACCGGCCTTGATCTGCTGGCAGCCGGGGCCCTTCTGGGGCTGGGGATCAAGGAGCTGCTGAACAAGGAGGATGGTGACGCAGCGCCACCGGGCTGGACCCGCAAGCTGGATCAGTTCTGTGCCATGCCGTTACCCCCGCTACTGGCCATCAGTGCCGCCTTGGAGGTGGCCAGACCCGACGCTCTGTTCCTTTTCGCCAAGACGGCCGGCAGCCTTCTGACCGCAGGGCTTGTCACTGGCAAGGAATTGTTGGCCACAGGACTGTTCAGCCTGGTCAGCGCCAGCTTGCTGCTGATCCCGCTGCTGACTCTGGTGCTGGCCGGCCCCGAGCGGGTGCTGACTCTGCTGGAGCGGTGCAAACAGTGGTTGTTCTCCAAAGGCGACCTGCTGGTTGGCCTGGTGAGCGTTTCCCTGGCGGTTTATCTGGGCTGGCAGGGCATCGAGGGCTTGCGTCTGGGGTGAGCGATTGGCGCGAGCAGCAAAGGGGGGCACGTCACTGGTTTCGATGTCCAATGAGCACAATGAAAGCCACCGGCATGGTGGTTAGGTGGTCTGGCTTTTCTGGACAGGCTCCATCGTTAGCTTTTGAGGCGGGGTATCGCCCCTTTTAGGGGTAGTACCCCGCCTCAGATGTTAACGATGGGATTTGCCCAGGAAAGACGGACCACAACAGTTCAGGGGCGGCAGCCCTCCTCAGATGTTAACGATTGGACCTCTTCATAAAAACCAGTCCACCTCAATTCTCAGCATCTTTAGGCTGGTTTTGAGGCTAAGCAGCTAATGGTGTGGTTGACGCCAATCTGCACCCCCCGCATGGCGACCCTGTGATTAAGACCGGGTCAAGCGCCGGCCGAAGGGCTCTTGACTATCGCTTCTCGCATTCTGAAAGGCTTCATAGTGTCGCGTCTGTACAGCCTGAATACAGTCTCATTAGATTTTTCAGCTCAGATGACCGAATTCAACTTCGGAATTATCGGCGACCCCGGCAACTACCGCACGAACGGCACACGCTTTTACTACAGTCCAGGTGGAGCGTGGAGCGGCAACAAAAACATCAGCGCGATTGGGCCTGGGCAATCTGCAGTCGGCAAGCTGATGCAGTCACTAAGCAATACGGACTTAGTCAGCCTAGGCGACCTAACTTACATATCTGGCGCGAGTACCCTAATTGATGCTGCCAATGGACTTGATTACAACAACTTTATGGCGCCGTACCCGTCACCAAGATTTACGGCAGCTCCTTATCAGCAAAATACCGGTGACGTCGTCTGGCCTTACGATCTCTATAATTATCCCAATGGCTTTCCCAACCCCGTAACCGGAGGCCCCGGAGGCAGCTCTGATGGAGTCAATCGGTTCTGGCCAACAATCGGAAACCACGACTACGGCCTTAGAATTGGATATTCAGAAGCCAATGTCTCACTTGGTCCAAACAACAAAGCAGCACCAGTAGCTCCAACTTCCACACCAGTTCCTCAGCCCTTCATTGACTATTTTGGCTGGCTGGCTGATCCCGCCCTGCTAAGCAAGCAAACAAATGTGAAGGTCAAGAAAGCCGACGGGACAGGGCAATCTGGCGTCTATTATTCAGTTGAACTTGGCAGGCAGGACAACGGCGCGCCTCTGATTGAGATCTTTTCATTAGACGCTCAGCGCCTGATGATGAATGCAGGTGGCTATTACAACCTAAGCGATGGGTACGGGACATACAATACGCAGGCATCACCCTTCAACTATGCTTATGATCCAACGCAACCCTACGCTGCAGGGAGTAACACCGCAGCCGTTTTAACCAGCGATCCCAGCAATGGCCAGGATCAGTTTACCTGGCTTAAGTCTTCGCTTGCTAGTTCACGAGCGAAGTGGAAGATCATCATGGGGCACCAGCCCATTTATTCATCTGGCCAATGGGGCAAAACGCAACCAGATGACCACATGAGCAATCCCGTACTTCAACGGGTGCTCAATGCCTTGCCAGAGGGGTCTTTTGATGCTTACTTAAACGGCCACTCACACTATTATCAGAGAGTACTTGAGGGCAACAAGCAGGGTATCGGACAAGGGATTCCATTCATCACCATCGGTAACTCTGGAAGAATCTTGTACGCAATTAACCAGAGTAGCTATGGCGACAACGTCTACACACCAAGCACCCCAGGCTTAACACAAGCCATCTATAATGGAGTAGGAAAAGACGGTGGCGACATATCGCCCTACTTACTCCAATCAGATCCCACAACTGTTGGCGTATCTGGAGGTTATTTCACAACTGACACAGGCTTATATAACGGCAAGAAGACTGGATTCAATGCCGGCGCTTATGGATATGGCTTCGGCGGCCAGGACGCACAAGCAAATGACGGATATCTCTTCTTTAACTATAAACAGGCGGATGTTCTTGATCCGGCCATTACAGACAATCTTGCACCATCAACGCGCAACAGCGTGCTGTCCGGTTGGGATGGCTTGACTCAGAGTGACTGGAAACCCAAGCTCGCCACTGGTATGACCTCAGCGCAGGTTCTGGCAGCGACAGCACAATTTTCAATCACCGTAGGCCTTGATGGCGCCATTAACGCAGTCAGTGTCACCAGTGCTGGAGAGGGATATATGAACTCAAAGAGTGGGAATCACACTGTAGACTTCGAGATCCGTGGCAACGACTCATACTCCACAGGAAGTGCAAACCCAAACAACTATGCCATAGCAACTCTAACATTTACAGGCGGACAACTTACTGCCATAGCCTTAAAGTATCCCGGCCAAGGCTACACCTATTTGGCCCAAGCCAACCTTGCCACAGGATTCGGCGATACAAATCCATTCACGGTCCCTCAAACAGACATCATTCCCATTAACGCATCTCTGCTGGAAAGCTGGTATACTGTCCCATACACCGACTATCAAGACTGGTATCTGGTTACAGATACCAAGTCGAGTGTCGCAGCAGAGGCGGGAGGCAGCTTTGGCTCGTTGCGAGTATCACTGGATCCCTCTTCAGCGGCTGCCCAAAATCTGATTGCTTCAACAGCTATTACCACAGGCTATTCGGGCTTGGGACAACAACAGAAATTTTCCAGACCCCAGAATGGAACAGTCACCGTTGTCGACTCCCTGGGCAATAAGGTTGGTGCGGGAGCAGTGACAAATGGTGTTGCATCATTCTCAATGTCTACTCGCCCTGCGCCAGGAAATGTGAGCATCACTTTTGACGGCGACCCCACCTCCTCTTACCTGATCAACTTCAAACCATCTTCAACTCTTAGCGCCCTGAATTATGGAAATTGGACTGGCCCTGTCACCAAGACAAGAGAAGCCACGTCTATCACCTTCAGCTCCAGCGTAAATCTATCAGTCTGCCGAGTCGATACCGCTGGTGGTGCAGTCACTTTTGGTCTCACCAATGGGACAAATACAGTGACCCTCTTAAGCAATGCCAATTCCGCAAATACTGGCGTCCTAACTCTTGACGCCATTTATTCAGGTAACTCCTGGCAGAGCTCAGAGGGGAAAGCATTTGGAAGTGCCGCCACTGCCTTTGTTTCAGCGGGAACATGGACACCAGTTGCGACACGCGACGGCAAAGCTCTTGCATTAAATAGCCTGACTGTAAACGGCAACAACGTTACCGCCACATATGCAGACAACATTACTGGTGTCTTCACACTTTCAGGCACGGGAACAGCCAGCAATCCAGGGTCCATCAGCCCTGTATTGACGGTGCAACGGCTGGGCACCTACAAAAACTCAATCGCATTTTACGAGGCTGATCCCATCACCGGATCTGTCTCTGTTGCTGGTGGTTCAGTGCTAGCGCCTGGAGCAGCTGGTTATCTCCAAGCAGCACTGGCCAATGCAAAGTTGAATGGACTCTTGCTGACAGCCGCAGAACTGCCGGATTACAAACAGAGCTCGGTAATCAACAGCCTGCCACTGAATGCAGCCAAGAATTATGGGCTGCTTCTACTTGTCAATGGAAGCGAGGCAGAACTCTACTCATCCTATTCTGCAGCCAATCCAGGTGGCGTCTCTCAGTTTCAAAGCTTTGGCTCCAATGATCGGGGCCTAACCATTGGAATCGAAGACCTAAATGTGGCATCTGGATCAGACCGTGATTTCAATGACATCATCATGACAATCGCCTCCTCAAGTGTCTCCGTGATCTGACACTCACTCCTTAACTGGCGCGCAGAAACGGCGGGATCAGCTCGAAGCAGCTGCCACAGCCCTGTTCACTGCTCACCTGGATCCGGACGCCCCTGGTACCATAAATGCGGGAGGCGATGGCAAAGCCAAGCCCTGATGCGCCATCACTGCGATCGCCCTGGGTACGCCAGTAGCGATCAAAGACCAGGGACAATTGATCCGCCGCGATGCCGTCACCTTTATCGATGATTCGCACCCACCTCAAACCACGAGGCGGCGAGCTAACCCCCTGCCCCCTCACTCATGCCGCCAGCTGCAGGGCTCGCCGGGTACGGCGCTGCTTGCCTGCAGCGTGGGATGCAGGCAGAGTTCACCGACCAATAAACGCATCATGAACGCGCTCCGATCTTTTGCTGCTGCCGCCCTGATTGCCTTGGCGGTGTCCCCTGAAGTCCAAGCACAGAGCATGTTCGACCAGGTGGTGGCCGAGAAGTGCGCCGCTGCAATGCAGGCAGACTTCGCCAGTGCGGGCAAGGTGCCACCTGCCGGTCTGATTGATAACACCTGCAGCTGCGTGGTCCAGCAGCTCAATACCACGCACAACTTGGAGATGGCCAAAACCTTCTGCACTCAGCAGGCCACGTCTGGCATGTGATCCACTGCGCTGCCGTGAGCCGCTGCCTCGCCGGTGAGCAGCAGGCTGGCGACACCTCCCAGGAGCTGATCGATGCGAACCGCCAGCTTCGACACATGCGACCGCGCCATGGTCAACTCGGTCTCACTGCCTACCAGTTGCTGGCAGACATCTTGCTGATTGAGATCGTCGCTTCGCTCTGGCTCGCGTTCACCAAGCCACAAGTGATCAAGCAACAGCAGCAGCAATCAGCAGCGCCACAGCGACGCCATGGTTGACGCCACCCGCCGCCACTGGGAGCAGTCGCAGACTCTGCTTCGAGCGCGCCTAGCGGGCAGTGCTGCGGCAGGTGACGCCCCAGCCGGCCAACGGTCTGTTGGCGGGTCTACTGGCGGCTTAATTGAGGTGGGTGGCAGGCCCTGGATAATAAACCCGTTAATCAACCCAGGGCCCCCGGGCTTGCTTGGTTAGACCCCAAAAGCCACTGCCCCCCACTGCCCTAGAGGCATCTGCGATGGCAAGCCGGCTAACGGATTTGAACCGATGGCCTTCGCTTTACAAAAGCGCTGCTCTACCACTGAGCTAAGCCGGCAACGGAGAACCGGGACACGCCTGAACTCCGGACCCGAGCTTATCGTTCTGCCAGGGCCCACAGCAGCAGCTGCGTGCGGCTCGAGCAGCCGGTCTTGGCCAGAAGGTGCGACAGGTGCGATTCCACCGTGCGGGGACTCAGCACCAGCTCGGTGGCGATGGCTCGGTTGCTCAGGCCGCGCAGGAGGCGCTCCAGCACCCGCTGTTCAGCTGCGGTGACGGCCGCGGCGATCGTTTTGGCGTGTTCGGCCATAGCCCAGGGGATGCGGTGACCCCCTGAGCATTCCCTCGCAGAAGCCCCTGAGGTGCTGCTCAGGCGCTGGCGGCCTCCACGGGCGCCGTGGCCACGGCTTTGGCCCGCTTGATCGGCAGATTGGCCACCAGGGCGGTGACCCGATCTTCCGTTTCCAGGCTCACGTCACCTTCTTCCAGGTCGATCTCCACATAGCGGCTCACCACCTCGAGGATCTCGCGGCGCATCTGTTCGAGCAGCTCGGGGTTGAGATCGCTGCGGTCGTGGGCCAGCACCAGTTGGAGCCGCTCGCGTGCGGTTGTGGCGCTGGCGGGATGACGACCGAGCAGCTTGTTGACGAAGTCGCGCAGGGTCATCAGTTCAGAAGATCTTGGTTTGGATCAGGCGGCCCAGCTTGGCCCTAAGCCCCTGGCGCACCTTGGCTGGATCGATCAGCGGCACCTCTTCACCGCAGATGCGGCGGGCGATGTTGGCATAGGCCTGCGCCGCAGGCGACTGACTGCCGTTGAGGGTGAGCGGTTCGCCGCGGTTGGTGCTCACGATCACCTGCTCGTCCTCAAGCACCAGCCCGAGCAGCGGCAGGGCCAGGATCTCGGTCACATCGTCGACCGCCAGCATCTCCTGGTTGGCCATCATCTTGGGCCGAACCCTGTTCAGCACCAGCTGGATCGGCTTGATGCCATTGGTGTTGAGCAGGCCGATCACGCGGTCGGCATCCCGCACGGCGGACACTTCCGGCGTGGTGATCACGATCGCCTCGCGCGCCGCCGCCATGGCGTTCTTGAAGCCGTCCTCGATGCCGGCGGGGCAGTCGATCAGCACCACGTCATGCAGCTCGCCCAGCATGGCGACGATTTGCTGCATGTCCTCGGGCTTCAGCCACTCGAGCATGCGCGGGTTGCCCGCGGGCAGCAGGGCCAGTTTCGGCTCCTGCTTGTGCTTCACCAGCGCCTGCTCCAGCCGGCAGCTGCCCGCCAGCACCTCCTGGGCGGTGTAGATGATGCGGTTCTCCAGGCCCAGCAGCAGGTCGAGATTGCGCAGGCCGAAGTCGGCATCGAGCACGGCTGTGCGCTGACCGAGCCGGGCCAGGGCGATGCCAAGGTTGGCGGTGAGGGTGGTCTTGCCCACACCACCCTTGCCGGAGCAGATCAGGATGGTGCGGGTCGCGGAGCTGGTCACGGCACGCCTGGAGGTCCGGGCAGGGTAGGCCGGATCCTTCGGCTTGCACGTGTCGGTTGCACTGGGCGGCCCGGGCGACTGGATCTAGAACGTGCGCATCCCTGTCGGTTCGCCATGAGCGACGTCCCCTGCTCCGGTCAGCGCCTGCTGGTGATGCCAGATGACGGCGGCGCGGCGGTGGTGGACCTGATCGATCAGGCCCGTGAGCAGCTGCTGCTCAAGCAGTTCAAGCTTCAGAGCGAGGTTGTGGAGCAGGCGCTGTTGCGGGCGCATCAGCGCGGTGTGAGCGTGCGGGTGATGCTCAACCCCCACACGTCCGGTGGTGACCGCTGGAACGACGAGGCCTATGCCCTGCTGCAGGGATGGGGCATCGCCGTGGCCTGGACCAGCGAGGCCTTCCCGGTGACCCATGAGAAATCGATGGTGATCGACGGCCATGCCGCCCTGATTTCCACTTTCAACTTCGCCGACAAGTACTTCACCGAGACCCGCGACTACGGCGTGATCAGCCATGATCCGCAGTTGATCGATGAGGTCATCGCCGGCTTCGAGGCCGACTGGGAGCGCCGCTTCTTTGAACCGCGCCTGGATGTGGGGCTGGTCTGGAGCAGCTTTCACAGCCGCGGGCAGATGGCACGGGTGATCGACTCCGCCACCACAAGCCTGTGGATCCAGCATCCCAAGTTCGTGGATGCGGTGATCCTTGAGCGGATCCTGGCGGCCCGGGAGCGCGGGGTGAAGGTGCGCGTGCTCTGCGGCGGCAAGCACGGCATCAGCGACTGGGACATCTTTGACACCTTCAGCTCCCTGCGGTTGATGGAGCGCTTCGGAGTCAAGATCCGGCGGCAGAAGCAGCTCAAGCTGCACGCCAAGCTGATCTTGGTTGATGAAACCGCCGCCCTCACGGGCTCGATGAACATCGATCGCAGTGCCTTTGATGTGCGCCGGGAGCTGGGCATCGAAGTGGATGCCCCCGAGGTGTTGGCCCGCCTGCGCGACATCTTCACGGCCGACTGGAAGGCTGCGCAGAAGTACAGCGCTCCCGACCCCCTCGATCCCACGTATCACGAGGAGGGCGAACTGCCGCCCGATCCCCACTTCGTGCACAACTGATGGGCCGCGCCCCCGCTGCTGCCGGCTCAGAGGCCGCGCCGGGCCTGGCATCGTCGCGGCGCCCCAGCCATCGGGAGCTGTTCATGGGCATGCAGCAGGTGGCCCTCTCCTCCTTCGGCGGCGGCCTCTCGGCCTGGAGCCAGCGGATCGTGGTGGAGGAGCGCCAGTGGCTCGACAACGAGGCCTTCATGACCGGCCTCACCGTGGCGCGCCTGTTCCCCGGGCCCAATCAGATCAACATGGCCGTGTATATCGGAAGCCGCTTCCACGGCCTCAGCGGTGCGCTGGTGGCTTTGGCCGGGATGCTGCTGCTGCCGTTCAGCGTGCTGATGCTGCTCGGGTTGGCCTACTTCGAGCTGCACATGGTGATGGCGGTGGACCGAGTGCTGGCCGGGGTGATCACCGCTTCCGCCGGCATGGCCCTGTCGATGGGCTTCAAGCTGGTCGGCGGCTACAACCGCGATCCGGTGGCCATGCTGCTGGCGGCCGGCAGCTTTGTGGCGATGTCGGTTTTCCACGTGCGGTTGATTCCGCTGGTGCTGGTGACCGGTCCGCTGGCCATGGCCTGGTACTGGCCGCGTCAGCGATGAGCCTCACAGCCCTGGCGGCAGGAGTGGCTGCTCAGGCCTGCACGCCGGTCCATCTCGGCGACTGGCGCAATCTGCTGGCGGTGATCTGGGATTTCCTCAGCTTGTCGCTGTTCTCTCTGGGTGGTGGCAACACCCTGCTCAGCGAGTACCACCACATGGCCGTCGACCAATACTGCTGGCTCAGCTCGCGCCAGTTCGCCGACATCTACGCCATTGCCGAAGCGGCCCCAGGCCCCAGTTCGATGATCGTCGGCCTGCTTGGCATGGCGGCGGCGGTACGGGAGGGCCCCTTGTGGGGGGTGCTCAGCGGTGTGGCGGCGGAGGCGGCGATCCTGCTGCCGTCCACGCTGGTAATGGTGGCGGCCTCCCTGGGCTGGAGCCGACTGCGTGATTCCCCCTGGCGCGTGGCCTTCGAGCGGGGCATGGGGCCGATCACCCTCGGAATCCTGTTCGCCGTGGGCCTGAAGATCCTGCGCATCTCCGACCACGACACCCCTGCTTATGCCGTGTCTGCCCTGGTGTGTGTGCTGATGCTGCGCACACGGATCTCCCCCTTGTGGTTCATGGCTGTGGCCGGGCTGCTGGGTGGGTTGGGGCTGGTCAATCGCTGAGCCGAGCCCGTCGTCAGTTCTCCGGCGCCAGAGGCCAGCTCGGTTCCGCGGGCCGGATCGCGATCGTGCCGTCCAGCAGCACCGCCTCCTCGCAGAAGCCCGCCGGTGGCAGATCCTCCGGTCCGCGGGCCACCGCTTCAGCAATGCGTAGCTGCAGTGGCCGCAGCTGCAGGGCCACGATCCGGGCGCTGCGATCGCCGTGGCAACCGGCATGGGCCACGCCCCGCAGCCGCCCCCAGACACGTACATCGCCGCCGGCACTCACCCGTGCCCCTGGATTCACATCGCCCAGCACCAGCAGCGACCCCTTCACCTGCAGGTGATCGCCGGAGCGGAGGGTGCCGCGGTGGATGCTGAGGCCGGCACCGCCCACCGGCTCCGGCTGCGACACCAGCCCCGGTTCCTCCTGCAGACAGGTGACCAGTCCCAGTGCCGCTGCCGGCACCAGAGTCAGCGGTTCGAGGGCGCTCACCACCTGCAGCGTCAGCCCCGCCGCCGCCAGGATGTCGATGATCGCCCGCAGCTCGCCAATGGTCAGGGGCCTGTCGCAGCAGTCGAGCTCGGCTGTGCCGGCCGGCGGTCCCGCCGCGAGCTGGTGCTGCACCTCCTCCAGGGGCGAGGCCATCGCCCGGGCGAGCGGCGCCAGACGGAAACGTTGCGGGGTGGGTGCTGCGACCATGGGCGGAGGCTAGGCAGGACCCCCGCCGCCATCCAGGCTCAGCTGCCGCCGCAGTTCGTGGCTCACCTCGGCTGGGTGGATCAGCCAGGCGATCTCCGTGGGCTCGATCAGGGTGCGCACCAGGGCCGAGCGCTGCTCCAGGCCAGCAAGCTGCCGCCCATCCCAGAGGCGCAGTCCCCCCCTGTAGGGGTGGTAGCCACGGTTCTGCTGTTGATGCAGGCCGCAGCAGAGATCCGCCACAAACCCGGTGGCCTCGCTGAGGTGTCGCGCCCTTGCCAGCAGGCTCAGCCGCTGCTGCGGTTCGAGGGCGCTCACATCGGTGGCCTTGAGCAGCTGGCGCTCCAGTAATCGCTGGCACAGCTCCTGCAGCGGGGCCGGACCCTCCTCGCGCCAGCGCTGCAGGTGATAGCCGGTGCGGATGTCGTCGTTGGCCAGAAATGTGTCGATGTCCAGCTGCTGTGGCTGCCAGAGCCAGCGGGCCAGCACGGTGTCGGCCCACACCTGCTCGGGCCCCAGCCGCCGGGCGACAGCGATCGTCTGGCTGAGCAGCCAGTTGCACACCACGTTGAGCCGGTGGTTGTAGACGCTCCGGTACATCAGGTTGCGCACCACCAGGTAGTGCTCCACCGCCATCAGGCCCTTGGGGTGCACCGCCAGGCCGCCATCGGGGGCGATGGTGAGGCTGGCGAGGATCCGCTCCAGGTCCAGCCGGCCGTAGCTGGCGCCCGTGCTGTAGCTGTCGCGCAGCAGGTAGTCGAGCCGGTCGCAGTCCAGCTGGCTGCTCACTAGGGCCTTGATCGCCGGCTGATGGCAACGGCCGAGCTCCAGCAGATCGGCCACGGCATCTGCCAGGCCGGGCGCGAAGGCCTCCAGCCGATCGCGCAGGGCGGGATGCGCGCGGATCAGCTGGCCCGACCAGCCTTCGTGGTGCAGGCCGAACATCTCCTCACCGGAATGGCTGAAGGGGGCATGGCCCAGGTCGTGCAGCAGAGCTGCTGCATAGAGCAGTCCCTCCTCCGCTTCCAGCTCCGGCGCCTGACGCATCAGGCTGGCCAGGGCCTGGCGCGCCAGCTGCAGCACCCCCAGCGAATGGGTGAAGCGGCTCGATTCGGCGCCGTGGAAGGTGAGGTAGGCCGGCCCCAGCTGGCGGATGCGTCGCAGGCGCTGGAACGGCGCTGTGTCGATCAGATCGATCACCAAGGCCTCGGCCGGACGTTGCCGATCGAGGGTGATCGCTCCATGCAGCGGGTCGTGATACGTGCGCTGGCTCATCGGTTCGCCTCGCCGCTTGGCAGCTGGCGCTCGAGCGCATCAAGGGCGGCATCCAGCCAGGCGTCGTTGTCGCCGCCGGGGTTGAGCGGTTCCGGTTGCGGCAGCAGCCGGTCCGGCTCGATGCCCAGGTTCTGGATGTCCCGGCCGCTGGGGGTCACGTAGCGGGCCACAGTCACCGCCAGGCCGCTGCCGTCGCCGCCCAGACCGATGAGGGTCTGGATCAGACCCTTGCCGAAGGTGCGGCTGCCCAGCAGCGGCGAGCGGCTGTCGTCCTGAAGGGCACCCGCCAGGATCTCGCTGGCGCTGGCGGTGCCGCCGTTCACCAGGGTGACCATCGGCCCGCCGAAGAGTTGGCCAGGCCCCGCCTGCTGGGCATCGGCGAAGCCCTCGCGGTTCACCGTCTCCACGATCGGGGCGCCGTCCAGCAGAACATTCGCCACCGCGAGCCCGGCACTCACCAGTCCGCCGGAGTTGTTGCGCAGGTCGAGCACCAGCCCGTCGATCCCCTGCTGCTGCATGGTCTCGAGCCGGGCCGCCACCAGGTCCGGCACCGGTTCGGCGAACTGGGTGATGCGCAGATAGCCGATCGGATGGCCATTGCGCTCCATCAGGCGGCTGCGCACGGGCTGCAGATCCACTTGGCGCCGGGTCAGATCCAGCTCCTGCGGCCGCTCGCCTGGCGGCACCAGCTCCAGCAGCACCCGCGTGCCGGCCGGGCCTCGCAGCCGTGCCGCCGTGGCCTCCAGTCCAAGCTCGGCCGCCTGTTGGCCATCCACCCGGCGCACCTCCCAGCCGGAGGCGATGCCCGCTTCGGCGGCGGGTGATCCCTCCAGCGGAGCGATCACCACGATGGCTGGATCGTCGCCGCGCAGCCCCAGTTGCAGGCCGACGCCGCTGACGCTGCCCTGGGTGTTCGAGCGCAGGGCAGACCAGTCGGCCGGACGCAGCAGGCGGGTGTAGGGGTCGCCGATGGGGGCCAGCAGGTCGTCGATGGCGTCGTAGGCATCGCTGCTGGTCTGGATCGGGCGCTCCAGGGTCTTCTGGCGCAGTCGCTTCCACTGGATCGCCTCGAAGCGTTGGGGGTCCACGTAGCTCTGGTTCACCAGTCGCCAGCTCTCCACCACCAGCTGCTGGGCATCGTTGAGGGCCAGGGCTGGCGGGACCTCGCTGAAGGTCATGAGGCCGACGAGCAGGATGCTGAGAAGCCAGGCCAGCAAACGCTTCAAGCTCCCCGGCCTGGCAGCGCTACCACCGCGCTCAGGCCGGGTGGTTCCCCTGCCGCCGGCTGGCTTGACGAACGGCGACGGAGCGCTCACAGGGGGTCCGAGGGGATCGGTAGACTCTGCCAACCAAACTCCCTCGCTGCATGGCGAACTCCTCCCCCGCCGCCGGCGGAAAGTCCTCGCCCGTCACCGCCTCGGTCTACGACTGGTTCAACGAGCGCCTCGACATCCAGGAGATCGTCGACGACGTCGCCTCCAAGTACGTGCCGCCCCACGTCAACATCTTTTATTGCCTGGGCGGCATCACGCTGGTCTGCTTCCTGATCCAGTTCGCGACTGGCTTCGCGATGACCTTCTATTACAAGCCGACGGTGGCTGAGGCCTACGCCTCGGTTCAGTACCTGATGACCGACGTCAGCTTCGGCTGGCTGATCCGCTCCGTGCACCGCTGGAGCGCCTCGATGATGGTGCTGATGCTGATCCTGCACGTGTTCCGTGTGTACCTCACCGGTGGCTTCAAGCGCCCCCGCGAGCTCACCTGGATCACCGGCGTCACCATGGCCGTGATCACCGTGTCGTTCGGCGTCACCGGCTACTCCCTCCCCTGGGATCAGCTCGGCTACTGGGCCGTCAAGATCGTGTCTGGCGTTCCTGCTGCCGTGCCTGTTGTCGGCGACTTCATGGTTGAGCTGCTGCGCGGCGGCGAGAGCGTGGGCCAATCGACCCTGACCCGCTTCTACAGCCTTCACACCTTTGTGATGCCCTGGCTGCTCGCGGTCTTCATGCTCATCCACTTCCTGATGATCCGGAAGCAAGGCATTTCCGGTCCCCTCTGAATCCGGAGGCAGGCTGGGATTGCGGATTGTTGCGATCCCGGCCCTGATCACCTCAGGCCATTCCGCCGGCCCCAGGGCGGTTTCTAGCCTTCCACCACTGGGAACACCACAGGCCACCCCACCGGTCCCCCCTCATGCACATCCTCAAGAACCCCGATCTGAGCGATCCCAAGCTGCGGGCCAAGCTGGCCAAGGGCATGGGCCACAACTATTACGGCGAGCCCGCCTGGCCGAACGACCTCCTCTACATCTTCCCGGTGGTCATCCTGGGCACCATCGCCTGCGTGGTGGGCCTGGCCGTTCTCGACCCTGCCATGCTCGGCGACAAGGCTGATCCGTTCGCCACGCCGCTGGAGATCCTGCCCGAGTGGTACCTCTACCCCGTCTTCCAGATCCTGCGGGTTGTGCCGAACAAGCTGCTGGGTATCGCCCTGCAGACGATGATTCCGCTGGGTCTGATGCTGATCCCCTTCATCGAGAGCTTCAACAAGTTCCAGAACCCCTTCCGTCGGCCGGTGGCCATGGCTGCCTTCCTGTTCGGCACGCTGTTCGCCATCTACCTGGGAATTGGTGCTGCTCTGCCGATCGACAAGTCCCTGACTCTGGGTCTGTTCTGATCAGCACCCGGTAACGGACAGCTGTTGGAACAGATCAAGTCGAAACCCCGGCGCTGGCCGGGGTTTTTTATTGGCCAGAGCCTGCTGCGGTTCACTCGACCCGCTCAGTGGCGAGCTCAGTCCCGGTTGATGTCCAGCAGGCTCACGTCCTGCTGCTCCACTCGCAGCAGATGGTGCAGCAGCAGAAAGCCGACGATGGTCCAGGTCTGGTAGGTGCGCGCCTGCTGCCCCACCCAGGTGCCGGTGGGGCCGTCGAAATATTCAGCCCACTGCTGGCGCGGCAGCTGGTTCAGCTGCATCCAGTAGCACTCCTCGAGCATGGCGCGCATCTGCCCCATCAGCAGCACATCGGCCTGGGGATGGCGCTGCTCGTGTAGCAGGATTGCGCCGCCTAGATACCAGAGCAGACTCGGCCAGTGGCCGCCGTTGTGGTAGCTCCAGGGCCAGTTCTTGGGGTCGGAGCCGGTTTTCTCCCGCCATTTGTCTCCCTCCAGGGGGGGGTGGCAGATGCGCATCGGCATCTGGGCCATCAGGTGCTGGCGGTTGTGCAGCACCAGCCGGAACAGGGCTCGCTGTTGCGGTGCCGTGATCAGACCGAACAGGCAGGCCAGGGTATTGCCGAGGCTGTAGAAGCGGAAGTCCGGCCGGCCCGTGCGCATATTGCCGATCAGGTAGCCGCCACGGTCCTCCAGCCAGTCCTGCAGCCAGGGGGGAATCACCTGGGGCTGCACGTTGAACTCGTTGAGGCCCTGGGTTTCGCCGTACTGCTCAGTGGGCCGTCGCCGCAGCACCTGCAGCGTTTTGCTCGTCACCCAGTAGTGCTTGAGCAGGTAGCGGCGCAGGTCGTGCTTCCACTGCCGAGTGAGCACAAGCCGCTGCTCCAGCAACCGGCTGCTCTGGCCGCGCTGGGCGAGTTCCATCAGCTGGCAGCAGCTGCCCAGGCAGCCGTAGAGCAGCGCCTCGATTTCCAATGGTGCGCCCCACACATCCATGGGGCGATCGATCATGAACGAGCAATCCGGAACGAACAGCACCGGCGTGCCCTCGAAGGTGGGATGCAGTACCAGATCCAGCAGCAGCTGCACCCCCCGCTGCACCCGCTGGCTGGCACCGAATTCCCAGTCCTGGCTGCGGCGCACGTACAGCCAGCAGAGCACCGGCCACCACAGGCTGGCGTCTACGGAGGTGATGCTGCCGATCGAGCGTTGGCCGTAGTCGGCCAGGAGCTTGCCCTCCTCCTCCACGAAACTGGTGGGGAAGACGCCGCGGGTCTGATAGGCGCTGCTCTGCAGCTCCAGGCACACCTCCAGGAAGTTGCGCACGATGGCGTAGCGCCCCTTGAGCAGCAGGTAGAACATCACGGGAACGTTGTCCCGCAGGAACACCTCGCCGTAGTTGGCGGCATCGCTGCGGCCACCGGGGTGGCTGAGGGCTGCCACCGAACCCACCAGTTCACCGCGCACGCGGATCAGGGTTTGCTCGAACTGCTCCTCGGCCGCGGCAACCACCGCTTCCTCTCGGGAGCTTGGGCGCACCCGTAGGCGTTCCTGGCTGAACTGCTGCGCCATCCCAGGGTCCCCGCCGCAGCGTCGCGCCTGCCCTGAACCATAGAAATGGCGAGCCGCAGCGTCATCCCCCAGCCCGTCTGTCGCCAGGAACACGGATCTGGTGTTATGGTTGTGTGCTGCGCGTGAGCCAGGCCGAAGGGCATGGCGGGCGAGCAGGAACCGAAGGATGCCGGGCAACCGGTGTTGTAGG
>JAIYAQ010000015.1 GCA_027488975.1 Cyanobium sp. E1_MAG_00006
GCAACGGGCTCACGGATGCCGTCGATGTCGACGGGGGGTGCTGCGATGAATGCAACGATGAAGCAGATGGTGGCGGCCAGCAGGCAGGGGATCATCAGAACGCCGAACCAACCCACGTAAAGGCGGTTGTCGGTGCTGGTGACCCAGTCGCAAAACTGGTTCCACGCAGAAGCGCCTTGGCGCTGCTGGATGGTGGTGGTCATGAGTACGGGGGATGTAGGGCTCTCAGTCCGGCAGGCAAGGCCAACAGGCAGGAGCGGTAGGGAAGGACAGGTCGGGAACCCGCCCTGCCTTGACCAATGTAACGGATGTTTGCGGCATCTGTGACGAGGTGTTGCCCTTTGTGGAGTGGCCGGCGCCCGCCCGTGACTCCCGATCCACGGGCATCACGGCTGGTCAATCCCTGTCAGCGCTGCTAGAGCTTCGTCTTCTGCCGTTGCCGGGCCATGCGCTGGTGCACCCTTTCCCTGGCCGCTGCCCTGTTGCTGGCCGGCTGCCAGCAGGGGCCCTCTGAGAGTCAGCGGCTTCAGCGCCTCGAGCTGCGGGTGCAACAACTCGAGAAGCGGCTGGCCCATCCCGATGCCGAAGACACGGCCGACACGGCCGGCAAGCCCCCGGCCGGTCCGGTGAAGTCGCTCACGTTCCGCATGGGCAGCGAGGACGATCGCCTGCGCATCTACTGGGGTGACGGCACCACCAGCGATCTGCCCTGCACCAAGGAGCAGGGCACCTGGGCCTGCGGCTGACACCACCCCCACCCTCCATCTCATGATTTCGCTTCGCTCGCTGGCTCTGCACTGCCTCTGCAGCGGCGTCCTGTTCAGTGCTGCTGCCCTGCCGCCGGCCTTCGCCCAGACCAAGACCCAGGCCCAGTCCCAGTCCCAGACCACCGGCGTGGATCAGACCTTTGATCGCATCGAGCGGCTGCAGCAGGAGGCGGCCGCGCGCCAGCGGGCGATCAACCTGGCCCGCAACACGGTGGTGCGGCTCAACGGCGGCCTCACCCGCTACATGCCGGCGGCCTGCATGTTCGCCAGCGCTGGCGGTGGCAACAGCTGCCTGATCAAGCAGAACAGCCAGGGTTTTCTGTTCCGCTTCAACGGCGGCGCACCCGGCTGGCAGCAGCAAAATCTGGCCCCCACCTTCAGCAGTGAGGTGCTGATCGCGGCCGATGGCCGCAGCGTGCTGGAGGTGATCTACAACGGCCCGCTGCGCTGAAGGCAGGCGTACAACGCCTCCCCCCAGCCGGGGTCGCAGGCCCAGCGCTCCCGGCGGGTGAGTCCCAGGGCGATGTGTTTCTCGCCGTAGGCCGCCTCGTTGATGAACACCGGCCAGCGGCCTTCGAGGCTGGCTGAAACCCGTTCCATGCCGCCATCGGCCCTCCAGAACAGGGGAGAGCCGGCCTGCAGCGGCTGCCAGTCGCGCCCCTGGCGCTGCGGATGCAGGCAGGCCAGGGCGGCGTCCGCGCCATCGCGGGGCAGATCCAGGCTGCCGCTGTGCACATGCACCGTCAGGCCGGGCGGCAGCGTGAGGCGGCCCTCTGCCGCGGCCGCCAGGCTTTGGCAGGTGGCTTCGAGGGCCAGCTGGGTCTGGCGGCAGATCGTCGCCTGCAGCAGCCCCTGGGCCACTGGCCCCACCTCGATCACCAGGCCGCAGGGCCAGCGCTCCACCAGAAAGCCGGTCTGGGCTGGATCCGCCTCGTGCAGGTAGATCGGCAGCCCCAGCCGGGCCTGGATCGCGGCTGCCAGGGCCAGATCCGCCGGCCGCCGGCCGTACACCACCAGCGAATTGCCCATGCCACTGGTGGTGCTGTGCAGATCGATCACCACCGGGCAGGCGGCGGCGCCCTCCGGCCCGAAGCTCTCCAGCAGCTCGCGGGCGCGGCGGATCTCCAGCTCCTGCCGCGCCGGATCCGCCAGCAGCTCCGGCGCAAAGCTGCGGTTGAGGTCGCGCTCGATGTAGCGGCGGTTGGCCGCCAGGGCCTCCGGGTTGCCGATCACCAGCTCCAGCTCCAGGCCGGCGCTGGCCAGCAGCTCCGGCCGGCGCCGCCATTGCTCGATCAGCCAGGGGGCGTTGCGCTCGTTGCCGTGGGTGCCGGCCACCACCAGCAGCCGCGCCGGGCCGTTGGTTCCGTTCTGGCCCATGCCCCTGTTCTCCCCGTGCCACCTGCGTCAGCCTGGCAGGAGTGAGGCGGCCACGGCCGCAGCGGTGATGGCGATTCCCCCGGCCCTGGTGGCGGCCGCCCGCTGCGGCTGGCGCTGGCAGTGGCTGCAGCTGATGGGCGGCCTCGGCCCGGCTGATGCGGAGGGCAACTACGTGCGGCCTGCCTCCCCGTTCGCGCAGCGGCCCGCCCTGCCGGCGGCGGCGGGCGAGCCGGAGGGCCATCTTTTGATCGTGGGCCGCAGCTGCCCCTGGGCCCACCGCGCCTGGCTCACCTGGCGGCTGCGCGGCTTGGCCGACACGATCGAGCTGGTGGTGGCCGAGCCGGATCCGGCCGCCGGCCGCTGGTGTTTCGCCGAGCCGCTGCTGGGCTGCCGCACCTTGCAGGAGCTCTACCGCCGCGCCGGCGCCGATCCTGCCCAGCGCGCCACGGTGCCGGTGCTGCTGGAGCGCGCCAGCGGGCGCATCGTGGTGGGCGAGAGCGCCCGGCTGATGGAGCTGCTCAATGCCTGGCCGGCGCCTCCGGAGGCGCCGGATCTGGAGCCCGCCGAACCGGCGGCCCTGGCAGCGGCCATCGCCGACTTGCGCCAGCGCTTTCAGCACGCCGTCAACGACGGCGTGTACCGCTGCGGCTTCGCCCGCCACCAGGCCGCCTACGACCGGGCGGAGGCGGCGCTGTTCGCCGCTCTCGAGGCAGCGGAAGCTGCCCTGGCGGCGCCCGCTGCCGGCCCCTGGCTCTGCGGTGAGGCGCTCACCCTGGCCGATGTGCAGCTGTTCCCCACGCTGATCCGCCTCGAGCTGGTGTACGCGCCGCTGTTCGGTGTGAGCCGCCGGCCCCTCTGGCAGTTCCCGGCCCTGTGGCAGTGGCGCCGCCGCTTCTTCGCCCTGCCGGGGGTAGCGGACTGCTGCTTCGCCGAGGCCTGGCGGGCCGACTACTTCGGCGCCCTGTTCCCGCTGCACCCCTCCGGCATCGTGCCCGCCGGGCCGGATCTGGCCACACTGGTGAATGGCCATCCGGGAGTCCCCCAGCCATGACAGCGAGCCCGTCGCCAGAGGCCGCCTTCCCCGCTGAGGAGCGCTACGAGGGGGTGTACGGCCCGTTCACGATCACGGAGGTGGACCGGCGTGAGGTGCTCGGCTACCGACTGGCCCTGTTGACCCTGGCGATCGCCCAGGCCGCCCTGCTCGCCCAGTGGCGCTGGTTGGGGCCCCAGCTGCTCTGGCCCTGGCTGCTGCCGATGGCGGCGGGGCTGGGGCTGGCGCTGCGCTGGATTCATATCTATCTGCGGCCGCTGCACCGCGCCCTGCAGCTGTTCTGGCTGCTGGGCTGCCTGGGGCTGCTGGGCCTGGCCAGCGCCGCCGGTCCCGCCGCCATGGCCAGCGCCGCCGCTGCCGATGGCCGCTGGGTGTGGGCGATCGGCCCCTTCTTCGCGGCGCTGGCGGGCATCGGCTTCAAGGAGTTCTTCTGCTTCCGCCGGCCCGAGGCCATCGGTGTGACGCTGCTGCTGCCCCTGGCCCTGCTGGGGCACCTCAGCGGGGTGATCGGCGCCGGCGCCTGCGGGGCTCTGCTGGGCCTGCAGGCGGCGCTGTTGCTGGTGCTCTGCCTGCGCAAGTTCCCGATGCCCGCAGCCGCCGATGTGGGCGATAAGAGCGTGTTTGCTTATCTGGAGGCTCAGCGCCGACCCTCCAACGCGTGAGCCTGATCAGCCTGGTGCAGGTCCGCAAGGACTTCGGCGTTCGCACCCTGTTCGACCAGCTCACCCTGCACGTGGAGGAGCGCGACCGGCTGGGGCTGATCGGCCCGAACGGCGCCGGCAAGTCGACCCTGCTGCGCCTGCTGGCCGGGGAGGAGCCGCCGGGGGAGGGGGAGCGGCGGCTGGCGCCCCAGGCGCGGGTGGTGCTGGTGAGCCAGGAGCCACAGATTGATCCCGAGCGCACCGTGCTCGAGCAGGTGTTCGCGGACAGCGGCGAGAAGATGCAGCTGCTGCGCCGCTACACGGAGGTGAGCCAGGCCCTCGCCCAGGCTCACGCCGAGGGCGGTGATGGCAGCGCCGACGATGGCGCCCTGCTGGCCGAGCTCGGCAGCCTCAACGCCCGCATGGACCAGAGCCAGGCCTGGGGCCTGGAGCAGCAGATCCGTGAGGTGCTCGATCAGCTCGGCATCCGCGATGTGAACCGCCGCGTGGGGGATCTCTCCGGTGGCTACCGCAAGCGCCTGGCCTTGGCCTCGGCTCTTGTTGCTGAGCCGGATGTGCTGCTGCTGGATGAACCCACCAACCACCTCGATGCCGATTGCATCCAGTGGCTGCAGGGCTACCTGCAGCGCTTCGCTGGCGCCCTCGTGCTGATCACCCACGACCGCTATGTGCTCGATCAGGTGACCCGCCGCATCGTGGAAGTGGATCGGGGTGAGGCCAGCAGCTACAGCGGCAACTATGCCTATTACCTGGAGCGCAAGGCCGAGCAGGAGGCGTCAGCTGTTGCCAGTGAGGCCAAGGCCCGTGGCGTGTTGCGGCGCGAGCTCGAGTGGCTCAAGCGCGGCCCCAAGGCGCGCAGCACCAAGCAGAAGGCCCGCATCCAGCGCATCGAGGCGATGCAGGAGCAGCCGAAGCGGCAGGTGAAGGGGCAGCTCAGCCTCAGCAGCAACCGTCGTCGCCTCGGCAAACGGGCGATCGAGGCCGATGATCTGGCGGTGTGGGCCAGCCCCGAGGCGCGCCAGGCCGGTGCGGCGCCGCTGCTGCGGGAGTTCAGCTACGACTTCAGCCCGGAAGATCGGGTCGGCATCATCGGCCCCAACGGCTCGGGCAAATCCACCCTTCTGGATCTGATCGCCGGGCGGCGGCTGGCCGATGGCGGCCGGATCGAACTGGGCGGCACCGTGAAACTGGCCTACTTCGATCAGCACAGCCATCAGGTGCTCGAGGCCACCGATGCCGCCGGCCGCGAGCGCAAGCTGATCGATGTGGTGAAGGATGCCGCCAGCAGCATCGAGCTCGATGGCAGCACCCTCTCGGCCTCGCAGCTGCTGGAGCGCTTCCTGTTCCCGCCCGCCCAGCAGCACCAGCCGGTGCGCAAGCTCTCTGGCGGAGAGCGGCGGCGGCTGCACCTCTGCCGCCTGCTGATCGAGGCGCCCAACGTGCTGCTGCTCGATGAGCCCACCAACGACCTCGACGTGCAGACCCTGACGGTGCTGGAGGACTTCCTCGAGGACTTCCGCGGCTGCGTGGTGGTCGTCTCGCACGATCGCTACTTCCTCGATCGCACAGTGGATCGGCTGTTTTGCTTTGAGGACGGCCGCCTCCGGCGCTTCGAGGGCAACTACAGCGCCTACCTGGAGCGCCAGGCGGCGGTGCCAGCAGCGGAGTCGGCTTCGGCCTCTGGGACTGCTTCGGAATCAGCTACGGCTGCTGCTGCCGCTGCTGCTGCCGGTGAGTCCGCCGTGCCAGCGGCCGCGGCAGCAGCCTTGAAGGTCCGGCGTCGCAGCTTCAAGGAGACGCGCGAGCTGGCGGACCTGGACACCCAGCTGCCCGCCTGGGAACAGCGCCGGGGTGAGCTGGAGGCCCTGCTGGCGGCCGGCGGCAGTGACTACGCAACCTTGGAGGCCCTCAGCGCGGAACTCTCGGAGCTGCTGGCCCGGATTGAGCGCGGCGAGGAGCGCTGGCTGGCCCTGAGCGAGCTGGCCGGCTGAGGCGCGCGGCTTACGGCATGCAGCCTGCGGCCAGACGTTTCGTCTCAAGACACTCCGGAAATGACTCGCCATGGCGAGCCATCTCCGGTGCATGCCGGGCGGCTATCGCGTCAGCTTCTCCCCTCGGCTTCAGCTTTTCCCCTCGGCTTCAGCGCCGGGATCGCCCCCGACGCCGATCCCAGCCCCGATCCCCGTTCCGCTGCGTCGCCGCCGTTGCAGGTGGGGCAGCTCGCTGCGGCTGGCCGCCAGGCTCGCCGAGGCCGATGGGCTGCGCGGCGCGGGCCGGGAGCTGAGTGCGCACTGGGGCGGCGGGGTGCTGCTGCCCTGCCAGGGCTGCACTCGCCGCGGCCCGCCGCGGGCCTCCTCCTCCTTCATGGCCGTGGGCTTGTAGTCGTCGGCGCCGCGCTGCAGGGTCATCTCATCGCCCATGTGGCGCAGGTAGAGGTCGAGCGTCCACTGCACCTGGTTGTGCTCGAAGGCCTCGCAGGCCGCCTGGGGGGAGTTGAAGCGCTGGCTCACCTTGCCGCTGGGGGCGCATTGCTTCCACTCGAGCACCTCGTCAAAGCTCAGCCCTGAGCGCCACTGGCGCTGCTCGGAGAGGTAGCAGTGGTGGTCGGGGCCGTTGATCCAGAACAGCTGGCCCCGCTCATCCACGAAGTGGCGATCCCGCCGTTGCCTGATGCGCGTCATCGGTGCTGCTGCGGATAGTTCTGTGTTAGCCCGCGTCGGCCGATTGCGCCTGCTCTGCCGCCGACGTTGCGGACGGAGTCAGAACCCCGCCACACAGCCCGCTGCGTCTCAGACATGCCTCTATGGTGTGCTCGACGTCGAGCGGCCTGAGCACTGAAGGCCCCTTCCATGAACACGATCGACGAGCACATCGCCAAGGATCAGAACGACATCGAGGCAGCCAAGGCAGCCGGCGACACCGGCAAGGTGCGCCACCTCGAGGATGAGCTCAAGGACCTTCAGGAGTACAAGGCCCACCACCCCGAAGACAGCCACGATCCCACCCCCCTCGAGGTGTTCTGCGATCTGAACCCCGACGCCCCCGAGTGCCTCGTGTACGACGACTGATCCGTCACTCAGATCCAGGGGGGCCAAAGGCCCCCTTTTTTTGGCGCTACCTGCGGCGAGCGGGATGACTCGGCAACGAGGCCGGCCGGGGCCACCCCGGGCTCTGGCCGAGCATCAGGCCCGGCTTATCAGCCAGGCTCAGACCCCCAGTTCCTGCCACACAGCAGCCAGCAGCTTGTCGAGGTGGCGGTTGGTGGCCGCCGACACCGCCAGCACCGGAACGCCGCAATGGGCCGCTGCTGCGGCCAGACGCTCCTCCAGTTCCTCCTCCAGCAGCAGTTCCACCTTGTTGAGGGCCACCAGCCGCGGACGCTCGTTCAGTCCCTGGCCGTAGGCCTCCAGTTCCTGCTCCACCACGACCAGGTCGCGCACCACGTCGTCGGAGCTGGCATCCACCAGGTGGATCAGCAGGCGGGTGCGCTGGATGTGGCGCAGGAAGTCGTGCCCTAGCCCCGCCCCCTGGGCCGCACCGGCGATCAGGCCTGGGATGTCGGCGAACACGGTGCCATCGCCGGTGGGGCGGCGCACCACACCGAGGTTGGGCACCAGGGTGGTGAAGGGGTAGTCGGCGATCTTGGGCCGCGCCGCCGAGAGCACCGAGATCAGCGTGCTCTTGCCGGCGTTCGGCAGGCCGATGATGCCCACCTCGGCCAGCAGCTTGAGCTCCAGCTGCAGGTTCCACTCCTCACCGTCGCGCCCCTCGGTGAACTTCTCGGGGGCCCGGTTGCGGTTGCTGAGGTAGTGGGCATTGCCGAGGCCGGCGCGGCCGCCGGCCGCTATCAGAAGCCGCTGCCCCTTCTCGGTGAGGTCGCCCAGCAGGATGCCCGTGCGCATGTCGCGCACCTCCGTGCCGCAGGGCACCTTGATCGTGAGGTGATCGCCGCTGGCGCCAGTGCTCTTGTTCGGCCCGCCGCGCCGGCCCTCCTGGGCCTCGAACAGGCGCTTGTACTTGAAGTCGAGCAGGGTCTGCAGGTTGGGGTCAGCCTCCAGCAGCACATCGCCGCCGCGGCCGCCATCGCCGCCGGAGGGGCCGCCGGCCGGCACGTATTTTTCCCGGCGGAAGGCCACGATGCCGTCGCCACCGCGGCCGGCCCGCACCGCGATGCGGGCCTGATCAATGAACTGCATTTGACCAACCCTAGGATCGGGCCGCCGCGTGACCTGGTCTTGGCAGAGGTTCGCTTCCAGCAGGTCAGCAAGACGTACCCGCCCCGCCGCGGCAGCGCCCCGGTTGAGGTGCTGCGCTCACTGGATCTGGCCATCGAGGATGGCGAGTTTTTGGTGCTGGTGGGCCCTTCGGGCTGCGGCAAGAGCACGCTGCTGCGGTTGCTGGCGGGCCTGGAGGCCCCCAGCTCCGGTGAGGTGTATGTGGGCGATCGCTGCGTGACGCGCCTGCGTCCGGCCCAGCGCGATGTGGCGATGGTGTTCCAGAGCTACGCGCTCTACCCCCACCTGAGCGTGGCCGACAACATCGGCTTCGGCCTGCGCCGACAGCGCCGCCGCACCCCCCTGCAGCAGCTGGGGGATGGTCTGCACCGCGCCAGCCGCAAGCTGCCGGAACCCCTGCGCCTCCCCTCCGGCCGCGAGGTCCGCATCGAGCAGCGCATCGCCGAGGTGGCGGACACACTCGAACTCAGCCATCTGCTCGATCGCCTGCCCAAGGAGCTCTCCGGCGGTCAGAAGCAGCGGGTGGCCCTGGGCCGCGCCATCGCCCGCCAGCCGGCGGTGTTCCTGATGGATGAACCGCTCAGCAACCTCGACGCCAAGCTGCGCACGGGCACCCGCGCCCAGATCGTCGAGCTGCAGCGGCGCCTGGGCACCACCACGGTCTACGTGACCCACGACCAGGTGGAGGCCATGACCATGGGCCACCGCATCGCTGTGCTCAACCGTGGTGCCCTGCAGCAGCTCGGCACCCCACTGGAGCTCTACCAGTGGCCCAGCAACCTGTTCGTGGCCCAGTTCATCGGCAGCCCGCCGATGAACCTGTTGCCGGTCATCAGCGTCGGCGGTGGCCAGCTGCAGCTCGGCAGCCACCGCTTCCTGCTGGAGGGGCCGATGGCCGAGGCCCTCGCCCAGTGGCAGGCCCGGTCGCCGGCGGGGGCAACCTCCGAGCTCACTGGCGGTTTGCGCGCCGAACATCTGCGCCTGGCCCCCGCCACCAACCGCAACCTGCCCGCTGAGGTGAGCCACTGCGAGGCTCTGGGCAACGAGCAGCTGCTCACCTGCCGCCTGCTGGAGGGTGATCACCTGGTGCAGCTGCGCGCCGAGCCCGATCAGGCCCTAGTGCCGGGGCAGACGGTGCACCTCGAGGTGGAGTCCAGCGGCTGGCGCCTGTTCGATGCCGCCGGCGAGGCGATCCCCCGACCAGAGCCTCAGGTCCTCAAGGGGCCCGAGCCGGTGCTGCCGCACCTGGGCTGATCGCTACTTGAGCCAGATCACGCTGCAGCCCGGTCCGCCGTCGCCGCGCTCCGCATCGCTGACGCGTTCCACATAGGCAAGTCCGGCCAGCCAGTCGCGCAGGCCGCGCTTGAGCTTGCCGGTGCCGATGCCGTGGATCACCCACACCGGGCCATTGGCAACGCGCAGCTGCTCCTCCACCGCCGCTTCCGCCTCGTGCACCCGCAGGCCGCGCACATCCACGGTGTTGCGGGCGGTGCGCACCTCCGGTCCGCTGCCGGTGGGATTGCGGCGGCTGCGGATCGCCACCTGGGCCTTCACGGGCTCCGGCGGCGGCGCCGCCTTCTCGCCGTGCAGCCCCTCGATGGCGCTCAGTTCGAGCGTGAGCCGCATCACGCCGCAGCGCACGGTGAGCTCGCGGCCGTCGTCGGATAGGGACAGCACCTCGCCGGCCTTGCCGAGCGACAGCACCCTCACCCGCTCACCCGGCTTCGGCAGCCAGCCCTGGTGGTCGCGCCGCTCCGGTGTGGGCCGGTGCTGCTGCTCAAGATGCTTGAGCCGCTGGCCGGCGCGGCGGGCGCTCTCGCCCATGGCGCCGGTATCGCTGCCGCGGCCCTGGCGCAGGCGGCGGATGATGCGGCGCACCTCCTGCTGCCCATCGCGGATCGAGCGCTCCAGCTGCTGGCGGCGCTGTTCCTGCAGTTCGGCGCTCTGCTCCTTCTGCTGCTGCCAGCGCTGCAGCAGCTCCTCATGCAGCAGCTCCGTGCGGGCCAGCAGGGCCGCGGCCTCCTCGGCGGCCTCCTGCTGGCGCTGGCGCTGGTTTTCCAGCCCGGCGATCACCTGATTCACCTCCCCTTCACCGCGCGGCGCCAGCAGGTGCTCGGCGTCCTGCAACACGGCGCGATCGAGGCCGAGGCGGCTGGCGATCGCCAGGGCGTTGCTGCGGCCGGGGATGCCCCACTGCAGGTGGTACGTGGGCGAGAGGGTCTCCACGTCGAACGCCACCGAGGCGTTCTCGAAGCGCGGGTCGTTGTACTTGAGCGCCTTGAGCTCGCCGAAGTGGGTGGTGGCGATCGTGAGCCGGGCGCGATCGGCCAGCTGGCGCAGCAGGGCGATCGCCAGGGCCGTGCCCTCGGTGGGGTCGGTGCCGGCGCCCACCTCATCGAGCAGCACCAGCGAGGCGCCAGAGGGTTCAGGGGAGCTGGCTGGTCCGTCGGCGTCCGCTCCCGGCGGCAGGGCCTCGAGGATGCGGGCGATGCGGCGCACATGGCCGCTGAAGGTGGAGAGGTTCTGCTGCAGCGACTGCTCATCGCCGATGTCGGCCAGCACCTGGGCGCACCAGGGCAGCCGCGGCGTGCCGCTGCAGGGCAGGAACAGGCCGGCCCGCGCCATCAGCGCCGCCAGCCCCACACTTTTGAGTGTGACCGTCTTGCCACCGGTGTTCGGGCCGGTGATCGCCACCACCCGCAGCTCCGGGCCGACGCGCACATCCACCGGCACCACGGCCCTGCCCCCCTCACGCTTCTGCTGCCAGAGCAGCAGCGGGTGGCGCAGCCCCTGCAGCTGCAGCGGCGCCTGCGGATCGTTGGCCAGCTCCGGCCGTACAGCCCCCAGCCAGGCGCCGTAGCGGGCCCGTGCCAGAGCCGCATCGAGCCGGGTCAGCACCTGCTGCAGCTGGCTGAGGGCCGGGGCCTCCTCCCCCACCAGGCCGCTCAACTCCTGCAGCACCGCCCGCTCGGCCTCGCGCTCCTGCCCCTCCAGCTGGCGCAGGCGGTTGCCCAGGGGGATCACCGCCTGGGGCTCGATGAACACCGTGTTGCCGGAAGCCGAGCTGTCGTGCACCAGGCCCGGCAGCTGAGCGGCGGCACCAGCCTTCACCGCCAACACGGGGCGGCCGTTGCGCTCGGCCACTACGTTGTCCTGCAGCAGGGTGGCATAGCGGCGCATCAGCTCGTTCAGGCGCTCGCGGCGCTCGGCGCGGCTAGCCGCGATCTGGCGGCGCAGCTCTGCCAGGGGCGGGCTGGCCCGATCCGCCACGCGGCCCCCCTCCTCGATGCAGAACCGCAGTCGCTGCTCCAGCTCCGGCAGCGTGCGCAGCTCCGCCACCAGGGCGGTGGTGACCGGCCGCAGCTGCGGATCATCGATCTGGCGCCGCAGCCGCCGGGCGGCCGCCAGCGTGGTGGCCACATCCAGCAGGTCGTCCGCCGGGGCGACGCCCCCCTTGGCGCAGAGCTGCAGGGTGTGGCTGAGATCGGCGATGCCCTGCAGGCTCAGCCCCCCCTCCGTGAGCCCGTCGAGGGCCAGCAGTTCGGTGGTTTCCGCCAGCAGTGCCTGGCTCTGGGCGCGGCTGGCCGCCAGGGGCAGGCGGCGGCAGAGGGCGCGGCCCAGCGGGGTGCCGGCGAAGCCCGCCACCTGATCCGCCAGGCGCCACCATTCGAGCAGCTCCAGTGCTTCGGCCTGGATGTCCGCTGCGCCGGCGCTCACGGACGCAGCAGCGGAATCGGCGCGGCGCCGACATTCGAGGGCAGGCCTGCGGCTGGTTCGTAGAGCATCTCCAGCCAGTTCCCTTCCGGATCCTGCAGATAGAAGGAGGCGGTGCCGTCGCGATGGTCGTGCACCGGGCCGCAGTTGTGACCGCCGGCCACCAGCTGATCACGCACGGTGTCCACCTCGGCGCGCTCGCTGAAATGGAAGGCGAAATGGGGGCCGGCGGCGGTGTAGTCCGGGCTGAGCAGGGCGATGCCCTCGCCGCTGGTGGGCCACTGCAGGTAGCACCAGTCGGCCGCCTCCCAGGTGAGGCGCAGGCCCAGAGCGGCATAGAAGGCCTTGGCGCGCTCCATGTTCTGCACCCGCAGGGCCACATGGCCGAGCCGGTGCTGTGGGCTCACCGCCTCAGCGCTGCCTGGCGCTGTGTCCCGCGTTTCGCCTTGCATCAACGCTCCTGTTCTTGACCCATTCTCCGACGATGCCGCGCGCGGGTCGCCATCGGCGTGGGTCGGCGTCAGTCTCTGGGGATGCGGTGATCCGAGGCGCCATGGCCCTGCTGGAGCCCACCAACCTGCTGCTGCTGGCCTGCGCCCTGATCTACGGCTGGATCGGCGAACCGCTGGAAATGGCGATCCTGCTGGTGTTCGTGGTGGGCATCAGCCTTCTCGATGCCCTGCAGCAGCACCGCAGCCGCCGGGCGCTGGCGGAGCTGGCCCGCCTGTCGGCTCCGCTGGTGCACCTGCGCCGCGATGGCCTGGATCTGCAGCTGCCGGCCGATCAGGTGCGCCTGGGGGATCTGCTGCGCCTTGAGGAGGGCGACCGGCTGGCGGCCGATGCCGCCCTGCGGGAGGGGGTAGGCCTCTGGCTGGATGAATCGCTGCTCACCGGCGAATCGCTGCCGGTGCAGCGGCAGGCCCCCGGCGAACGCCTGCTGGCCGGCTCGCTTGTGGCCAGCGGTCGCGGCTGGGCGGAAGCGGTGGCCATCGCCGCCGACACCGAGCTGGGCCGCCTGGGCCGCAGCCTCGCCACCGTGACCCCGCCGCCCACGCCGCTGCAGCGCCACACCCGTCGCCTCACGGGGCGGCTCACCCTGCTGGCCCTGGGGCTGTGCGTGGCCCTGGCCCTGATTCAGGGCAGCGTCAGCGGTGAGTGGCTGCAGGCACTGCTGGCGGCCCTGGCCCTGGCCCTGGCGCTGCTGCCCAATGAGATCCCCGTGGTGCTGGCCCTGTTCCTCGCCCTGGGAGCGCTCCGCCTGGCCCGCATCGGCGTGCTGGCCCGCTGGCCCGCCGCTGTGGAGAGCCTCGGCAGCGCCACGGTGCTCGCGGTCGACAAGACCGGCACCCTCACCGCCAACCGGATGGCGCTGCAGCGGCTGATCACCTGGCCCGCTGGCCAGCTCTGGCAGGCCGGTTCACCGCTGGAGGAGCCCTGGCACCGGCTGCTGGAGCTGGCCGTGCTGGCCAGCCGCGGCGATCCGGTGGATGCGATGGAGCTGGCGATTCAGCGGCTGGCGGCGGAGCAGCTCGGCCAGAGCGAGCACCTCCATCCGGATTGGCCGCTGCAGCGGGAGTACCCCCTCAGCCGTGAGCTGCTGGTGTTCTCCCAGCTCTGGAGCGATGGCAACGGCGGCCGCCACATCGCCGCCAAGGGGGCACCAGAGGCGATCGCCGATCTCTGCCACCTGCAGGGCGAGGCCGCGGCCGCCTTCCTGCAGGCCGCCGATGCCCTGGCGGCCCAGGGCCTGCGGGTGCTGGCGGTGGCCAGCGGGCTGGATGGGGCGCCGCTTCATCGCGAGCTGCAGCCACTCCTGGACCCCGGCGAGCCGCCGGTGGGGGTGCACGACTTCCCCTTCAAGCCACTGGGCTTCCTGGGGCTGGCCGATCCGCTGCGCTCGGAGGTGCCCGCCGCCATCGTTGAGGCGCGCCAGGCAGGGTTGCGGGTGGTGATGATCACCGGCGATGGGCCCACCACCGCCCGCTCGATCGCCGACCAGGCGGGCCTGCCGCCGGGCCCTGTGCTCAGCGGCACCGATCTGGAGAGCCTCAGTCCCGCCGTGCTGGCGGAGCGGGTGCGCCAGGTGGATGTGTTCGCCCGGGTGATGCCGGCTCAGAAGCTGCAGCTGGTGCGGGCCTTGCAGGCGGGCGGTGCCGTGGTGGCGATGACCGGCGATGGAGTTAACGATGCGCCGGCCCTCAAGGCCGCCGACATCGGCGTGGCCATGGGCCGGCGCGGCACCGCCGTGGCGCGCGAATCCGCTGATCTGGTGCTGCTCAACGACAGCTTTGCCGATCTGGTGGAGGCGATCGCCCTGGGGCGCCGCGTGGATGCCAACCTGCACCGCGCCCTGGCCTACACCCTGGCGATCCACCTGCCGATCGCAGCCCTCAGCGCCCTGCCGCTCGTGCTGCCCGGCCAGGCGCTGATCCTGCTGCCGGTGCACATCGCCCTGCTGCACCTGGTGATCGATCCCGCCTGCACCGTGGTGTTCGAGGCCCTGCCCGCTGCACCGGGCCTGATGCGGCAGCCGCCCCGAGCGGCCGGGGCCCCCCTGCTCGGCCCGAGCACCTGGCGGCGCTCGCTCGGCCAGGGCCTGGTGCTGACCCTGGCTGTGCTGGTGCTCGCCTTCTGGCCGCACAGCCCGGTGGAGCTGCGCCGCAGCCTGGTGTTCTCGCTGCTGCTGCTCGCCAGCGGTGGCCTGGTGTGGCTCAACGGCTATCCGGCCAGCCGCCACACCCTGGCGGGAGCGGCCATCGGCGCCGGCCTGTGGCTGCTGTTGCTCGCCCTGCCCAGACTGCAGGCGGTACTGAGCCTTGCTCCGTTGCAACCCAGCAGCATTGTGATGGTGATCATCATGACGGCGGTGACCCTGCTGCTCGCGGATCGCCTCAGCCACCGTCTGAACACTCCACGGCCCATCCCGTGACTCATCCTCACCAGCACAGTCATTCAGGCCTGTCCCCTCAGGACAGCCATCCCGCCGTGGCGGTGCAGCGGCAGCCTCACCCCCGCCAGCATCAGCACCGGCCCGGTTCGCCGGCGGCCTTCCGCTGGAGCGTGATCCTCAACAGCGGCCTCTCGGCCTTGCAGCTGGTGATCGGCGTGAGCTTCGGTTCGCTGGCGCTGATCGGCGATGCGGTCCATAACCTCGGCGATGTGGCGGGTCTGCTGCTGGGCTGGGGGGCGGAACGCCTGAGTGCCCGGGCACCCTCGAAGCGATACACCTACGGCTTCGGCCGCAGCACCCAGCTGGCCTCGCTGGCCAACGCCGTATTCATCCTGATGGCCTCGGCGGTGGTGCTGGTGGAGGGCGTGCAGCGCCTGTTCGAGCCCGTGGAGGTGAGCGCCGGGCCCGTGCTCTGGGCTGCCGCCATCGGCGTGGCCGTGAATCTGTTCTCAGCTCGCCTGTTCGGCGCCGATGCCGGCCACGATCTCAACCGCCGGGCCGCCGTGATCCACCTGCTCACCGATGCCGCCGTCTCGGCCGCGGTGCTGATCGCGGCGCTGGTGGTGGGCTTCACCGGTTGGAACTGGCTGGATGCGGCCACCGCCATCGGCGTAGGCCTGGCCGTGGCCTGGAGCGGCATCGAGATCCTGCGCCAGTCGCTGAGCATCGTCCTCGATGCGGTGCCGGAGGGCATCGACCAGGCGGCTGTGGAGGCGGCCCTGCGGCAACTGCCTGGGGTTCTGAATGTGCATCACGTGCATATCTGGGCCCTGAGCACCTCCCAGAGCGCCCTCACCGCCCATGTGGTGCGCCATCCCGGCAGCATCGACGACCTCGACTGGCTGCATCAGGCCAAGCAACGGCTCGCCCAGCTCGGCATTGCCCACAGCACGATCCAGCTGGAGCCGCCGCCGCAGGAGGTTTAATCCGGCTGCGCCGGCGTTTGGACGCGCGCCTGCCGCAGGTCGCGGTAGAACCAGCGCTTCACCCGTTCGGCCGTGAGCACGTAGGCGATCAACACGGCGGCGAGCAGCAGGAGAAAACTCGGTGGCAGGGGTACGAAGCCGAACAGCCTGCCGAGTGGGGTGTTCGGCAGCAGCAGGGTGAGGATCACCACCGCCACGGTGGCCAGAACCAGGCTGCGGGAGGGCCGGCTGGCGGTGAGTGGCCGGTGGGTGCGCACCACCAGCACGATCGAGGCGGCTGACACCACCGACTCGATGAACCAACCCGTGCGGAACTCCGCCGGGCTACTGCGGAGCACCCAGAGCAGCACGGCGAAGGTGAGGATGTCGAACAGCGAGCTCACCAGGCCGAAGGTGAGCATGAAGCGCTTGATGAAGCCGATGTCCCAGCGGTGGGGCTGTTCAATCCAGTCGGCATCGACCCGATCGCCAGCGATCGTCATCTCCGGCAGATCGGTGAGCAGGTTGGTGAGCAGGATCTGCTTCGGCAGCAGCGGCAGGAACGGCAGCAGCAGCGAGGCGCCCGCCATCGAGATCATGTTGCCGAAGTTGGCACTGGTGGCCATGAACACGTATTTGAGCGTGTTGGCGAAGGTGCGCCGGCCCTCGCGGATGCCGGCACTGAGCACCGCCAGGTCGTTCTCGAGCAGCACGATCTCGGCCGCTTCCTTGGCCACATCCACCGCCCCCTGCACCGACAGGCTCACATCGGCGGCCTGCAGCGCCGGCGCATCGTTGATGCCATCGCCCATGTAGCCCACCACATGGCCGCCGCGCCGCAGGGCCCGGATCAGCCGCTCCTTCTGGTTGGGTTCCACCTCGGCGAACACATCCACCGCCTCGGCCCGGATCGGCAGGGCTTCATCGCTGATCTTCAGCAGCTCGGCGCCGCTGATCACCGCCGGGTTGAGCAGGCCCACCTCCTGGCCGATCCGCCTGGCCACCAGGGCGTTGTCGCCGGTGATGATCTTGAGGCGAACACCGAGCTTCTGCAGCTCCGCCACCGTGGCAGGGATGCCGGGCTTGAGGGGATCCCGCAGCACCAGCAGCCCTAGGAAGGTCATGCCCTGCTCCGACTGCGGCTGGATCGTGCGCGGTGGATGCTGACGTCGTGCCACCCCCAGCAACCGGTACCCCTGGGCGCTCAGGTCATGGCTCATGGCGCTGATGCCGGCCTCCAGATCCGCCAGGGGCACGCAGGCTCCATCGGCACGTCGGGCCAGGGTGCAGACGTCGAGCACGCGGGTCAGGGCCCCCTTGGTGATCAGCAGCGGCTCGCTGCCCAGGGCGGCCGGAGGCTGCAGCAGCAGGCTCTGGCGCTTGCGGTGGAAATCGAAGGGCTGTTCATCGAGCTTGTGCCACAGGCCGGCGTTGCTTGCCTCAGCAGCCGGCAACTGCTCGGGGCGGAGGCTGCGCAGGGCATCGTCGATCGGGTTGCTGAAGCCCGTTTCGAACACGGCATTGAGCCAGGCGTGCAGCAGCACCTGCTCACAGCTCGTGCCATCGGCTGCCAGGGCCTGGTGAACCTGCGAGGTGCCCTCGGTGATCGTGCCCGTCTTGTCGGTGCACAACACATCCATGCTGCCGAAGTTCTCGATGGCGGCGAGCCGCTTCACGATCACCTGCTGGCGTGCCATGCGGCGGGCACCGTGGGCCAGGTTCACGCTGATGATCGCCGGCAGCAGCTGCGGCGTGAGGCCCACCCCCAGCGCCAGGGAGAACAGAAAGGAGTCGACGACCGGGCGGTTGAGGTAGACGTTGACCGCGAAGATCAGCGCGATCAGCAGCAGCGTGATCTCCAGCAGCAGGTTGCCGAAGCGGCGCACACCGCGCTCGAACTCGGTTTCCGGCCGGCGCTGACGCAGCTGGGCGGCGATGGCGCCATAGGCGGTGCTGCGGCCGGTGTGCAGCACCACGGCCCGGCCCGTGCCGCTCACCACATGGCTGCCCATCGCCAGCCGGTCATGGGCTGGCATCACGCTCTTGCTAACCGGAAAGCTCTCGCCCGTGAGCGCGGCTTCGTTCACGGACAGATCCCGTTCCTCCAGCAGACGGCAGTCCGCCGGGATGCCCGCTCCCGCCGCCAGAACCACCACATCGCCGGGCACCACGTCGGCCACCGGCACCTGCAGCTCCTCACCGCCGCGCACCACCGTGCAGCGCAGTTCCACCACCGCCAGCAGCTGGTCGACGGCCCTGGCGGCGCCGCGCTCCTGCCAGAAGCCCAGCAGGCCGCTCAGCAGCACGATCAGCAGGATGATCGCGCCGTCGGTGAACGACTCCAGCGCGAACGACAGCAGCGCCGCCCCCAGCAGGATCAGGATGATCGGGCTGAGGAACTGCCGCAGCAGCAGGTTCAGATCCCCCGAGCGCGGTCCCGCCGTGAGCCGGTTCGGGCCCAGCCGCTCCAGCCGCGTGAGCGCCTCAGCTGGGCTCAGCCCCTCGGTGGAGCTGCCGAGGGTGTCGAGCAGCTGCGGCAGCGGTGCGCTCCAGAGGGAAGGATCGCTGCCCACCGGGTCTCCCATCTGCGCCCCGGATGTGTGCCCCCGTCATAGCGATGGCGGCGTGGCGTCAAGCCGTCCGCAACCATCCGGCCGCATCACAGGCGTGATACGTGAGGATCAGATCGGCGCCGGCCCGCTTGAAGCAGAGCAGGGTTTCCAGCACCACGGCGCGCTCGTCGATCCAGCCCTTCTCGGCGGCGGCCTTCACCATGGCGTACTCGCCGCTCACGTTGTAGGCCGCGATCGGCAGATCGCTCTCCTCGCGCAGGCGATGGATGATATCCAGGTAGGCCAGGCCCGGCTTCACCATCATGATGTCGGCGCCTTCCTGCTCATCGAGCTGGGCTTCGGTGATGGCTTCGCGGGCGTTGGCCGGATCCATCTGGTAGGTGGATTTGTCCTTGGGGATCGGCTTGCCGGCGGCGGCGCGGGGGGCCGAATCCAGGGCCTCGCGGAAGGGGCCGTAGTAAGCGGAGGCGTACTTGGCCGTGTAGCTGATGATGCCCACATGCTCGAAGCCCTCCTCATCGAGGGCCTCGCGGATGGCGCCGACGCGGCCATCCATCATGTCGCTTGGGCCGATCAGGTCGGCGCCGGCGCGGGCCTGGGCCACCGCCTGCTGGCAGAGGATCGCCACGGTTTCGTCGTTGAGCACCACGCCTTCGCTGCTGACGATGCCGTCATGGCCGTCGCAGGAGTAGGGGTCGAGGGCCACGTCGGTCATGATTGCCATGCCCGGGTGGATCTCCTTCAGACGGCGGATGGCGCGGGGAATCAGGCCGCCCTCGTTGAAACATTCAGCGCCGTCCTCGGTCTTGAGGCCGTCGGCCACCTTCGGGAACAGCACCACGCAGCGGATGCCCAGATCCCAGGCGCGGCCAACCTCCTGCACCAGGCCCTCGAGGCTCCAGCGCTGACAGCCGGGCATGGCCCCGATCGGCTCGTTCGTGGCGCCCTCGTGCACGAACAGCGGATAGATGAAATCGGCCGGGCTGAGGGAGGTTTCGCGCACCATCGCCCGCAGGGCAGGCGTGCGGCGCAGGCGGCGGGGACGGTAGGTGAGCTCCATCAGTGGCGAGGCGCGTCGCGTCGGGCTGGGCGGATCCTACGGAGCGCTCATTAGCGCTCGGCGGCGGCAGGTTCGCTGGGAGGGCACCGATCAGAGCCGGGCCGCGGCCATCCACTCGCTGCGGGGGTCGGAGCTGCGCGCAGCCCGCAGCTGTTCCAGCAGCTGGCGTTCCTGCTCGCTGTAATTTGCTGGCTGCTTGAGGGTGAGGCTGAGCAGCAGGTCGCCGCGGCCGCCGCTGCCGGGCCAGCCCTTGCCCTTCAGCCGCAGGGTGCGGCCCACGGCCATGGCCGGTGGCACGGTCACGGTGGCGTCGCCATCGGGTGTGGCGACCTGCACCTCGCCGCCGAGGGCCAGTTCATCGAGGCTGAGAGGCAGATCGGCCTTGAGCTGATCGCCATCCAGGCTCCAGACCGGATGCTCCTGCAGCTGCAGGTTGAGGTAGAGATCGCCGCGGCGGCCGGTGCCGGGCTGCAGATTGCCCTTGCCTTTGAGCCGCAGGCGGCTGCCGGGCTTCACGCCAGCGGGGATGCGCACCTGCACCCGTTCGTCATTCACGGCCAGGGTGCGCTCGGTGCCGCGGAAGGCTTCGGCGAAGCTCAGGCTGATGGTGGCCTCGGCATCGAGATTGAGTGTCGCGCTGCGGCCGCCCCCGCCGGGAAAGCCGCCACCGGGGAAGCCGCCGCCAGCGAAACCGCCACCGGGGAAGCCCGAGCCGAAGCCTCCGAAGCCACCGCCCCCCATCCCTCCACCCATGCCGCCCACCCCGCCGGGGCCGCCGAAGCGGCCGAGCAGATCGTTGATGAAGTCGTCGAAGTTGCCGTAACGGCCGAAGTCCACATCGACGCCGCCCATGCCACCGCCGGCGCCGGCCTGGTTCCAGTACTGACCGAACTGTTCGTATCGGCGCCGTTTGTCGGGATCGGAGAGCACCTCATAGGCCTCGCTGATCTCCTTGAACTTGGCCTCAGCCCCCTTGTCGCCGGGGTTCACGTCCGGGTGGTGCTGGCGGGCAAGTTTTCGGAAGGCCCTCTTGATGGTGTCGGCGTCGGCGCCGCGCTCCACCTCCAGAACCTTGAAGTAGTCGCGGTAGCCGTTGACGCTCATCGCAGCAGGCGGATCAGGGCGGTCGACGGCTCTCCAAGTCTCCCAGTTATCGGGGCTCCAGCGCAGCTCCTCAGGGGGCGGAAGGCCGAACGCCGATCCGGTTGCGCCGGGCCGCCGCGATCGTGCCATCCACCTACCGTCGAGCAGAGCCCGCTTCCTGCCGATGCGCCCCGCCGCCCGCGTTCTGCGCTCCTGGCGCAGCCCCCTGCTGGCGGCCCTGAGCGTGATCGCCATCGGCGGTGTGATCAGCGGCAGCCAGACCAGCCAGGCCCTTGCCGGCTCGCAGGCCACAGGCCAGAGCCAGAGCCAGTCGCTCGGGGAGGCGGTGAGCCCCTCCACCCCCGAGCAGATGGCACTGGTGGAGCATCTGCGCCTCAAGGGTGCGGTGTTCTATGGCGCCTGGTGGTGCCCACACTGCTTCCACCAGAAGAATCTGTTCGGCATTGAGGCCGGTCAGCGCCTGCCCTATGTGGAGTGCGACAAGGACGATGCCGGCCGTCGGCGTTGTGCCGCGGCCGGCATCCGGGCCTTCCCCACCTGGGATCTAAACGGGGAACGACGGGAGGGAACCCTCAGCCTTGAGGAGCTGCGGGTCTGGAGCGGCTTCGGTGCCAGCTCAGGGGCCAGCTCCGGCAGCAGCTCCGGTTCGGGCGCCCCGCGCTGAAGCGCTCAGTCGGCTTCCGTGGCGCCGAAGGCGTGCATCAGGGCATCACCCCAGCTGTTGATCGCACCCAATTGATGGTCGGAGGCCCCGGCCAGTGCCTGGCCATGGGCCCGCAGCACGGCGGCCTTGTCCACGCTGTGGCCGTGCTCGCCAGCCAGGGTCACGATGTCGTCCACCCCAGCAGCAGCCTGGAGCTTTGAGCGCAGGGATTCATCGCCGGCCACCTTGGAGAGGAAGGCCTGAAGATCAGCAACGGACACGGAAACTCCTGAACTGAAATCGTTCGCTCCCGATCCTCACCCATGGAGCGAGAGGCTGAGGCGGCGGCGGTGCCCGTTCAGAGCACCTGGCCCACCATCACGGCTGCCAGGGCCGAGAACAGGGTGATGCCGAGGGCGGTGAAGGGGTTCTGGCCCTGGGCCACGGCGAAGCTGGTGATCACGCCGGCGCCGAGGCAGGCCACGGCCAGCTGGGTGGTGAGGGCAGGACGGCTTTCCACAGCAGGTTGGCGGTTGTTGCGGCAAGCTTGCTGAGCTGGCCGAAAGGGCGAAACCCCAGGGCGCGGCTTCTTTACCTGGCGTTGGCCTTCGTTACGGGGCGCAATCAAGCGGGCCGGGCGCGGCCGCCGCTGGCCCACTGCTGCAGGGCTTCGAGCTGTTCGCGGGCGGTGCGGGAGAGGGGCACCAGCTGGGCGGCGGCGCTGATCAGATCGGCCTCCGTGAACTCGCGGCCCTCGCCGAAGGCCTGGTGCATGGCCTCGATCACCACCTGCTCGAGCTCGGCGCCCGAGAAGCCGGCGGTGCGGTCCACCACCACCTCCAGGGTGATGCGGTGGTCTGGCCGGCGGCGCCGCAGCTGCAAATCGAGGATGGCGCGGCGCTCGGCGGCATCGGGCAGATCCAGCAGGAAGATCTCATCGAAACGGCCCTTGCGCAGCAACTCCGGTGGCAGGTTTTCGACGCCGTTGGCCGTGGCCACCACGAACACGGCGCTGCGCTTTTCCGCCATCCAGGTGAGCAGGCTGGCCAGCACCCGCTGGCTGGTGCCGCCGTCGCTGCGGCCATCGCGACCGCTGCCGAACCCCTTGTCGATCTCGTCGATCCAGAGCACGCAGGGGGCCATGGCCTCGGCCCGCTGGATCATCTCGCGGGTGCGCGCCTCGCTGGCCCCCACCAGGCCGGCGAACAGGCGGCCCACATCCAGCCGCAGCAGCGGCATGCTCCAGCTGTGGGCGATCGCCTTGGCGGTGAGCGACTTGCCGGTGCCCTGTGGGCCCACCAGCAGCACGCCGCGGGGCAGGGGCAGACCGTAGCGGCGGGCCTCCTCGCTGAAGGCCAGGTGCCGCTGCTCCAGCCAGCGCTTGAGGGCATCGAGGCCGCCGATGTCGGCAGGGGTTGCCTCACTGGGGCAGAACTCCAGCAGCTCGCTGCGGGCCACGGCCTGGCGTTTCTCCTCCAGCACCTCCTCGAGATCCTCCAGACCCAGCTGGCCGCGGCTGGCCAGGGCCCGTGCCGCCAACTGGCGGATGCGCTGTTCGCTGAGGCCACTGCAGCTCAGGCTGAGTTGCTCAAGAAGGCTCGGCTCGAGCTTCTGGCCGCAGGCCTGGGCGATGCTCTGCAGCAGTGCCTGGATCTCCGCCTGATCGGGCAGGGGCAGATCCAGCAGGCTGATGCACTCCTCCAGCTCCCGCGGCAGCGTCCAGTCCGCGGCGGTGATCACCACGGTGTGGGGGCTCAGGCGCAGGCTGCCGGCGAGGTTGCGCAGCTTGCGGCAGATGCTGGCGTCGTCGGCGAAACGGTGGAAATCGTGCAGCACCAGGATCGCCTGCTGCTCACGGCTGAGGCTGCTGAGGCTGTCGAGGGCCGCCAGGGGATTGCGGGCGGCTTCGCCGTCGCGGCCGGGCCAGCCGCTCAGACCGCTGATGAAGTCCCAGCGGACCAGGCTGCGGTTGCCCAGGCGGCGGGCCGCCGCCGCCAGCAGCGTGGCGCAGCGCTCCTCCTCCTGGCTGCGGATCCAGAGGATCGGGGTGCGGGCGCGGATCAGCAGATCGAGATGGTCGGCCCAGGCCTGGCTCATGGCTGCTGCAGGTTGCGCAGGGCACCCCAGCGGGGATCGATGGCGCCGCCGGCGCCAGTGCTGAGATCGGGGCCCGGGCACTCCGCGCCGCAGCGGTTCACCAGGGGCAGCTGCAGGCTGAGCTGCTCGAACAGCCAGTGCTCCGGCTCGAAACTGCCGTTGGGGTCGATGCTTTCGCAGAGGTCGTCCGCTTCGAGATCGAGCATTGAGCCCGCCTCGCCGGTGCTGCCGCCAGCCCCGAGCAGGGCCTCGGCCTCGATGCCGCTGGCGCGGGCCTGCTCTCCCAGCCACAGCAGCTCTTGGCTACGGAAGCTCAGGGAATGGTTGAACTGCTGCAGGCAGCGGTCGCAGCAGAGGGTCACGATCGTGGTGGCTTCACCAGCCAGCTCGAGCACGTTGCCGCGGTGCACGGCGCTGAGCGATCCACGCACGGGCGTGAGGCTCTGGAGTCCGCTGAGGTGCTGATCCACCTGCCAGTGGCGGCCCTCAGCCAGCAGCCGAAGCTCCTGGATCGGCACGGGCCGGAGGTCGTCACCGCGGGTCATGGGGCTGATCGGGTTCAGCGGGTGGGAGCCGGGTGGCTCACTTCTTGCCCTTGGGCTCGAAGGGCAACCGTTCGCTACTACTCACCGTGGCGGTCACGGTCTTGGCATCGGCAGCCATCTGCTGATCAAGGATCGCCTGGAGGTTGTCCGGCAGGGCCTCGCGGGTGAGCAGGAAGGTCTGGGCGGCCTGGAAGATGTTGGCCACCACCATGTAGAGCAGAACCCCGGCCGGCAGCGGGAAGAACAGGAACATGCCGGTGATCATCACGGGCGTGATCTTGTTGGCCGTGGCCTGCTGCGGGTTGGCGGGCATGCCCATGCCCGAGAGGATCTGGCTCGCGAACAGGCTGGCGCCGAAGGCGGCCACCAGGATGGCGATGTCCCAGTTGACGGCGCCGTCGGTGTAGAAGCCCACCTGGCCGAGGGCCTTGATGAACAGGAAGCCGCTGCGGGCCGCCAGACCGGGGATCTTGGCTTCCACCACCGCATCACCCGGGGCGATGGCGTGAATGGTGCCGTTCTGATCAACGTTAACCAATCCCTCACCCTTGGTGACGCTCCAGGTGGGGTTGAAGCTGTCGCCGTTCTCCACACCACCGAGCACCGAGGCAAAGCTGTCGCCGGTCTTGGTGTGCAGGTTCACGGTCTCCGTGTCGCCCACGCCTAGCTTCGTGCCCTTCTCCAGGCTGGCGATCACCGGCACATGGCTGGTGTCGGTGACGAAGATCGAATGGCTGGGGCTGTTGAAGGGCTTGGGCTCCACCGCAACGATCTGCTCGGCGGGGAGCACCTTCAGGTTGACGGTGAAGGGCACATCCGCGAACGGTGAACCCCGCAGGGTGGCGAACAGCGCGAACAGGATCGGCATCTGTACCAGCAGGGGCAGGCAGCCCGACAGGGGACTGCCGAACTCCTTCATCAGGGAGCCCAGCTCCTCCTGTTGCTTCTGGGGGTTATTGGCGTACTTGGCCTTGATTTCAGCCTGGCGCTTCTGCATCACCGGCTGGGCGATGCGCATGCGGCGGGCGCTGCGGATCGAGCCGGCGCTCAGGGGGAACAGAGCCAGACGGATCACGACCGTCAGGGCGATGATCGCCAGGCCGTAGCTCGGCACCAATCCGTAGAAGAAGTCGAGGATCGGCAGCAGCAGGTTGTCGGAGATGTAGCCGATCACGGCGTGGTGGCGTCGAGGGGAAGGGTTGGTGCGGTCAGTGTGTCAGGCGGGGCTGCTCAGGCGGCGGCGCTGCCACCGAACCCTGGCTTTGGAGCCGCTTTGGCAGGTGCGGCGGCCATGCGCTGGAGGATGTAGACCTCCGCCTGTTTGTAGTGGGGCACGGCGCGCATCTCCAGCTTCGTGCCGTCGTTGAGCACCAGCACCATGTCGCCCCAGAAGCCGAGGCTGCGGGCCACGGAACGGACTTCGCGGATCTGGCTGTAGACCACCTGGCTGCGGTCGCGGCCCAGCCAGCCGCCGCTCACCTCCACCCGCCGGCTGGTGATGCGGAAGCGCAGCCACACGGCCCGCACGATCGCACCCACCGCGAAGGGGATGCCGATCAAGGTGAGGCCGAACAGCAGGTTGGTGATCAGGTCGCCCTTGGCGGGACCTCCGGCATAGAAGACCTCCTCGTTGATCGAGGCGCCGGGTGCCACCGGTGGGGTGATGCCTGGGGGGGCTTTCGACTCAGCATTCATGGGGTCAGCCCTGCCTTGGCGAGGAGTTCCGAACATTCTCCCAGCAAGGCACCGGTCTCGGCTTCGGCGCTGCCGGGTTTGAGGGAGATCAGCAGCCAGCGGCCGCGGCTCTGCACGCCCTGCTGGCGCAGCAGGCGGCCCAGGTGCTCGTGCAGCAGGCGACGCAGCCGATTGCGTTGCACCGATCGCTTGCTCACCTTGCTGCTCACCACCACGGCCAGCCGGTCGCTCTGCGGTGTGTGATCACGGGGATCGGGGCGCAGCAGAGTGGGTTCGGCCGGCAGCAGGCGCAGCACCATCCACTGGCCGTGCAGGCGCCGCCCTTTCTGATACAAGCGGTCGAACACAAAACGCCCCCGCAGCCGTTGATCCCGGGGAAGCACCATGGGGAAGGGCCTGCGGGAGCGCGTGCTGTGGGGGCGACGGGACGGCCTCGGTGGCCGTCGTTCTGGTGGTTGGCTGCTGATTGGAGCCAGGCTTGATCCGCTGGGATCAGACCGCCAGGCGGGCGCGGCCGCGCTTGCGGCGGGTGCGGATCACGCGGCGGCCGGTGTGGCTACGCATGCGAACGCGAAAACCGGATACCCGCTTGCGCTTCCGGCTGGTTCCTTCAAGGGTCCGCTTGGTCATGGCTCCGGCTCGGCTGCGCCTTCAACGTCGATCCACCAACCTATCAGCTGGGTGGTGGCGCTCAGTTGTTCTGGGGATCGATCTGGATCAGCCAGCTGCCCAGATAGCCCGAAATCGGCACATCGCCGGGGGCCTGGGCCAGCGCATTGAACTGATACATGCCCACGTTGAACGGATTGAACACATTCATGTACACGCCGATGGTCTTGCCCACGGGAACTGGTGTCTCGGGGAAGATTTCGACGGCCGTGCTGTCCTTCGAAACCTCCACCACGGCAGGAATCACCTTCTCGCAGCGGGTGCGGGAAAGCATCCCACCTTCCTTCATGTAGCAGAGCTGCACGTTCTTGGGATCGATGTCCACATCAAAACTCTTCGGGATGCCAACGGAGAGTTTGAGAATCGCGGTGTTGCGGTCCTTCGGTTTGAGGATGAGGTAGTACTCCGATCGCAGCAGCCGCCGGGTTTCGGTCATGAAGAAGTAGAGCCTTCGGTAGTCGCGGCTGTTGTCCCAGCGGAACTCCACCAGGCCGGGTGTGCCCTGGGCTCGGGCGCCGGGCGGGGCGGCGATGGGTGCCAGCAGGGGCGACAGGGCGGTGCCGATGCCGGCCAGGCCCAGGGCGGCGGCCACGGCGGTGCCGGTGGCGGCGCTGCGGTTGAGAGACCGGAAGAAAGACATGGAGGTGTGGGAGGAGGCGGCAGCCTGCGCGCGTAGGCCTGCTGAAATTCTCGGCAGGCTTGCCGCTGCACTCAGGGGGCAGTGGGCGGCCGGGCAGCTGGCAGATGTGACCAGGTGCGACTCAGTCTGCGCGATGAACCAGGTCTGGGCGTAGCCGCGCCGCTTCGCGCAGGTAGGCGTGACAGACCGGCTGGCCGGGGGCAAGCCAGGCGTGGGCCAGCAGTCGGATGCAGCGCGGCAGGTCCCCCTGCACGGCCATCTGCTGGCAGTCCAGCAGGGCCACCGCATCCCAACCGGGGCGGCGCCGGGCGATGGCGGCGGGGAAGCAGGCATCCAGATCTGCTGTCACCGAGAAGGTGACGGAGAGGACCTGCTCGCCTGCCAAGCCGTTGCGCTGCACGAGCGCATCAAGCAGTTCGGCCACGGACTCGGCGATCGCCTCGCAGGTGTTGGCGCTGACGGTGGTGGCCCCGCGCAGGGCCCGCAGCTGGAGGAGGTCGCTCATGGGCGATGCAGCCAGAGGGGTTGACCGCTCCAGGCCAGTTCCAGTTGCAGGCTCTCGCTCAGCTGGCCCAGCAGCGAACGCCCGGGGATGAAGCCGGGGATGCGCTTGCCCGGTTTGCCGAAGGTGATCGGGCGCGTCTTCTGGACGTCGAGCTCGGCCAGCTGGCAGGCGAGCCGGCGGGCGTCCTCCTCATCGCCCAGCGCGTCCACCAGCCCCAGCGACTGTGCCTGGGCGCCGCTGAACACCCGGCCGTCTGCGAAGGCGCGCACCACCTCCTCGCTGAGGCCGCGGCCTTCGGCCACGGCCGCTACGAACTGGTCGTAACTGGAATCGATCAGGCTCTGCAGCAGCTCACGCTCCCCGTCGGTGAGGGCCCGATCCGGCGAGAGGATGTCCTTGTAGAGGCCGCTCTTGACGGTCTCGAACTGGATTCCGATCCGCTCCAGCAGCCGCGAGAGATTGTTGCCGCGCAGGATCACGCCGATGGAGCCTGTGATCGTGCCTGGGTTGGCCACGATCTTCTCCGCCGCCACGCCCACATACACGCCGCCGGAGGCGGAGATGTTGCCGAAGCTCGCCACCACCCGGCAGCCCTTGGCGCGCAGACGCCCGATGGCGGAGTGGATCTCCTGGCTGTCGCCAACGGTGCCGCCCGGGCTGTCGATCCGCAGCAGCAGCGCGGGGCACTCACGCTCTTCCACCTCCCGCAGTGCCTTGAGAACGCGGCTGCGGGTGCTGCCTGAAATCGGCCCTTCGATGGCGATGCGCGCCAGCTTGCGGCGGGACTTGCGGCGCCAGGGCCAGGCCATTGATGCACTGAGGAGTGGCTGGATCTTAAAAAGGTGGGCCAAGCCGGCTTGAACTTTGACGTGGCGCTGGCTGTTGATGCTGCTGCCCTTCGCGCTCTGGGGCACGGCGATGGCGGCCATGAAACCGCTGCTCGACGGCGCCGGTCCGCTCACCCTCGCCTGGCTGCGGCTACTTCCGGCAGGGCTGGTGCTGCTGCTGGCGGCCTCGCTCTGGCGCGGCAGCGGCAGCCGGGGCTGGCGGGTGGATCGGCGCGACTGGGGCTGGTTGCTGCTGTTCGCGCTGGTGGATGCCACCGCCTTTCAGGGCCTGCTGGCGCGCGGGCTGGTGGGCACCGGTGCGGGGCTGGGGTCGGTGCTGATCGATTCGCAGCCCCTGGCGGTGGCCCTGCTGGCCCGCAGCCTCTTCGGTGAAGCGATCAACCCGGTGGGCTGGTTTGGGCTGCTGCTGGGCCTGCTCGGCATCCTCTGCCTGGGCCTGCCGGCATCGCTGCTGCGGCACTGGTGGCTGATGGGCCCGTCGGTGCTCACGGAGCGGGCTTGGAGCCATGGCGAGCTGTGGATGCTGGCGGCGGCCCTGGCGATGGCCCTCGGCACCGTGATCAGCCGCTACGCCTGCCGCCACAGCGATCCGGTGGCGGTGACGGGGTGGCACATGCTGCTGGGCGCCTTGCCGCTGCTGCTCGGATCGGCACTGGCTCCGCTCGTCGATCCGGCGGCACCGGCCTTCTGGCCCAGCTGGAGCGGCATCGACTGGGCGCTGATGGCCTACGCGGCTCTGTTCGGCAGTGCCCTGGCCTACGGATTGTTCTTCTGGTTCGCCAGCCAGGGGGATCTCACCAGCTTCACCTCGCTCACCTTCCTCACACCGGTGTTCGCCCTGCTCTGCGGCGTGGTGCTGCTGGGGGAAGGCCTGCGGCCGCTGCAGTGGTGCGGTGCTGCCCTCGCCTTGGTGAGCGTGCTGCTGATCAACAGGCGCGCTCAGCTCTGGCAGCCTCCGGCCAGTCTGGAGGGACCGGCTGAGGTGCTGCCATGAAGCTGCTGCTGGTGGCCACCCCGCTCGGCCCTCTCGGCAGCGGCCGCGGCGGCGGCGTGGAGCTCACCCTGACCGGCCTGGTGGCGGGATTGCTGCTCCGAGGTCATCAGCTCACGGTGCTGGCGGCCGAAGGGTCGCAGCTGCCGGCTGATTGCGCCGGCGCCGAGCTCTGGACCTGTGCCGGTGGGCCCCAGCTCAGCGCCCAGCATCAGGGCCGTGAGGCTCCCATCACCCTGCCGGCCGACGCCCTTCTGCCCCGCCTCTGGCGGCGGGTGCTCGAGGAGGGCCCACCGGCGGGCTTCGATGCGGTGATCAACCTGGCCTACGACTGGCTGCCGCTCTGGCTCACGACCACGGCGCCGCTGCCCATCTTCCACCTGGTGAGCATGGGCTCGGTGAGCGATGCCATGGATGCGGTGATCACCGAGGTGGCGGCCTGGGATCAGCGGCGGCTGGCCTTTCACAGCCTGGCGCAGGCGGCGGACTTTGCCCTGCCGCAGCCTCCGGTGGTGGTGGGCAATGGCTTTGATCTGCTGGCCTATCGCTTCCGCGCTGATCCTGAGCCCCTGCTGGGCTGGGTGGGGCGGGTGGCGCCGGAGAAGGGGCTGGAGGATGCGGCGGCGGCGGCGGCACAGATGGGGCTGCCCCTGGCGGTGTGGGGCCTGGTGGAGGACCCGGCCTATGCGGCGGCGGTAGCGGCCTCGGTGCCGGCGGGCACCCTCGACTGGCGCGGCTTCCTGCCCACGGCGGAACTGCAGGCTCAGCTGGGTGCGTGCCGCGCGCTGCTCAACACCCCCAAGTGGAACGAGGCCTACGGCAACGTGGTGGTGGAGGCGATGGCCTGTGGCGTGCCGGTGGTGGCCTACCGCCGCGGCGGGCCCGGTGAACTGGTGCAGCCGGGCCTCAACGGCTTGCTGGTGGAGCCCGACGATGTGGCGGGCCTGGTGGCGGCGGCCGCCCAGGTGGGGTCCATCGATCGGCGCGCCTGCCGGCAGTGGGTGGAGGCCCATGCCTCGCGGGCGGTGCTGGCCGAGCGGGTGGAGGCATGGTTGATGGCGGGTTTGGGTTTGTGAAACGGTTTGTTCAACACACCCTGGGACTCCTTGTTGATGCTTGGTCGACTAAGCCGGCTGAACGAGGGAAGCGGCCGAACCTCGCTTCAGTACGTTGAGCACTTCGGCGAAACGCCCTCTGCCACTGCGCTTAACGCCAGATCTGCCCAGCGTTGACGCCCGGCGCCTGAGGCCGGCCCGCCAGCGCCTGGTCTTGCTCTGCGGCCTGGCAATCGGCCTGGTGCTGTTTGTGTGGCAGCTCGGCAGCACCGGCTTGGTGGATGAAACGCCGCCGCTGTTTGCCGCCTCGGCGCGGGCGATGGCGGAGACGGGCGACTGGCTGATTCCCCGCGTCAACGGCCTACCCCGCTACGACAAGCCGCCGCTGGTGTATTGGCTGATGGGGGCCCTCTATGCCCTGCCGGGGCAGCAGGCATGGAACCCCCTGGGCACCTGGGCGGCGCGGCTGCCCTCGGCCCTGGCCAGCGTGGCGCTGATGCTGGGCCTGGCCCACACGTTGCTGCGCTGGCCCCAAGGCTCCCGGGCTCCTGGGGCCACGGCGCTGGCGGCGGCCCTGGCCTATGGCCTCTCGCCCCTGGCGCTGGTGTGGGGCCGCATCGCTGTGAGTGATGCCCTACTGGCGGGGTGTCTGGGGTTCAGCCTGCTGCTGAGCTGGCGCTGCTACGCCGCCGGCGGGCGCCGCTGGTGGCAGGCCTGGCTCGTGCTGGGGCTGGCGGTGCTGGCCAAGGGGCCGGTGGCCGTGGTGCTGCTGGGGTTCACGCTGCTGTTGTTTGGCTGGCTGCAGGCGGATCTGGGCGGGCTGTGGGCGCGGCTGCGGCCCCTGCCTGGGCTGGCACTCACCGCCCTGGTGGCGCTGCCCTGGTATGGCCTGGCGCTGCTGGTGGAGGGGGAGCCTTTCTGGCAGAGCTTTTTTGGCTACCACAACCTGCAGCGCTTCGCCGCCGTGGTGAACAACCACCTGGCGCCCTGGTGGTTCTTCGGGCCGGTGCTGGTGATCGCCAGCCTGCCGGTCACGCCCGTGCTGCTGCTGGGGCTGACCCAGGGCCTGGGGCGCCTGCGCTGGCGCTGGCTGCCGGCCGAGCCGCTGGCGCCCGAGCAATCCCTGCAGCGCTTTGCCGCCTGCTGGCTGCTGGCGGTGCTGCTGTTTTTCACGGCGGCCGCCACCAAGCTGCCCAGCTACTGGCTGCCAGCCACCCCCGCGGCGGGCCTGCTCGTGGCTCTAGCCGCCCAGGGCGGTTCTGCCGGCTCGACCCGGGGGTGGCGCTGGGCCTGGGGGCTGAGCCTGCTGCTCACGGCGGTGCTGGCCGGGGGCTTGGCGGCAGGACCCCTATGGCTGCCGCTGATTGAGGCCCCAGAGATGCCCACCCTGGTGGCTGAGCTGGTGGCGGCGCCCTGGGTGCCTCTGGGGGCGGCATTCTGGGCTCTGGCCCTGCTCCTGGGGGCCTGGGCTGGCTGGCGCAAGGATGCTCTAGCGGGCCTGTTGGCCCTGCAGCTGCCGTTGGCAGCGTTTGTGCCGGCGGTGTTGCTGCCGCTGGTGGAGTTGGGGGATCGGCTGCGGGCCGCTCCGGTGCGGGAGCTCGCGGCTGAGGCCCGCTCCACCCGCCGGCCCGGTGAGCCGCTGGCGATGGTGGGCCTGCTCAAGCCCTCACTGCACTACTACGGCCGCCAGGTGGTGCTCTACGAGGGCGCCGAGCCCGCTGATCTGGTGAACCTGGCTGATCGCCTGGCCCACGAACGCCGTCCCGGCCTCAACCCCCAGGCCGCGCAGACCGGCCGGAGCGTGCTGGTGGTGATCGATGCCGCCACCGCGGTGCAGCCTTATTGGCAGGGCCTCATGCCCCAACTGCTCGAGCGCCGCGGCATCTACGGCCTCTGGCGTTTGGATCGGCTTCGACTGGAGCAGCGGGCCGAGCAGTTGCGGCGCCATGGAGTTGCGGCCAATTGGAGCGACCCCCGGCCCGAGCGCTACTGAGCGGCAGGGTGATGCTGCTTGAGTGGAGGCTTGCTCTGATGGCCCAAGCAGGCACGCGCCATGGCAGTGGCCCAGCACTACAGCCCTGCGCAATTGGCCCGCTGGGGACTGCTCGAGCAGGCGCTGCGGGAGCAATGCCGTGATGGCTTGATCGCCGCGATTCCTCCGCCTGCCGAAGCCGTGTTGGCGGTGCTGCGCGAGCAGGAGCTTGAGGCCGGACGCTCGCTCAATGATGCCCTGCTGGCCCGCCAGTGGTGTTGGCAGCAGTGGTGCCAGCAGACCTTTGGCGCCTCCCTGTCGAGCTACTACCTGCAGCGCAAGCACCAGCTCGATCAGGTGGTGTTCTGGCAGCTCCGGGTGCAGTCGGAAGAGCTGGCCAGTGAGCTCTACCTGCGTCTTAAGGAAGGGGAAACCGGATTTGCGGCCCTGGCCGGCCTAGACCAATTGCAGGTGCAGCGGCATGGCCCCTTGCGGTTTGAGCAGCTGCCGGGGCCGCTGGCAGCGCGCCTGCGCCAGAGCAGCATTGGGGCGGTGCTGCCCCCGTGGGGCTGGGGCGAGGCCTGGCTGGTGTTGCAACTGGAGCAACTGCTCAATGCCAGTCTCGATCAGGGGTTGCAACGCGATCTTCTGGCGGAGATGGGCGAGGCCCAGCTGCAGCAGGCGCTCAACCGCGGGTCTTCAGTCGTTGACCATTAGGGCGGGTCTTGTTGCAATACGCCAATATGGGCAGATCATGCAACGTCCATGCAGCTCGCTGCCGCGATCCGGGTGCTGGCGAGTTGGGCGCCGTTTGATCACCTGCCCAGGCGCCTTCAGGCGCACCTGGCGGAACAGCTCCAGCCCCTGCAACTGAGACCCGGCCAGAAGCTGTACGACTTCGGCAGCCTGCCTCCAGGGGTTGCATTGGTGGCCCAGGGGCAGCTGAGGCTGCTGGCGCATGATGCTCAAGGGGAGCCCTTCACCGTTGAGCGGCTCGGCCCAGGGCGTACCGCTGGCGCAGTGGGTTTGTTGCGCGGCTCCAGCCAGATGGCGCTCGCGGCCGCGGAACCATCCCAGGTGTGGTTGCTGCCGGCGGCGGCCTTCCTGGCGGCCGTGCAGCAGGAACCGGAGCTCCAGAGCAGCTTTGCTTCTCCCAGTTTGGAAGAGCTCTACGGGGTGCTCGTCCTCAGCTCGGAGCCGCGGCTGCCCGCACCGCAGAAGCTGCTGCTCTGGGCCGCTCACCAACTGACCGAGCAGCCCAAGGCGCAGCAAGTGATCCTGCTGACCCCTGGCCGTCATTTGATCCCGGCCGGCACCGGCGACTGGCTGCTCAGTAGCGCCAATGTCGAGGGGATCGCGCCTGGGCAGGCCCTGGCCCCCGAGCAAACCATCACGGTGCTAGGCAAGCTGCCAGCCCGGTTAATCAGCCGGCCCAGCCCCTGGCCGCCCGGCGACCTGCCGGCAGCGCTGGTGGTGGGGCGTAACGGCAACGCTCCCGGAGAGAGTCCCAGCGAAGTGCTGGAGCCCGAGTGGATTGAGCAGCCCGGAGCGATCGTGCCGCTGCAGCAGCAGGGCGAGGCGCTGGAGGATTGGTATGGCCGCCTCAATCGCGATGGCTCCTATCCCCATCTGCGCGGTGATGGCGACTTGGAGGAGCCGTTGGCCTGCCTGCGCATGCTGGCGCGCCACTTTGACCTGCCCTTCCGCCGCGATGTGCTGCGGCGGGTGCTGGCCGACCAGCTGCAACGCCAGCAGGCTGAGGGCCCGGGGGCAGGCCAGGGGCTGGGGCCATTGCAATTGGCGGCCCTCTGCGACTTGATGGGCCTGCGGGCCTCGCCGCTGCAGCTGCGGCCCGACCAGCTGCCGCGGTTGGAGGTGCCGGCCCTCTGCTGGCGCAACGGCCACCCCCGCCTGATCTGGACAATCAACGAACGCGGCGCTCTGGTGAGCGATCCCCGCGGTGAGCAGCGGCAGCTCGGCCTCGGCGAGCTGGGCAGCCCCACACCCGAGGGGGTGCTGATGCTGCTGAGCGTGTGCCGCAGCAAGGCCAGCCCCCGCAGCCGCTTCGGACTGCGCTGGTTTCTGCCGGCGCTGCAGCAGCACCGGGCGATCTTGGCCCAGGTGCTGGTGGCCAGCTTCTTTGTGCAGCTGTTTGCGCTGCTCAATCCGCTGCTGATCCAGCAGATCATCGATGCGGTGATCACCCAGGGCAATCTCAGCAGCCTCAATGTGCTGGGCACCCTGCTGGTGGGGCTCGCGGTGGCCCAGGCGGTGCTGGGCTCGCTGCGCACCTATCTCTTCTCCGACACCACCAACCGCATCGACATCAGCCTGGGCGCATCGATCATCGATCACCTGCTGCGGCTGCCGCTTGGCTACTTCGCCCGCCGGCCGGTTGGGGAAGTGAGCAGCCGCATCAACGAGCTGGAGAAGATCCGACGCTTCCTCACCGGCACGGCGCTCACGGTGGTGCTCGATGCCCTGTTTTCGCTGATCTACATCGCTGTGATGCTGCTGTATTCGGTGCAGCTCACCCTTTGGGCCCTGGCGGTGGTGCCGCTTTTTCTGGCCCTCACTGCCGTGTCGGCGCCGGTGATCCGCCAGCAGCTGCGCGACCAAGCGGAGGCCAACGCCAGGGTGCAGAGCCACCTGGTGGAAACGCTTGGCGGCATGGAAACGGTGAAAGGCCAGGGGATGGAGCTGCACAGCCGCTGGCGCTGGCAGCAGCTATACGGCGGCCAGATCCAGGCCGGCTTCCGCAACACGGTGACTAGCACCGCCGCTGGCTCGGCCAGCAAATTTCTCGAGCAGCTGTCGGGTCTGCTGGTGCTGTGGGTGGGCGCCACGCTCGTGCTCAAGGGCGAGCTCACCCTCGGCCAACTGATCGCTTTCCGCATCCTGGCCGGTTACGTGACCAGCCCGATGCTGCGGCTGGCCACGCTGTGGCAGAGCTTCCAGGAAACCAGCCTGTCGCTGGAGCGCTTAGCCGACATCGTCGACCACCCTGAGGAGATCGAGATCGCTGGCGAGCAGTTGCCGCCGCTGCCGCCCGTGCAAGGGCACATCGCCTACGAGGGGGTGAACTTCCGCTTTGGCAGCCAGGGGCCGCTGCAGCTCACCAATGTGAATCTGGAGATCCCCGCCGGCAGCTTCGTGGGGATTGTGGGCAGCAGTGGCAGCGGCAAGAGCACCCTCCTCAAGCTGCTCACCCGCCTCTACGACCCCAGCGAAGGCGTGATCCGGGTGGATGGTTACGACATCGCCAAGGTGGACCTCTACTCGCTGCGCTCCCAGATCGGCGTGGTGCCCCAGGACAGCCTGCTGTTTGACGGCAGCGTGATGGCCAACCTGGCGCTTACCCGACCGGATGCGGGCTTTGAGGAGATCTGCCAGGCCGCCCAGGTGGCCTGCGCCCACGATTTCATCCAGGCTCTGCCGGCCGGCTACAGCAGTTCGGTAGGCGAGCGCGGGGCGGCGTTGAGCGGTGGACAGCGCCAGCGGATTGCCATTGCCCGCATGGTGCTGAAGCGGCCGCGGCTGCTGGTGCTCGATGAGGCCACCAGCGCCCTGGATGTCGACACCGAGCAGCAACTCACCCGCAACCTGATGGCGGCTTACAATGGCAGCACGGTGCTGTTCATCACCCATCGGCTCGGGGCGCTGCGCCATGCCGACCTCATCCTGGTGATGCACCAGGGGCAGCTGGTGGAGCAGGGCCACCACGACGAGCTGATCGCCCTGGACGGCCGCTACGCCACGTTGTTTCACCAGCAGGAGGCGGCTCTGGCATGAGCAAGCTTGTGCGTCGGTCCCTCTCCAGCCTGGCCGCCCTGCCCCTGGATCCCCAGGAGGTGCGGCTGCGGCCCTCCCCGCGCTGGAGCCAGGCGCTGGTGTGGACGATCATCGGCACCGCCGTGGCCGGTTTCGGTTATGCCGTGATGGCGGAGATCGACGAGGTGGTGGTGGCGCCGGGGGTGCTGCAGCCGCTGGGGGCCGAGCGGCCAATCAAGGCGCCGCTGGGCGGCGTGGTGGCCGAGATCCTGGTGAAGGAAGGGCAAATGGTGCGCGCCGGTCAACCGCTCCTGCGGCTGGCGTCGGAGGTGTCCGATGAGCGCGGCGCCACGGTGCAGGAGCAAACCGGCATCGAACGCCAACGCGTCTTGGAGCAGGGGAGGGCGATGCAGGCGCGGCAAGAAAGTCTGCAGGCCCGGATCTCGGCTTTGCGCCAGGCGATGGCATTGGAGCAGCAGATCCTCGGCCAGATCGAACCGCTGGCCAAGGAGGGAGGGGTGCAGCAGGTGCAGGTGCTTCAGCAACGCAACCGGGTGGCCCAGCTGCGCTCGGAGATCGCCCAGGCGGAGGCCAATCTGCGCGAGGTGCAGGCCGATGGGGTGCGGTTGCGGCAGGAATCGCGGAGCACTCTCTCGGATTTGGATCGCCAGCGGGTGGAGGTGAGCGAAACCCAGAAGCAGGAGCTGCTCACTGCGCCTGTGGCGGGGGTGGTGTTTGATCTGGTGCCCTCCAGCAGCGGCTATGCGGTAACCCCGGGCGAAACGCTGCTGAAGGTGGTGCCGCAGGAGCAGCTCGAGGCCAAGGTGTTCTTCACCGACCGGGAAGTGGGCTTCGTGAAACGTGGCCAGAGCAGCCAGGTGCGGTTTGACACCTTTCCCTTCACCCAGTTCGGCTCCATTCCCGGCACGGTCAAGTCGGTGTCGCGCTTTTCCTTGCCTGCCGATCAGCAGAATCCCCAGCGCCGCTTCCCCGGCTATGTGGCGCTGGAGCGCAACTACCTGCTCAAGGGCAACGACCGCTATCCGGTGGGCACGGGCCAGGGGGTGAGTGTGAATGTGGTGTTGCGCCAGAAGCGGGTGATCAGCCTGCTCACGGATGCGGTGGATCGGGCGCTGGATTCGTTGCGCCGGATCCGCTCCACCCCCGCCTAAGCGGAATACCGTTCAACGTTGCTTCTCCACCGATGAGTCAAACGCCTAACTCTGCTGCTCCCAAAGTGCAGGAGTTTCTGCAGTGGTTTGCCGCGCTCGAGAGCGATGAGCAAGACGTGCTGATGACACTGATCTATCGAGAAAAGAAGGTGCGCGATGTGGTGAGAAGTCTTGGCGGCATGGGATTGGAGCAGCGCCGTGAGGTGTTTGAGCGGTTGGGGCTGCCGGCCGATCTAGTGTCGCGCATTCCCGCTCCCGACCCCGCCACCCTCACCGACGCTGAGGTGGAGTGGGTGGATTGGAAAGCGCCGGGCAACTGAGTGTCAGATCACGGCGTAGAGGGGTTGCAGGTTGCTCAGGGCAATGCTGAGCTCCAGCACGCCGGCCACGTTGGCTCGGTCATTGGCCATGTATTCAGCCCAGTGGTTCTGGAGGTTGGCCAGATGGGCGGAAACGGTGCGGCAGCCCTCGCTGCTTAGTAGGTCGGTTTGGCTGGGGCGATTCAGCCAGGCGCGAAGGATATCGGCATCGGCAGCATTGAGCTGATGGAGGGCTTCCTCGAACGAGGGATGCCGCAGCAATGCCGTGTCGACCACGAGGTTGGCCAGTTGCTTGCGGTATTCCAGGAGCTGGGGATCGAGCAAGAGCAACTCGAAGTGATCGTGATCATGTTCATCAAGCAGCTGCAGCAACTGGTCGACTGCGGGGGTGAGATTCAGTAGTTGGCGCCAATCACTGCCCAGGGGCGCGTTGAGCAGCAGCGGTTGCTCAACGAGGATGTCGATGCCATCGTGTTGCACCGCCGCAGCAACCAGCTTGGCGCGCTGGCCATTGCCTTCAATGACAAACACCGCCACAACACTCTGCCGTAGGCCCGGGGCAGCAAGCCAGCGGAAGCTGGTGAGCAGAGGCAGGCCCAGCCACCAGCGCTGCAGCTGTTTCCAGCCCCGCCCCGATGGAGCCTGCGTGCAGAACAAGCCTGCGGCACCAAGGGCGAGTGCATCCAGCAGGCTGGGCCCCAAGCTGTTGAGCATCAGATCCGGGTTGCCGCGGTCATCGGCGCTTCGCCCAGAGCCCGCAGCTGGCTGGGCCTCGAAGTCCTGAGCCTTGTCTGGCGCACCTTGCACCAGGGTGAGGTTGCGCTCCTGGGCCCAACGCATCAAGGAATCGCGGGCTTGCTGGGCCATGCGATCACTCCAGGGCGTGCGGCCGGAGCCGCCGCGACCGCTGCCATCGCCGAGGTCTGGAGTTGTGGTTTCTGGCGTCGCTGTCTCGGCATCAATGCTGGGATTGAGCTCGGGTGTTGAGGTTTCTGGCGTCGCTGTCTCGGCACCAATGCTGGAGTTGAGCTCGGGTGTTGAGGTTTCTGGTCTGGTCTGAGGCAACACGATTGCTGTGGTCAGTTCGGGAGATTGAACGGGTCTGATCTTGACGGGCAGACCGGGATCACTGATGCGATGTGTGGTGGGGTCGTTGTCGCCGAAGGCGTTATCGGTGAGGGTGAGCTCAATGCCGATGATCTGGCCGTTTTCAATCACAAAGTGCGCGCCATCACCACCCACCACCCGCTGGGTGAAGTCGAACCAACCGGGTTTGGTGATGGGCCGGCCATCTAGATCCACGAGGCTGAGCCCCATGGCGGCATAGCCAATCAGAGCGTCGTTGGAAACGTACTTGTAGTAGGCATTGAAGTCGTCTTCTGCCATCTGGGCACGGGAGATGTCGATATAAAGGCGCACCTGAATGCCAGCCTGAGTCTGATCCGCGTCGGCGAGTTCGGTTGCTCCGCTTCCAGGAGACACGGAAAACTGAATCGGATCCCAGGGCGCCTGCACAATTTCAGGGCCATCGGGTTTGTAGCGACTGGCAGCATCTAGATCGATCTCATCTTCTTCTGCAAGAACCTTTACATCTTGCAATTGATAGGCTGAAGATGTGGTCATGCCCTCTCGGCCATCTATGGCGCTGACGGAAATGATTGGCCTGATGTCTTCTAGGGTCCCCACTAGTCCCTGCTGGAAGTAATCGGCGAGGATCCAGGCCAGGATTGCCACTTCCGGTTGACGGGCTTCTGGAATGCCATCGCCGTTGAGGTCGCCTGGGGTGCCCCCGCTGATTTGTGCCACAAGGCTGGCGAGGCGTTCTTCTGAATCCGCAGAGAGACCGTCTAGGTCGTCAAAACCTTGGATGGTGATTGTGATGTCCTGGGCAGCAACGCCTCCCTGGCCATCGTTCACGCGCACGGTGAAGACAGCGGTGATGGTCTCGTTCTGGCCGAGGAAGCGGATCGCTGGTTCGTTGATGCTGTACGACCACGCAACGGTGCCGTTGTTGGTGTTGCCAGCAACGTTGGTGATCGTGAACGCGTCCTCGATCGCCTGCCGCTGCGCTGGGCTCAGCGTCAGCGCTGTGGTGCCATCGGCCTGTAGGCCGGTGATCGCTTTCACCGTGCTGCTTGCCGTGGGTCGATCGGTGAGGTCGAGATCGGCAAAGGTGATGGATCCGGAGTCGGAGAGGATGGCCTCTTCTGTGATCAGACTTGAGACATCGGTTGCGGTGATCACCGGAGCGTCATTGGTGCCGTTGATGGTGACGGTGACGGTCTGATCGACGTAGGCACCGAAGTCATCGGTGACGCGTGCGGTGTAGGTCTGAGTGACCGACTCGCCTTCCTTGAGAGCCTGTGTGGCGGGGAGGTTGTTGTCGAGGGTGTATGTCCAGACGCCGGTGGAGGCGTTGATGGCGATGGAGCCATAGGTGGTGGAAGGAGTGCCCTCGATCGTCCAGGTCCGGGTGGCGCCGGCGTCCACATCGGTGGCGATCAAGGTGCCGGTGGCGGAGCTGGTGCCAGCGACAGCGGTGCCGTCATCGTTGGAGCCGGCTTCTGTGACGCTGCCGGCTAGAGCACCTGCGCCGTTGGTGACGGTTGGAACGTCATTGGTGCCGTTGATCGTGATCAGGAGGTTCTCGGTGTCGGTACCTCCGAACGAGTCGGTGACGGTGATCGGATAGGTGATTGTGAGCGTCTCGCCGGCGGCCAGCCAGTCGAGGTTCACCGCCGCCGGGTCGTACGTCCACGCGATCGTGACGGTGCCACCGGTCGTGGTGGTGGCCGGGCCGAGCGTGAGCACGTTGTCGGCCGTGAGCGGCGCGAGGTCGTAGCCAGCCGGCAGCGTGCCGCCGCTCCAGACCACTGTGGGTGTGCCCTGCGTTGCCGACACGGTGTTGCTCACGTCCTTGTCGGCGATCTGGAGATTGCCGCTGAGCAACAGATCCTGCGCCGAAGCGTCGGCCGCCTCGTTCACGCCCGCCGCCGCGATCGTGAGCACAGGCGTGTCGTTGGTGCCGGTGATCGTGATCGTCACGGTCTGGTCGGCCGTGGCGCCGTCGGTGTCGGTGACGCGCACTACATAGTCAAGGGTGAGGGTCTCACCCTGCTCCAGGTAATCGAAGGCCTGCCCGGCGGAGTTGAAGGTCCAGGTGAGGCTGCCCGTCGTGGCGGCCGAGCCGATCACGGTGGTGGGGCTGACGGCGAGCATCGCCTTTATCGTGGCGTTGCTGATGCTGTTGTCGTCACCGTTAACGGTGACGCTCTGTACCGCCGCGGTCACCGTGTTCGTCAGATCCACGTCGCCGATCGAGAGCGTGTCGCTGGCGTTGAGCGTCGTGTCGGTCTCCGTCAGCGACGCGGCGGCCAAGTCGCCGGCGCCGAGCGTGATCGTCGGGCCGTCATTGGTGCCGGTGATCGTGATTGTCACCGTTTGGTCGGCGGTGCCGGCATTCGAATCGGTCGCCCGAACCGTGTACGTGAGGGTGAGCGTCTCGCCAGCAGCGAGGTAGTCGAACGCCTCTCCGCCCGAGTTGAATGCCCAGGCGATTGTGCCCGTCGTCGCCGTGCTTGTGATGACGGTGTTCGGGTTGTTCACGGTCAGCATCGTCAGCAGGGCGGCGTCGCTCGAACTGAGCCCTGCTGTAGTGCCTGCCTTGGAAACCGACGGCACACTCACGGTGACCGTATTCGCGGTGTCGAGATCCTCGACCGAAATGGTGCCATTGGTGGACAGGCCAGCGTTGGACTCGGTCAGCGTCGCCGCAGCGGCATCGCCAGAGCCGATCGAGATCGTGGGGGCGTCATTGCTGCCCGTGATCGTGATCGTGACGGTCTCGGTATCCGAAAGCACCGTGCCGTCGTCGTCGTCCGTGACGGTGACCGTATAGGTCAGAACCAGTGTCTCGCCGGCAGCCAGGTAGTCGAACGTTGTGCTGCCTGAGTTGAAGCTCCAGGTGAGGGTGTTCGTGGTCTGCGAGCCGGTGAGGATCGGCGAGGGGCTGAGCGTGAGCATCGCCAGCAGGTCGGCATCGCTGGGGGCAGCCGGGTCGCTGCGGTTCGAGCTGCCTGAAACGACGAGCGTCCGCGTCGCCGTGACGATGTCGGTCGTGTCGACGTCGGTGACCGTGAGCGTGCCGGAGGTGGACAGGCCCGCGTTGGCTTCGGTGAGCGCGGCTGTGTCGGGGCCATTGGCCACGACCGGACCGTCGTTTGTGCCAACGATCGTGATCGTGAGCGTGCTCGTTCCCTTGCCGCCCCGGCCGTCGTCGATGGTGTAGCTGAAGGTGTCGGTCAGCGTCTCGCCGGTGGCCAGGGCCTGCACGACGGTCTTCGTATTGTCGAGCGTGTAGGTGTAGCCACCTGTGGCGGCGATCGTTAGGCTGCCGTAGCTGCCCGCTCGCGAGGTGTTCACGGCGTTGTTGATGATCGCTGTCGTGCTGCCGGACTGGTAGCCCTGGATGGCGAGCGTGTCGGAGTCCTGGTCGCTGTCGGCGGTGACTTCGGTGATCACGTTGCCCGACACCGTCGAGGTGTCGGTCGTGGCGACACCCTCGTTCAGATTGTTGGTGTTCGCCGTGACGACCGGCAGCCGGTTGATCGTGATCGCAATGCTGCCCGACGCCGTGGCCTGGCCGCCGTTGCCCTGGTCTTGCCCGCTGCCGGCGGTGCCGCCGCCGGTGGTGTTGGAGTTCTGGTCGTTGAACGTGACGTCCAGCGTCACCGAGTCGTACGCCAGCGCCCCGGGCGTCGTGATGGCGTTCGAGTAGGTGATGCTGTTGAGGGCCGTGTTGACCCGGGCGGTCGTGGCGCTCGCGTTGAACGTGATCGCGAGGGTGCCGCCGGAGTTCGTGAAGGTGCCGATCGTCACGCCGGAGACGACGACGTTGCCGGAGGTCAGCGACAGGCTGCCCGAGCCGCCGAAGACGTCGTCGGGGCTCGCGGTGCCGCTGCGGCGGATCGTGAGCGTGCTGGCGTTCCAGTTGCCTGCGGGCGAACTGCCCGTGAGGGCCTCGAGATCGACGTCGGAGAGCACGGCGTTGGCGTCGATCACCACCGGTGAGCCGGCCTGGATGTAGGTCGTGACGCCAGTTGCATCCAGCCCTGTGATCACGGGTTGGTCGTTCACCGGATCGACGTTGATCGTGATCTGGCTCACTGTTGCGGCACTGTTTTGCTGTCCGCTCAGCGTTGTGGTGTCATTGAATCCGGC
>JAIYAQ010000030.1 GCA_027488975.1 Cyanobium sp. E1_MAG_00006
ATGATGGCTTCCGCCACATTGCGAGGAACTTCCTCGTAATGGCTGAATTCCATCGAGAAGATACCCCGACCCTGGGTCATGGATCGGAGCTGGGTGGCGTAGCCGAACATCTCGGCCAGCGGCACCTTGGACTGGACCTTGGACTGTCCGCTGTCAACGGACTGCCCCTCGACCTGTCCACGGCGGGAGGAGAGGTCGCCGATGACGGACCCGAGGTAATCCTCAGGAACCTCGACTTCGACCTTCATCATCGGCTCAAGCAGCACAGGATTGCACTTCTTGACGCCGTCCTTGAAGGCCATGGAGCCGGCGATCTTGAACGCCATCTCCGATGAGTCCACATCATGGTAAGACCCATCAATCATGGTGACCCTGACATCGATCATCGGGAACCCTGCAATCACGCCGGACTGGCAGGTTTCCTTCATGCCGGCTTCAGCCGGACCGATGTACTCCTTGGGAACGACACCGCCAACAATCTTGTTGACGAACTCGAACCCGGAACCCGGCTCGCCGGGCTGCATTTCGATCACCACGTGACCGTACTGGCCTTTGCCACCGGTCTGACGGGCAAACTTGCCCTCGCCCTTGGCGCTACCGCGAATGGTTTCGCGGTAGGACACCTGTGGGGCACCGATGTTGGCTTCCACCTTGAACTCGCGCAGCATGCGGTCCACCAGGATTTCCAGGTGGAGTTCGCCCATGCCGGCGATCACGGTCTGGCTGGTTTCCGGATCCGTGCGAACCCGGAAGGTGGGATCTTCTTCGGAGAGGGACTGGAGGGCTTTGGAAAGCTTCTCCATATCACCCTTGGTCTTGGGCTCGACAGCCACCGAGATCACCGGCTCGGGGATGTAGAGGGATTCCAGAATGATCGGATCGGAATCAACGCAGAGGGTGTCACCCGTTGTGGTGTCCTTGAGGCCCAGCACGGCGCCCAGATCACCAGCCCGCAGCTCGTCCACCTCCTCACGGTCATCGGCCTTGAGCACGATCAAGCGGGAGATGCGCTCCTTCTTGTCCTTGGTGGAGTTCAGCACGTAGCTGCCCTTCTGCAGCACACCGGAATAGATGCGCACGAAAGTCAGCTTGCCGAACGGGTCGGCCATCACCTTGAACGCAAGGGCGCTGAAGGGAGCGCTGTCTTCGGCGGGTCGCAGTGCTTCGCTGCCATCGGGCAGCAGACCCTGGATCGGCGGCACGTCGACCGGTGCCGGCAGGTAATCGACCACAGCGTCGAGCAGAAGCTGCACGCCCTTGTTCTTGAAGGCCGAACCGCAGAGCATCGGCACTAAGCCGTGCTTGAGAACGCCCTCGCGAATGCCTTTGCGCAGCTGCTCTTCCGTGAGCTCACCGGTTTCCAGGAACTGCTCGATCAGTTCTTCGTCGGTTTCAGCGACGGTTTCCATCAACTTGGCGCGCCATTCGGCGGCTTCATCAGCCATCGATGCGGGGATGTCGGCCTCCTCGATGTCCTTGCCGAGCTCATCCTTGTAGATGAACGCGCGGTTCTTGACCAGGTCGACGATGCCGCTCAGTTCACCCTCGGCACCGATCGGCAGCTGGATCGGTGCGGCGTTGGCCTTGAGGCGATCCTTGATCTGGCCGTAGACCTTCAGGAAATCAGCGCCCGTCCGGTCCATCTTGTTGACGAAGACCATGCGCGGCACGCTGTAGCGATCCGCCTGGCGCCACACCGTTTCCGACTGGGGCTGGACGCCACCCACGGCGCAGAAGACGGCGATCACGCCGTCCAGCACACGCATCGAACGCTCCACCTCAATGGTGAAGTCCACGTGGCCGGGGGTATCGATGATGTTGATGCGGTGATCCTTCCAGCTGGTGGAAATCGCCGCCGCCGTGATGGTGATACCCCGCTCACGCTCCTGGGCCATCCAGTCGGTCACGGCTGCGCCGTCGTGCACCTCACCGATCTTGTGCACCACGCCCGAATAGAACAGGATGCGTTCGGTTGTGGTGGTTTTGCCGGCATCGATGTGAGCGGCGATACCGATATTTCTGACGCGTTCCAGGGGAAAGGCGCGAGCCACGGGGGTCCTCGGGGGGTGAGATCGACAAAAAGCGGGCGTCACTCTACAAGTCGGTCTTCACCGACCCTTGCAGGCAGGGCCGCCCGCCGCGGCCCTGCTCAGCAACTACCTCAGTAGCGGTAGTGGGCGAAGGCCTTGTTGGCCTCGGCCATCTTGTGGGTTTCCTCCCGTTTGCGGACGGCGCTACCGGCTTCGTTGGCGGCATCCATGAGCTCGCCGGCCAGTTTGTGGGCCATGCTGCGGCCGTTGCGGGCGCGGGAGAAATTCACCAGCCAGCGCAGGGCCATGGCGGTGCCGCGCTCCTGACGGACTTCCATCGGCACTTGGTAGGTGGCACCGCCGACGCGGCGTGCACGCACTTCCACGAGCGGAGTGGCGTTCTTGACGGCGGTCTCGAACAGCTCTAGGGGGTCGGAGCCGGTGCGCTCGTTGATCAGCGAGAAGGCGTCGGAGAGGATCCGTTGCGCGGTCGACTTCTTGCCGTGCTTCATCAGCCGCGCCACGATCATGGTGGCCAGACGGCTGTTGAACTGGGGATCCGGCAGAACCGGGCGCTTCTCAGCGGCGTTGCGGCGGGACATAAACCTGGAGTGTGGATGTCAGGGGAGGAGAGGCAGGGAGCGATCAGCCCTTCGGAGTTTTGGCGCCGTACTTCGAGCGAGACTGGCGCCGATCCTTGACACCGGCCGTGTCGAGCGTGCCGCGGATGATGTGGTAGCGCACACCGGGCAGGTCCTTGACACGACCACCGCGGATCATCACGACCGAGTGCTCCTGCAGGTTGTGGCCGATGCCGGGGATGTAGGCGGTGACCTCAAAGCCGGAGGTGAGGCGCACACGGGCCACCTTGCGAAGGGCCGAGTTGGGCTTCTTCGGGGTCGAGGTGTACACGCGGGTGCAGACCCCGCGGCGCTCAGGGCAGGCGCGCAGCGCAGGCGACTTGGTCTTGCGGGTGAGACGCTGCCGCTCGCTGCGGATCAGCTGCTGAATCGTGGGCATCGAGGGCCGTTGGTTTCTGGGGTCTGGACGGGGGCTTTCGCGGAGCGCCGGTGCTGGTCGGAAGCCCGACCGTTTCGACAATCCGCCACATTACTTCGTCGCCTGACCCTGCTCCGGAGGCGGCTCGCCAGCGGGGCTGAAGGCGGCCCCACAGGGGCAGATGCGCAGCTCTCGGCCTGCGCGCACCAGGAAGCCCCCCCCGCTGAGGTCGCCGCGATAGTCGAGCTGCAGGCCGCTCAGCCGCTCGCTCTGCTCGCCGGGGGAGAAGAGGGTGATTCCATCGGCGCGGGCCACAGGTACTCCCGCCAGGTGGCCGGGACGGATGCGGATCACCCAGCGCTCGCAGCTTCCCTCTACGAGATCGAGGTGCATCAGGCCTGGGGTGCCGGCCACGGCGGCCTGACGGCCCAGTTCGGCGGCTGCAGCGGCAGTCAGACGCAGGCTGTGGCCCTTCGGCATGGGGGAGGGGCGATGGCGGATGCGGGCCAGTGTGTCAGGGACGGGCCACCAGCCCCAGGCCGTTGTGCACCGCCCCCGCCACGCCCCGACCCTTGACCGTGTGCTCCTGCCCGAGCACGAGGCCGGTGGAGCTGCCGCCGTCGAGGTTGAGGGCATCCCGTAGGCCCTGCTGCTGCAGGAGGACGGCTGTCTCCAGCAGGGTGGGGCCGGCCCCGTTCAGGCCCTGCAGGGTGAGCAGCCACAGCTGACGACCATCGCTGGCGATGACCGTCCGCGGGGCTCCCTGGCTGAGGAAGCTGGCGCTGAAACCCTCGGCGCCGCCGTTGAGCACCAGCCGTCCGTTTTGCAGTAGCAGGGGGCCGCCGCCGATCACGAATGAACTGGCGCCGAGGGGATGGCTGGGGCGGCTGCGCAGCTGCAGGCGCTCGCCGGGCTGCCAGGGCAGCATGAGGCTGCCGCGGCCCACCAGCAGCTCGTTGCCGGGGTCCAGGGGAACGCCGCCGGTCAGCTCGCCCGGCTCGAAGCGCTGGATCACCAGGCCCTGGCGAATCAAGACGGCCATCTCGTCGCCAGTGATCGGCTGATAGCTCCGGCCCCAGGCTGCGGTGTAGCGGGCGATGCCTCGCTGCGGATAGCCGCTGTTGAGGCTGACCACGGCCCAGCGTTGGCCCTGGCTGTCCTCCACGCTCTCCTCAAGGCTGAGGCGCCCGAAGCTCGGCAGCCTGCCGGGTTCCCAGCCCATGGCACCACGGTTGAGAATCGGCCCCGACAACCAGATGCCGTCGTCGCGCAGGGCTCCCAGAGGCAGACGGTTCACCCGGTTGAAGTAGCCGCCGTTGATGGCGATCAAGGCCTGCTCCTGCCGTGCCAGCTGCGTCAGGCTGCTCAGACCCTGCATGCCGTCGGGGCGGTTCAGCGGGCGCAGCTCCAGGGGCACGCTGCGGGGATCGAGCCGCACGCTATGGAGCAGCACCTGCTGGGAGCCGCTCGAGACGACCTGCCGATCGATGGCCAGCCCCTGGCCCATCAACTGGGCGAGTCGTGGATCGCGGGCCGGTGACCAGGGCGTCGAGGCGCTGGCCGCCGTGGTGCTGGCTGCCGGCGGGCCGTTGCCGGCGCTGCCGGTGGGCAGGTCGAGCACCAGACGCCAGGGATCGGCAAGGCTGAGCCTCTGCCCCTCCGCCCGCAGGCTCAGCCAGTCGCCGGCCTGACGAGGCGCCAGGCCGAGCTGATTCAGCTGCTGGAGTTGCTGGGGCGAGGCCACCATCCCCAGCAGCACGCGGCCATCGCCGCTGCGCAGCAGGCTGGGGCCCTCCAGATCGAACACGATCCGCAGCCCACCACCCTCGAGCGCGCGGCTGCGGATCGCCAGCAGCGGCCTGGCCGGCAGGTTGAGCCAGAGATCTGCGCCCCGCACCACTGGCGTCACCCCCAGGGGTTGCAGCAGATCGGAGACAGGAACCGCCACCTCGTCGGCCAGGTTGCGTTGGCGTGCGGGGGCAACCTGGAGCTTGCGGCCGAACCACTCGAGCAGCAGGGCTCCGTCGGGGGTCTGGCTGCGGCTCACACCCAGCTGCCCCTCCAGCACCTCCAGGGGCAGCCAGAGTTCGCCATTCACCAGTTCCCAGCGGGCCTGCTGCCGCAGGCCGTTCACCACCACCCCCTCGCCAGCGCTGCGGGTCGCGCCCTTGAAGCTGGGCTCAGTTCGCTCCGCTGCTGGCAGCGGCGGTGGCATCCGCAACGGCACGGCCCCCGCTGCATCCGGTCGGGCGCTGATGGGGGCGATGCCCAGAGGCAGAACTGGCAGTAACGCCAGCAGGCCTGCCATCGAATGCCGGTGAGACATTCGGCCACGCTAGCGAGCGTCTCGGTGGCAGCCCTGGCACGGCCTGGGAGTCGGGTGGCTCTGTCCTTAGGATCAGAGGCTCGCAGCACGGCCTGTGGCCTGGGGCTTTCCCCCCGGCACCCCGTTTCCGCTCAGACCGCTGATTTCGCTGCCCTCCATGCAAGAAGGTTGTCGCCGGGTTATGCCGCTGTCTCAACGTCCCGTCTGGCCCCATTGCGACAGCCCCGCTCCGGCGGAGGTGGCGGGTGAAAAGGACGCCTGTGGCGTGGGCTTCCTGGCCCATGTGGGCGGCGAGGCCAGTCATTGGGTGCTGCAGCAGGCCCTGCGCGGCCTCGACTGCATGGAACATCGGGGCGGTTGCGGCGGTGATGGCGATTCCGGTGATGGGGCCGGCGTGCTCTGCGGCATCCCCTGGAGCTATCTGGAGGCGATCTGGCCGGAGGCGTCCGCAGCCGCGGGTGCCTCCCGGGGCCTGGGCATGGTGTTCCTGCCGGTGGAACCCGAGCGCCGCGACCAGGCCAGAGCCTTCTGCGCTGAGGAAGCCGCTCGGCTCGGTCTGCGCAGCCTGGGCTGGCGCGTGGTGCCTGTGGATCCCGCCGTGCTCGGGCCGATGGCCCGCGGCACCGCCCCGGTGATCGAGCAATGGTTGCTGGCGGCCGATGCCGAGGGCGACGTGCTGGAGGCCCTGCTGTTCCGCCTGCGTCGCCGCTGCGGCGATCGGGCCCGTGAGGCCTGGGGTGCCGCCGCCAGCGACCTCTACTTCGCCTCCCTCAGCAGCCGCACCGTGGTCTACAAGGGCATGGTGCGCTCGGCGGTGCTCTCCGCCTTCTATGGCGACCTGCGCGATCAGCGCTTCGCCGTGAGCTTCGCGGTCTACCACCGCCGCTTCAGCACCAACACCCTGCCCCGCTGGCCCCTGGCCCAGCCGATGCGGCTGCTCGGCCACAACGGCGAGATCAACACCCTGCTGGGCAACATCAACTGGGCCCGGGCTTCCGAGTCCAATCTCGATGCTGTGTGGGGTGATTCGGCCGCGGATCTCAAGCCGGTGGTCAACCCCGCCTTCAGCGACTCCGCCAACCTCGACGCCACCTTGGAGCTGCTGGTGCGCAGCGGCCGGCCGATCACTGAGAGCCTGCTCACCCTGGTGCCGGAGGCCTTCCGTGATCAGCCCGAGCTGACAGGCAAGCCCGAGATTCAGGCGTTCTACGAATATTCCGCCTGCACCCAGGAGCCCTGGGACGGCCCGGCCCTGCTGGTGTTCGCCGATGGCCGCAGCGTCGGCGCCACCCTCGATCGCAACGGCCTGCGCCCCGCTCGCTACTGCATCACCAGCGATGGCTTTGTGGTGATGGGCAGCGAAACCGGCGTGGTGGAGCTTGAGGAGAGCCGGATCATCGAGAAGGGCCGCCTCGGCCCGGGTCAGATGCTGGCGGTGGACCTTGAGGCTCACCGCCTGCTGCGTAACTGGGAGGTGAAGCAGGAGGTGGCCAGCCGCCATCCCTATGGCGAATGGCTCGCCAAGAACCGCCGCAGCCTCCGCGCCCAGCCCTGGTCGCAGGAGCGTCAGCTCGGTGATCTGGAGCTGTTGCAGCAGCAGACCGCCTTCGGCTTCACCGCCGAGGATTTCGATCTGGTGATCGAGGACATGGCCGGCGCGGCCAAGGAGCCCACCTACTGCATGGGCGACGACATCCCCCTGGCGGTGCTCTCGAACAAGCCGCACCTCCTCTACGACTACTTCAAGCAGCGCTTCGCCCAGGTCACCAACCCGCCGATCGATCCGCTGCGGGAAAAGCTGGTGATGAGCCTGGAGATGCACCTGGGCCGCCGGGGTTCGCCCCTGCGCCCAGAGGCCTCGGCTGCCGCGGTGCTGCATCTGAGCAGCCCGATCCTCAACGAGGCCGAACTGGCGGCGGTGAGTCAGCAGGGGCTGAGCGCCACCACCCTCTCCACCCTGTTGCCCGTCACCGATGGGCCTGGCGGCCTGGCAGCTGCGCTGGAACGGCTCAAAGCTGAGGCCGAAGCGGCGGTGCGTGCCGGCAGCCAGATCGTGGTGCTCAGCGATCGCGGCATCACGGCCACCAGCACCTACATGCCGCCACTGTTGGCGGTGGGCGCGGTGCACCACCACCTGCTCAACCTGGGCCTGCGCCTGCAGACCTCGTTGGTGGTCGACACGGCTCAGTGCTGGAGCACCCACCATCTCGCCTGTCTGATCGGTTTCGGCGCCAGCGCCGTCTGCCCCTGGCTGACCTGGGAGACGGCGCGGCACTGGCTGGCCCAGCCCAAGGTGCAGACCAACATCGAGCGGGGCAAGCTGCCGGCGCTCACGCCTGATCAGGTGCAGGCCAACGTGCGCAAGGCCCTGGAAGACGGCCTGCGCAAGATCCTCTCCAAGATCGGCATCTCGCTGCTGGCCAGTTACCACGGCGCCCAGATCTTCGAGGCAATCGGCATCGGCGCCGATCTGATTCAGTTGGCCTTCAAGGGCACCACCAGCCGGGTGGCCGGCCTCAGCCTGAGCGAGCTGGCCAGCGAGACCCTCAGCTTCCATGCCAAGGCTTTCCCTGAGCTGAACCGCACCAAGCTCGAGTTCATGGGCTTCGTGCAGTACCGCACCGGCGGCGAGTATCACCTCAACAGCCCGGAGATGGCCAAGGCCCTGCACGCCGCGGTGGAGGCTGGCCCGGGGTACGACCACTTCTCCACCTACAAGACCCTTCTGGAGAACCGGCCGGTGACGGCCCTGCGCGACCTGCTCGAGCTGAAGCCGGCAGCCGCGCCCCTGCCGCTGGATCAGGTGGAGAGCGTGGAGAGCATCTGCAGCCGCTTCTGCACCGGTGGCATGAGCCTCGGCGCCCTCTCGCGGGAGGCCCATGAGGTGCTGGCCATCGCCATGAATCGCATCGGCGGCAAGAGCAACAGCGGCGAGGGTGGGGAGGATCCCGCTCGCTTCCACACCCTCACCGATGTGGATGGTGAAGGCCGTTCCGCCACCCTGCCCACCATCAACGGCCTGCGCAACGGCGACACCGCCTGTTCAGCCATCAAGCAGATCGCCTCGGGCCGCTTCGGTGTGACCCCGGAATACCTGCGCAGCGGCAAGCAGCTGGAGATCAAGGTGGCCCAGGGGGCCAAGCCCGGTGAGGGCGGCCAGCTGCCTGGTCCCAAAGTCGACCCTTACATCGCCTGGCTGCGCAACAGCAAGGCCGGGGTGGCCCTGATTTCGCCGCCGCCCCACCACGACATCTACTCAATCGAGGATCTGGCGCAGCTGATCCACGACCTGCACCAGGTTCACCCCGCCGCCAAGGTGAGCGTGAAGCTGGTGGCCGAGATCGGCATCGGCACGATCGCCGCCGGTGTGGCCAAGGCCAACGCCGATGTGATTCAGATTTCAGGCCACGATGGCGGCACCGGTGCCTCGCCCCTGAGCTCGATCAAGCACGCCGGCGGCCCCTGGGAACTGGGCCTCACCGAGGTGCACCGCTCGCTGCTGGAGAACGGTCTGCGCGATCGGGTGCTGCTGCGTGCCGACGGCGGCCTCAAGACCGGCTGGGACGTGATCATCGCCGCCTTGCTCGGTGCTGAGGAGTACGGCTTCGGCTCCATCGCCATGATCGCAGAGGGCTGCATCATGGCCCGCGTCTGCCACACCAACAACTGCCCGGTGGGGGTGGCCACCCAGAAGGAGGCGCTGCGCAAGCGCTTCACCGGTCTGCCCGAACACGTGGTGAACTTCTTCCTGTTCGTGGCCGAGGAGGTGCGCCAGCTGATGAGCGTGCTGGGTGTCGCCCGCCTCGAGGATCTGATCGGTCGTACCGAGTTGCTCCAGCCCCGCGCCGTGGCCCTGGCCAAGACCGCTGCCCTCGACCTCTCCTGCCTGATCGACCCGATCCCCCAGGCCGCCGATCGCAGCTGGCTGCAGCACGATGCGGCCGCCCATGGCAACGGTGTGATCCTCGAGGATCAGCTGCTCACCGATGCCGAGCTGATGGCGGCGATCGAGGGTCATGGCCGTTTGGCCCGCACCCTGGCGATCGTGAACACCGACCGCAGCGTCGGCGCCCGCCTGGCCGGTGAGATCGCTGCACGCCACGGCAACACCGGCTTCCAGGGCCAGCTCGACCTCACCTATGAAGGGGCGGCCGGCCAGAGCTTCGGTGCCTTCGTGCTCCAGGGCATGAATGTGCGCCTGGTGGGAGAGGCCAACGACTATGTCGGCAAGGGCATCAACGGCGGCCGCATCACCGTGGTGCCTCCCGCTGGTGGCAACGACCCCGGCAGCCAGGTGATCCTCGGAAACACTTGCCTCTATGGCGCCACTGGCGGTGAGCTGTTCGCCCTCGGCCGTGCCGGCGAGCGCTTCGCCGTGCGCAACAGCGGTGCCCGCACCGTGGTGGAAGGCGCCGGCGATCACTGCTGCGAGTACATGACCGGTGGCGTGGTGGTGGTGCTTGGCGGTACCGGTCGCAACGTGGCCGCCGGCATGACCGGTGGCGTGGCCTTCCTGCTCGATGAGAGCGGCGGCCTGCGCGAGCGGGTGAACCCGGAGATCGTGGCCATCTGTGAGCTCACCACCCCGGAACAGGAAGCCTTGCTCAAGCCCCTGCTGGAGGCCCATCGCGAGGCCACCGGCAGCGCCAGGGCTGCGGCGATCCTGGCCGACTGGCCCAGCTGGAAAGGTCGCTTCAAGTTGCTGGTGCCCCCCAGCGAGAAGGCCAATGTGGGCCTGGCTGAACGGGAGGCGGTGGCCGTCTAGCGACTGCCGTGGAGGCGGCTGTGCAGGCCGCTCTCTTGCTGCTCTGCCCGGTTGCCCGGTTCGGCTCACCGCAAACAGCGTTCGGTGAGCCCCACTGAGGGGCGGTCGGCACCACCGCTCGGTTCGGTTGGCCGGGCTGAGCGTTGCGGCAGGGCTCCATAGGGTTCCGGCATCCGCAACCCAGGCCATGCCTCCGGAATTCGCCCAGCAGATGCAGCAGCTGTTCGCCCGCCAGATGGCGGTGGCCTTTCTGCATCACTGCGGCCAGCTCGATGCCCCCGTCAGCCTGGTGAATGCCCGCCTCGAAGCCCTTCAGGCAGGCGCTGACAACGCTTCAGCCGCGGCTGCCCAGGCCCTGGAGGCGGAATTCCTGCTGGATCGCTGAGGCTGAGTCGCCGTCAGCGGGGGTGCTGCTGCATCAGCCGCTGCACCTCACCGGCGTGGTAGCTGCTGCGGGTGAGTGGTGTGCTGACCACCTGCAGGAAGCCGAGCTCCTGTTCGCCGTGGCGCTTGAACGTCTCGAACTGCTCCGGCGTCACGAAGCGATCCACCGGCAGGTGCTTCGGCCCCGGGGAGAGGTACTGGCCGATGGTCACGATGTCGACCTGATGTCGTCGTAGGTCGGCCAATACCTCCAGCACCTCGGCGTCGTTCTCGCCCAAGCCGACCATCAGCCCAGATTTGCTGTAGACGCGCGGCCAGCTCTGACGCACCCGCAGCAGCAGCTCCAGCGAGCGCTCATAGAGGCCTTGGGGTCGGGCCCGCTTGTAGAGGCGCGGCACCGTTTCGATGTTGTGGTTGAGCACATCCGGGGCAGCCGCCATCACGATGGCCAGCGCGTCCCAGTCGCCGCAGAAATCAGGGATCAGCAGCTCAATGCTGGTGAGGGGCGAGCGGCTACGCACCTGCTCGATGCAGGCCACGAACTGGCTGGCGCCTCCATCGCTCAGGTCGTCGCGGTTCACCGAGGTGATCACCACGTGCTTCAGCCCCAGCCGCGCCACGGCCTCCCCCAGTCGCTCGGGTTCGCTCGGGTCGAGCTCCCGCACGCTCTTGTCGAAGTCGATGTCGCAGTAGGGGCAGGCGCGGGTGCAGCCCGGCCCCATGATCAGGAAGGTGGCGGTGCCGCCGGCGAAGCACTCGCCGATGTTCGGGCAGCTCGCCTCCTGGCAGACCGTGTTGAGCTTCAGGTCGAGCAGCAGGTCGGCAACGGCGCCGATCCGTTCCCGCTGAGGAGCCTTGACGCGCAGCCAGTCGGGTTTGAGCACAGCGGTGCAGCTGCCCGCGGGCAGGCGTGGAGTGGGCCAGCCCACGACTCTAGGAATCGGCACCGCCACCCCTGAGCCGGAGCACCGCCATCCCCTACACTCCGGCCATCGGGATGTAGCGCAGCTTGGTAGCGCACTTCGTTCGGGACGAAGGGGCCGCAGGTTCGAATCCTGTCATCCCGACTTTCAGCTGAGCTCGGCGCCCGGGTACCCCCGGGGGGTCACCATGCGACCGGCGGCCACCCGGCTGCTGCTGTTGCCAACGAGTACCAGGGTGAGCATGTCCACCTGCTCGAGCGGCAGGGACTCCAGCGTGTGCAGGCTCACGGCCTCCTCGGCCCGTCCCAGTTGGCGGGCCAGCACCACCGGCGTGGTGGCGGGCCTGCCGCCCTCGAGCAGCAGCGTGCGCGCACGCGCCAGTTGCCAGTCGCGCCCGCGTGAGCGGGGGTTGTAGAGCGCGACCACGAAGTCGCCGCTGGCGGCGGCCTGAAGGCGCCGCTCGATCACCTCCCAGGGGGTGAGGCGGTCGCTGAGGCTGATCGTGCAGAAGTCGTGCATCAGCGGCGCGCCGGCGCGGGCCGCAGCCAGCTGCAGCGCGGAGATGCCGGGGTGCACGCTGAAGCCGGGGCGATCACCATCTGCAAGGGCTTGCCATTGCTCGAGGGCCAGGCCCGCCATGCCATAGATGCCGCTCTCTCCGGACGACACCAGCGCCACGGTGAGCCCCTGGCAGGCCAGTTCCAGGGCCTCGCGGCAGCGTTCCCGTTCCTGGGTGAGCTGGCCGTCGCGGCGCAGTTGATCGGGCCGCCGCAGCGGCTCCAGCAGATCCAGATACAGCCCGTAGCCCACCCAGACGCAGCTCTCCCCAAGGGCGCGGCGGGCATCGGGGGTGAGCAGATCCAGCTGGCCCGGTCCGCTGCCGACCAGATGCAGCTGGCCCCGCTGCGGTGCCCATTGGCTGGCGGCCGCGGCAATGGCCACCGTGGCGGCCCCCTGCTCCCCGGGCCCGGAGTGGTTGATGCGTTTCTCCTGCAGCAGCCGGCTCTGCGGCCCCGCCGCCAGCAGGGCGGCTGCCTCAGCCACGCTGGCGGTGCCCAGCTCCGCCAGCACTACGGCGGATGGGTTGGGCACCGGCACCGCCGCCAGCGCGTCGCTGGCAAAGCAGCGCAGGGGCCAGCCGCGTTGCTCGGCCAGCTGCAGCAGGGCCGGCTCATCGGCCTTGCGGCTGGCGCTGGCGAGGCCCGCCACCGCCTCCGCCGCCAGACCGCCAGCCGCCAGGGCGGTGTCCAGCGCCCGCTCCAGCAGGGCCAGGCTGGTGCCCCGTTCGCAGCCCACTCCCAGCCACAGGCTGGGGGGATGCCAGTGGCAGCCGGCTCCGGCCTGGATGTCCACCGTCAGCGGGAGCGGCTCGGCATCGGCTGCATCGCCTTGCGTCAGGCCCTCCAGCCCCTGCAGCTGCTGCCACAGCCCTTGCCCCTGACGGTGGATCGGGGCGATCGGCAGACCTCGCTGGGCGGCTTTGGTCAGGCCATCCCAGTCGCCGCCGCCGCGGCGCCAGCCCCAGGCGCGCCCGAAGGCGTCGAGGGCCAACTGGCCGCGGTGGTGGCTGCTGCCGGTGAGCACGGCTTCGCCGGCCAGGGCGGCGGCGATCGCCTGCGCCAGCGCTTCGCCGCCGGCGGCATGCCCGCCCAGCAGCGGCACGGCGAAGCGCCCGGCCGGATCCAGCACCACCACGGCCGGATCGCAGGATTTGTGGCCGAGTTGCGGTGCGATCAGGCGGGTGATGGCCCCACAGGCCCCCACGGCCACAAAGGCGGCACTGCGGGGCCATTCCTCCGCCAGAAAGGTCGGTAGCCCGCCGCTGGGCCAGTGGTCGCCCTGCGGTGGCAGGGCCAGGCGATCGATCAGCCCGGCGGCCAGCAGGCGTCGCAGCAGGGGCAGGGCATCGGGGCTGAGGCCGAAGCCCCAGCGCAGGGTTTGGGTCATCCCCCCAGCTTCTCCCGCAGCCCCGCCAGGGGGCCCTGGCGCTTGGGCTTCACCAGGGAGCCATCGGCATTCACCAGCTCTCGGGCGGAGCCCGCCAGGCTTGAGGTCGGTGCCACGCGATCGGGCGCCTGCGCATGCAAAGACGTCGCCGGGCTTGGTTCGATCGGGTCGTTCGCTGCGCTTGGCTGGTCCGCAGAGCTCGCTGCGGTTGCGATGGCCTGGGTCTGGGCTGGTTCTGCGGTCTGGGGCGGTGTCGGGGGTGGAGCTGCCGCTGGTTGCTCGGTTGGTTCCGCTGCGGCTTGCATCACCTCCGGGGTTGGAGCCGAGCTGTCCGCTGCCGACGCGACGGACTCCCCAGCTGCCTGAGTAGCTGCCTCAGCAGCTACCTCCTGCGCTGCCGGCGTGGCGCTCGGCGACGGAGGCTTCTGAGTCTCGATTGAGGCGGGCGCTGGGATCGCGGCACGCTCGAGTGGCGCAGCGGCTGGCTCTGCTGCTGGGGTCTCCTCCCGGATTGGTGTTGAAGGTGCTGCCTCTGCCGGGGCTGGTTCGGCAACCCCCGTGAGGATTTCAGGCTTCGCAGCCGGCGCTGCTGGGATGGTTGGCTCGCCGCTCAGGCTGGCCAACTCGGCCGCGGAGAGCGTTGAGCGCCGCCAACCGGGTTTGTTGCCGCCGCCGATCACCACTTCGCGCACGAGGCTGTTGAACGGAGGATTCAGGGGATCCCCGCGGCCATCCAGGAGCTCCAGCTGCACCGCATTGCTGCCGCGCCTGAAACCCTTCAGCCACAGGGGTGTCTGGCGATCCACCAGGAAGCTGTCGCCGTTCACGCTCACCCTCAGTCGCCAGCGGGCGTCGTCGTCGCGCAGATGCTGCAGGGGGGCATCGAGCAGCAGCCAGTCGATCAGCACCGGGTCGTCCTGTTGCAGACCGTCCGGGCTGGCGGCGATCAGCTGGGCGGAGCCGCGGGCCGGCAGTTCAGCAGCATTGCGGCCCACCCGGTGCAGGCGGATCTGGCTGAAGGCACCGGGAGATTTCACCGCCTCACCCCAGGGCCGGGCGGCATACACCGTGAGCCGGTGGCTGCCGGGCAGTAGCGGCTCCATCGTGAGCTCTGCCGCGGTGGTCGAGCTGCTGATGCGCAGGGGCGGTTGCTGATCGAGCTGCACCACCAGATGGGGGCCCAGTCCCAGCGGGCCGGCATCGGCCAGGGGCCAGTCGCTCACCCGCAGCTGCAGCGTCCAGGGACCATCCGGCAGCAGGCTGTCGTCGGCGGGAGCAACGATTTCGACGCGCGGGTTGCGAGCCGCCAACCGTTCGGCGAGTTCCTGAACCGCAGCCGGTGGGGCTACTTCCTGTAGAGCGCTGCCGCCGCCGGGGGCTGGCTGGGTCGGCGCCAACCGGTTCGCCGCCGATGGCTGCGGACGGCTCCAGCCACTGCTCACCAGGGTGAGGGTGGCGAGCAGCAGGACGATCACGGACCGCGCCAGGGCCCGCATCACTGCCCGCACAGGCAACGCCTGCATGCCGATCCCTCCTGACTGCTCCCCAGGGAGCGTTCTCTGACTGCATTGTGCAGCGCAGTGAACGACCGACCAGTCAGGCGCGCGAATTTGCCTTGCGAATGGGCGGAATAATTGATTCTGAGCTGTAAATAACTGCCGCAAATCCTTGATTTGGCATTGATCACAACCCTGCCCGAGAGCTCAGTCCCTGACTGGCGAGGCTCCGGATTGAACCTTTGTAACTGCAGGGCCAAGAGGCTCGGAATCCGCTTTTATACTTCCGCCAGCGGTCCCCTTATTGGGGCCCAAGCTCCAGTCAGGGCAAGCAGTCTCGGCCTCGGTCGGGTGCCTGTCTGCCGCGGCTGGCGCCCATGGCTGATGCGGCTTTGCCGCCGATGCCGTGGCTCCAACTGGCAGTGGTCGCCACCGGCTTCGGTCGGCGCGGCTCCGTCAGCAGGGTGGACCTCCACCTCGACCCCGTCCCTCGAGGAACGTCTCGATGACCATCAGCCCACCAGAGCGTGGGGAAAAGGCGAAGGCCATGGTCGACCGGAACCCAGTTCCGGCCACCTTCGAACTGTTCGGCAAGCCCGGCCATTTCGATCGCAGCCTTGCCAAAGGTCCCAAAACCACCACCTGGGTTTGGAACCTCCACGCCAACGCTCACGACTTCGACAGCCACACCAGTGACCTCGAGGAAGTCAGCCGGAAGATCTTTTCGGCTCACTTCGGTCACCTGGCCGTCATCTTTATTTGGCTGAGCGGTGCCTTCTTCCATGGCGCCCGCTTCTCCAATTACTCCGGCTGGCTGGCTGACCCCACGCACGTGAAACCCAGTGCGCAGGTGGTCTGGCCTGTGTTCGGCCAGGAAATCCTTAATGGCGATATGGGTGCCGGCTTCCACGGCATTCAGATCACCTCCGGTCTCTTCCATGTGTGGAGGGCCTGGGGCATCACCAACGAAACCCAGCTGATGGCCCTGGCCATCGGAGCTCTGGCGATGGCTGGTCTGATGCTCAACGCCGGCGTCTTCCACTACCACAAGGCGGCCCCCAAGCTCGAGTGGTTCCAGAACGTTGAGTCGATGCTCAACCACCATCTGGCCGGTCTGCTGGGTCTTGGCTCCCTGTCGTGGACTGGGCACCTCATCCATGTGTCCCTGCCCACCACCGCGCTGATGGATGCCATCGACGCCGGCAAGCCGCTGGCTCTCAATGGCAAGACCATCGCCACCTATGCCGACATCCCCCTGCCGCATGAGTTCCTGAACCAGGACCTCATCGCTCAGCTGTTCCCCGGTTTTGGTGCAGGCGTCAATGCCTTCTTCACCGGCAACTGGGCGGCCTACAGCGATTTCCTCACCTTCAAGGGTGGTCTGAATCCTGTGACCGGCAGCCTGTGGATGAGCGACATCGCCCATCACCACCTGGCGATTGCGGTGCTGTTCATCGTGGCCGGTCACATGTACCGGACCAACTGGGGCATCGGTCACAGCATCAAGGAGATCCTCGAGGGCCAGAAGGGCGACCCCCTGCTGTTCCCGGCCTCCAAGGGTCATGACGGCCTCTACGAGTTCATGACCACCAGCTGGCACGCTCAGCTGGCTGTGAACCTGGCTCTGCTGGGCTCGCTGAGCATCATCGTTGCTCAGCACATGTATGCGATGCCTCCGTATCCGTACATCGGCGTCGACTACCCCACCCAGCTGTCGATCTTCACGCACCACACCTGGATTGGTGGCTTCCTGATCGTCGGTGCCGGTGCCCACGCCGCCATCGCCATGATCCGCGACTACGACCCCGCCAAGCATGTGGACAACGTGCTCGACCGGGTGCTCAAGGCGCGCGATGCCCTGATCAGCCACCTCAACTGGGTGTGCATCTGGCTGGGCTTCCACAGCTTCGGCCTCTATATCCACAACGACACCATGCGTGCCCTGGGGCGTCCCCAGGACATGTTCAGCGACTCCGCCATTGCCCTGAAGCCCGTCTTCGCGCAGTGGATCCAGGGTCTGCATGCCGCTGCTGCCGGTAGCACCGCGCCCAACGCCCTCGCCGGTGTGAGCGAAGTGTTCAACGGCACCGTGGTCGCCGTGGGCGGCAAGGTGGCCGCCGGTCCGATCCCCCTGGGAACGGCCGACTTCATGGTCCACCACATTCACGCCTTCACGATTCACGTGACGGTGCTGATCCTGCTGAAGGGTGTGCTCTACGCCCGCAGCAGCCGCCTGGTTCCCGACAAGGCGAACCTCGGCTTCCGCTTCCCCTGCGACGGCCCCGGCCGTGGCGGTACCTGCCAGGTTTCGGCTTGGGACCACGTGTTCCTGGGACTGTTCTGGATGTACAACTCCCTGTCGATTGTCATCTTCCACTTCTCCTGGAAGATGCAGAGCGACGTGTGGGGCACCGTCAACGGAGACGGTTCCGTTTCCCACATCACCAACGGCAACTTTGCCCAGAGCGCCATCACGATCAACGGCTGGCTGCGTGACTTCCTGTGGGCTCAGGCCGCACAGGTGATCAACAGCTATGGCTCTGCCACCAGTGCCTACGGTCTGATGTTCCTCGGTGCCCACTTCGTCTGGGCGTTCAGCTTGATGTTCCTGTTCAGCGGCCGCGGCTACTGGCAGGAGCTGATCGAGTCCATCGTCTGGGCTCACAACAAGCTGAGGGTTGCACCCGCCATCCAGCCGCGGGCGCTCTCCATCACCCAGGGTCGTGCCGTTGGTGTTGCCCACTATCTGCTGGGTGGCATCGCGACCACCTGGTCGTTCTTCCTGGCCCGCATCATTGCGGTCGGCTGACCTCTCCTGACCTCTCCCAATGGCAACGAAATTTCCTTCGTTCAGCCAGGGTCTGGCACAGGACCCGACAACCCGTCGTATTTGGTACGGGATCGCCACGGCTCACGACTTCGAGAGCCATGACGGAATGACGGAGGAGAAGCTTTACCAAAAGCTCTTCTCCACCCACTTCGGTCACCTCGCGATCATCGGCCTCTGGGTTTCGGGCAACCTGTTCCACGTCGCCTGGCAGGGCAACTTTGAGCAGTGGGTCGCCGATCCTCTGCATGTCCGTCCCATCGCTCACGCGATCTGGGATCCCCACTTCGGCCAAGGCGCCATCACCGCCTTCACCCAGGCGGGCGCTTCCTCACCGGTGAACATTGCGTACTCCGGCGTGTACCACTGGTGGTACACCATCGGCATGCGCACCAACGCCGAGCTGTATCAGGGTTCCATCTTCATGATGATCCTGTCGGCTTGGGCTCTGTTCGCCGGCTGGCTCCACCTTCAGCCCAAGTTCCGGCCTTCCCTGGCCTGGTTCAAGAACGCTGAATCCCGTCTGAACCACCACCTGGCTGTTCTGTTCGGTTTCAGCTCCATCGCCTGGGCCGGTCACCTCGTTCACGTCGCCATTCCCGAATCCCGTGGTCAGCACGTGGGTTGGGACAACTTCCTGAACGTGCTGCCGCACCCCGCAGGCCTGGCTCCGTTCTTCACCGGCAACTGGGGCGTCTACGCCCAGAACCCCGACACCGCTTATCAGCTGTTCGGTACCTCTGAAGGCTCAGGCACCGCGATCCTCACCTTCCTGGGTGGTTTCCACCCCCAGACCGAGGCCCTGTGGCTCACGGACATTGCCCATCACCACCTGGCGATCGGCTGCCTGTTCGTGATCGCCGGCCACATGTACCGGACCAACTTCGGTATCGGCCACTCGATCCGTGAGATCCTCGAAGCCCACAACCCGCCCAAGGGCACCCCTGGTGACCTCGGCGCCGGCCACAA
>JAIYAQ010000007.1 GCA_027488975.1 Cyanobium sp. E1_MAG_00006
ATCCGCGCCGCGTTCAGATCCACCACCGTGACCTGGATGCCCGGGCAGCGATCGGCGATCACCGCCATCGTCGGCCCGCCCACGTAGCCCGCGCCGATGCAGCAGATCCTGCGGATGGTTGGGGCGGGGCTGGTCACGCCGGTGGCCGTGGCAGTGCCAGCAACCTAGGCGAATCGCGCCAGCAGCTCCAGCAAGGGGAGCCGTTCACCGCCGTTGTCGCCCGCAGGCGGCTCGCCCCGCAGCGGCTTGAGGATCACCTGCCCCTGCTCCGCTTCGCTGTCGCCGATCAGCACCGCCCAGGCGGCGCCGCTGCGATCGGCCCGCTTCAGCTGCTTGGCGAAGGCCGCCGCCGTGAGGTCCAGCTCGACCGCAACGCCGGCGTTGCGGAGCTGACGCGCCAGCAGCAGAGCCTGGGTCTCGGCCTGCTCACCCCGGCTCACCAGATAGATCTGCGGAGGCTCCGCAATCGGAGCCTCCGGCGCCTGCGCCAGCAGCAGCACCAGCCGTTCCAGGCCCAGGGCCCAGCCGATGGCAGCGGTAGGCGGGCCCCCCAGCTGCTCCACCAGACCGTCGTAGCGGCCGCCGCCGCACACCGTGGCCTGCGCACCCAGCTGGCTGGAGGTGATCTCGAAGGCGGTGTGGCTGTAGTAGTCGAGGCCGCGCACCAGGCGCGGATTGAGCTGGAACGGGATCCCCAGCGCCGTCAGGCCGGCCTGCACGAGGGCGAAGCGTTCGCGGCTCTCGGGCGCCAGGGCGTCAGCGAGGGTGGGTGCGCCCGCCAGCAGAGCCTGGGTGGCTTCGTTCTTGGAATCGAGGATGCGCAATGGGTTGCGCGTGAGCCGGTCCTGCGAGTCGGGATCGAGCTGATCGCGGCGCTCGCTCAGCCAGGCCACCAGGGCCTCGCGGTAATGGGTCCTGTCCTCGGCACTGCCGAGTGAATTGAGCTCGAGCCTGAGTTGCTGCACCCCCAGAGCCGCCAGCAGATCCCAGGCCACGGCGATGGCCTCCACATCGCTGCGGGGATCAGCGAAACCGAGAAACTCCAGGCCGATCTGGTGAAACTGGCGCAGCCGACCCGCCTGGGGCCGCTCGTAGCGGAACATCGGACCGGCGTACCAGAGCCGTTGCGCCCCCTGGCTGAGCAAGCCGTGCTGGATGGCAGCCCGCACCACCGAAGCAGTGCCCTCCGGCCGCAGAGTGCAACTGCGCTCGCCGCGGTCCAGGAAGGTGTACATCTCCTTGCCCACCACATCGGTGGCCTCACCGATGCCACGGGCAAACAGCTCGGTGGCCTCCAGCAGCGGCGTGCGGATCTCGCGGATGGCAGCCCGCTGGAAGTGGCCGCGAGAGGTGGCCTCAATGTGCTGCCACAGGCCGATCTGCTCCGGCAGCAGATCCACCATGCCGCGCAGGCTCTGCAGTTTCTCCACCGTGGGGCGATCGCTGAGGCCAGTCTGCAGGGGCGCCCTTAGCCTCCAGATCTCAACGCGCGATGTCCGTGGCCCATCTGCTGATCACCGGCGGCGCCGGCTTCATCGGCAGCCACACCTGCCTGGTGCTGCTGGAGGCGGGCCACAGCCTGGTGGTGCTCGACAACTTCGCCAACAGTTCTCCTGAGAGCCTGCGGCGGGTGGCCGAGCTGGTCGGAGCGAACGCCGCCGCTCGGCTGCAGGTGGTGGAGGGCGACATCCGCTGCTCCACGGATCTGGATCGGGCTTTCGCCGCAGGCTCCATCGAGGCGGTGGTGCATTTCGCCGGCCTCAAGGCGGTGGGCGAATCCGTGGCCGAGCCCCTTCGCTACTGGGATGTGAATGTGGCCGGCAGCCGTTGCCTGCTAGCGGCCATGGTCGCCCACCACTGCCGCACCCTGGTGTTCAGCAGCAGCGCCACCCTCTACGGCTATCCCGAACAGGTGCCGATCCAGGAAACCGCCCCCATCCAGCCGATCAATCCCTACGGCCACACCAAGGCCGCCGTGGAACGGATGTTGCAGGACGTCGCGGCCAGCGAAGCGGGCTGGCGCATCGCCAGCCTGCGCTACTTCAACCCTGTGGGCGCCCACCCGAGCGGGCACATCGGCGAAGACCCGAGCGGCATCCCCAACAACCTGTTCCCCTTCATCACCCAGGTGGCCGTGGGCCGGCGCGAGCGGCTGCAGGTATTCGGCGGCGACTGGCCCACACCCGATGGCAGCGGTGTGCGCGATTACATCCACGTGATGGACCTGGCTGAAGGCCACCTGGCAGCCCTGCAGGTGCTGCTGAACGGCGGCGACCAGCTGCTCACCCTCAACCTCGGCAGCGGCCGTGGCCATTCCGTGCTGGAGGTGATCGCGGCCTTCCAGGAGGCCAGTGGCCGGGCCATCCCCCATGACGTTGTGGCGCGTCGCGCCGGCGATGCCGCCGAGACCGTGGCTGATCCCTCCCTGGCCGCCGAACTGCTGGGTTGGCGCACAACCAGGGGACTGGCGGAGATGTGCCGCGATGGCTGGGCCTGGCAGCAGGCAAACCCCAACGGATACGCCAGCTAAACGCGCTCACCCCGCAGGCGCTCGGCGCGCAACTGCCTCAGCCGCTGGCCGACGGCCGGGCCGGGCTGCATGCCCGCCGCCAGCAGCTGCTGAGCGTTGCAGGCCGGCTGCATATGGCGCCAGCGCGCCCACCAGCGCAGCAACGGCCGACGTGGACGCTGGCCGCAGGCGAGGCGCAGGGCCACCGCCTCGGCGCTCCAGCCGTGCTGCTCCAGCAGCGCGGCCCAGCCGGGTGCATCCATAGGAGCCCGTTCCAGAGCCGGCTCGATAGCGAGCTCCTGCAGCCGGTCGCGAAGCCGCAGCGCCTGCTCCTGCAGCCGGTGCTCACGGTGGGGCAGTTGCAGCCGTTCAGCCAGGGCCAGGGGATCGGCGGCGCCCGCCACTAGAGCCGTGAGCCGGGTCAACCCCAGCCGCTGCCCCCAGCGGATGCGGCGGAGCAGGAACGGATCCCCCTGAAGCCCGGCATCGAGCAGCGGCAGCGCGCCCCAGGCCTGCAGCAGCTCCAGGGCCAGCGGCCAGGGCTCGCGCTCCAGCAGCAGCTCCAGCTCCATGCGCAGGCGCGTGCCCAGGGCCGGGGCCGAGAGGCGCGGCCATGGCCAGGCAGCCAAAGTGCTGCGCAGCTGAGCCGCACTGCCGGCATCGAGCTGGAAGCCCAGGCGGGCGCCGTAACGGGCGGCCCGGATCACCCGCGTGGGATCGTCGCGCAGGCTGTGGGGGTGCAGAAAGCGCAGCTGCCGCCGCTGCAGATCGGCCAGGCCGCCATGGGGATCGATCAGGCGCACCTGATCACCCTCCAGCAGCAGGGCCATGGCGTTGACGCTCAGGTCGCGCCTGGCCAGATCGGTATCGAGCGTTCCGGGCACCACCTGCGGGTTGCCGCCGGGTTCGGGGTAGTGCTCGAGGCGAGCGGTGGCCAGATCCAGCAGCAGATCACCGCAGCCCAGCTCCACCGTGCCGTAGGCGGGGTGCGGCCGGCAGAAGGTCAGCGGCCGCCCAGCAGCGGCTAAGGCCGCTCCCAGACGTTCCGCCAGCACCTCGGCGCCAGGCGGCTCCACCAGCAGATCCAGATCGGGCAGGCCACTGAGCGGATCGCGATGCAGGTGGTGCAGCATGAGATCACGCACGGCGCCGCCCACCAGCGCCACGCGCAGGCCCTCGCTGGCCCGGCGCAGCGGCTCCCGGATGAACGCCGGGATCGGCAGGTCCTGCAACGCCAGGCCCTCCATCGAGGTCCTCCCGCCATCGGCTCGCCCCAGCATGCCCCCAGCCCCCAGGCCTGAGCCATGAGGCCAATTACAAACGCTTGTTTTTAATAGCGAGAACTTGGCTTGATTTGCGACTGCGATGTGACTTAGTAGCCCTATTGATATTCACAGATGCTCGATCGGCGCCAAGCGTGGATCAAGAATCTTCGGCCCCATCCCCTCGAACTTCACAGCGATCGAGATCTTCTCGCCACTGCCAAACAGGTGGGTGACGCGGCCCTCTCCGAAGGAGCTGTGCAGCAAGCGATCACCGACAGCCCAGGCCTTGCCGGCGCCAGGCCCCGCCGCACGCCGCCGCACCGCATTCGCGGGCTGGCCGGGGGAACCACCGCTTGCCACCTCCCGACTGTCGTCGCGATCCACCCGGGTGAGCCGCTCCAGCCTGTTCTCACGGCGGATGGCAGCCCCTCCGCTGCGGGGAAGATCGCCTTGCACCAAGGCCTCCGGCAGCTCGGACAGAAACACGCTGGGAATGGCTGGCTCGCGCATGCCGCCCCACAGACGACGCTCACTGGCATGGGAGAGGAACAGCCGTTCCTTGGCCCGGGTGATACCCACATAACAGAGCCGGCGCTCCTCCTCCAGTGCCGCCGGATCCTCCAGAGAACGAAAGCTGGGGAACAATCCCTGCTCCATGCCCACCAGAAACACCACGGGGAACTCCAGGCCCTTGCTGGCGTGCAGCGTCATCAACGTCACCCGGTCCTGGTCGGTGTCCTTGCTGTCGGCATCGCTAGCCAGGGCTGCGGAGGCCAGGAAATCGTCGAGGGAGCCCTCCTCGTTCTCCTCCTGGTACTGCAGGGCCGCATTCACCAGTTCATTGAGGTTGCGGCGGCGATCTTCCGCTTCATCAGTGCCCGTGGCGATCAGCTCGGCCAGGTAGCCGCTCTGCTCCATGACGCGCTGCACGAGTTCCGAGGGCGGTGCCTCGGTGGCACGGGCCTGAAGGTCGTTGATGAGCTCACAGAACTGCAACAACCCCTTGGCGGAGCGGCCCCCCAGGGAGCGCACCGCCTCGGCATCACTCACCACTTCCCAGAGGGGAATGCCCAGCTGGTTGGCGGCATCGGTGAGGCGTTCGATCGTGGTCTTGCCGATGCCGCGTTTAGGGGTGTTGAGCACCCGCAGCAGGCTCACCGTGTCGGCCGGGTTCACCAGCAGCTTGAGGTAGGCGAGCACATCCTTGATCTCGCGCCGGTCGTAGAAGCGCAGGCCACCCACCACGATGTAGGGGATCCCCCAACGCACCAGCGATTCCTCCATGGCACGGCTCTGGGCGTTCGTGCGATACAGCACCGCCATGTCCCCCCAGAGCAGCTCCGGGTGGGCGGCATCGAGCATGCGCATGCGGTGCACCACCGCCTCCGCTTCGGCGATCTCGTCGTCGCAGCGGGTGAGGGTGATCAGCTCGCCCTCGCCGCGGGTGGGGCGCAGCACCTTGTCGATCCGCTCGCTGTTGTTGGCGATCAGCGCGTTGGCCGCCTCCAAGATCGTGGCCGTGGAGCGGTAGTTCTCCTCCAACTTCACCATCGTGCGGGTGGCGTCGTCGGGCGCGCCGTCGCCGAAGTCGTCCTGAAAGCCCATCAGGATCGTGAAATCGGCGGCACGGAAGCTGTAGATGCTCTGGTCGGCATCGCCCACCACAAACACCGAGCGGCCGTTCCAGTCGTCATAGGTCACCGGATCACGGCCGTCGGTCACCAGCAACTTGATCAGGTCGTACTGGGTGCGATTGGTGTCCTGATACTCATCCACCAGCACATGACGGAAGCGCCGGTGCCAGTAGTTGCGGATCTGCTCGTTCTGGCGCAGCAACTGCACCGGCAACAGCAGCAGATCGTCGAAGTCGAGGGCGTTATTGGCGGCCAGGGCGCGCCGATAGCGCCGATACGTCTCCGCCATCAGCTTGCCGCGCTGACCACCGGCATCGGCCTCCAGCTCCTCGGGCATCCAGCCCTGGTTCTTGGCATTGCTGATCGCCCAGCGCACCTTCTTGGGTTCGAAGCGCTTCGGATCGAGACCCAGTTCCTGGGTCACGATCTCCTTGACCAGGCTCTGCGTGTCCCCCTCGTCGTAGATCGAGAACTGGCGCGTCCAGCTGAGGCCCTCGGGATCCCTGAACTTGTCAATGTCGAAGCGCAGCAGCCGCGCGAACAGGGCATGGAAGGTGCCGATCCAGAGCTCCTTGATCACCTCCCGGTAGATGCGCGAGCGCAGCTGGCGCTGCTCCACCGGCGGCAGGGTGCTCCAGGGCTGGCCGAACTGGCTCTGGGCCAGCTTCTGGGCCAGCAACAGCTCCAACCGCTCTTTCATCTCGCGAGCGGCCTTGTTGGTGAAGGTGACGGCCAGCAGCTCTCCTGGATCCACGCCGTGGTGGCCGATCAGGTGGGCGATGCGGTGGGTGAGGGCCCGCGTCTTGCCACTGCCGGCACCGGCCACCACCAGCAGCGGCCCGGTGTGGTGGTCCACCGCCTTGCGCTGGGCGTCGTTGAGGCCGGCGAGGAAGCTCATCGGGCAAAGCCAAGACAGGTCAGGAGAAGCAGGATTGAACAATAAGCGCTAAAGAGCCAGCGCAATAGAAGAACACAAAGCGCAGAAGATTAATCGAGTTACATTAACCGGCCGCTCGCGATGACACTCGAGCTTAAGAATGAGCGATGCGGCAAAGCCGAATGATCAGCCGCAACATTGTTTTCGCCTGACACCTAAGCCAGAACACCAGCAGTCGACCAACCGAAGCATTAGTCACATGCTCACTAGTCCCATGATTAACAAGCCGTGGATTGATAAAGATGCGCCCGCCAGCGGATCGTATTGCCCGGTGAAGACTGACATGCTCGCACATCTCGTCCCCCAATGAGTTGAGCCCAATATAGGAACCAGACATAAGGCTCGATGCTTTGTAGAGTGCAAGCCCCCCAAATGCGGATTCAACCTCGATCCAGTCGTGGTCGACGGGAATTCGAACCATCTTAGAGGTAACGCAAGCATAAGTTGCAGCATACTCGCTAAGACCATATCTCTGAAGCATTCTACTCTGCTCCAAAGCATCAGACGGACACCAGATCGGATGCCTCAAAGCCCAAATGTCATAGTAAGGACCTGCCTGATTAGCCGCACAGACATCCCATTCATGAGAAGTCCAACAGCTTTCAACTGCGCCACTAGTCAAAGGCAGATTCATGCCATCGAGATCAGCGACTACGACATAGTCCAGGCCTGAATATTCGGGAGAAGAGCGAATGATGTCAAGGTATTTATTTCGGCATATGGCGAGTCTTTCGGTCCTCTTCGGAAAACACTGCGAAAGACAACCAAGTGAGGCATAAGAGAATGAAGGATCCTTCTCTTGAAGGCCATCAAGTAACTCCACTGTACAGTCCGAACTATCGGACTCTATTACTAGCATTTTCACATCAGAAGCGGCTGCAAACGACCTTTTCAAAGCACTGGTAACTTCACAAATGCTGCCAGCACAATTTCGGGCAAGTCCTACGACAAGAATCTTGCTAAGGGATAGTGGCTTCATTGTCGAAAATTACATTAGCCTGCCGGCTCAATTGCATGGCATGACATTGCAACATGGTCTGACCATATAAGTGAATTCATTCCCATAGAGAGTAAGCGCGGACTGACTCTAGAGACCCGAGAGAGCATCTTCCAGGCGCTCTCAGAAAGACGCGACCTAGTAAAAAGGTGGATCGACCTTCCATCAGTATATAGATTAACATCCAGCTTGCTGGCTATATACTCGAGCGTAGGAACACGGAAGAACCCAATATGCTGACCATGCTCTAGACCGTAGTACCACCAATCGCAAGGCAGTGGCGCAGGAGTGGCGATCAGTGAAGTAGTAAATAGAATCGAATCGCTCAGGCCAAGCATTACTCGTGTCTCCGATACAGGGTCAATAAAGTGCTCGTAGGCCTCAAAGCACCCAACCAAGCCAACAGAAGTTACATCGCCAGAATATTCAAAGCCACGTGCAACGATATTAGAAGCATAAGGATCGGACCAATAGGCGCAAACCCCGAGATCCCTAAGCATACGTACCAGGATTCCATGACCTCCCGCCCAATCGACTACATTACGCCTTCTCCCACCAAGGGCGAGAAGAGTTGCTAGGACAAGGCCCGTGTTATCCCTATTTCGTTGCATAATTCCCGTGTCGGATGAGTTTATGGCTGACTCGTACGCCTTGTCGAGCCAACTTGGCATTTCAGTCTGAACATATCCGCATTGGTCGCATTCATAGAAGTTAACCTCTGCCCCAAGCAGAGGGGCCGAGAATATGGACACTTGGATTACATTTGAGCAAACCCGACAATTGGATGAATTCATTTTACGTAGCCAACTAGCGTCATATTATCATTGCGGAAGTCCAAGGAATCGGCCGAAACCCGGTCTAGGCGTGCTTTCTCACCAGGTCATTCAGCGAGCAGCGCGACCAGGCGCGGCTAAGGGCTGAGGCCGCCGAGGGCCATGTGGCACCTGCGCTGGTTATACAGCCTCAGATAGCGAGGAAGCCACTGCTTCCGCTCCTCTGAGGTCTGGAAGGACATGCCATAGGCCCATTCCCGGCAAAAACGGCAGGTTCACTCAATTGGGGTCTGCACATCAAAAGCATCCAACTCCGCGCGGACGAAAGAGTGTCAGTGGATTTCGGCATGATTTACGAGACGTGAAATGCCCCATCGAAAACTTCGATCTACTGGACCAGGCAAGACCGAGTTCTCCCTCATGAGAGGAATACGCCAGGCCTGGATCAAACTCCCCACACATCAAGCTTGCTGATAGAATTTCTTATGGCAAATGCCTGCCTCAATGCCTTGGATGCTTTTTGATGGCTTGTTCTGAAAATACAGCACGATCCACGCCCGAAAAGCACGATGTTGCAGTCATCGTGCCAACTCGAAACAGAAAGGAAACAACCCTGCGATTTCTTCGCCAGCTAGAGTCTCAGAGTTACTCAGGGATTCACACGATAGTCATTGACTCGAATTCCAAAGATGGCACGCAAGAAGCCATTAGAATCAGCTTCCCCGAAGCCGAGCTAATAAAAGCCTCCGACCACGACTACTGGGCCGGCGCAACAAACAAAGGAGTGCAAAGATCTCTAGAATTAGGTCACGACTGGATTTTGACAATCAATGATGACGCAGTGATATCAGAGACTCACATCGAAAGCCTGATGAGGATAGCCACAAGGAATGGGTGTAAGATACTAGGCAGTCAGATTAATTACTTGAGCGAACCTGATCGCATATGGGCCGCAGGGACAAGCTGTGACTGGAACAAAAAGATGATGCTGAGGCTTAATTTCCATAATCAAGATACGACAAGTATCGTGAGCAATCTCCCTGGACAAGAAGTTATGATAGTAGATTCACTCCCAGGCAACGGGGTCCTCATACACCGCTCCGTCTTCGAGCGAGTTGGCTTATATAACAGTTGCGCTCTGCCGCACTATCATGCCGATTCTGAACTCATCATGAGGGCGGCAGCTCATGGGATAACGGCTTGGGTAACTACAGAAGTTATTCTATACAACGACTTTTCAGAAGAGCAGAAGAATTCACCAGTTGGCGGAGTCCGTGGTGCAGCATGGTTGCTGTTCAATCGAAAATCGTACCTCTATCTCCCACCCCTAATCTATATTATCTTTAAATACTGCCCGGCATCGCACAAGACGATGACATTTATATCCATGACAAAAGCTCTTTGCACGACGCTAGCCAAAAAGGCATTCACGCGCGTGAAACGCGCAGGCTGAAGGGATTCGATTAGGGAATCTCTGGACAAACGGGTCTTGATCCGTTCGCGGGACGCAGCAACTCTGCTTTCACCGTGATTTGTCTGTGCGGGCTCCTTCTGGTAGACGTTGTCCCCATGCTCAGCGACCTTGGGCTGGTTTTTGAGGTTGAATCCTGCCGTTTAGGCACACCAATCCCCCGGTCAAATTGGTGCGAGTAACTGGCGTCGGGCCTGGAACAGGTTCGACAGTGCTGCCAACACGTTAACTTTGCAGCGGTTCTTAGCGAGGCCGCGCAGGCGGGTCTTCTGAAAACCGAACTGCTGCTTGATCACCCGGAATGGATGCTCCACCTTCGAGCGGATGTGAGCTTTGGCTGTCTCGATTAGATCCTGCAGCCTTCCCTCTGGTGTGTCTGGCAGGGCCCTGCGTTTGCCTGGTCGCATGGCCACTGTCCGACGACAATCTGGTTGAGGGGTCGCGCCGATCTGGTTGACCGCTCTGGAGGGGGTCAGCTGAATCCGGATGCCATGCGCAGGGCACCGGGTCATGCCTGCTCCCCTCACCGTTCAACAGATTGCGCTGTACGTGTCCAAACGACGAGCCGGCAGCCGCCAGGAGGTGGCTGCCTCTGCGGCTGGCATTTCGGTGAGCAGTGCCCACCGGATTGATCACGGCCGCATCCAACCCAAAGCCGCCAAACCCCGTGGCCGGCGTCGGCCAGACCCGTTGGCCGAGGTGTGGGAGCCGCTGCTGCTGCCGCTGCTGGAGCGCCATCAAACCCTCACGCCCACCACACTGCTGGAGCACCTGCAGGAGCAAAAGCCAGATCAGGACTGGAGTTCACTCAAACGCACCCTGCAACGGCGGGTACAGCACTGGAAGGCGTTGCATGGCCCAACGCCGGAGGTGATGTTCCCGCTGGCCTACCAGCCTGGAGAGATCGGCTTCTGCGACTTCACCAAGGTCAAACGGGTGGAGATCACCCTGCGGGGAGAACCGTTTGAGCACCTGCTGTTCCACTACCGCCTGGCCTGGAGCGGTTGGGCTTACGGACAGGTGATCCATGGCGGCGAGAGCTTTGTCGCCCTCTCAGAAGGGCTGCAGAACGCCCTAGCCGCCTGCGGCGGTGTTCCCAAAGAGCTGCGCACCGATCGGCTCTCAGCTGCCAGCCGCAACCGCGATGGCAGCTACGCCCTCGACATCACCCCTCGCTATCAGGCGCTTTGCAGCCACTACGGCCTGAGGCCCAGCCGCAACAACCGTGGCGTGGCCCATGAGAACGGCATCGTCGAGGCACCCCATGGCCATGTGAAACGGCGGCTGGAGCAGAAGCTGATCCTGCGCGGCAGCTGTGATTTCGAGGAACTCGCCGAGTACGGCGAGCTGCTGGCCGAGGTGTTCAGCGCCCTCAATGCCCCGCGGCAGCGGCGCTACGAGCAGGAGCTTGAACAGTTGGCACCACTGCCTGCCTTTCGCTTTGCCGACTACGAGCTGCTCACGGTGCGGGTGCGGAGCACCAGCACGATCGAGGTGCGGCAGGTCGTCTACTCCGTACCGCCGAGCCTGATTGGCCGTCAGGTCACGGTGCGGCTGCACCATGACCGGCTGATCGTGTATCTGGGCAGCGACTGGGTCTGCCAATTGCCCCGCGTCTATGGCCGTGGCGGCCATGGCCCCCGGGCCTGGTGCATTGACCTTGAGCACCTGATCGATGGCCTGCGCGCCAAGCCGCGGGCCCTGCTCCATTGCCGCTACCAGCGCCATCTCTTCCCTGATCAGCACTGGTGGGACTTCTGGCAGCAGCTCCTGGCTGGCGGTGACCGTGATGGTGCAGCTCGCTTGATGGTCGAGGCCTTGTACGTCGCAGTGCGGGTGGCCTCATTTGAGCTGGTGCTCGCCTTTCTGCAGCAGGCCCAACACCGCCAAACCCTGTCCCTGTCTGGCTTGCAACAGCGCTTCCGGGTGCCACCTCGCCGCAGATTCCTGCCTGACCCCGTGATTCCCCAACACCTGCTGGCCTCCTATGACAACCTCCTCCCCAGTGCCCCGCTCGCAGGCAGTGGAAGCCGCGCTGCCGCTGCTGCTCAAACAGCTGAAACTCGCTCGCTTTCGCAGCCACTGGCAGCCCCTCTCCCAGCAGGCTCAGGCCGAGGGCTGGAGCCCCGGCCAGTTCCTCTACGCCCTCTGTGAGCAGGAGTGCGAGCACCGCCAGGTGGCACGCCGCCAACGCCTGCTGCGGGATGCCCATCTCCCCTGGCAGAAGGGTCTCGATGGCTTTGATCACCAGCACCTCGAGGCCAAGCACTGGCAGGAGTTGCAGGTGCTCTCCCGCAGCTACACCTGGCTGCTTCAGGCCGAGAACCTGCTGCTGTTTGGCCCCAGCGGCGTGGGCAAGACCCACCTGGCCATTGCCATCACGATGGCGATGATCGAGCAGGACCAAGCCTGCCGCTTCTTCCCGGCCACGGCCCTGGTGCAGCTGCTGCAGAAGGCCCTTACCGAGGCCGCAGGCCGAGCGTGCCGGAGGCACTAGGCCAGCTACGAGCTGCCGGCGCTGATCCAGAAGCTGGATCGCTACGGCCTGCTGGTGATCGACGACATCTCCTACGTGCGCCGCAGCGAGCTGGAGACCTCGGTGCTGTTTGAGCTGATCTGCCACCGCTACGAGCGGCGCTCCCTGCTGGTGACCTCCAACCAGCCGTTCCGGGAGTGGGACGAGATCTTCCCCAGCGGATCGATGACCGTGGCAGCTGTGGACCGGCTGGTGCACCACTGCCACATCGTGGGCATCAAGGGCGAGAGCTACAGACAAAAAGCAGCGGCTGCAAGGGTTTCCAGCGATGCAGCTGAGCCGCCTATGTAATTGACGCGGGCGTTACGACCGTCACAATCGAACCAGCACAGCCCCAGCGCACCAGAAGCACGGCGGCGACACGAAAACTGGATCACCTGCCGTGAGATTGACGCCGGCACCACAACTGGATTGACGCGGGACGTCAGGCGTGGTCACGGTCCCGATCCCAACAGCGATCACAGGAATCAGCTGAGCTCAGAACAACCGCATTGACCGGTCAACCAGATTGACGCCACCCATCAACTTGATTGACACCAGACAGCCACTCTGAATTCTGTGCTCTTGCCTGCCATCTCGGGTCTCTTGGCGATGCCTTGGTAGCCGGCATCGCCGTAAACGAACTCCTCGTCACCATGGAGAAGCTCTGCCGCTGGAGTGAGGTCATGGACGTTGGCGGCGGTGACGACCAATGAATGGATCAGGCCCGAGTCCTTGTCGACACCGGCGTGGACTTTCATCCCGAAATACCACTGGTTGCCCTTTTTGGTCTGATGCATCTCCGGATCCCGCTTTCCCTCCTTGTTCTTGGTGGAGCTGGGCGCTGCGATCAAGGTGGCATCGACGATCGTGCCCTGGCGCATCGTCATGCCTTTCTCACTGAGATGAGCTTTGACGGTGTCAAAGATTTGCTCTCCCAGGCCATGCTTCTCCAGCAGATGGCGGAAGGTCAGGATCGTCGTTTCATCGGGGATTCGATCGCTGATCAGCTCGATGCCGGCAAAGCGACGCATGGTGGGCACTTCGATCAGGGCCTCCTCCATCGCCGGGTCGCTGAGCGAATACCACTGCTGCAGGAGATGGACCCGCAGCATGGTGGCCAGCGGATAGGGAGGCCGGCCTCCTTTCTGACTCGCTTTGGGGTAGTGGGGCTCGATTAACGCGATCAGCGCCTGCCACGGCACCACCACCTCCATCTCAGAGAGAAACTTCTCCCGTTTGGTCTGCTTCTTG
>JAIYAQ010000002.1 GCA_027488975.1 Cyanobium sp. E1_MAG_00006
GCCGCCCACGACAACGGCGTGCCCTTCTACGTGGCCCTGCCCGCCTCCACGATCGACTGGAGCATCGACGACGGCGTGGCCGAGATCCCGATCGAGGCCCGCAGCGCCGAGGAGGTGACCCACATCCAGGGGCGCGGCGCCGATGGGGCGATCACCTCGGTGCAGCTCAGCCCTGATGGCAGCCCTGGCTTCAATCCCGCCTTCGATGTGACGCCGGCCCGCCTGGTGACCGCCCTGATCACCGAGCGCGGCGTGGCCGCGGCCAGCGAAGCGGGGCTGCGGGGGCTCTATGGGAACGCCTGACCAGGAGCTGCGCGAGCAGCTGGTGGCTGTGGCGCGGCGCATGAACGCCAGCGGCATCAACCAGGGCACCTCCGGAAATCTCTCGGCCCGGATCCCGGGTGGTCTGCTGATCACACCCAGTTCCCTCCCTTACGACCGGATGCAGCCGGCCGATCTGGTGGCGATCGATCTGGAGGGGCGGCCGCTGGGGGGGGCGCAGGCTGCTGAGGCGGTGCCTGGCGGCGGGCCCCGTCGCCCCTCCTCCGAGTGGCGCCTGCATGCCGACATCCTGGCCAGCCGGCCGGAGCTGCTGGCGGTGCTGCACTGCCACTCGATCCACGCCACGGCCCTGGCCTGCCACGGCCGCGCCATCCCGCCCTTTCACTACATGACCGCCGTCGCCGGCGGCGATGACATCCGCTGCGCCCCTTACGCCACCTTCGGCACGGCGGAGCTCTCGGCTCTGGCGGTGCAGGCGCTGGAGGGGCGCCTCGCCTGCCTGCTGGCCCAGCACGGCCAGGTGACGGTGGGCCGCAGCCTCGATCAGGCCCTGCGCATCGCCATTGAGGTGGAAACCCTCGCCCGGATATACCTGCAGGCCCTGCAGTTGGGAGAGCCGCCCCTGCTCAGCGCTGAGCAGATGGCGGCGGTGCATCACCAGTTCCGCACCCTGCTCTACGGGGCTGCCCCTGAAGCTGCGGCTCCCGAAGCCCCCGCCGCCGGCTGAAGCCGTGCCAGCAGCAGGCCGCCGCCGCCTGCCAGCAGCACCACGGCGAAGCAGAGCGCGCTCCAGGCCGGCAGGCCCCAGCCCACCACCGCCAGCGGTGCCACCACCGTGATCATGCCGCCGGCCAGGAAGGGCTGCAGCAGCAGCTGCTTGAGCGAGAAGGCCGGCAGGGCTTCGCTGCGGTCGTCCGGGTCTGCCATGCGCAGCAGCAGCAGGCCGCTGGCGGCCACACCCGTGGCCTGGCCGAACTCGATCACGGCCCGCTCGAACCAGTCGGCCGGCAGGATGCGCGGCGCCAGCAGCAGCACCACCGCCAGATTCCAGAGCAGCCCGCCCACCGCCAGCACCGTGAGCGGCAGCCAGTCGGCCTGGAGCAGTTTGAGGTTGAGGCCGGCGGTTGCGGCGGTGATCAGCAGGTCGGCCGAGAGGGTGCCGATCTGGCTCTGGATCGGCGCTGAGGCCCAGGCGCTCAGGCCGATGCGCTCCAGCAGCCAGCGCACCAGCAGTGAGCCGATGATCGCCAATGGGAACACGGGCAGCGCATCGATCACCAGCGCCACCCCGGCGCCCAGGGGCGCAGTGGCCAGCCGCAGCGCCTGCAGCAGCACCACCCCCACCAGCACGGCGATGCCGGCCAGGCTGAGGTTCACCGCCCAGGCGGCGGGCCCGGTGGCGGGCTGGCTCACTGCGGTGCTCTGCGGGGCGACCTGCGGCTCCTCCTGGGAATCAGCCGGTCTCTCCGTCACCGGGGGCGTGTCGGTCTGGGTTGCTGCTGTTTCGGCTTCTGCTTCGGTTGCTGCCGCCTCGGCTGCTTTGGCCTGAACATCCGCCAGCAGCCAGCCGCGGCGACGGCCGATCACCACCACCACGCCGCCCACCAAAGTGGAGCTGAGCAGGCCCACGGTGGCCATGGCCAGGCCCAGGTCCTGGCCGCCGGGGAAGCCCAGGGAGGCGTAGCTCGGACCCATGGCGGCGGCCGAGCCGTGGCCGCCCTCGTAGGCCACCTCGATCAGGCAGGCCATCACCGGGCTCACCCCCAGCCAGGGCTGCAGGATCAGCAGCACCGCCAGGCCGCCCACCACGAACTGGCCAAAGGCCAGCACCAGCGCCAGCGACACTTGGGCGGAGACCGGTCGCCAGAGGCTGCCCAGCGGCAGCAGCGGTTTGCCCACCATCAGCGAGCCGAACACCAGGGTGAGCAGCACCAGCGGGAGTTCGGCCCAGAGGTCCATCACCTGGGGCGGCAGCAGCGGCAGCGGGCCCGCCGGTGCCAGCAGCAGCCCCAGCAGGCCGGCCACCAGGGCCTCGGGGATGCCCCAGAGCCGCAGCTGCAGGCGGGTGCCGATGCGGCGCCCCACCGTGAGGATCAGGCTCAGGGCCGCGATCGCCAGGGCCAGCCAGCCCAGATCAGCCACAACGGTGCTCACAGCTGGAAGTGCCTGCGGAAGAAGGCTTCGGTGGCCTCCAGGACCTGGATCTGGGTGGCGCCGTTGCGGAAGCCGTGCCCCTCCTCGGGGAAGAGATGCACCTCCACTGCAATGCCATTGGCCCGCAGGGCTGCCGCCATGCGCTCGGTCTGCTCGGGTGGCACCACCACGTCGTCGAGGCCCTGGAAAAAGATCACCGGCGCGCGAATGCTGTCGGCATGCTGCAGTGGCGAGCGGTCGTCGTAGGTCGCCTTGGCCATCGGCCAGGGCCCCACCAGGCCATCGAGATAGCGGGCTTCGAAGCGGTGGGTGTCGGCCGCCAGGGCGCTGAGGTCGGCCACGCCATAGCGGCTGGCACCGGCCCGGAAGGTGGTGGTGAAGCAGAGGGCGGCCAGGGTGGTGTAGCCGCCGGCGCTGCCACCTTCGATGGCGAGGCGCTCGCCGCTGGCCAGGCCTCGGGCCACCACCGCCTCGGCGCCGGCGGCGCAGTCGGCCACATCGACCACACCCCACTGGCCATCAAGCCGCTGGCGGTAGGCGCGGCCGAAGCCGGTGGAGCCGCCGTAGTTCACATCCAGAACGCCCCAGCCGCGCGAGGTCCAGAACTGGATCCCCAGGCTCAGGCCGGTGCGGGCCATGCCGGTGGGGCCGCTGTGCCCCTTCACCAGCAGCGGCGCCTGTGGGTGGCCGCCCCCGATCGGTGGGTAGTACCAGGCCTGGGTGGGCAGCCCGCCGTGGCCCTCGAACCACAGCTCCTCCGGCACGCTGATGGCCTCGGGCGGCAGCGGATTCGGGGCGGCGGGGGTGTGCCGCCAGGTCCCGCTGGCGATCTCCAGCTCCAGCAGGCCAGCGGGGATCCTGGGGCCGCTGGCCACGCAGGCCAGCTGGCCTGCGTCGGCGGTCAGGGCGGCGAGGTCGTCGCAGGGTTGCTCGAACGGACGCCATAGGGCGGCAGCGGCTTCAGCGTTGTCCAGAACCACCTCCCCCAGCTGCCAGCGGCCGCGATGGCAGGCCAGGGCCAGCAGTCGCTTGCCGTCCCAGGCGGTGGTGGCCATCCCGAACACCCACTGCGGCATGGCGAACTCCGCCTCCTGCGGCAGCAGCGGCTGCCAGTCGGCTGGGGCGGTGGCTGCTATCTCCGCGGTCCCAGCCGTGGCCGCGGCGTTGGGCCAGCGTTCCAGGTTCCAGAAGCCGCTGCGGTCGTTGGCCACCACCAGGTCGCTGCCGGCCCAGAGGGGCTGAAACACCGAGACGGCCGCCCCCTCATCGGGAATCGAGCCGGCCACCGCCCGCGCGCCAGCCAGTCCGCCCTGCCGGCTGATGGCCGCCAGCCATAGCTGGCTGCGTTCCCAGGGCATGCAGGGCTGGCGCCACTCCACCCAGGCCAGCTGGCGGCCGCAGGGGCTCAGGGCTGGGTAGCCGCAGAAATCGGCGGGTTGATGCAGCGGTTGCGGGGCGCCGCCCGCCAGGGGCACCGCCACGAGCTGGTCGCGGCCTTCGGCCTCCAGCACGCCGATCCAGCGCTGGCCTGCCGTGTCGATCACTCCGCCGCCCAGGGCGCCGGCGAAGCGGCCATCGGGGCCGGGCTCGGTGAGGCGGACCGGTTCGGCGCCGGCCCGCTCCAGATCAAGGCGCCAGAGGCAGCGGTCGCCGTCGTGAACGAACACCGCCACCGCCCGGCCATCTGCGCCCGTGCCCAGGGCGCAGGCGCCGCCGCCGTATTCGTGCACCCGGCAGCGCAGGTTCCAGTGGCCCGGGGTGCACTCCTCGGCTGTGGCCGCCGCTTCATCCGCTCGGCCCAGCCGGCGCCGCATCAGCGTGGTGCGGCCCTGCTCCTGCGGACGCTGCTCGAGCCAGTGCAGCCAGCCGTTGAGCAGTTGGGGTTCCTTCAGCGCCGGTGTCCGGCCCACCACGCGTTCTGCCGGCAGTGGCCGTGCTGCGGGTTCGCGGGCTGGGGCTTCGGGCACCGGGTCGCTTCAGGGGTGGCTTCTAGAATCGCTCTACGCAACCGCCATCGAGGACCCGCCTTGGCCAGCAGCTTCGCCAAGTTGGTGCGCTCGGCAGAGCTCTCCGGCCGCCTGCAGGTGTCCAAGGAGCCGGTCGAGAATCCCCCATACGACATCCACAAGCTCGGCGATGCGGTGCTGCGCACCCCCGCGCGCCGCATCGGCAAGGTGGACGATGCCGTGCGCGAGCTGGCCCGCGACATGCTCGTCAGCATGTATGCCGCCCGCGGCATCGGCCTGGCAGCGCCCCAGATCGGCGTGCACCAGCAGCTGCTGGTGATCGATCTCGAGCTGGAGGATCCCGCCAGCCCGCCGCTGGTGCTGATCAACCCCGAGATCACCGCCGTGGGCGGCAGCATCTGCACCTACGAGGAGGGCTGCCTCAGCATTCCCGGCGTGTATCTCGATGTGGTGCGGCCGAGCGTGGTTGAGGTGAGCTTTCGCGATGCCATGGGCCGTCCCAAGCGCATGAAGGCCGACGGCCTGATGGCCCGTTGCATCCAGCACGAGCTCGATCACCTCAACGGTGTGCTGTTCGTGGATCGCGTCACCGATGGCGAGAAGCTCAGCGCCGGACTGAACGAGCAGGGCTTCAACCCCGCAGATGTGCGCTCGATCGCGTGACAATCACTTCGATCGCCTGAGCCAAGGAGCCGCCCCATGCCGATGAAACCCCTGGCCGGGCTGTTCCTGGCCCTCGCTTGCCTGCTGGGCATTGCCGCCACCGGCTCGGTGTTCGAGCTCGCCTATGGCGATCCCGACCTCGGGGTCACCACCACCCGCTGGATCCTCGGCCTTGCCCTGCCGGGCACCCTTCTGAGCCTATTGGTGGCGATCCGGATCAACAAGCCGGCCTGAGGGGCTGCCGCAGCGGCCCGGCACTTCTACGATCGCCCCGCTGAGCCTTTCCGCTGTGATCCTTCCGGTGTCCCGTCCGATGTCCCATCCGGTCCGGGTCCTGGCCGCGCTGTTGCCCTTGGCGGGCCTGTGTCTGGCCGCCCCGGCGCCGCTGCGGGCCCAGTCGCTGTTCAGTGCCACGGAGCTGGATCAGACCAAGTTCGTGCTGGTGGCGGCCCCGATCGGGGACGGTACCCGGGCGCAGCTCAACGTCTATGAGCAGCGCAGCGCCGCTCGCCCCTGCTACGCCGTGCAGGGTGGCAACCCCGGCGTGGTGAATCCGCTGCTGGCCACCTTCGACTTCACCGGCATCTGCAACCGCTACATCGATGCCAACGGCTACTCCGTCCGCATCGGCGGCACGGATCTGGCCACCGTGTATCGCCTCAGCGTGGTGCGTCAGCCCGGCGACAACCAGCTGCTGGCCATTCCCACCAAGACCGGCGCCGGTCCGGAGATGGTGGTGGCCCGCAGCGGCGGTCACAGCAGCGGCTTCCTGCTGCTGGTGCCCGAGCCGGGCTGGAAGCTGTTGCGCCGCAGCTTCGGTGGCCGCGCTCTCGGGCACGTCTACCTCTACCGGGACAGCTGGCCCGCAGCGCCGGCCGCCGCGGCAGTGCCGACAGGTACAGCGCCGGCACCACAGGCAGCACCTGCGACGCCGCCTGTGCTGCCGGCCCCAGCTCCGGCCCCCGCTCCGTCCAAGGCCAAGCCGATGCCGCCGCGCTGAGGCCCTGCAGGGCAGTTGCTACCATCGATCGTCTGCAGATCCCTTGCTCAGTACATGACCCAGGTCACCGTCGGCGAAAACGAAGGCATCGAATCGGCGCTGCGCCGCTTCAAGCGTCAGGTGTCCAAGGCAGGGATCTTCGCCGACCTCAAGCGTCTCCGGCACCACGAGACCCCCACCGAGAAGTACAAGCGCAAAGCGCAGCAGCGCCGCCGCCGTCGCTGATCGCCTGATCAGAACAGGTGTTTCTACCGGTCTCCGCCGGTGGTTCAACTCTCTAATGATGGGACTATTCCTCGCTGGAGTCCCATGACCAAGCTGATGCGCGCCCTGAGCGTCTGGTTCGGTACCAGCGTGGGCCATGCCTTCGGCAACCCCCTGGAGGAGCGGCAGATTCAGCCTCCTCAAGTTGGGGTTCAGCCCTACACCGGCACCGCCTACAGGGCCTGATCAAAGCTCCGGTAGCTGAGGGCCTCGGCGATCGCCCGGGGCTCCACAGCTGTCGAGCCGTCGAGGTCTGCGATGGTGCGTGCCACCCGCAGCACCCGTTCGGCGGCACGGGCACTCAGCCGCCGCTGGCTCGCGGCCGCTTGCCACAGCCGCAGTGCCCGGTCGCCGAGCTCCGACTGCTGCAGCAGCGCATCCCCCAACAGCTGCGCATTGTTGACCCCGCCTGGATTGCGAGCCCCCATCCGCTGCCGGGCGGCCTGCACCCGTGCCGCCACCGAGCGGCTCGATTCCGCTGCCGCTGCCCCAGGAGTGCGCCTGGGCACCAGGTCGGACGCCTCCAGGCGCCGCAGCACCACCTGCAGATCGAGGCGATCCAGCAGCGGCCCCGACAGGCGGCTCCAGTAGCGCTGGCGCAGTCCGGTGCCGCAGCTGCAGGCGCGCTCCGGATCGCCGTACCAGCCGCAGGGGCAGGGATTGGTGGCCGCCACCAGGGCAATGGCGCAGGGATAGCGCAGCCGCTGGCGGGCCCGGCTCAGCCAGATCTCACCCTGCTCCAGGGGCTGGCGCAGCTGGTTGAGCACATCGCGGCGGAATTCCGTCAGCTCATCGAGGAACAGCACGCCGTGGTGGGCCAGGGTCAGCTCCCCTGGCCGCGGCTGGGCACCACCGCCCACGAGGGCCGCGCTGGAGCAGCTGTGGTGGGGGCTGCGGAACGGCCGGCGCTGGATCAACCCCGGCTCCGCAGCGCTGGCGGGCAGCAGCCCCGCCACCGAATAGAGCAGGGTGAGCTCCAGCATCTCCTTGCGGCTCAGGGGCGGCAGCAGCCCCGGCAGACGCTGGGCGAGCATCGTCTTGCCGCTCCCTGGTGGACCCACCAGCAGCAGATGATGGCCCCCGGCTGCCGCGATCTCCAGGGCGCGCCTGCCATGGGGCTGGCCGCGCACATCGGCCAGATCCAGCTGCCGATCGCCCTCCTGCAGCTCCTGCTCTGGGTGAGGCTCCGGTTTCAGTACGGGGGTGATCGTGGCGGTTCCCGCGCTGACGCCTGGGCCTTGCAGCCAGTGCAGGGCAGCCCTGAGATCGGTGGCCGGCCAGATGGCCAGCTCATCCACCAGGGCGGCTTCGCTGCCATTGGCCGCCGGCAGCAGCAGCGCCCGGGCCCCCGCGCGTCGGGCGGCGAGTGCCAGGGCCAGGGCGCCGCGCACCGGACGAAGAGCGCCATCGAGGCCCAGCTCGCCGGCACACCACACACTGTTCAGCGATCGAGGATCCAGCTGGCCGCTGGCCGCCAGCACCGCCAGGGCGATCGGCAGATCAAAGGCCGGACCCTCCTTGCGCAGGTCCGCCGGCGCCAGGTTGACGATCACCCGCGTCAGCGGCATCTGCAGGCCGCTGTTGCGCAGCGCCGCCCGCACCCGCTCACGTGATTCCTGCACGGCCGCATCCGGCAGCCCCACCATCAGCAGTCCAGGCAGTCCTGGGGCGATATCCACCTCCACGGCCACCGGGATGGCTTCGAGGCCCATCAGGGCGGCGCCGCTGCATCGTGCCAACATCGGGCCTATGGGACAGATCAGTGGTGCAGTGCCACCACCGTTTCACTCCTCCGCTGACACCGCCCTGGCGCCCGATGCCTGAGCCCTCTTCCGAGCCCTCCCCCGAGCTCGTCAACGACACGATTTTCGGCCGCATCCTGCGGGGGGAGATCCCCTGTGATCAGGTGTATGCCGATGAGCGCTGCCTGGCCTTCCGGGACGTGGTTCCCCAGGCGCCGGTTCACATCCTGGTGATCCCGCGCGAGCATCTCGTGAGCCTGGCGGAGGCTTCAGAGCAGCACGAGCAGCTGCTGGGCCACCTGCTGCTGGTGGCGGCCCGGGTGGCTCAGCAGGAGGGCCTTGAGGGGTTCCGCACGGTGATCAACAGCGGCGCCGAGGCCGGCCAAACGGTGTTCCACCTGCATGTGCACGTCATCGGTGGGCGTTCCCTGGCCTGGCCGCCGGGCTGAGCGGCCCGCGGACACCCGCGATCGCGGGTGCGCCGGTGAGAATGGCGGCATCTGATCACCGTCATGAACCCCCTGCAGGCCTTCCGCAGTCAGCTCGGCAAGCTGCGGCGCCTTGCCCAGCCGTACTTCCTGCCGATCGAGGACACCAGCGGCTGGCAGTTCCTGCTGCTGATCCTGGCGCTGCTGGCGGTGGTGGTGGGCAGCACGCTGCTGCTTCTGTCCGGCACGGTGGCGCTGACCGGCCGTCTCACGCCCGATCTGCAGGCCCGGTTCCTGCCCGGTGTGCCCCAGCAGGTGGCGGCCATCTGGGCCAGTCCCGCCGGTGCGGTGGTGATGGTTCTCTTCGCGCTCGGCGTGGGCTGCTTTGTCGCGTTGCGCAGCAAGCTCCGCCAGGGGCGCTGGCTGCCCTGGCTGCTGATGGGGGTGATCACGCTGCTGATCCTGGTGATCAATGGCATCAATGTGGGCATCAGCTATATCGCTCGAAATGTCGATAACACCCTGGTTGCCTATCAGGCGGACGAGTTCTGGAAGGTGGTGGCCATCTATGCCTTCTGCCTGGTGCTGGCACTGCCGATCCGTGCCCTACAGAGCTATCTGATTCCCAAGCTGGGCCTGCTCTGGCGCGAGTGGCTGAGCGAACGATTGCTGGGTCGTTATCTCTCGAACCGCGCCTACTACGTTCTCAATCCAAACGACGAAACCTCCGAGGAGATCGACAACCCCGACCAGCGGATCTCCCAGGACACGGCCAGCTTCACCACCACCAGTCTCAGCGTCAGCGTTGAGATCGTTGCAGCACTGCTCACCTTCCTCAGCTTCATCGTGGTGCTGTGGACCATCAGCTCCAAGCTGGCGCTCTGGCTGTTGCTCTATTCGGTGGCCGGCACCGCGCTGATCGTGTTCGCCAGCCGCAAGCTGGTGCGCCTCAACTACGACCAGCTGCGTCTGGAGGCGGACTTCCGCTACGGCCTGGTGCACATCCGCGACAACGCCGAATCGATTGCTTTCTATGGCGGTGAGGAGCAGGAATCACGCGAGGCGGACCGCCGCCTTGATGGTGCGATCCGCAATTACGACCGGCTGATCGTCTGGCAGGCGATGATCAGCGTGATCCAGCGCTCCTACGACTACTTCTCCCGTTTCCTGCCCTGGCTGGTGATCGCGCCGATCTACTTCGCCAAGGAGGTGGACTTCGGTGTGTTCGGACAAGCCAGCATCGCCTTCTCGCAGGTGCTGTTCTCGGTGAGTTACATCGTGAACAACATCGATCAGCTCGCCGCCTTCTCCGCCTCGATCAGCCGTCTGGAGGGCTTCCAGGGCAAGGTGGAGGCGATCGCCTCCGCCGAGCGGGCCGGGCAGGCCGACGAGCGTCCGGCCGCGTCGATCCTGGTGCGGCATGTGGATCTGGTTCCCCCCGGCGGCGAGCGACGCCTGATCCACGACCTGAGCTTTGAAGTGGGTCCTGACCAGCGCGTGCTGGTGGTGGGGCCGAGCGGCTGCGGCAAGACCTCGCTGCTGCGCCTGGTGAGCGGCCTCTGGGCCCCGGCTGCCGGTGAGGTGGAGCGTCCGCCGATCTCCGAGCTGCTGTTCATTCCCCAGAAGCCGTACATGATCCTGGGCAGCCTGCGCGAGCAGCTCTGCTATCCCCTTGATCCGCAGCGCTTCAGCGACGAGCACCTCCGGAGCGTGCTCGAGGAAGTGCGCCTTGGCGAGCTGGTGCACCGCTACCCGGATTTCGACATCAAGCAGGACTGGCCGCGGCTGCTCTCCCTCGGCGAGCAGCAGCGCCTGGCTTTTGCCCGGCTGCTGCTCAACTCACCACGCTTCGTGGTGCTCGATGAGGCCACCAGCGCCCTCGATGTGGCCACCGAGAAGCATCTCTACGCCCTGCTCAGCCAGCGCGAGATGGCCTTTGTGAGCGTGGGCCATCGCCCCACCCTCAAGGCCTTCCACACCAACGTTCTGGAGCTGGACGGCCAGGGCGGCTGGAAGCTGATGCCAGCAGCCAGCTATACCTTCAACGCCGCCAGCTGATCCGCCGCTACCCCTTTCGATGACCACCAGCGATTCCGCTCCTGCCGAGACCGCAACCCCTGCGGTTCCCGCCACCAGCGCTACCACCAATGATGTGCCGGCCTTCGGCTGGAGCGGCTATGCCGAGCGCGTGAACGGCCGCTTCGCCATGGTGGGCTTCGTGGCCGTGCTGCTGGTTGAAGCCCTCAGCGGCCAGACCTTTCTGAACTGGGCAGGCTTCGTTCGCTGAAGCTGGGCGTTCAGGCCAGCCGCCCGTTCAGGGAAGTTGCAGCAGGTCGACCTGCCACAGTCCGCCGCGGCTCACCTCCACCGCCAGCAATCGCCCGTCGGCGCTGAGGTTGATCCCACGCGGGATGCCGGCCGGCTCGATCGGGATCGCTTCGCTGGCCATCAGCGAGCGGCGATGCAGAACCAGTTCGGTGCGGTCGTCCCGCTGACGCACCACCACAAGGCGCTCCCCCTGCTGATCCACCGCCACGCTGATCGGCTGGCTGTCGGCCCGGTTCAGGCCAGGCAGTGGCACCGGCAGACCCCGCTCCAGATCAAGCAGCTGCACCTGCTGGCGCCCCTGGCGGCCGGCGATCAACACCAGCCAGCGCCCGCTGAGCTGCGGATCGTGGCTGGCCCCCAGCTGAGCCAGGCGCTGGTTGAGGCCTGGCAGGGGACGCAGATTGCCGCCGAAACAGCCGCTGAGCAGCAGCGGCAGGGCCAGCAGGGGCAGAGCCAGCAATGGCCAGCAACGCCGCCGGCTCATGGCGCCACACCGGGGCCGCCGCCGCTCTGGAGCTGGCCGGGTGCCAGATCGGGCTCCAGCAGAGCGCTGAGATCAAACAGCTCAACCCGTCGCTGGCCGTTGTCCAACAGCTCCACGGCGAGGCGTCGGCCGTCGGGGGCAAGGCTCAGCCGCTGCGGTTCGCGGCCGGCGGGCAGGAACAGGGGTTGCAGCCGGCCGCTGGCGCGGTCTTCGATCACGGCCTGGCGATGGGGGCCTTGCTGCACCAGCACCGCCAGATAGCGACCGGTCCAGCTGAGGGATGGGGAGCTGTGGGGCTGCTGGCGGCGCAGGTGCCGCAGCGGCAGCACCTGACCGCTGCGCCGGTCCTGCAGCAGCACCGTCGTGCGGCCACCCCGTTCCACCAGCGAGGCCAGCAATCGCCCATCGCCGCTGAGGGCCGGCTGTTCGCGGGTCTCGGCACCCAGGCCAAGCGGTGCGGCCGGCTGGCGCCGCAGGCCCAGCGGCCCGCAGGCCGTGAGCAGGATCCCGGCGCTGAGCATGCTGCCGGCTCTGATCAGGGCCGAGCTCAGTCGTCGAAGCGCGAGCTGTTGTCGCGCGGGGCGCTGGCGCCGGGGCGTGGTGAGGGCTGACCGGGCTGGATCGGCTTGAAATCGGCGTCGCTGACGTTGCTCTCAGCGGCCGGCCGTTCTGCGCCGGGGCGCTGCTGATAGGGGGAACCCTGGGGGATGCCGCTCGCCGGGCCTGGCGCTGCCGGGCCTCCGGGCGCAGCAGAACCGGGGCGTCGGCTGGAGCGCGGCATCTCCTCGCCGCTGGCTGCAGCGGGTCGGCTGCCGCGGCGCTGCTCTTCACGGCCCTGGCGGCGGGCACCGAAATCGGCGCTGGTGGGTGCACCGCCGCCGGCTCGGTAGCGGCTGGGAGCACCACCTGCGGCTCCAGCGGGGCCGCCGCTGCGCTCGGGACGATCCCACTCGTCGCGGGGGCCGGCGCCACCGCGGTCAAGGCCTCCGCGGTCTAACCCTCCACGCTCCAGGCCAGTGCGGTCAGCACCGCCACGTTCGGCACCGCTGCGCTCGGGGCGATCGCCACGGGAGGCGGCGCGCTCGGGGATGGCGGCGCGGGCGGCTGGGCGGCGCGGGCGGTAGAAGTCCTCTTCCTCGGGCTCGCCATAGCCCTCCTCGCGGGAGCGGATGCGGCGCCGCAGGGGCTGGGGTTCGTCGAAGCGGTCGACTCCCTCGCCCCAGTCGCGGCCGCCACCCACGCGGGGGCGTGGGGCTGGTTCGTCGTCGTCGAAGTAGGAGGAGCGGCGGGCCTGCTCGGTGGTCACGCCACGCAGGCGCACGCTCTCGTAGGCGAAGAACACCGTGGTGCCGGCCAGCAGGAACTGGCCGAACTGCAGGATCGGATCCAGCCGCCAGCCCTGGAAAAAGAGAATGCCGCCGCAGAGAAGCCCGACGGCGGCAAAGAAGACGTCGTAATCGCGCGCAAGGGCCGGCTTGAAGCTCCGCATGAAGTAGAGGAGCGCTCCGCCGACCGCCAGCACAATGCCGACGATGCTGGCCCAGTTGAGACTGGCGTTGACCACGGATCAGAAACCCTGTCTCGCCACTGTAGGCACCCTGGCGAGCGGAATCCCTGCTGAGGGGCGGTAGCCCCCCGACCTGAAGAGGTGAGGGGCTTCAGCCAGGGGCGCAACTCAGAGCTTGCGGTCGAGGCGGTCGTTCTGGCTGATGAAGAACAGGGCGATGCTGATGGGGATGACCACGATCACCGCGCCCCAGGCGAGGCTGCTGAGAAAGTTCGCGAGGGAAGGGGTCATGCTGCTGCCGAATCCGAGCGGGATCCTAGGCAGCGATGGCCGCTTCCTACGATCGTGGCTCTGCTGCTTAGAGCTTTGTGACGGGACCTGAAGCCTGGGCGGTGCTGCGGCTGGTGCTGCCGCCCCTGCATCTGCTGCTCGGGCTGCTGCTGGCGGCCTGGACGCTGCTGTTCCTGTTCCGCATCGTGCTCACCTGGTATCCCCAGGTGGATCTGAGCAAGGGGGTCATGCGCATCGTGGCGATCCCCACCGAGCCGCTGCTGGCCGTCACCCGCCGCCTGGTCGCCCCGATCGGCGGGGTCGACGTGACGCCGGTGATCTGGGTGGGCCTAATCAGCCTGGTGCGCGAGATCCTGGTGGGTCAGCAAGGCCTGATCACCCAGGTGATGCTGAAGGTGAGCGTGCTGCCGGCCTGAGTGTCGGCCGCTGCAGGCCGGCTCAGCTGGGAGGCAGCATCTCCTGCTCCACGAACTTGGTGTGCACGTCGCCCGCCTGGAACTCGGGGCGATCGAGCAGCTGCAGGTGGAACTCGATCGTGGTGGGGATGCCGGTGACGGCGCACTCGGAGAGGGCGCGGCGCAGGCGGCGCAGGGCGTGATCGCGGTCGACCCCCCACACGATCAACTTGCCGATCAATGAGTCGTAGAAGGGCGGGATCTCGTAGCCCGTGTACACGTGGCTGTCGAAGCGCACGCCGGGGCCGCCGGGGGGCAGCCAGCCGGTGATCTTGCCGGGGGCGGGCCGGAAGTTCTGGCGCGGATCCTCAGCGTTGATGCGCACTTCGATGGCGTGGCCGGTGAGCTTGATCTCGTCCTGGCGCACGGAGATCCGCTCGCCGCCGGCGATGCGCAGCTGCTCGGCGATCAGGTCGACCCCGGTGACCATCTCGGTGACGGGATGCTCCACCTGGATGCGGGTGTTCATCTCCATGAAATAGAAGTTGCCGCTGCGGTCGACCAGGAACTCCACGGTGCCGGCGCCCTCGTAGCCGATGTGGCGGGCGGCGGCCACGGCGGCATCACCCATCTGGCGGCGCAGATCGGCGTTGATGGCCACGCTCGGGGCCTCCTCCAGAAGCTTCTGGTGGCGGCGCTGGATCGAGCAGTCGCGCTCACCCACGTGCACCACGTTGCCGTGGCGATCGGCCAGCACCTGCACTTCCACGTGCCGGGGCCGGTCGATGAATTTCTCCATGTATAGGCCCGGATTGCCGAAGGCGGCCTCGGCTTCGCCCTGGGCAGCTTTGAACAGGTTCTCGAGCTGATCGGCCGACGGCACCAGGCGCATGCCGCGGCCACCACCGCCGGCGGTGGCCTTGATCATCACCGGGTAGCCCATGGCTTCGGCCAGGCCGCGGGCCTCCGCCACGCTCGCCAGCAGTCCTTCGCTGCCGGGGATGGTCGGCACGCCGACGCTCTGCATCGTGGCCTTGGCCGTGGACTTGTCGCCCATCGAGCGGATCGATTCCGGCGAGGGCCCCACGAAGGTGATCCCGTGGGCGGCGCAGATCTCGGCGAACTTGTCGTTCTCGGCCAGGAAGCCGTAGCCGGGGTGGATCGCATCGGCACCGCGGGAGGTGGCGGCGGCCAGGATGTTGGGGATGTTCAGGTAGCTCTTGGAGCTGGGCGCGTCGCCGATGCACACGGCCTCATCGGCCAGTTGCACGTGCAGGGCGTTGCGATCAACCGTGCTGTACACGGCCACGGTGGAGATCCCGAGTTCGCGGCAGCTGCGCAGGATGCGGAGAGCGATCTCACCGCGGTTGGCGATCAGCAGTTTGCCGATGGGCATCCAGTGGCAGTCCGGCGGTCCGGCAGGGCAGGCCGGCTGGACTGTATCAGTGCTGCCATTCCCAACCGGGCAGCCCCGCGAGCCCGGGGCTGGGCGATGGGTATATTGCACAGGCGGAGCGGCAACGCTGCGCACCCCTCACATCGAGATCACGGCGTTTTGGCCCTGACCACGGCATTTTTGCTGTGGCATCGATGGTCCCCCCGAACCCAGTGAGCGCAGGTTGTCTGCGAGTTCATTCGGTTCCTCAACCACGCGGATGTGGTGGAATTGGTAGACACGCACGTTTGAGGGGCGTGTGACTTCGGTCTTGCGAGTTCAAGTCTCGCCATCCGCATTGCCTGAATCCCCTGCCGCTGCCGAGGTCATCAGCCAGGCGGCTGGAGCTCCTCCGAGCCAGGCGGCCATCGTGCTCGTGTGCAACGGCCCCGGCGAGCTGGCCACCTGGGTGAGGCCGCTGGCGCAGCGACTGCATCGCGAGTTGCCGCTGCGCCCCCTCAGCCCCGGGACGCCGCTGAGCCTGCAGCTGGTGCTGGTGCCCTGCCCCAATGCCACCGGCAGCGAGCACCGGGTGGCCGAGCGCATGGGCCTGTTCGAGCGGATCCTGCCGGCAGCCCGCTTCTGGTGGCTGCTGCTGCGGCCGCGCCGCCACGGCCCCTGGCCGCGCAAGGGGGTGGTGGTGTTCCTCGGCGGTGATCAGTTCTGGACGGTGCTGCTCTCGGCCCGGCTCGGCTATCGCCACCTCACCTATGCCGAATGGGTGGCCCGCTGGCCCCGCTGGAACGACCGCATCGCCGCCATGGGGCCGGCGGCCGTGGATCAGCTTGCCCCCCGCTGGCGCGACCGCTGCCGTGTGGTGGGCGATCTGATGGCGGATCTCTCCGAGAGTGCCCGCGGCGATCGGCCCTTACCGGCGGGGGAGTGGGTGGCGCTGCTGCCCGGCTCGAAGCGGGCGAAGCTGCAGGTGGGCATGCCGTTCCTGCTGGAAACGGCCGACCGCCTGGCCCGGGAACGCCCTGGCCTGCGCTTCCTGTTGCCGGTGGCCCCCACCACCGCGATCCCGGAGCTGCTGGCCTACGCCGGCCCCGCCAATCCGATCGCGATCCACTATGCCGCCGGTGAGCCGGAGCTGCTGCAGGGCCCCGAGGGCCAGGAGCTGCGCACTGCCGCCGGCACTCGGGTTTTGCTGATCGAGCAGCAGCCGGCCCACGGCGTGCTCAGCCAGTGCCGCCTGGCGCTCACCACCGTGGGGGCGAACACGGCGGAGCTGGGGGCCCTGGGGCTGCCGATGATCGTGCTGGTGCCCACCCAGCACCTGCAGGTGATGCAGGCCTGGGATGGCGGGCTGGGGATCCTGGCGCGTCTGCCGATCCTCAAGTGGTTGCTGGGGGCGGCGATGACCGCCTGGCGCATGCGCCACCACGGCTTCCTGGCCTGGCCGAACATCTCAGCGGGCCGGGCCGTGGTGCCGGAGCGGGTGGGCGCGATCACACCGGCCGAGATCGCTGCTGAGGCGGCGGACTGGCTTGCCCATCCCGAGCGCCTGGACGGCATGCGCGACGACCTGCGCTCCCTGCGCGGCCAGCCGGGGGCCGTGGCAGCCCTGGCGGCGATGGTGCGCGAGCTGCTGCCGGCGGGGCTGCCGCCTGGATCGCCGCAGCCGGTGGACCCTGCCTAATTTGGCGCCAGCCCACCCCTGCTGCCTCGATGGCTGACGATCAGACCCCCGCCGCGCCCCTCTCCTGCGACGCCCTGCCGGATGCGGCACCTTCGAAGGATCCGGAGTTCTGGCGTGAGCGGCTGACGCCCGAGCAGTTCGCCGTGGCCCGCATGGGCGGCACGGAGCGGGCCTTCACCGGCGTGTATTGGGACCACAAGGGCCAGGGGATGTATCGCTGCGTCTGCTGCGGCAGTGAGCTGTTCAGCTCCGAGACCAAGTTCGAATCGGGCACCGGCTGGCCCAGCTTCTGGGATGGCGCCAAGCCGGGGGCGATCTCGGTCTGTGAGGATCGCAGCCACGGCATGGTGCGCACGGAGATCAAGTGCGCCAGCTGCGATGCCCACCTCGGCCATGTGTTTCCGGATGGCCCGGGGCCAACGGGGCTGCGTTATTGCGTGAATTCGGCGTCGCTGAACTTCGAGGCGGGTGAGGGCGCGCGCGGCTGACCGCTGGCCCTACCAGGGATCGGGCCCCAGGTTCCGCCGACCTGCGGCCGGAAGATCTGGATCGAGAGGCTCCACATCCAGCGGCTCCTCGTCGCGCGCGTAGCGACGTGCCTGACGCTCTGCCGGCTGGAACCGCTCAGCCGGCTCGAAACGCTCATTGGGCTCGAAGCGTGCCTCCGGAACACGATCCTTGGCATAGCCGGCGGCCGGTTCGCGCACGTCGCTGAAACGTTCGTCGCGTAGACGCGTCTCGGGGAAACGGTTCTGCTCGAGCCGGCGCTCGTTGCGGTCGGGCTCCAGGCGCTCACGGCCCGGCTCACGCTCCACCGGCTCACGCTCCTCATCCAGGTAGCGGCGTTGGCGCAGGGGCTCGCGCTCGCGCCGCTGCTCCACCTCCACGTAGTCGTAGTCCTCCTCAGGCTCAAAGCGGCGACTGGTGGCGGGGGCGATGCGGCGCTGCTGTTCCTGGCTGCTGGGTTGGCCGGCGGCCAGCTGGTTCTCCACGGGAACCATCGTTTGGCGGTAGCGCTCGCGTTCCTCCTGCTCCCAGCTGGGCCCCCCCACGCCGAGCTTCTCCAGCAGGCCGGTGCCGAGTTGCTTGAGCTTCTCTTCGGCGCCCTCGTACACGATGATCCGATCCGGGCCACTGCTCACGATCTCCTCCACCGTGAGCTCCCAGGTGCTCAGCACCCCTTCCCCCAGCAGGGGAATGCCCAGGGCGCCCAGCACCAGGGTGGTGAGCTCGCCGGTCTCAATGTCGAAGCTGAAGCCCAGCACCTTGCCCAGCTGCTCACCGGCCTCGGTGATCACCTGGCAGTTGATCACCTTCGAGTAGCGCTCAGGGTTGAAGCCCTCGGCCAGGGAATCGGCCGAATCCACCAGGATCACATCGCCCACCTGGCGGATGCTCTCCAGCGGCATCCAGCGGGGCAGGCCAGGCAGGAAGCGGGTGAGCGGGTTATCGCGCAGGCCCAGGGCCACCACCTGGCGGCGGTCCACATCCACCACCACCTCGCCCACCACGCCCAGGCGCCGGCCTGTGTCGCGCGTGATCACCTGCGTGCCCATCAGCTCGGAGCGCAGCCAGAGCCGATCGCTGGGTGTGGCGTTCGCTGCGGCGGCCGGGTCGCTGCCGGGGGGAGTGCTGGTCATGGGCGCATTGTGGCCGAGGGCATGGGGCGGGGCTTCAGGCGGCAGGTGGTAATCCCACCACCTGGGTGTGGGCGCCGCGGGCCTGGGTGACGCCGATCGTGCGCGTGGCGGCGCTGATCATCGGCCGCCTGTGGCTCACCACCATGAACTGGGCGTCGTCGGCCTGGCGGGCGATCAGGGCGGCCAGGCGCTCCACATTCACGCCGTCGAGGAAGCTGTCCACCTCGTCGAGCGCATAGAAGGGCGACGGGCGGAAGCGCTGCAGGGCGAACAGGAAACTCAGCGCCGTGAGCGATTTCTCGCCGCCGCTCATCGATGCCAGCCGCCGCACCGTTTTGCCCTTGGGATGGGCCACCAGCGTCAGCCCGCCCTCCAGCGGCGCCTCGGGGTTCTCCAGCTGGAGATGGCCCTCCCCTTCTGAGAGGCCGGCGAAGATCTCACGGAAGTGGCCATCCACGGCGTTGAAGGCCTCCAGGAAGGCCTCCTGGCGCAGGGTGGCCACCGTTTCGATCCGCAGCAGCAGCTCCTCGCGCTCCTTGCAGAGCACATCCAGCCGTTCCTGCAGCTCCGCCAGCCGCTGCTCCAGCTCCTCCAGCTCCTGCAGCGCCAGCATGTTCACCGGCTCAAGAGCCTCCATGCGCTGCTGCAGGCTGCGCAGCTCCGCCTGCAGGGCTTCAAGGCCGTTCTCGCGCACCTCCTCGGGGATCTCGGGAAGCGGGTCGGGCAGCTCCTGCTCCAGCTGCTGCAGCCGCAGGGCGCCGCTGCGCTGCTGCTCCGCCAGGGCCAGCAGTTCCTCGCCCAGCCGCTGCAGCTCCCACTCCTGCTGTTGCAGCCGCTGGCGCTGCTGCGACAGCCGCGCCTCCGCCTCATCGCGGGCGCGGCGCCGCTCGCCGAAGCGGGTCTGCAGCTCCTGCTGGCGGGCCTCCAGCTCGGCCCGTTGCGTCTGCTCCGCCTGCTGCTGCTCCTTCCAGGCGGCCCGTTCCGCCAGCAAGGCCTGCACGGCCATGGCCAGCCTCTGCTCCTCACCCGCCAGGGCCTGCAGCTGGCTGTTCACCCGTTCGGCCGCCAGGCCCCGCTCCCGCCGGGCCGCCAGCAGCCCATCGCGCCGGTTGCGGGCTTCGGTGAGGCCGGCATCCGCTGCCTCCAGCTCCTGCTGCAGCCCCTGCCAGCGCTCGCTGTCGCCGCTGGCCTGGGCGCCCGCCTCCTGGCTCTCCAGTTGCTGCAGCTCCTGCAGCAGTGGCCCGAGCTCGGCCGCCAGGGCCTCGAGGCGGCTGCGGCCAGCGGCCAGGTCGGCCTCCAGCTGGCTCAGGCGCGCCTGCAGCTGCTCGCGGCGCTGCTGCAGCGGGGCGCTGGAGCGCTGGGCGGCGCTGCGTTCGGCCTCCAGGGCGGCGCGGCGCTGCTCCTGGCGGCTCAGCAGTGGCCGCAGCTCATCGAGCTGGCGGCCCAGCTCGGCTTCCTTGCGGCGGCTGGCGGAGAGGGTTTCACCCAGCTCCAGCAGCCGGCGCCGCAGCGGTTCGGCCTCATCGCTGTCGGCGGCGGTGCCGAAGCTCAGCTGGTTGCCGCGCTGCTGCAGGCTGCCCCCGGTCATGGCGCCGCTCTTCTCCAGCAGCTCGCCCTCCAGGGTCACGGCACGGCAGCGGCCCAGCTCGCGGCGGGCGCTGGCCAGATCGCGGAACACCAGCGTGTCGCCAAATACGTAGCGGAACACCTCGCCGTACACCGGCTCGAAGCGCACCAGCTCAAAGGCCCGGCCCACCAGGCCGTCGGCTCCGTCACCACCACTGCCGCGGCCTGCGCCCGGACCCCTCTCGAAGGCGGCTCCAGATCCGGCGCTACCACCACCGCCGCGGATCTTGTTCAGCGGCAGGAAGGTGAGCCGGCCGGCGCGGCGGCTCTTGAGCAGCTCGATGGCGCGGGCGGCGATGCGGTCGTCGTCGACCACCACCTGGCCGAGGCGGGCGCCGGCGGCCACCTCCAGGGCCAGGCGGTGCAGCTCCTCCACCTCCCCCAGCTGGGCCACCGGCCCGTGAATGCCCTCCAGCCCCGCCTCCAGCAGCAGGCGCAGGGCGCCGGTGCCGCGGCTCTCCTGCAGGGTTTCGCGCCGGGATTCCAGCCGGGCGATCTCCCGCTCCAGCCCCACCTGCTCCTGCTCCAGGCGGGTGCGGGTGCGCTGCTGCAGCGCCAGGGCCTCCACCAGCTCCTGGGCGCGGGCCTGTTCGGCCTGCAGGGCATTGAGCAGCTGCTGCCACTCGCCATCGAGCTGGCTGAGGGAGTGGCTCACCCCTTCGCTGCTGGCGGCCTCCTCCTGCAGCTGCTGGCGCAGTTCCTCCAGCCGTTCCTGCTCCTGGCGCAGTCGCTCCTGCAGCTGCTGTTGCTCGGCCTGCAGCGGTGAGAGCCGCCCCTGCAGCTCCTGGCGGCGGCGGCTGCGCTGCTTCTGCTCCTCCAGCCAGCTGCCGCTGCGGCCGGCCACCTCCCCCAGCCGCCGGCGCGACAGCTCAACGGCGGCCTCGGCGCCGCGGCAATCCGCTTCGGCCTGCTCCAGGGCGGCGGCGTCATCGGCGCTGGCCAGCGCCCCCTGCTGCTGCCGCAGCTCCCCCTGCTGGCGGCTCAGCTCCTGGCGCTGGCGCTGCAGCTCCTCGCCGTTTTGCTTGTGTTTCTCCGCCTGGCGCGTCAGCTCGCGGCCGCTGGCCTCCAGGCCCGCCAGCTCGGACTGCACCGCCAGCAGGCTGTCCTCCCCAAGGGCCTTCACCTCCGCTTGCAGCTGCTCGAGGGCGGCGCTGGCCTGCTCCAGGGCGGTGCGCCCCTCCGCCACGGCCTGGCGATCGCGCTCCTGCTGGGCGGTGAGGGCCTGCTGGCGGCTCTCCAGCTGGCGCTGATCAGCCTGGGCCTGCTCGAAGCCCAGCACCTGCTCCTGCAGCCGGCCGCGCTGGAAGCGTTCGCGCAGGTCTTGGTAGGTGCGGGCCTTGGCGCAGTCGCGTTCCAGCTTCTGGCGCGCCCCCAGCAGCTCCTGCTGCACGATCGCGCAGCGCTCCTCGCGTTCCTGCACCTCCTCGAGCTTGCTTCGGGTCTGCTCGATGCGCGAATCGAACAGGGCCACGCCGGCCAGTTCATCGATCAGGCCGCGCCGGTCGCGGGCGCTCATCGAAACGATGCGGGTCACGTCGCCCTGCATCACCACGTTGCTGCCCTCCGGATCCACCCGCAGGCGGCGCAGCTGGGTCTGCAGCTGCTGCAGGTTGCAGGGGATGCCGTCGGCGCTGTAGCTGCTGGCGTAGGTGCCACCGGGGGCGATGCGCAGCTTGCGCGTCACCGTCCATTCCGTCTGGCCCGGCTGGATCCAGGGGCCCTCCTCACCGGGTTCCAGGCCGGCCTCGGCCTCATCGGGCTGCCAGTCGCTGAGGTCGAAGCGCACCGACACCACCGTTTCGGCGGCGCGGCCGGCTTTGACCATCGTGCTGTTGACCAGGTCGGGCAGGCGATCGGCCCGCATGCCACGGCTGCTGGCCAGGCCGAGGCAGAACAGCACGCCATCGAGGATGTTGCTCTTGCCGGAGCCGTTCGGGCCGGTCACCACCGTGAAGCCGGGCTCGAGGGGGATGGTCATCGACCCCCCGAACGACTTGAAGTGCGTCAGTGCGACCTGATTGATGTGAACCAACAGGCCCGTGCGCCGAGCAGCTGAAAGGTAGCTGAAGTTCTGTCCGTTTCAAGCCTTCGTTCCTACGGTGAAAGGAGCAACAGTCCGTCCCATCACTCCATGGACTCCGACACTCCCGGCAACGGCAGCGGCCCCGAGGCCGGCGCTGCCCTCTCCGATCCCCCGGCACCGTCCGAGGCAAGCCCAGAAACCGCCACGCGCCAGGCCGGTCCGGCCCTGTTCCGCGAGCGTTTCGAAAGCCTGCTGCCGGCGATCCAGCAGCAGTGGCCCCAGGTGGCCCAGCAGACCCTGGAGGCCACCCGCGGCAGCCTCGACAAGGTCGTCGAGGTGATCGCCCACCAGACCGGTCGCACCAGCGAGGGCGTCAAGACCCAGCTGATGGACCTGGTGCACGTCACCGGTGATCGCGCCCACCACCTGGCTGATTCGCTCAAACCTCTGGAGGATCAGCTCGAGCATCTGCTCGATGAGCTCAACACCACCCTGCGCCCCCGCATCGAGAAGCCGGTGCGCGAACGGCCGCTGCTGGCCCTCGGTCTGGCCGCCGGTGTGGGGCTGCTCACCGGTCTGCTGCTGGCTTCGGGCCGCCGCTCCGCATGAGCAGCAGCAACGGCAATGGCGGCGATCGCCGCGATGGGAGCCGCCGCGGCGGCCTGCCGCTGCAGGCGGCCTCGCGGGTCACCGGGCTGGTGAGCTCGGTGATGGACCTGCATGTGCGCATCGCCCTGCAGGAGGCCGACCGTGAGAAGCGTCGCCTGATCGGTGGTGCTGTGCTCCTGGTGGGCGGCCTGGTGACCCTGCTGCTCTCGCTGATCGCAGCCGAGCTTGCCTTGCTGCTCTGGTTCCGCCTGGATCTGGGCTGGCCCTGGATTCAGGCCTCGCTGGTGCTAGCGGGCATCAACCTGCTGCTCACCGGTCTGTTCCTGCGGGTTGGTGGTCAGATGAGCCGCGGGCCCTACCTGCCGGAAACGATGGCCGGGCTCACGAAGACAACGAAGGCTCTGCTGGGCCGTTGAGCCAGCGGCACAGCGGCGGCAGGCTCAGCCCCTGCAGCAGCAGGTTCATGATCACCACGACGAACACGATGCTCTGGGCGTTGTGTGACAGCACGGCGCCCAGTTCGGGTGTCATGCCGCGCAGGCGCGGAATCTGGTCCACCAGGTTGTAGGAGAGGGCCAGGGGCACCGCCCCGCGCAGACCGCACCAGGCGATCAGCAGGCCATCGCGGCGGCTGAACGGTGAGAGGTGTTGAAAACACAGCACGCTCAGCGGGCGGGCCAGCAACATCAGCGCCGCTGCCGTGGCCAGGCCGACCCGAGCGGCCGGCAGCAGTTCTCCGGGCTGCACCAGCAGGCCGAACAGCAGAAAGATGCTGATCTCGCTCATCGTGTTGAACGGCAGCAACACCTCCTGGATCGAGGTGTGGTTGATCTCCGGGTTGCGGTAGTGACCGTTGGTCATGAAGACCCCGGTCACATAGGCCGAGAGAAAGCCCGATCCGCCGAGGTAATGGCTGCAGCCGTAGTCGATGAAGGCGATCGACATCGCCACCACCAGCAGCTGGCCTTTCTGCATCACGAAGTGATCGATCAGCAGGCGGGCCAGATAGCCGAAGCCCAACCCCACCAGCAGGCCGGAGCCGATCTGCTGCAGCAGATCGCGCAGGCCGGTCACAACCAGGCCGGGCAGCGGAGCCGCGAGGGCCGTGCCCTGCACGGTGAACAGGCTGATCAGAATGCCGTAGAGGATCAGTGCCGAGGGATCGTTCACGCACGATTCGAACTCCAGCAGGTGCGCCACCCGCTCCGGCACCCGGCGCCGCACCTGTTGCAGCACGCTGAGGGTGGCACCGGCATCGGTGGAACCCAGGCAGGCGGCGATCAGCAGCGCGGCCCCGATCGGCATGGCATCCGCGAGCCCGGGGGCCAATCCAGCGCCGTTGGCCGAACTGAGCCACCAGATCGCCACCCCGAGCGCGAGTGTGGAGATCGCCACGCCGGCCACCGCCAGCAGCAGGCCATAACTGAGGAAGCCTTTGATCGCCTCCAGGTCGGTTTTGAGTCCGGCGTAGAAGAGCAGCAGGGCGAGGGCGATCACATGCAGGGTCTGCACCTCGGTGTGGCTCACATCCAGGGTCTGGATGTTGATCGCCAGGCCCAGCAGCAGCACGCCGAGGATCGCCGGGATGCCGAACCGCACGGAGAAGCGGCTGATGATCAACGTGCCCAGGTAGACGATGCCGATGAACAGCACCTGGGCTTCGATCGGCACATCACCCAGTTGGGAGCCCTGAGCGGCAGTCGCCGCCAGCAGGTTCGGCAGCAGGCCGCCCAGGGCTTGCATGGAGGATCGTTCCCGTTGGCGTTGACGCTAGGTGCTCCCCTTCAGCGGATCGCGTAGTGCAGCCAGCGGCAGTCGATGCCGCCGTTGCTCACAGGGATGCGCCGGCTGGCCTTCATGCGCAAGGCACCGGTGAGCTCGGGATTGCCGCTCAGCAGCCAGAGGTCCCAGCCGCCGCAGCGCTCCTTCACCATCGCGCCCAGATCGGCGTAGAGCTGCTCGAGTTCGTCCCGTTCGCCGATGCGTTCGCCGTAGGGCGGGTTGCACACCAGCACCCCCGGCCCCGGCGGTGGCCGGAAGTCGCGGCAGTCGCCCGCCTGCAGCTGCAGCCAGGGGGCCACGCCGGCGGCCTCGGCGTTGGCGCGGGCCTGCGCCAGCACCAGGGGATCGGCCTCGTTACCCAGCACCGGGGCGAGCGGGCGGCCATCGGCCAGCTGCTGGCGCTCCAGGGCGCTGGCGGCCTCCACCTCCTGCATCCAGAGGCGGCCGTCGAAGTGGGGCCAGCGCTCGAGGGCAAAGCGGCGCTCCAGCCCCGGCTGGCGGCCGAGGGCCATGCAGGCCGCCTCGATCAGCAGGGTGCCGGAGCCGCAGAGTGGATCGGCCAGGGGCACGGATCCATCCCAGCCCGTGAGCCGGATCAGCCCGGCGGCCAGGTTTTCCTTCAGCGGAGCCAGCCCCATGGCGGCCCGGTAGCCGCGGCGGTGCAGGCTGTCGCCGCTGCCATCGAGGCTGAGGCTGGCCTGGGGCGTCTGCCCCGGTCGGCCGGCACTGAGGTGCAGGTGCAGGGCCAGATCGGGGTCGTTGAGGTCCACTGTGGAGCGCTGGCCCCAGCGGCTGCGCTGCCAGTCCACCAGGGCGTTCTTCACCTGCAGGGCGTTGTAGTGGCTGTGGTTCAGCCCCGGCAGGCTGCCGCTGGCATCCACCCGGAAGCTCAGCTCCGGCGGCAGCCAGTGGTTCCAGTCGGTGGCGCCCTGCACGCCGTCGTAGAGGTCGTCGCGGCCGCGGCAGGGGAAGGCGGCCAGCTGCCGCAGCAGCCGAAAGGGCAGGCGGGCCCGCAGGTGCAGCCGGTAGTAGGTGGCCAGATCGGTGCGGCAGCGCACGGCCCGCCGCAGCGGCTGAACCTCGGTGGCGCCCAGCTCGGCCAGCTCGGCGGCGCCGGCCTCCTCCAGCCCCGGCGGCATTACGGCATTGCAGAGGAACGCCGGTCTGGATCGGTCGTGGTTCTGCATTCAGTCGTTTGGGATGACGCACAGGTGGCTGGCAGCTGCGGCAGGCACCACCTCAATGCCGACCCGTCGATCAAAGGTGACGAACCGACCGCCATGGTGGACCGCCAGGGCCAGCAGATAGGCATCCGTGATCTGGCGAGGATCCAGCAGTCGCTGCCAGTCGATCAGGCCGCTCTGCAACAGGCTGATCGGCTCAGGCCAGAAGGCATGGCTGGGGTGCTCGCAGGCTTCCGATAGCCGTTCAGCCACCAAGGCGGCGGGCTGACAGTTCGGGTAGGCCGGTTGGGCCATGATCCGCACGACCCCGTTCTGGGTGATCGGGCAGGTGGCCCAGCCGTGGTCCAGGTTGCTCTCCAGCCAACGGGTGGCTGTTCGATGCAGCACGTGGGCCTGGTCGAGCAGCGCGATCACCACGTTGCTATCCAGGAGGGCCCTGGCCATCAAAGGCCGGCCTCATCACGCAGTTGATCAATCTGTGCGTTGGTCACCAGCTGACCGGTGCGGGCTGGGAAGGGCCGAAACCCCGCCAAGGCCCCAGTCGTGGCAGGCGCCGATGGTGCAAGGCCCCCTGCAGCGCTCCCATTCAGGGCGGCCCGCAGCAGGCGGGACACCATCGCGCCTGCCGAAGTGCCCTGGCGGCGGGCGAGTTCCTTGGCAGCCGCCAACACATCGTCCTCGATGTCGAGCGTGGTGCGCATGGCGGCAGCGGATTGATCCGTCAGGTCAGCCTACATCGACGCATCAGGTCATCAACGCATCGGATCAGGTGGTTCGGGGTTCGGTGATGCCCACCCCACTCGCCTGAGGTTCCTGCTGCCACAATGCAGGTGTCCGGTTTCGGCCGGACTAGGTGGCTCACACCAATGTTTCGGACAGCGGTTCGATTCCGCTCAGCTCCATTCCCCCGCTCCCGGCTCTGCCGGCAGCACCGCGGGGCTGCAATGGTTTCGACGGGGCATCAGGAGGGTGACTGAAGCCTGCTCGGTAAGAGCACACACGTAACAGCGAACAACATCGTTCGTTTCTCCCGTCAGACCGCCCCTGTGGCTGCCTGACCCTAGTTAGGGAGATGGGGTGAGGTCAGCCTTATCACCCAAATGATCCGTGGGGGCTGGAAGGCCCCTTTTTAGTAGCTAGGGACTGGGGATCAGCAGCCCTCTGGCGGTGCGGGTGGCCAGCAGCCACTGCAGCGCCCGATAGCAGGACTCCGCCAGGGCAACCGGATCCTCGGGTGCATAACCGAGGGCATGTGTAGCCATGACGAACTGACGCCTGCCGGCGGAGCGCAGCCTGGGGAGCACCGGCAGGGTTGGGGTGGCGATGCCATCGTGGAGTGGCTGAGTTCGTGGCCGCGTCAGTGACCATTGCCATCAACCTGAACGACCAGCAGGCTCAAGCCCTTGCTGACACAGCCAGGCGCCTTGAGATCAGCGAGACAGAGCTCGCGACTGCAGCCGTTCGTGATCTGCTCGCCCAGCAATCGGCCGACTTTGTGACCGCAGCGGAGAAGGTGCTCGAGAAGAACCGCGAGCTCTACCGCCGTCTGGCTTGATGCGTTGGCTGACCCTCGCCGAGGTGCTGGACCTGCATCGCCGCCTGATCGAGCAGAGCGGTGGGCGTGCTGGTCTGAGAGATCTCGGTTTGTTGGAGGCGTCTCTCGCTCAACCCCGACAAACATTTGGTGGTGCAAACCTTTACCCCGGGTTGGTGGCCAAGGCTGCCGCACTTGGCTTTTCGCTGATTCAGAACCATCCGTTTATTGACGGGAACAAGCGGGTTGGCCATGCCGCGATGGAGGTCTCGCGTCTGTTGAACGGCTCTGAACTGGTCGCCACGACCGACGAGTCCGAAGCGATCGTGCTCACTGTTGCCAGTGGCGAACTCGATCGAGCAGGGTTCATTGATTGGGCAAAGGCGCATCAGCGACGCCTGAGTGATGGGTGAGGTCTGCACTCACGCCCGCCGGTCTTGCTGCCCCTTGGGAGGACTGCACCAGCGTCCGGCTCACCTCTCGGCCGCGGCGGCCCGTGCCATGGAAGCGGCGTGGACCCTCCCAGCGTGCCCACTGCTACCTGCTGCGAGATCCGCACCCTCGTGCTGCACACCGATCCCGTAGCTCTTGGGCTTCTGCGAAGCAGTTGGCATCAAGGCCTATGGCCATGAGCGCATCACCACCCCGATCGGTCGCCGCGGCAAGCCGATCAAAAGGCTTCGCCTGATTCCAGCGGACAAGGCCTTTGCCCTGGCCTGCAGGTTCCAGGGCCGTTTTGTCCAGCTTCCTGCGCCACTATCACCATGAGCTTGATGATCCCCGTGATCTGCCGATTCAGAGTTCATTCACTTTGGCTGAAGCTCTCTGACTGCCTGACGTTCAAACCGTTGTAAATCCGTCTCCAGTAACCATTGGAGGCGTGCTTTGGCACTGTTTGCCAGTAAGGCAGAGCAGCTGGGCCCGATGCTGCTAGCACCGAGTTCATGCTGGGCGCAGCTTGGATTCAGCTTCGCGTTGTTCACGGTTGTCCACAGGCTCTGGCCGGGCAGGAAGCTGTAGGCGAGGCTGTTGCGGGCCAGCTGTTTCAGCTGGCTGTAGTTCAGGCCATAGCGACGTACCGCCTGCACGAACTGCTCGGTGAGATCGGTGCGGAGCACGCCTTCATCATCGGAGGCCAGGGCTGCGGGGACACCGGCTTGTTGGTACTCGAGAAAGGGATGGTCGTTGTTCTGGATACCCAGAATTACCGCGTTACTGGTGAGGCATAGCTCCACCAGCACCTTCAGATTCGCCATCAGTGCCAGCAATTCGCGTGCGTTGGTTTCGTAACTGATCGAGACGCCATGGCCGATGCGCCTGGCGCCACCGATCGTGATTGCTTCGCGAATATGGAAGGTGATCTCCTCGGGGGGGACAAGGTTGAGAGTGAGCTCGCCAGCATGTAGGGCAATCCCGACTTCGGGGTAGTGCGACCGCAGTGCGGCCAACATGCTCATGTGGAGGCTGTAATCGCGCCGGGCAATCGGGTGATCTTCGGGACCCACGAGATTGATGCCAACCACGTGTTCGCTGCGTTGGGCCAGTTCAAAGGCATACAGCAACTGGGCGAACACCTCCGCCGGAGCCAGTGTGCGCTTGGTTTGCTGGAGGAATCGCACCGTCACCCTGCAGCCCGGTTGCGCTGAGCTACTCCCACAATTAAGGGCCGCAGCACGATCCGCATCGATCCTTGCGATCTGCTCACGGCCCTGCTTCACCAGGGCATCAAGGCCCCCTGTAAGCAGCTGTTGGCGCAGCTTTTTGGCATCACCGTTCCAGCCCAGTTGCCGCCCAAGTTGCACTACGGAATCACCATTGAGGGTGAGCATCAACTCCAGGTAGTGAATCGATTGCGCGGCGGCACGATTCGCAACGGAGGCCGCCATCAGCCCTTGCAATCTGGGGTTGGAGGAGAGCAGCGAAAACCCCTGGAAGGCACCGAAGAAATCTGCATGGCCCGATCCCCCCCCGGCTGCCACGTCGCGGGTCGACCAGCGATCGAGAAGGGCGCTGTAGAGCTGGACATGGTTGGGCAGCTCGCTGGTTGGCAGCAGCGCTGGATCGGCTTTGCAGCGTGATGGTTCCTGAAGCTCGAGAGTGCTGCGATGCAGGCAATAGCCCTGTTGCGCGGACAGCTTCAGGTAGTCCTCGGCGTAGACAGCACCGCTGAGATGGCTATGGAGATCGGCGCCCTTGGGCATCGACCGGAGCAAAGCCCTCAATGCGTTGGGTTGCTCCCGGTATTGCTCCATCCACCGATTCAGTGCCGTTTCGGCTTGAATCTGCGGTAATGCAAGAGCACGGCTGGATGGTGGATATGTGCCGGTGACAAGGCCAACGGCCGCGATGGCCATCAGCCAGCGTTGAGGGAGGTCTTGTCCCATCGCATTCCCACGTCGTGGGCCCAGTCTGCTGAAACCATACGGCTCCGTCAGCATTGTCTCCTTGAACGTGCTTTCACGCGGGTGTACATCCGCGCACACTGCTAAGTCAACTCTGATCAAGGCCTTCACCGTTCTCAAAGACAGCCTCAATCTCACTCCTGAGACGAGTTTGACTTGATGTTTGCGGTATTAGCGCGTTGTGGGGGATGCCCATGGCGCCGCACCCAAAGCCCTGAGTTCCAGGCCAAGGTCGGCATGGAGGCGATTCGTGGCCGTACTGATGTGCCAGAAGAGTCAGGCTGACATTAGAGGACATTGCGGTTGTCATCAGACCTGCATCATGCGCATCCCAGGGTGATGCCAGCCCAACACCATGCCCAGGAGCTCGAGGGCCAAGGCAGCAATCAACAGTCGGTAGATCCACAGACGGGCATTGGGCCCGAGAGCCAGCGAAGCGCCGAGCCAGCCCCCCAGGGCACTGCCCAGCATCAACGGCAAGGCAGCTCCCCAGGCCACCTCGCCGCTGTGGATGAATACCGCCAACGACACCACCGTGGCGGCGCCGATCAAGACGGCCTTGACGGCGCTGGCCTGCTGCAGCCCCAGCCCGCCCACGAGCACCATGCTCATCAGAAGGTAAGTACCGGAATCGAGCACGATCAAACCGGTCCACAGGCCGATACCCGCAGTCAGGACAAGCAAGGTCAGGCTGGGGTTCTGACTGGTGCTCTCGGGATCACCGTCACGGAGCCAGCGCTGCGGTTTGAGCATCAACATCACCAGGGCCAGAACCACGGCGATGTGGACCAGCAGTTCGATATGCTCCATCGACAACATCGCTGCCAGTTGGGCGCCAACCACGGCGCTGATCAAAAAGGCTGGCAGCAACCTCATGCAGAAGCGCCAGGGGATCGCCTTGCTCTGTTGAAAGCGCCAGATGGCGGTAGCCATCCCCACAAGCACTGGCAATCGGTTGGTGCCATTGGCAATCGCCGGCGGCAGACCCAGGGCCAGCAGCAGTGGCAGGCTGATCGCTGAGCCGCTCGAGGCGGCCGCATTGAGAAAGCCGCAGAGGATTCCTGCCCCCAGCAAAGCGATCCAAGTACCCATCAAGCTCCTTTTAACTTCAATATCCCACCGCCCGGCGCTGAGAGGATGATCACCCGCAGAACCCTGCTGCAGGCCGGTGTGGGGATGGCGCTCGGAACAACGATGGCGCCGCTGCTCTCGGCAAAAGACTCTTTGGCTGGTGGTCAGGAGGCCAGAGGGCGGCGCCTGCTGTTTACGGTCCCTGTGCCGACGCCTTTATCTCAGGACCTCAGCCTTGATCTTGGCGCCCATCGCCAATTGCTGGACCTTTATCGAAGAGCCGGAGCCCATGCGGTGCTGGCGGTGGCGTCCACCGGCGAGATGCTCTCGATCAGCTGGCCCGAAGCGCTGCAGCTCACCCTCCAGGCCAGTGCGGTCTTTGGGCCCCGTGGCACCTGGGCCAGCCTGAGCCGTGGCACCACTGTTGCCGCCTGCCGCAGCGGTATCCGCCAGCTGGCTCGGGCCGGGGCGGGCACAGCGATCGTGGTGCCGGGCTTGTTGGCCGACGCCAGCGTCAGTGACGCCGAAGCCCTCCGTCGTTTGTTGACTGTCGCCCAAGGCAGCCCCCTGCCCCTTGGGCTCTACGAGGCGATCGCTCCCTTCCACCGCCTGCTGCAGCCGCAGGACTTGGCGCAACTGGTGGAGATGGGACGGTACCGGCTGCTGAAAACCACCCAGGCCTCAGCAGCGGCGGTTGCCGCGCTTGCTGGAAAGGTGCCAGCTGGGTTTCCGATCTATGAGGCCAACACCTCCGAGCTTTTCGCCGCGTTGGAGGCCGGGGCGACGGGCATCACCGATTTCTGCGCGGCCGCCTTCCCGGAATTGCTGCGTTATCTCTGTGATCAGTGGGGACCAGCCGGTGATCCAGCAAAGGTGCAAAGGGTCTGCGCCTGGATTGCGCGCACGGATGCGGCCCTTTCCAGCCAGCTGCCATTTCCGCTGAGTGTGAAGGTGGTGCTGCAACGCCGCGGAGTGCCGATCCTGCCGCTCAGCCGCCAGGCGGTGCAAGATTTCACCGCTGAGCAACAGCAACAGGCCGCTGATCTGGTTCAACAGTTCGATGCTCTGTGCAATGACCTGGGAATTTCGTCATTGCTCTGACCCTTCTATCACTTGCCATTAGGCCCGGTTAACGGGCCTGACCTTGGAGATGCTCGCCACAAACAAGATGTGGGATCTGTCCCCCCTTCGCCACACGCCTCTTCCAACGTCTGTTGCCTCAGCCGAACAACTGAACCACCGCGCGGAGGAGTGCAATGCCGGCGACCAGCAGCACCATCGTCTGCGAGATCCGCTTACGACGCTCAGGAGGCACCCGGTGGCGCACTGCGATTCCCAGGGAGGTTCCAAGCACGACGATCGCGATCCCTCCGGCAAAGGCCTGGAGGTGCAACGGAGGCAAGCCCAGAAGCGGGATGCTCATGATGTTGAGCAGAGCAAACACGGTCTGCTGGGTGCGGATGTAGCTGCCCGGGTCCCAGTCCTGCTGCACCAAATACGCCGCCAGCGGCGGGCCACCCACGCCGGCATAGGTGTTGACCGACGCCCCCCACGCTCCCGACAACGTCGCGGTGCGCGGGGTGGACATGGGGTGCCACCAAATCAGCACGGCCATCGACAGCAGCGATGACAAGGCGACCACCAGTGGGCGCAACCTGTCAGGCAGAAGTATCAGGGCGAGCACCCCCAGCAGCACGCCGCCCAGCAACCCGGGCCCCATCCGCTTCAGCACGTTCCAGTGGATATCCCCTTCCTCGCGCGAAACCTGCCAAGCGTTCTGGGCGAGCGCCAGCGTGTTCACGAGCCCGATGCCGCTGGAGCCTGGGATCACCTGCGTGAGAACCGGGGCAGCAATCAGCGAGAAGCCAAGGCCACTGAAGCCCTGCACCCAAGCAGAAAGAAGCACCGCCACTGCGAGCAGCGCGTAGGTCAGCGGGACGGGATCTGGCATAACTGCCCCCTCAGGGCCTGGTCGCCGGCGTGCGGGCGCCGCTCCAGCCGGGCCGTGAGCACCGCGATCGCGTCATCGACTCGACCGGATCGCACCAGTGCCGCGATGGCGGTGTCCTCGATCACCTCGCACTGGGCCCGGCTCGCTCCTGTAGCGCGCGAGGCGGCGAACAGTTCCAGCAGGGCATCGGCCACCGAGGCATCATCGCCACGCACGAAACCGGCCAGTGCTGAGGCCAGGGGCGCGCCGAGATCGGCCATCGCCGGCATCGATGAGTCGCGGCACCTTGCCTCGAGCCGAGAGAGCGACGCGTCATCGCCTGCGGCGGCATCGGCCAGCGCAGCATGCATCGCTGAGAAGGCCGTACTCGGCTCGGTGAGCTCGCGGCCCGCCATGGCGCGCACCTCTGCGATGTCCTCGGCCCGGTCAGGGATCCCCATCAGCTCAAGGCGCCACAGCAGCGAGGCTCCATCGACCAGGCAGCGAGTGCCCTGCAGCACCGAGGGCGAAAGGTCGCGGTCGTAACGCGCGAGCACCGCCTCAAGGTCTCCGAGGCCGAGGTCATGCAGAACCGCATGCCACGACATGTGGGCGTTGCCGAGGCATCGGGCCCCTGCCTGCGCCAGCCAGCCGTCGAGCCAGCGGAGACCCTCCGCATGCTCCCCGAGTTCGTAGTAGGCGTGGGCGCGCGCGTGGGCCGCAGTGCCTCCATGGGGCTCGTCGCGCAGTGATCGGTCGGCAAGTTCGGCGGCACCTTCGAGGTCCCCCTGCTCCACCCGGGCGAACGCGAGTAGCCCGGTGAACCACCAGTCGTCCCCGTGCAGTGGCTCCAGCTCGTCGAGGCGGTGCCAGGCATCAATTGGGCTGACATAGGCGCCTGAGAAGGCGATCGTGGGGATCGCCAGCGCCAGCCCTATCGGGTCCTCGGGGTAAGCCTCGGCATAGGCGCGGTAAGCGAACCGGTTCCCGTGGATGCGCTGTCCGACCGCGCGCACGTACGCCTGCTCGCGGGCAGTAGCGCCGCGGGCGAGTGACTCGACCGCAGCGTGATAGTGCAGAGCGCAGTCGCGCAGGTCGCGCTGCTCAAAGTCTAGGGCGGCCTTGGTGGCGTGCGCTACGGCGAACCGAGGGTCAGCGTCCAGAGCTGCGTCAACCTGCGCGAGGGCTCCCCGCTGCAGGCACAGGGTGGTGCGCACCGCGACGTCGTAGAGGGATGCGGCCTCAGGGTCGGTCGATACCTGCTGACCTGCAGAGTCCAGAGTCACAACAGGATCCTGGGAACCCGATAAGAGCAGGATCTTAGATACCAGCGCATGATCCCGATGGCGGGAGGCCCAGCCGTGGGCAGGAACCGCAGGATCGATCGGCATCGTCTGGCCCACCCCAAGCCAGCCGGGGCGCTCAAATTGCCGCTGCAAGGGTTCGCAACAGCATCGAACGCGAATCCACCTCATTGCCAGCCCATGGCATCAGCACCAGGACGGTGACGCAACGACATTGGTTGCGCGAGCAGACACCGTGTTGTGTCGGGCGAAGCAGGAAGGGCGAAATCGCGTCGCCATGGCCGAAGACGATGCACCAGAATCGGTGCATCAACCGTGAGGACTCTCAACCCTGTCGAAGAATGCGCTGAGCAACGCGTTGTAGTGCACAGGCTGTTCTAAGTGACAAAGGTGGGAGCAATCATCGAGTACCACCCATTCCGAGCCAGGAATGCCGCGATGCATGGCTTCGGTGATGGTTGGAGTGGCTTCATCGTGTTGCCCACTTATCACTAGAGTCGGCTGGCGGATTTCATTGAGTCGTGCGGTCACGTCCCACTGGCGCAAGCTGCCGGTGATGTGAAATTCGCTCGGGCCGCACATCGCCTGATAGACACGCGGGTCCTCCTCCATGGCGGCAAAAGATCGCAGCAGGCAGTCGGGCCAGGGATCCAGCCTGCAAACATGCCGCTGATAGAAGGCCATCATGGCCTGCTGGTAGGCGGGGCTGTCGGTGCTGCCGGCCTGCTCATGTTCATCGAGCACGGCCTGCACTTCCTTCGGCAGCTGGCGACGCAGGCGTCCGGTCTCGGCCGCCCAGAGAGGCATGCTTGCGGGAGCATTGGAGAGCACCAGGCTGTCCAAACCTTCAGCGCCGGACAGAGCCACCTCCAGCGCCAGCATTCCGCCCCAAGATTGGCCATAAAGGTGGATTCGCTCCAGCCCGAGCGCTGCCCGTACCTGTGCCAGTTCGGCGACGAACCGCTCCACCTGAAGCAGCGAAGGATCATCTGGATGGTCGGAGCGGCCGCAGCCAAGCTGGTCATAGCGGATCACCTCCCGCCCGTCTGCCGCCAGAGCTTCCAAAGGCTCCAGATAGTCGCTGGGAACCCCAGGACCTCCATGCAACAGCACGATGGGCAGGCGATCGGGGCTGCAGCACTCCCCCACCCGCCGCGTCCAGATGCGGTAGCCATCCACGGGGACGAACTGCTCCAGGCTTCTCATGGGCTTGCTTGTGGGCTTCCTGTCTTTTGTTAGCCCTGAATCACCCCATCAGGCAGATATCCGGCCAGAGGCGGTGCTGGCTGTTGGCCTCACCCAGCTGATGGCGATGGCTCCTGATGTTGCCCATTACGGCGCGGTGGTGCAGGCCCCGGAGGGGATTTGAATCTGGCCAGCTCATCTGCAAGCGGCAGTTCTGCTCAGATCACAACCGGTGTTGAGGAAGACCGATCTTGTAAAAGCAGGTACTTCTGTGCCATTCTAAAACTCTGCTGTTTTGAGAACACCAGCATTGGATTTACCTCGGGTGGTTTTTTTCGGCCGCAGTGGTGCTGAGGCCTGCCGATTCTTCAATCTCAATCTGGTCGATTGGCAGGGAGCCAGGCTGCTCGACTGTCCGGGAGGCCCCGGATCATTCGCTGCCTTGGCCCGCCGGGCTGGCCTGGATGTGCTCGCCATTGACCCGCTCTATGAACTCCCACCCGAGGAGCTGGAGCGTCGATGCCGTGAAGACATCCACTTCACGATGGAGCGCCTCAGGCAGTCACCAACCGTGCGTGCCGACTTTGAGCTGGGCCCCTATCAACAAGCCAAATTGGATGCATTGGAGTTGTTCCTCTCCGATCGACAAGCCCATCCGGAAACTTACCAGGCAGGAGCACTGCCCGAGCTTGCGTTGGAGGACAACAGCTTCGATCTGGTGTTGAGCGGCCATCTGCTCTTCGCCTACGCCCCTCTTGCCGATGGCGGTTTGCATGAGTTCGACTGCTTTGACCTGGCCTGGCATCGTCGAGCCCTGGCAGAGCTGCTGAGGGTCTGCCGAAGGGAAGTTCGGATCTACCCCGCCCACAGCATCACGGTGCCTGCCCGTGTTCATCCCTATGTGGATCCCCTGATCGCCGCCCTACCGCCGGGATGGGAAGCAAGCCTGGAATCCACCACTTATGACCAGGGTGCCGTTGGAGAGACTCCGATGCTGCGCCTGTGCAGGGTGGCGGAACCTTGATCCGATCCACTGGTCATTCCCAGCCCCGGAGGATCGGTCCACGTCAATCGCGCCGAACAGGCCAGGCAAACCTCAGGGTGACACCTGCCAGGATCAGCACCATGCAAATGATCGTCGCAACAGGCAATGGTTCACCAAGGAAAATAGCCGCACTTAAGATCGTCACCACGAGGGTGCTAGAACTGGCCAAGCCCACTTGGGCCACAGGAAAGCGTTGTTGGCAAAACTGGCGGAACAGCTCTGTACCAAGGCAGAGCGTGATCGAGTAGATCGCGATCACCCCTAAAACCCACCAGAAACTAAGATAGAAGAAATGCTGGGGGCCATACTGCTGCAAAGCGATAATGGCAAAAGCGATGGCCCCAGCAAGATTTGGGATGCCAGCAGAAAGCCCGCGGCAGATATCGTAAACAGCCAGCTTACGGCGTAGGGAATTGCGCAGGGCCAACGAACTCATCGATACCAGCGCCCAAATCACACCAACGGTCTGATTGGCAGACCCGGGGTCGTTCATCTCCATGGGTCGCAACAATTTTCCAGCAATCAAACCTGCCGTAATCAGCGCCAGGCTCCACCAGAAGCGATCCGGAAGCTTTTCCTTCAACCACAAAAGAGCAATCACTGCAGTAAACGGAAGTGTCAACGAAAAGAGCAAAGTCTGGGTGACAACAGACAATTTATCGAGCGCCAGAAAAAAGCTCATCGGCGCTAAAAAGCAACCGAAAAAAGCATCGGCTGCAATCAGCCAGCGGCCATGGCGATCCAGTTTATTGATGTCAGTAAAGCTGCGTCGTCCATCCGAGAGGACAATCGACAAGCCCACAATAGACTGCGAAATCAGAAAGACATTGCAGAAGCTGATCGGATTTTCCCCTCCAATCGGATGCTCTGCGCCGCTGATCTGCAGACCCTTGAGCACCGTGCTGCGCAATCCCGAAACGATGATGTATGCCAACAAGCCAAGGACGTTGAGATCGAGCACAGTCCTTTGATCGGATACACACTCAAAACCTAGCCATGGCCTGCCGGTGAGTCCACGCAGAATGTGCTCCACCGCACCTGTGCAAACGAGCTCTAGGAGCTTGTCGCGAATAGAGCTGGTCGACAGTGATCAGCCGAGCGCGCGGCTCAATCGTCCGCCTTTATTGCTGACCAGTGGGTGATTCGTGGACTGACTGGTGTTCCCCCGATTTCGTGGACACCGATCAGGGGTTCACAGGGGTGAAATCAGCGCGTCTCGATCGTCATCGAGGTCCAGTTCCAGTTTCAAGGTGGAAAAGAAGCTCTACCACCGCGTTATCCCAGCAGCAGCCCTTGGCGGACATGCTGCAGGTGATCTTCTCCTTCTGGAGAAGCTCCAGGTAGTTGTTGGCCCGGTACTGGCTGCCCTGATCCGTGTGGATCAACAGCTGCTCCGGCTCCACCTGGCGATGACCGAGGGCGCGGTTGAGGGCTTCGATCACCAGGGGAGCGTCCACGCGCGCATCCAGCGTCCAGCCGACGATGCGGCGGCTGAACAGATCGATCCAGACAGCGAGATACCGCCAGCCTGAGCTGGAGCGGATGTACGTGATGCCGCCGGCCCAGCAACGGTTGGGAGCCGGGGGCTGGAACTCCTGCTGGAGCAGGTTCTCCACCACTCCAACGGCGCCTCTGCTGGCCTTGGAGCAGGGCCTGAATGCCTTGTGGGTTCTGACCCTGAGCTCGGCACGGCGCTTCAGCCGGGCCCCGCGATGGCGGCCGACGTGGCGCCCCGAGGCCCGCAGCTGCTGATTGCCGGTCAGCACGGGGAAGGCCAGATCCTTACAGCAGGCCCGCTCGATCTAGCGGGATGGCGCCGACCCCACGCAGTAGGCGTAGAGCAACAGCATCGTCATCATCCTGGGGTCAAACCCCTTCTCGCCGCGGGGATCTTTGGCCTGAGCAGGGATCAGGATTTCGGAGAGATCCAGTTCATCCACCAGATCCAGCAGGAACTACACCTGATGGTCCTCTGCCAGCCACTCACGCGTCGAGGGCGGCAGCAAGGTGCTCTGATCCGGGGCTGCCAGGGGCGGATCTGGGAGCGTCTGTGGATTGCCCCGTGCGGGTCTATGCGCGACAGGCTCCCAGCGCCTGGGCCAGGGGATCGAGTGCCAACCTGGGGCGATCAAGTTTTAACTGCCATGCCCCGCCCCCCTGGCACCGAGCGCTTCGGCCGCTGGTTTGTGCCAGGGCTGTTGGCCGGTTTGCTGGCCCTGGTGATGGCCTGGGCTCCGATCAGCAGCATGGTCAACCTGGTGCGCATGCCCATGCATCGCATGGGCATGCCGGTGGGCGATCGGATTGCCATGCCCTGGGCCATGCAGCGGGCCCAGCCGCCGATCATTCAGCCCCTGGCCTCCTTCCCCCAGCTTCAGCGCCAGGGGATAGTGATGCAGGTGGGGATGCATGTTGATTCCATCCATGCCTTGTCGTTAGCGGAGAAGACGTACTTCGTTGATGGACGCTTCTGGTTGGAGTGGCCCAACACCGTGCAGGAGTGGATGCAGCGAGAGGATCTCGATCCCTTGGCTTTGGTTGACTTCAGCAATCAGGTGGAGGACTGGAATTCCAAGGTGATGGCTGATTTGAGCCAGCCGAAGCAGAGGAATGATGGAACCTGGTATCAGAGTTTTCGTTTCTCTAGCAATTTCGATGTGCGAGCGATTGATTTGCGGAAATATCCCTTTGGCTCCTTGCAATTGCCGATCGTGCTGCAGGTGGTGCCAGCCCATTCCGTGATCGATGGCCAGCCACTATTACTGGTGCCTGAGCGTAATCAAAGGGGGATTATCGGCGAAGATGCCAGCCTTGATGGCTATGTCCTCACCTCTGCCACGTTGGCGCCGGTGGTGCGTACCTATCGCACTGATTATGGTTTGAACCGTCTGGCAAGGATCAGCCAGGTGCAGTGCTTGCTGAATTACCGCAGCAGTTTTTGGCCAGGCTTCATTGCCTACGTTTTGCCGTTAGCCATCATTCTACTGGTGGTGTTGATTTCTCCCTACCTCGAATGTTCCCTGGGGGATGTGCGATTGGCTATCCCTTCAACAGCCCTGTTGTCGTTGGTGTTTCTGCAGCAGGGCTATGCGGCTGGTTTGCCGGAAACACCCTATCTGTCCTATCTCGACAAGCTCTATGCGGTGGCCTATTTGATCTGCGTTGGTCTGTTTGTATTGTTTGCCTGGTCGACGAATCGTTATGCGCAGGCGAGCGATGATCAGAAGGCTGCTGTTCAAGCCAGGCTCGATCGGATTGATCAGCGTTTCCAGTTGGTGTCCTTGGGCCTGATTGTGGTGGTGGCTCTTGAGGTTTGGCTCACGTAATGACGATTCCCTTGCCCATGCAGCATCTCTTCAATCGCCTTTTCCGCCCCTATGATCCCAGCGGCGACGCCCAGTGTTGAGTTTGAGAGCTTCCATTCGCCTTGATCCTTGATCAAGGGTGAGCTTCGCCGCCAAGGTTCACGATCACCACACCCGCTGCAATCAGTGCCACCCCAATCATCTGGGTGGTGCTCAGGAATTGTCGGTAAGCCAGGGCTCCTATCAGCACCACGGCGAGGGTGCCGATACCGCTCCACAGGGCGTAGGTGATCCCCAGGGGTATCACCATCACCACTTTTGCGACCAGGGCGATTGCGCAGCCATAGGCCACCAGTAGCAGCACCGTTGGCCAGGGCCGGGTCAGACCCGCCGACAGCTTCAGCAGGGATGTACCTACGACTTCTGCCGCAATCGCGAGCAGCAGTGTCAGCCAGGCTTGTGAGTCGCTCATCGTTGTTGGGTTGTTGCTTTGACTTTTGATCTTCGGTGTCAACCGCTCTGGTTTCCTGGCTAGGAGCCAACTCCGGCTTTCTGGCCAAAGGCCTTAAGGGCTACCGGGCCAAGCCAGGTCAAAACGGTCCAGCTCCATCACCTTCACCCAGGCCCGCACGAAGTCGTGGATGAAGCGCTCGGCGCCATCGCGTTGGGCATACACCTCCACGATGGCCCGCAGCTGGCTGTTGGAGCCGAACACCAGATCGGCCCGGGTGGCCGTCCAACGCAGGCTGCCGTCGTTGCGGTTGCGCCCCTCGTACACGTTGCTGGCCGAACCCGGCCCCCAGACCGTGTCCATGTCGAGCAGATTCACGAAGAAATCGGTGCTCAGCACACCCACCCGATCGCTGAACACCCCGTGGGGGCTGCCACTGCTGTTGGCACCCAGCACCCGTAGACCCCCCACCAGCACGGTGAGCTCCGGGGCGCTCAGACACAGCTGCTGGGCCCGATCCAGCAGCAGCTCCTCGGCGCGCAGCGCCAGATCGCCGCGTTGCCAGTTGCGGAAGCCATCGGCCAAAGGCTTGAGCACATTGAATCCGGCGGCATCGGTTTGCTCGGCGCTGGCATCGGTGCGGCCGGGCCGGAAGGGAACGCTGATGCTGTGGCCGGCGGCCGCCGCCGCCTGCTCCACTGCGACGTCGCCCGCCAGCACGATCAGATCGGCCAGGGAGATGCGCGTGCCGTCGGAACGGCTGCCGTTGAAGGAAGCCTGCACGGCTTCCAGCTGGCTGAGCACCCGGCTGAGCTGTTCAGGGTCGTTCACCTCCCAGGTGCGCTGAGGCTGCAGACGCAGGCGGGCGCCATTCGCGCCGCCGCGTTTGTCCGAGCCGCGGAAACTGGAGGCTGAGGCCCAGGCGGTGGCCACCAGTTCCGGTACGCTCAGCCCCGTGGCCAGGATCTGCTGTTTCAACGCCGCCTGATCGTCGGCATCCACCAGGGGATGGTCGACGGCGGGTAGCGGATCCTGCCAGATCAGCTCCTCGGCGGGCACATCGGGGCCGAGATAGAGGGCCCGCGGCCCCAGGTCACGGTGGGTGAGCTTGAACCAGGCCCGCGCGAAGGTGTCGGCAAAGGCCTGCTGATCCTGATGAAAGCGTCGGGCGATCGGCTCCATGATCGGGTCATGGCGCAGCGAGAGATCGGCGGTGGTCATGATCGGCGCTGAGCTCACTCCCGGCAGGTGGGCATCGGGGATCAGATGCTCCGGGCACACGTCCTTGGCCACCCACTGCCAGGCGCCGGCCGGGCTTTTGGTGAGCTCCCATTCGTAGGTGAACATCATCTCGAAGTAGCCCTGATCCCAGCGGGTGGGGTTGGGCTTCCAGGCCCCTTCAATGCCGCTGGTGATTGTGTGCTCCGCCTTGCCGCTGGCGTAGCGGTTGGCCCAGCCAAGGCCCTGGGCCTCCAGCGCTGCCCCCTCCGGTTCGGCCTCGAGGTGGCTTGCCGGAGCAGCGCCATGGCACTTGCCGAAGGTGTGGCCACCGGCTACCAGGGCGACGGTTTCCTCCACGGTCATACCCATGCGGGCGAATGTGTCGCGCACCTCGCGGCCGGAGGCCACGGGGTCGGGATGGCCATGGGGGCCTTCCGGGTTCACGTAGATCAGCCCCATCTCCACGGCCGCCAGCGGTTGCTCCAGGGAGCCGTCGTCGCCGTGGCGTTCATCGCTGAGCCAGCTGGTCTCCCGGCCCCAGAACACATCCTCCTCCGGTTGCCAGATGTCGGTGCGACCGGCGGCAAAGCCAAAGGTGCGGAAGCCCATGGATTCGAGCGCCACCGTGCCGGCCAGCACGATCAGATCGGCCCAGGAGATGGCGTTGCCATAGCGCTGTTTGATCGGCCAGAGCAGGCGGCGGGCTTTGTCGAGGTTGGTGTTGTCCGGCCAGCTGTTCAGCGGTGCAAAGCGCTGGTTGCCATGGCCCGAGCCTCCGCGTCCATCCGCCAGACGGTAGGTGCCGGCGCTATGCCAGGCCAGGCGGATGAACAGGCCGCCGTAGTGGCCCCAATCGGCTGGCCACCAGTCCTGCGAATCGGTCATCAAGGCCAGCAGGTCAGCCTTGAGGGCGGCGTAGTCGAGCTGGGCGAATGCCTGGGGGTAGTCGAAGCCTGCGCCGAGCGGATTGGAGGCAGGGTGGTGTTGATGGAGCAGGCCGATGTTGATCTGGTTCGGCCACCAGTGCTGGTTGGTGGTGCCTCCAGCCGGAGTCACAACCCCCACATGGCCGCTGAAGGGGCACTTCAACTCCGACATGGCTTTCAGACCCGCACGGCGGGAGAGCAATGGTTCAACCGTATGCAGGCCGTCGCAACAGCACCACAAGCGCTGCCATTCCTTAACGAAGGCCCCTCGGCCCGATATGCGAGAAAGGCGGGCAATCCAGGGATTGTTGTTGCAGCCCCTTGAGTTCTGGGCCATTTTTTGGCAGAGCCTGGAACCGCAGGTTCATGGGTGCAGTGGTGTGGCGCCCCTGCTTGTGTTAGCGGAGTCGCTGTTTAATACAACCATTACCCCTCTGCAGTGATGACCCTTGATCATCTCAGCTTCGGCACCCAAGACCTGGAGGCCACACGGCACTTCTACGAAGCAAAACTCGGCTTTTCTTTGCTCATTCTGGAGCAGCTGTTGATGGCCGAGGGTGGGCGGGTGGAGCACATGTTTATCGACTGCGGCGGTAGCAACGCCAGAACAACCGCGTGGAAGCGGGGCCATTGCTCGATCTCAACCCCTATGCCTCATTCTTTTTCGACGATCCGGTGAATGGACTGCGCCTGGAGGACACTACCCATTGGCGTCAACTCACCGCGGCAGATCGGGATCCTCGCCAGCGCAGCATCCCCGCCAGCCTTGAGCTGTTTGAATCTGCCTCGATCAGTGCTGGGCCGAGCCCAGAGCCACAACCTCATTGAGGCGACGGATGATCACCCGCTTGGCGCCTGAGGCGTCGGTTCGCACTAGGTCGTCGAAGCGGTGATCGAGCAGGATGTCACGCAGGCTGTAGAGGTGTGTCTGCATCAGGCTTGCGCCGGTGGTTTCATCCGTGCCCTCCACCAGCGGCATCAAGACAGCATGGCGCCGCTGCAACTCTTCCAAACCCAGCCGTCTGATCGGGCTGCGCTCGTTAAGGGGATGGCTAAGGGTGGCCGTCTGGCTCAACTGTGGCGTCGAACCATTCAGCAGTTCAAGGGGAACCACCCGCCTCTGCCAGAGGCCTGGTTCTGTCTCGTGGTCCATGATCAGCGACAGGCTGTAGTGCACCTGCAGCCATTGGCTGCGGTCGCTGGTGACAAAACGGCAGAATAAATGGCCATCGTTCAGGTTGCTCAGGCAAAGGTACCTGCTGAACACCAGCGGCGATTCATTACCGCTGAAGCGAGCAAACACAACCGCGGTCAAAAAGGAGAGAGTGATCAGTCCCACGATCAGGTCGATCATGCCAACCGCGTAAGTGAATAGCGACCCCGGGGTGATGCCATTGAACGCATTTGCGAAGAATGATTCCACCGCAAAGGCCAGCGCGATTGGCATGCCGCTCGGCGGAGTGCCCATCAGGCTCCTGTGATCGGTTTGGAGCACCAGGGCGAACAGCAACACCTCGAGCAGATAGATCAAGGCCATCGCGATCACAAAGACCGGCCAAGGCATCCGAATCAGCATCGCCAATGGCTGGCGCCATAACTCAAGCCATGGCGTGTGTTGATGGTCTTGAACAATCCTGCGCTGCCACACATCAAACATGCCGAGCTCGGTTTGTCACTCTCCCCTTCAAGCTAGATAAAACGCATGGCCCTGCCCAGCACATGGGTTCATATTTTGGCCACTAGACCCCACGGTGATGCTGTGCTGACCTATCCCCATGCCGCTTGGCGCGGGCAGCTCTGGACCGCATCGGCCTACGTGGGGGCGGTGGTGGCGGTGAATGTGGGCTTCAGCCGATCCCCCGATCTCGACTGGCTCTGGTCGCTCTTGGTGGGGGGCGTGTTGGTGTTGCGTGATGCTGCCCAGCGCCACTGGGGTCATGGTGTGCTGGGGCTGATGCTGCTGGCGGCGGGTGTTTCCTATCGAGTCGGCAACCCGGCCGTTGCCCTTGCCAGCGCTACGGCTTTCCTGATTGGGGAGACCGTTGACTGGGTGGTCTTCACCACCACCCATCGCCCATTTGCGGATCGGGTTTGGCGATCCGTGCTGGCTAGCGCCCCCGTGGACACGGCGGTGTTCCTGCACCTGGCGCAGATCTGGAGTTGGCCGCTCTTCTCGGTCGGGGTGTTCAGCAAGGTGGCTGTTGGAGGCGCTATTGCCCTGGCCCTGCGGCGTGGGGCTCACCACACGACACCGCCTTTGTCGTGACCAACAACCCTGGCCCCACTGCCTGACGACGATGCCTGAACCCCTCCCCACCTCCAGACGCTCATCAAGGGCGAGCCTGATGCGATCAAGCACGGTATTGCCGCTGTTTGATTCCGTGTTTGGGGTGGCCTTCACGCTGTTGGCCTTCTCCGTTCCCGACAACGTAATGAGCAGCATGGATCTTGGCCGACTGGGGCTTTCCATCGCCATTTATGTGCTCAGTGGCATTGCCGTATTGCTGTATTGGTTCAAGCTGCGCCGGCTGCTAGAGCTGGCACGGCTGTTGCTCCTGCCGCAGCTTCTGTTGGGCCTGATCAGCCTGCTCATGATCGTTCTGCTGCCGAAGCTGGTGCAGCTGGTGGTTTTGCACGGCAGCGGTACTGGCGACTTCCAGAACTGGACCACCGCCCAGATCGTCAACACAATTTTTTTGGCGGCATTAATTCTGTTTGATGGCCTTTGCTTGTTGTTTGCGGCCTCGTTGTTGGCTCATCCACATGTTCGCCACGCGGAGCAAGTGCGCATCCGTCATGCCCTCAGGATTCAGGGTTGGGGTGCCTTCGCGTTGCTGTTGCTTGGTGCACTGGAACTGGGGTTGATGTGGTTCAACACTGAATATGTGCTGCTTGTGCCATTGATTTTGATCGCCGAGGAATGGCTCACAGCTCGCCGCTTTGCCCGCCTGTGATGGGTTGATCTCACCTCTGGGCCTCGGTCCTTTGACGGGACTCGAGCATTAAACGCACCAGGCAGACAGCCGACCAGATCATCCGCGAGCTCTAGCCGAAGGCTTCTGCGAAGCAGTGAACGGCCGAGCAGCTGATCGCCCAGGGCAAGACCGTCGCCGACGTCTGCCGCGTGATCGAGGTGAGGCACCTTACCTACCACCGCTGGAGACAGCAATACGGGGGGTGCCGGCCGAGGAGGCCCGTTGACTGACACAGCTGGAGAAGGAAATCGCCCAGGCCCTACGGGTCTGGTGCGAGGTCAGCGATACCACCAGCACGGCCTACATCGAGCCTGGATCCCCGTGGGAGAACGGCTTTGCCGAGTCCTTCAACGGGAGGCACCGAGACGAGTTCCTCAATGCCGAGCAGTTGAGGAACTCGTTGATGCAACGGGGTACAGCCTCGGTCGCCTGTGGCGCCGTCAATCTGCACCTGGTGACGATCTTGAAGGATATCGCAAGACAGTCACGTGGATCATGTTATGACTCTCATAGGCCTGCCACGGTCGAGCAGCTGTAGATCTGTCGGAGAGAGTTCGGATCTACCCTGCAAACACCATCACCATGACGACCCGCGTGCAGCACAACATGGAGCCACTGTTGGCCGACATCCCGCCGGGATGGGGAGGAAGCCTGGAATTCAAAAGTGATGAGCAGGGGCCAATCCGAGAGACTCCGATGCTGCATCTGGTCGTGGTTACAGAGTCATGATCCGACTGATTGGTGATTCGAGACCACTGAGGATCGGCCTGGCAGGGGTGGGACGCTTCGGGCAGCTGCATGCCAATGTGCTCGCCAGCCTGCCAGGGGTTGAGCTGACCGCCCTGGCCGATCCCGACGCTGCGTGCTTAGCGCAGGTAGCCGATCGCTATAGCGTGGCGGTTCGCCACGGTGATGCCCAGGCCCTGATTGAGGACGACAGTCTTGATGCCGTCATCTTGGCCACACCGGATGAGCAGCACGGCTCTCAGGCTCGGGCGGCTCTTGCCAGGGGGCGCCACCTGTTTGTGGAAAAACCGCTGGCGGCCAGCTGGCAGGAGGCCCAGGAGCTGCAGCGTCTGGCCGCAGAGGCCGGCGTGATCCTGCAGGCGGGATTCATCCTCCGTTACGAGGCCTCCCACCGCTGGCTGCACCAGCAGATCGCTGGCCAGCAATTCGGAGATCTCGTTTCGATCCGCTGCCAGCGCAATTGCAGCCGCTCCTCCTTCTCGGCCATTGCGGATCGGATCCACGCAGTGCATCGCACGTTGATCCATGACATCGATCTGCTGCTCTGGCTGAGTGGGAGCCGGGTGACTTCTGTCATGGCGCTCGAATATCGCCAGGGCAATCACCTATCGCCCCAGGGATGCTTTGCTCTGCTGCGACTAGCCAATGGCTGCGTAGGGCAGTTGGAAAGCAGCTGGACCGTGCCGGCCCAGGCGCCCGCCAATGTGCTGAGTGAGCACTGGCAGGGTTGCATCGACGCGGAACTGGCTGTGGTGGGCACGGCTCGGACAGCCAGGCTGCAGGGCCTGCAAACCCCCCTGCAGATCTGGAGTGACACCGACTTGCAGCGCCCGGATACGGCGTTGTGGCCAGAACTCGATGGGCGCGTGTTCGGTGCCCTGCGGGATCAATTGGCTGATTTCACCACCAGCGTGTGCAAGGCAAGCCCTTCTCCTATCGCCGATCTAAATGACGCTGTAGAAGCCCTGCGTATCGCGGAAGCGATCATCGAAGCGTCTCGGCTGGGCTCGCCGGTGAGCCTCGTTTGCTAGCAGCGGCGATCTCCAGGGGCAGCAGGATTCCGGCACTCATCGCCGTCAGGCCAACGGCAGCATGAAGTGATCCCACCGGCAGAAAGCGGAAGAGATACCCATCATTGGCCCCCATTCCCCAGACCGTACCAAGGCCCATAAGGGTTCCCCACAGCAACAGCGGTAGATCTGCCTTCACCACCCTCTTCGGTTGAACCAACCTGCGCCAGCGATGCATGATCACCATGCCCAATGGCAGTAGCAGGGCGCAGGCGGCGGAAACAGGAACTCCCTCACCATGGAGAGCCCTGCCCAGATATGTAGCGAGGCGAGAGGGGGCCCAAGGCCAGTCGCTGTGGTGCAGTAACCCCGTCAGCACCCCAGTGATAAGCATCACCCCCCAGGCTCGGCCGCCGCGCAGGCCATGCAGGGCCGGATTGGGGCGGAACTCCTGTCGCCGTCGCATGGCCAGAAGGCTGAGCAGCAACAGCAGGCCTGCCAGAGCCAATACCACCACGACAACCTCACCAGGCCTCTGGACATGGGACGGTAAGGGGGGGACTTTCAGCAGCGCAAAGCCCAGGATCCACCCCGCCACGGTGTATAAACGGCGCCAATGGCCGCGGCAGAGTTCGTTGAGGGTGCCAATGAAGCAACCTCCGTTGGCTCGGGCCGCGATTCCGAACACCAGCCCACCGAGCACAACGGCGATGGAGGGTGTGTAGATGGGCCGTGTTTCACCCCCGCCTACTACGGCCAGCAGTTGCAGGCTTAGGGCGATGGCCAAACTGATGGCCAGCACGCAGCGGGCGGGCGAGAGGTCGCCCGTGCGAGTGCTGAGCACGGATCGCACCATGCAGAACTGACTCAGGGCCAGGGCCATCCCCACCAAAACAATGGCGGCCATGGCCAGCAGGGTGGAGGAATCGAACATGGTTGAAGTGGGACAGGCTCCAGCCCAACGCATTAGCCACGATTGTTTCCAGGCCGGCTGCCATCATCTGGGAGAGTCCTGGCAACTATCGTCGTCTGGCAGTGCGGCGGACGGCTGGATTGGCCGCAGAGTCCTTAGGTGTGAGTTCTAGCAATGGCCGTCCGCCCTGTTCTGCGCCTTGGTGATCCCCGCCTGCGCTTACGCAGTGCCGAGCTTGAGGCAGCTGATTTTGGCAGCACCAGGCTGATGGCTCTCGTTGACGATCTGCGCGACACCATGGCCGCCTGTAACGGTGCGGGCCTGGCGGCTCCCCAGATCGACGTCCCCCTGCGGGTGGTGCTTTACGGGATCGATTCCAATCCCCGCTACCCGGATGCTCCGCCCATTCCGGAAACGCTGCTTGTCAATCCCGTGATCACCCCCATCGGTGTGGAGTTCGAGATGGGCTGGGAAGGCTGTTTGAGCGTGCCTGGCCTGCGGGGTCAGGTACGGCGATGGCAACATATTCGGATCGCCTGGCGCACAGTCGACGGTGAACCGCAGGAGCAAATTCTGAGCGGCTTTCATGCGCGGGTGGTGCAGCACGAATGCGATCACCTCGATGGTGTGCTTTTCCCCGATCGACTTAGCGATCCGAGTGCTTTTGGCTTCATTCCAGAGCTGCAGGCGGCTGGACTGATTCCTGCCGTTTCGGGTTGAGCGGCAGGGCGGCGTTTTCAAACAGGTCAAGACTGGCTGGGAATTGCCGCTGATCTGGGTCGCGATCCTTTGCCACAGGTAGTCGCAGTCTGGTGGTGTACTCAAGCCGAAGTCCGTTGACCGGATCGTCAAAAAAGAAGGAGCTGTAAGGGTCGAGATCGAGCAGCTCCCCCACAAGCACCTCAGCGTTGATCAGTTCAAGCCGACGCTGTTCAAGGGCTTCCGGGGTGGTGCACCGCAACGCGAAGTGGAAGGTGCCGCTGGGAACGCCGAGACCACGGTTGATGCTGCAGTCGTAGTTGGCAGGCACGCCAGGAACGTTCTTCCATTGCATGAAGGCAAGCGCACAGCCACCGCCGCAGTCAAAGAAAATATGCTCAACAGTGCCACTCTCCTCCATGAGCATGCGCTCATGAATCAACACGGGAAATCCGAGTTTCTCGGCGTAAAAGGTGCGTGTTGCGGCGATGTCTTGGGTGCCAAAGCTCAGGTGGTCAATGGTCATAACGACATGATCGGGTGACAGGTTGGATGGGGATAGGCTTACATCATGGTCTTAAGCAGTAATGAGCCTGCAAAGAAGGCGGTGTAGATGCTCAACAGCAGCAAGCCCTGATACCAGGTCAGCTCGTCTCCTTCGGTTACCCAATGCACGGCTAAGGCCGTCGCCCCTAGGCAGGCCAGAGCTGGTGGCGGGAATGTGAGGTGGAGATAGCGTCCCGTCAGGGGAGCCAGGAGCACAAGCATGGGCAATACGAACAGCATCAGCTGCACGCTCGACTCAACGGTGCTGCTCATGGCCAGGCCCATGCGCCCCTGCCTGGCGGCACGGAAGGCTACCAGGGCCTCAGGGATTGCAGAAAACAGGGGTAGGAGCAACATCCCCACAAACAAGGGCGTGAAGCCACTCCCCATCACCAGCTCCTCGAGGCCCTCCACCAGATGTTGGGAAACCCCTGCAATCGCCAGTGCCACCAGCAACAGTGCCAGTGCAATCGAAAGCATCGGGGCCTCGCTGGTGACGACAGCCTCCGCTTCATGACTGTCGTTCATGGCCAGGAACAAATGCCGGTGGGTGCCCAGTTGGTAGATGTAGGAGAGCAGATAGGAAGCCAAGACGACGACCGCAACAATGAGTGAGTAAATGGCGAAGAGATCCATCGCCTCGCCACCTTCTTTGATCGGATGCATCGAATCCCAGAAGAAAATCGATGGGACTGACATCAGAATCACGCTGATCAGCAGCTGGCGGGTGCTGAGGCCACGGCTGTGGTGATTCAGATCGACAAGCAGGGTTCTGCTGCCCGCCAACATCGTGCTGATGCCCAGCAACAGCAGGCTGTTGGTAATCACTGCTCCAGCGATGCTGACCACCACCAAGTCATAGAGGCCGCTTCTCAAGGCCGTTAGAGCGATCACAAGCTCCAGCATGTTGCCTAGGGTGACGTTCAACAAACCGCCGAGTCGCTCGCCCACCTGGTGCACCAAGCGATCCACAAGTTCCGCTGTGATCTGGGCCAAAGGGATCAGGGCTAGGCCGCAGAGCAAGAAGTAAGGCAGTTTCAGGTTTGCTGCCGCACTGGGCGGCACCACGATTGCCAAGGCGCTCAACGCCAGCAATAACTTCCAACGCCCGGCCAGCAGTTCCCGCAGCAGGCTCACGATCAACCCTCTGTTGGGCTCAGCATCGCAGCCTCGAAGCTCGCCACGTTGGTCTGCTCTCGGTAGCCCTGGAAGCACAGCAGCGCCGCGGTGCGACGCTCGGCTGTCTCGGCCTGGCACGCGTCGGTCAGGCACTCCACCCGGTGCCACCCAAATGACCGCTTGGGGGTGGAAGCCCCCCTTTAAGTCGTGCCTTGGAGCGGCTTCCCGCCGGTGTCACCGCAGGGCGAGCGCAGCGCTTACGATCCGATCACGTGGCGGGGTGGACGTGGGAAAGATGAAGAGTTTCCGGCTGTACAGGCCCTCCAAAGAGCAGCAGGAGCAAGCGAAGGCCTCCGCTCCCGAACGCCGGCCGCGTCGAGCGTCTCTTGCTTCCAAGCAGCAGCCGGCTGACTCCGCTTCACAGCGCAAGCCCCGCCAGTCACCGCGGTTTTGTCTGCCCTTCGGGGCCTCGGCTCCGCGCGCGAGATTCCGGGCGGACAACAGCGCTGAGACGCCGGTGATCCAGGCTCATCTTTGGAATGTGAGCGATCACGGCAGTTGCCTCACCGTTCAAGGCCGCCTCTCCCTCGCCGCGCCGGTGTCTGGGCATCTGGAGTTCACCGAGCCTGCTGGCCGTGAGACCCGCCGGCTGCCAGCCGAACTGCGCTGGACGAACATCCTCGGCGAGTCCAGCTTCTTCGGGCTGCGCTTCCTTGAGGGTCCGCTGCCGTCCGACACCTATCTGCGTGAGTTCATGCAGCAGTCTTGGACCGATCAGATTCCCGGTTCCCGTCGATCCGTCGGCTGAGCCAGCGCCGCTCTGAATCGCCATGGCGCGAATCTCTCTGCCCGTCACCACCACCTTTGAGCTGCCCGGCGCAAGGGTGGTCACCTGTCTGGGTGTCGTTCGCGGGATCGTTGTGCGCTCACCCACGCTGCTGCAGGGCTTTTTCGGCGGCCTCAAGACGATGATCGGTGGTCGCATCGGCGCCTACACCGCCATGTGCGAGCAGACCCGGGAGCAGGCCTTCGAGGAGATGGTGGCCCATGCCCGCCAGCTCGGGGCCAACGCCATCGTTGGCATGCGCTACGACGGCTCGACCGTGGAAACCGGCTCCAGCGGTGCAACCGAAGTGCTCTGCTATGGCACCGCCGTGGTGGTGGAACCACTGGAGCCGTAGCGGCCATTGCCATGACCCTGCGAGATCTCTGCCCGGCCCTGGCCAATAAGGCCTACTTCAACTACGGGGGGCAGGGACCGCTGCCGGATCCTGCCCTGGAGGCGATCATCGCCAGCTGGCGCACCATCCAGGAGCTGGGGCCCTTCAGCCTGGCCGTCTGGCCCTTCGTGGAACGGGAAACAACCCGGGTGCGCGATGCCCTGGCCGGCCTGTGCGGCGTGGCTCCCCATCGGCTGGCGCTCACGGAGAACGTCACCAGCGGCTGCGTTCTGCCCTTATGGGGCCTGCCGTGGCAGCAGGGCGATGTTCTGTTGATCAGCGACTGTGAGCATCCCGGCGTGGTGGCGGCCTGCCGGGAACTGGCACGTCGTGAACGACTGCAACTCGCCACCCTGCCGGTGCAGCAGCTCTGCCGCTCCACGCCTGCGGCCCTGCTGCCGGATGCGGTGCTGGCCAGCCTGGACCAGCACCTCAGCGCTAACACCCGCCTGGTGGTGCTCTCCCATCTGCTCTGGAACACCGGTGCCGTGATGCCGATCAAGGCGGTGGCGGAGCGGCTGCGGGATCACCCCCGCCAGCCGTGGCTGCTGGTGGATGCGGCCCAGTCCATGGGCAGCATGCCGGTGGCTGAGGCTGCCGCTGCCGCCGACATCTATGCCTTCACCGGTCACAAGTGGTGCTGCGGGCCGGAGGGACTGGGCGGCGTGGCCCTGTCGGAGCGGTTGCTGGAGCAGGCCAGCCCGACCCTGATGGGCTGGCGCAGCCTGCGCCACGAGGCCGATGCCGGCAGCCCCTGGCACCGTGATGCCAGGCGCTTTGAGGTGGCCACCTCCTGCCTGCCTCTCTGCAGTGGCCTGGCCACATCGCTCGAACTGCTGGCCGCCGAGGGCAGCCCCGAGGCGCGACTGGCCGGGATCCGAGCCGCCAGCGGTCAGCTCTGGCAGGGCCTGCAGGCGATTGCCGGGATCCATACCGTTCTGAGCGAGCCGCCGACGGCGGGCCTGGTGAGCTTCGCGCTGCAGTCAGCGGAAAGCTCTGGCTTGGATGCTGGTTGCCCTCCCGGGTCCACTCCTGGCCAGGGTCTCACCGCGAAACACGCCGCTGTGGTGCGGCAACTGGGTGAGCGGAACATCTGGATTCGCCAGCTGGATGATCCCGAGAGCCTGCGGGCCTGCACCCACATCACCACGACCAGCGCGGAGATCGATCAATTCCTGGCAGCGTTAACGGAGGCTGTGTAAGACCCCGTGCCGGTTGTGGGCCATGAACAGGGAGAAAACTTGTGCAAATCGAACCCAGCGGATCTGCCGCAGTGAAGCTGAAGCAGATGCTGCGATTCGCATCGATGCGACATCAACACAACCTGCTTCTGGCTGCCTGTGCGGCAGGCCTGAGTTGTTCACTGGCCGTGGCTGATCCGATGATGGCACCGCCAGCCGAGGCCATGCCGCTGCTGGCTCAGGCCGCCGTGGAGAAGGCCTCGCCTTTTGCCTCGGCCAAGGATGAAACTGGCGCCGGAGCTGCTGTTGAATCGCCGGTCGGAGCCCTGAAGGAGCTTGCCGGCACGAAGGCGAAGGGCACCAAAAAGAACTCTCCCTTCGCTGCCGCCAAGGAGAGTGATGATGTAACCCACGATGACCTCAAGGTCGATCGATCCAGGCTGTGGTGGTTGTTGCTGCCCGTGGGGCTGGCGGCGATCAGCTACGGCGCCCTGAAGAGTCAGGAGGGAGAAGGCGAGGCCTGATCCCACTTGCTCTGGGCAGGCGCCTGAGGCTCACTCCCGGCCGTCGAGCAGCTGGCGCTGAACCCAGCCGGCCAGCAGAGCGCCCACGATCGGGGCGAGCCAGAACAGCCAGAGCTGTCCAACGGCATCACCACCCACCCACAGCGCCACACCGGTGCTGCGGGCTGGGTTCACGGAGGTGTTGGTCACGGGGATGCTGATCAGGTGGATCAGCGTCAGCGACAGGCCGACAGGCACACCGGCGAAGCCCAGCGGCGCCTTCTTATGGGTAGAGCCCAGGATCACCAGCAGGAAGATGAAGGTGAGCACCACCTCGATCACCAGGGCTGAGACCAGGCCGTAGCCGCCGGGGGAGTGGGCACCGAAGCCGTTGGTGGCCAGAGGGTTGGAGCCCGAAAGCTCAAAGCCGGCCCGACCCGAGGCGATGCCGTAGATGAGGCCGCCCGCGATCACGGCGCCAAGCACCTGAGCCACGATGTAGGGGAGCAGTTCGGAGCCGCGGAAGCGGCCGCTGGCCCAGAGGCCGAAGCTCACGGCCGGGTTGATGTGGCAGCCGGACACGTGGCCGATGGTGTAGGCCATCACCAGCAGGGTGAGACCGAAGGCCAGAGACACACCCAGGAAGCCCAGGCCCAGAGGATTGCTTTCCGCCTGGGCATAGGGGAAGACGGCGGCGAGAACGGCGCTGCCGCAGCCACCAAACACAAGCACGAAGGTGCCGATCAACTCGGCCAGAAACTTTCTAGACAGGGGCTGGGACTGGGACATTGCCCGTCGTACACGAATGCGCCGTTGGAAATTACGGGACGATCGGCTCCAGATCAGGCCGTGATGGTCTGTTCGTGCATCGGTTGGCGCCCCGGCGCCGGCTGAGGGACCTGCCGCTCAGCAGGGCCTTGCCCTGAGGGCCTTTTCGGCTTCCTCACGATCATCGAAGTGGATCTTGCTGGTGCCCAGGATCTGGTAGTCCTCATGGCCCTTGCCGGCGATCAGCACCAGATCACCCGCCGCGGCGCCGGCGATGGCGCTGGCGATGGCCGTGGCCCGGTCCGCTTCCACCTGCAGGGCCGTGCCGGCGGGAATCCCGGCCACCACGTCGTCCAGGATCCGCTGGGGGTCCTCGGTGCGGGGATTGTCGGACGTCACCACCAGCTGATCCGCCAGCCGGGCGGCGATGGCGCCCATCTGCGGCCGTTTGCTGCGATCGCGGTCGCCGCCGCAGCCGAACACGCAGATCAGCCGTCCGCTGGTGAACGGGCGACAGGCGTTGAGCGCACTCTCCAGGCCATCGGGTGTGTGGGCGTAATCCACCAGCACCGCCGGCAGCTTGCCCTCGCCGCACTCCAGCCGCGCCACGGCCACCCGCTCCATCCGGCCCGGCACACCACGGAAATCCGCCAGAGCCTCCAGCAACGGCTGCAGCGGCAGCCCCTGCTGCAGCAGAGCGCCCACCGCCTGCAGCTGGTTCATCAGGTTGAAGCGACCCAGCAGAGGTGAGCGGAACGCACCCCGGCCCAGCGGGCTCACCAGCAGGCCACGCACGCCATCGGCACTGAACTGCAGCTCCTCCATGCGAAGCTCGGCTGCGCTGCCGGGCTCGAGGCTGCAGCGCCAGCAACCTGCCCCCAGTCGTTCCGCCAGTTTGCGGCCCCAGGCGTCGTCCACATTGATCACCGCCCGCGGACCCTCGGCCGGTTCCAGCTCCAGCAGGGGAGGCTGGAACAGGAGAGCCTTGGCCTCGAAGTAGGCCTGCATCGACGGGTGGTAGTCGAGGTGGTCCTGGGTGAGGTTGGTGAACACGGCGCCGGCGAACCGGCAGCCGCTGATGCGCTGCTGATCGAGGGCGTGCGAGCTCACCTCCATCGCCCCGATGCGGGCGCCGGCCTCCACGGCCTGGGCCAGCTGGCCCTGCAGCACATCGGCAAAGGCGGTGGTGTGCTGGGCCGTCACGCTCTGACCGGGCCAGCGGTTCATCAGGGTGCCGAACAGGGCGGTGGGCTGGCCGCAGCTGCAGGCCAGGTGCTCAAGCAGATGGGTGGTGGTGGTCTTGCCGTTGGTTCCGGTCACACCGATCAGCTTCAGGCGCTGGCTTGGGTCCTGCCAGAACGCCGCTGCCAGCAGGCCGGCCCAGCGCGACACCGGCTCGGGCACCACCAGCACAGGGTCGCCGTCGGCGGGGGGGCGAGCCTCGGCGGCGCCACGGCCGATCACCGCAGCCACGGCACCGGCCTGCAGGGCCTCCGGCCAGAAGCGCCCACCATCCACGGAGGTGCCGGGCAGGCCCACGAACAGGGTGCCGTGCCCCACCCGGCGCGAATCGCAGCTGACCCCGCTTACCTCGGCATTGGCCAGGCCGGGGGGCACGCCCAGTCCGGTCTGACGCAGCAGGGGATGCAGCCGTTGGGTCATGGATGCCGGCATCAGGGGGCAACGGGCCAGTTCTAGGCGGATGTGGCCGGGAAAACGTCGCCGCGGTCACCAGTCCCGTGAGCCTCAGCCAAAACCCCCTGATCTTGGAGCCAGCGGCGCAGAGCCTGGGCGCTCAGCCGCGGGGACGGCCGCGGCAGTTCCCGCTCGCCGGCCTCGCTCGGCAGCAGCAGCACCGGCACCTCCAGGCCGTAGCGGGCCTGCAACACGGCATCGCCATCCACATCCCGCAGCTCCAGCGGGATCTGCAGCAACCGCAGCTTCTCCTCCAGCCCCTCGCAGAGGCAGCAGCCCCGGCGGGTGAGCAGCACGAGGGCGGCCGTGGCGGAATCACTGGGCATGTCAGTCCGGCACGGGGTCGCAGCCGCAGGGGGTGAACGGGTGGCAGCGCAGCAGCCTGCGGGCCGTGAGCCAGCTGCCGCGCCAGGGGCCATGGCGTTCGATCGCCTCCAGCCCGTAGGCGCTGCAGCTGGGGATGAAGCGGCAGCGGGGTGGCCCCAGCAGCGGCGAGATCCAGCTGCGGTAGGCGGTGATCAGGGCGAGCAGCAACCCTTGCAGCAGGCGATTCATCGGGGCGCGCACCGGGCGATAGGATTGCCGGCTGGCATGGTCTCAGCCAGCGCTGCAGGGGATTTCCTCCCATGCTCGCAGGCCGCTCCAGCCTGGATCAACCTGAACACCGTTCTCCATGTCTCGCTACCGCGGCCCTCGTCTGAGGATCACGCGGCGCTTGGGAGACCTTCCCGGTCTCACCCGTAAGTCCGCCAAGCGGTCTTATCCCCCCGGTCAGCACGGCCAAGCCCGTCGCAAGCGCTCCGAATACGCCATCCGCCTCGAAGAGAAGCAGAAGCTTCGCTTCAACTACGGCATTTCCGAACGTCAGCTGGTTCGCTACGTGAAGAAAGCCCGTGCCCAGGAGGGTTCCACTGGAACCAACCTGCTGAAACTGCTCGAGAACCGTCTCGACAACGTCTGCTTCCGCCTTGGCTTCGGCCCCACCGTTCCCGGTGCCCGTCAGCTGGTGAACCATGGCCACGTGACCGTGAACGGCCGCGTCGTGGACATCCCCAGCTACCAGTGCAAGGCCGGCGATGTGGTCGCCATCCGTGAGCGCAAGCAGAGCAAGAAACTGGCTGAAACCAACCTGGAATTCCCAGGCCTGGCCAATATCCCCCCCCACCTCGAGCTCGACAAGAACAAGCAGGTCGCCAAGGTGATCAGCAAGTGCGAGCGCGAGTGGGTCGCCCTTGAGATCAACGAACTGCTGGTGGTGGAGTTCTACTCCCGCAAAGTCTGATCACGGCTGGGTTGCTCGTTGCCCCAAAGCCCGGCCTCCATGGCCGGGCTTTTTTTGTGGGATGTTGCGGCTCCACAAGCCGCCTCCCTTCAGCCGTTGATCAGGGTTTCGATCGCCGCGGTGATGTCGGCCTGACGCATCAGCGATTCGCCCACCAGCACCGCATCAGCGCCAGCGCTCTGCACACGGTCGAGATCGTCGCGCGTGAACAGGCCCGATTCGCTCACCAGCAGGCAGCCCCTGGCGCGGATCTGCTCGCCGTAGCGTTCGGTGAGCTGCTCCGTGGTGGCCAGATCGGTGTGGAAGGTGGCGAGGTCGCGGTTGTTGATGCCGATCAGCTGCACGCCCTCGAGGGCCAGCACCCGCTCCAGTTCGGCGGCGTCATGCACCTCCACCAGCACCGCCAGCCCCAGGCTGCGGGCCACCTTGAGCAGGTAGGCCATGTCCACATCGGTGAGGATCGCGGCGATCAGCAGGGCGGCATCGGCGCCGGCGGCGCGGGCCTGATACAGCTGATAAGGGCTGAGGACGAAGTCCTTGCACAGCAGCGGCAGCTCCACCACCTGGCGCACCTGCACCAGCGCCTCAAACCCACCCTGGAAGAACTGTTTGTCGGTGAGTACCGACAGGCAGCTGGCGCCGCCGGCGGCGTAGCCACGGGCGATGGCCTCGGGATCGAAGTCTTCCCGGATCACGCCCTTGCTGGGGCTGGCCTTCTTGATCTCGGCGATCACCGCCGGTTTGCGGCAGGAGGCCTTGAGGGCCGCCACGAAATCGCGCGGCGGGGGCAGCTCGGCCACCTGCTTCTTGAGCTGCTCGAGGCTGACGCGATCGCGGGCCACCGTGATCTCGCGGTCCTTGGCCCAGACGATCGCCTCGAGGATGTTGCGGGGTTCGCTGTCCTCGTGGGGGATGGCGTACTCGAGGTGCGCCACCTTCACTTTCGGATTGGGCGGCCGACGGCGGATTTCCATGGTGCTCAACCTGCCACCGCCATGGCGGCCTGCTTGTAGGCCACTTCCACCACTTCGCTGAGGGTGGGGTGGGTGTGCACCTCGTTGGCCAGCTGCTTCACGCTCTGGCGGCGGGCCACGGCGTTGGCGATCTCCTGGATCAGGTCGGCCGCGTGCAATCCATAGATGTGGGCGCCGAGCACTTCGCCGCTGGCCTTGTTGAACAGCAGCTTCATCAGGCCGTCGCTCTCCAGCTCCGCCAGGGCCTTGGAGTTGGCCTTGAAGTAGCTGCGCACCAGACCCAGCTCGAATCCGTCCTTCGCCGCCAGCTCCTTGGCATCGGCTTCGCTCAGGCCCACCGAGCTGATTTCAGGGTGGGTGAAGGTGGCCGCAGGGATCGAGCGGTAGTCGATCGTGCGCGGGTGGCCGAGGATGTTGTCCACCGCCACGGTGCCCTGGGCGGCGGCGGTGTGGGCCAGCATCATCTTGCCGGTCACGTCGCCCACGGCCCACAGGTGCGGCACGGGGGCACCATTCACCAGCACGCGCAGCTGATCATCCACGGGGATGAAGCCGCGGTTGGTCTCGATGCCGCAGGCTTCCAGGTTCAGCCCCTTGCTGCTCGGCACCCGGCCGGTGGCCACCAGCACCGCATCCACCTCCAGGGTTTCCACCGGCTCGCGGGTCTGCATGTCCACCAGTTCGATCTGGACCGGGGCACCCGGCTTGATCGATTTCGCCAGAACGCCGGAGCGGGCGTCGATCTCGCGCCCCTCGATCAGGTTGCGGGCGGCGATCTTGGCGATGTCGGGATCGAAGGTGGGCATCACCCGATCCAGGGCCTCGATCATCGTGACTTCGCAGCCCAGAGCGGTGTACACATCGGCAAATTCCAGGCCGATGTAGCCGCTGCCGATGATCGCGAGCCAGCGCGGCAGCCACTCCAGGCTGACGGCCTCGTCGCTGGTGAACACGGTGCGGCCGTCCGTTTCGATGCCGGGGGGCACAAACGGATCGGAACCGGTGGCGATGATCACGTCGCGGCCGCTGAGCACGCGGTCGACGCCGTTGATCTCACGCACACCCACCTTCTGGGGCCCCTCCAGCCGGCCCGTGCCGCGGATGATCGTGACGCCGGCGCGCTCGAGCGTTTTGGTGAGGTTGGCGCGGATCGTGGCCACCAGCTGATTGGCGTGATCGGCGATTTTCTGGCGCTCGAAGCGCACCGGGGCCGCATGGATGCCGAAGCCCTTGAGGTGTTCAACGTTGGCCAGTTCGCGCACCCGGCCGCTGGCGGCCAGCAGCGCCTTGGAGGGCACGCAGCCGCGGTTCACGCAGGTGCCGCCCATGTCGCGGCTTTCGATGATCGCCGTGCGCAGGCCGTGGTCGGCGGCGTGCTTGGCCGCATCGAAGCCGCCGTAGCCGGCGCCGATGACGATCACATCGAAATCGAAGCTGCCCTCGCTCACCGGATTGCCTGCTCAGTAGGCGGGCATTCTCTCCTGTCAGGGGACTCAGCCCCGCTGACATTGCTGCCGCCAGCGCTCGAGCAGCAGTGGCCCGGCTGCCACCGCCACATTCAGGGATTCCACCGCGGTGCTGTGGGGGATGGTGACCCGCTGGCTGGCCAGGGCCGCCAGCTCGGGGTGCAGGCCGGCGCCCTCATTGCCCAGCAGCAGCACCGTGGGTCTGGTCCAGTCCAGTTGCCAATAGGGGAGTGGCGGCTCCGCTCCGGCGGCAGCTCCCTCCACCAGGGTGGCCACGAGCTGGTGGCCGGTGCTGAGGGCGCCTTCCAGCAGCGGCCTGAGAGCAGCTCGATCGGCTTCGCGCCGCAGGGGCAGGGCCAAGGCGGCCCCGGCAGAGGCCCGCAGCACCTTCGGCTGCCAGGGGTCGGCGCCGCCGGCCAGCCACACCTCCTTCACGCCGGCCGCCAGGGCGGTGCGCAACAGCGTGCCGAGATTGCCGGGGTCCTGCAGCTGATCGAGGGCCAGCACGAAGCCACCTCCACCCTCTCCTCCACCGCTGGCCTGCGGCAGGGCTGCGGTTGGCAGGGTGAGCACCACGCCATCGGGGTGCTCGGTGGTGGCCACCGCCGCCAGGACCTCCTCGCTCACTGGTTGCACCGTTGGCGCATCCGTCGGCAGCAGGCCGTCGTGGCGTTCCAGCCAGGCCGGAGTGGCCAGGATCCGCTCGGGCTGCAACCCCAGCCGCCTCACCTCCTGCAGCAGATGGGTTCCTTCCAGCAGCAGCAGTCCCTGCTCACGCCGCCCCCGGGGCTGATGCAGCGCCCGCAGGCGGGCCACCAGGGGATTGCGGCGACTGGTGATCAGCTCCACGGGCGTTGGGTACCGCAGGGGGCTCAGAAGCTCTGGTGGCGGCGCACATGCAGGCCTTCGCCGACCACAAGCTTGTGCTCCTGCAGATCCAGACCCCGCACCGCGGCGACCTCACCCTTGAGTCCCTCGGTGGTCAGGTTCTTGATCAGCTCCTTGATCAGGATGTCTTCGATCGTGTTCTGGTCGAAGGCATCCGGTGTGAGCGCCTCGAGGAACTTGCCCATTTTGGAGGCCATCACCTCGGAGGCATTGGTGATCTTGAGAACGAGCATTGCGCCGGTCCGGTGAGAAGGCTGCGGGGGGCAGTCTGCTCGGCAGCAGCAATGCCCCCCTGGTCACAGCCCCAAGCTGGACACGGGAGTCCCGTAGCGCAAGCACCACGGCCGTGCTGCAACGGAGCGTTTCCCCCGAAACTGCCAGTACTGCCGGCCCACACCCAAATCATCAAATCTGTAACAAAAAGCCCCCCTCGCGTGAGGGGGGCTCGGAAGTGCGGATGGGGAGACTTGAACTCCCACGACATTGCTGCCACTAGTACCTGAAACTAGCGCGTCTACCAATTCCGCCACATCCGCTTGGGGTGGAGGTGGGCGCCTGCCGGCATCCCATGGCTGCCGTCATTGCGACGACTTCGGAAATGTACCCCATCGCCTGCGGGCAGAAAGGTCAGTTCCAGGGCCGGCCGTCTAGACGGTCTCAGGTTTGGTTGTCAAGATTGGGGCCCTAAAGGCGGGACGCCCGAAGCCATGACCTTGACTATTGTCCCGTCTCAGCAGATTCTCAATCCTCAGCTTGAGATCGCCGGCGGGCGTCAGCTCAGCGGTGAGCTGCGGGTGAGCGGAGCCAAGAACTCGGCCCTCGTGTTGATGGCCGCCAGCCTGCTCACCGAGGACCCGTTGCGCCTGCGCAACGTGCCGCCGCTCACCGACATCCAGGGGATGGCGGAGATCCTCAGCTCCCTGGGTGTCCAGGTGCGGCGCAGCCCCGACAGTGTCGAGATGGATGGCTCGGCGGTGTCCCACTCAGCGCCGCCCTATGAGCTGGTGAACAGCCTGCGGGCCAGCTTCTTCTGCATCGGCCCCCTGCTGGCCCGGCTCGGTATCGCCCGCGTGCCCCTGCCCGGCGGCTGCCAGATCGGCACCAGGCCGGTGGTGGAGCACGTGAAGGGCCTCAAGGCGCTCGGTGCCCAGGTGACCATCGAGCACGGCGTGGTGTCGGCTGTGGTCCCCGGCCGCGGCCATCGCCTCACCGGCGGGCGCATCCACCTGGACTGCCCCAGCGTCGGCGCCACCGAGACGCTGATGATGGCCGCCGCTCTCGCCGATGGCGAGACGGTGATTGAGAACGCTGCCCTGGAGCCCGAGGTCGTCGATCTGGCCGGCCTGCTGCTGGCCATGGGCGCCCGGGTGCGGGGCGCCGGCACCCCCACCATCACCATCGTCGGTGTGCAACGCCTGCACGGGGCCGACTACGCCGTGATTCCCGACCGGATCGAGGCTGGAACGTTCCTGCTGGCGGCGGCCATCACCCGCTCCCGCCTCACCGTAGGCCCGGTGATCACCGAACATCTCGGAGCCGTGCTCACCAAGCTGGAGGAGGTGGGCTGCCGCCTGGAGATTGACGGCACCAGCGTGACCATCAGCGCCGATGCGATCAACGCCGTCGATCTGCGCACCCAGCCCTTCCCCGGTTTCCCCACCGACCTGCAGGCTCCGTTCATGAGCCTGCTGGCCACGGCCCAGGGCACCAGCGTGATCACCGAGAACATCTTCGAGAACCGTCTCCAGCACGTGGCCGAGCTGCAGCGCATGGGCTCCGCCATCCGCGTGCAGGGCAACACCGCCTTCGTGGAGGGTGTCCCCCGCCTCAGCGGCGCACCGGTGCAGGGCAGTGATCTGCGTGCATCGGCGGCGATGGTGCTTGCAGGCCTGGCGGCTGAGGGCATCACCACCGTGCAGGGCCTGGAATATCTCGACCGGGGCTATGCCGATTTCGAGGGCAAGCTCAACGGGGTCGGCGCCTCGATCCGTCGCGTTGGCCCCAGCGGCGTCCTCAGCGCCGCGGCCTAAAGTCGCGCCTGCGGGAGCGTGCCGGAATTGGTAGACGGACTCGACTCAAAATCGAGCGCCTTCGGGCATGTGGGTTCGAGTCCCACCGCTCCCATCACAACCTTGGTCACGGCACCGCCGCGCCAGGCACCGCCCCACTCGGCGGTGATGAACACCTACGGGCGCTTCCCGATTGAACTGGTGCGAGGCCGCGGCGTTTGGCTGTGGGACAGCCAGGGCAAGCGCTATCTCGATGGCGTGGCGGGCATTGCCGTCTGCACCCTCGGCCACAGCAGTCCGGTCATGCGGCGGGCGCTGTCGCGGCAGCTGCGCAAGCTGCAGCACGTGTCCAACCTCTACCGGATCCCGGAGCAGGAGCAGCTGGCGGCCTGGATCACCGCCAACAGCTGCACCGACAAGGTTTTCTTCTGCAATTCCGGCGCCGAGGCCAATGAGGCGGCGATCAAGCTGGCCCGCAAGCACGGCCATGTGGTGCGCGGTATCGATGGCAGCGCCGAGCGCGGGCCGCTGATTCTCACCGCTCAGGCCAGCTTCCACGGCCGCACGCTGGCGGCCGTCAGCGCCACCGGCCAGCCGAAGTATCACCAGGGCTTCGAGCCGATGGTGCACGGCTTTCGCCATTTCCCCTACAACGACACGGCCGCCTTCGAGGCGTTGCTGCGCGAGTGCGAGGCCGAGGGGCCGCGGGTGGCGGCGGTGCTGCTGGAACCCCTGCAGGGCGAAGGCGGCGTGAACCCCGGCGATCCGGCCTTCTTCCGCCGCGTGCGCGAGCTCTGCGATCAGCACAACATCCTGCTGATCTTCGATGAGGTGCAGGTGGGTGTCGGCCGCACCGGCTGCCTGTGGGGCTATCAGAAGCTGGGGGTTGAGCCCGATGCCATCACCCTGGCCAAGGGCCTTGGGGGCGGCATGCCGATCGGTGCCCTGTGCGTGAAGGCCAAGGCCGATCTGCTCCAGCCCGGTGAACACGCCAGCACCTTCGGCGGCAATCCCCTGGCCTGCCGCGCCGCCCTCACCGTGGCCGAGGAGCTGAGCCGCCGCAACCTGCCGGCCCACGTGGCGGCGATGGGGGAGCTGTTGCAGCAGCAGCTGGCGGCACTGGCGGCGCGCCATCCGTCCCTGGCGGAGGGTGCCCGCGGCTGGGGTCTCCTGCAGGGGCTGGTGCTGCGCTCCGATGGCCCGGCGGCGATCGATGTGGTGAAAGCGGCCATGGCCGAGAGGCTGCTGCTGGTGCCCGCCGGAACCAATGTGGTGCGTTTCGTGCCGCCGCTCACGATCAAGCGGCGCCACATCCGCGAAGCGATCAAGCGCCTGGAGAAGGCTCTGCTGGCGTGCCAGGCCCAGACCCCTTCGGCGACCTGATCGCCCCCTTCAGCCGCCGGGGTGTCGACCTGGGGCTGGAGCGGCTGCAGACGGCCCTGGAGGAGCTGGGCCATCCGGAACGGCGCTTCGCGGCCGTGCAGGTGGCGGGCACCAACGGCAAAGGCTCAATCAGCACGATGCTGGAGCGCATCGCCGCTGCCGCCGGCATCCGCTGCGGGCTTTACACCTCGCCCCACCTGCTGAGCTGGTGCGAGCGCATCCGCCTGCCCGGCGGCCTGATCGCCGAGGCGGAGCTGCGGCGCCTGCTCCAGGCTCTGCAGCCGCTGGCCCTCCGCCACAACCTCACCCCCTTCGAGCTGGTGACAGCCGCCGCCTTTCAGTCCTTCGCCGAGGCCGGCGTGGAGTTGGTGGTGCTGGAGGTGGGGTTGGGGGGGCGGCTCGATGCCACCACGGTGCACCCTGATCGCCAGGTGCTGGCCCTCGCCAGCATCGGCCTCGACCACACCGAACACCTCGGCCCCACCTTGGCGGCCATCGCCGCGGAGAAGGCCGGTGTGCTGCATGCCGGTGCGGTGGCGGTCAGCGGGCCGCAGGCGCCGGAGGCCGCTGCGGTTCTGGAGCGGCAGGCTCTGGCCCTGGGCTGCGATCTGCGCTGGGTGGAGCCGTTGCCGCCCGAGGCTCAGGGCGGGCCGCGGGTTGGCCTGGCCGGCGATCTGCAGCGCCACAACGCAGCCGTGGCCCTGGGCGCGGCCCAGGCTTTGGCGGAGCGGGGCTGGCCGATCGATGCCGCCGCCATGGAGCGCGGCCTGGCGACGGCCCGCTGGCCCGGTCGGCTGGAGCGCCGCTGCTTCGACCGGCGGCCCCTGCTGCTTGATGGCGCCCACAACCCGCCGGCTGCGGAGGCGCTGCGCCGCGAACTGGATCGGCTGGAGCCTCAGGCTGAGGAGCTTCAGGCTGAAGAGTCCAGGGCTATGGAGCGATCCACGGCCGCATCGCCGCGCCGCTGGCTGATCGGCATCCAGCGCCACAAGGATGCCCCGCAGCTGCTGCGGGCGCTGCTGCGCCCCGGCGATGCCCTGCGAGTGACGGCCTTGCCGGAGCATGCCTGCTGGCGTGCGGCGGAGCTGCGGGACTTGCCGGAGCTGGAGGCTGCACAACTGGAGATCACCGACGCCAGCGGGGATCTGCAGGTCGACCTGGCCTGGCTGGTGGCGTCAGCGGCGTTGCCGGTGGCCTGCGGTTCGCTCTATCTGGTGGCGGAGCTGCTGCCGCTGCTGGATGCCGAGGTCCCGCGTCAGGTGGTCGGCAACCCGACAGACTGAAGGTCGTCGCCCTGCGCGCCATGATCCGTCGCCTGTCCGCCTGGCTTGCCGGGGCGTTGGTTCTGGCCCTGCTGCTGGTGCTGCCGGCTCCCGCCATGACACTCCAGGACAGTGCCCTGGTCCAGGACACGGTGGACTACACACTCACCAATCAGAGCGGCAAGGACTTCTCGGGCCAGCAGCTCGCCAACACCTCCTTCGCCGGCGCCGTGGGTAAGGGGGCCAGCTTCGCCGGCGCCAACCTGCACGGGGCGATCCTCACGCAGGGGGCCTTCCCGGACGCTGATTTCAGCGGCGCCGATCTCTCCGATGCCCTGATGGACCGCGTCGACATGAGTGGTACCAACCTGCGCGGCGCGCTGCTGGTGGGTGCGATCGCCTCCGGCGGCAGCTTCAGCCGTGCCGATGTGACCGATGCGGACTTCACCGATGCCCTGCTGGATCGGGTGGATCAGCGCCTGCTCTGCGCCACGGCCAGCGGCACAAACCCGGTGACCGGGGCCGATACCCGCGCCAGCCTTGGCTGTTGATTGCTGATCGGCTGCTGATTGCTGATTGCCAGCTGATTGCTGATCCCCAGCCGCTAGCGCTCCAGCCAGCCGCGCAGCTTGCCGGGATTGAGCAGTCCAGCCGGGTCGTACGCGGCCTTGGCGGCCACCTGATCGGCATCCACCACACCCAGGCCACCGTCCTCGACGGTGAACACGTGCGGGTTGAAGAGCACGCAGCCCAGCTCGCGCGCCTGATCGATCAGCTGCTCCAGGGCCTCACGGCCGCGCCAGCGCAGCAGCGGCAGACAGGCCAGGCGCTGCGCACCCATGCTGCGTACCGCTTCCAGATGCCAGAGCAGGTCGTCGCCCCAGCGCTGCCGCAGGGCCGCCAGGGCCGGCCCCTCAGGCTGGGGCAGCAGCAGCTGCAGGTAGGTGATCTGCGGGTCGCGGCCACGCACATGCAGCGTGGTGTGGTTCCAGGTGAGCTCCCGCAGGGGGATGCCGCGGCTGCTGCCCTGGGGAGCCTGCCACAGCAGCCGACCGCCGAGCTCCGGCAGCCAGGCCTCGAGCAACGGCAGGGCATCCGGGGCCGCCAGCAGCAGCAGGCGATGGGTGCTGCCGTCGGCCGCCGGGCACCCTTGCGGCCAGGGCAGCTGGGCGGCAACCGGCCCCTCCAGGGCACAGAGCGAGTGCAGCAGCAACGCCGAGGCCGGCAGTTGCTGCGCCGCTGCCAGAGCTGCGTCCCAGTCGGCGAACTCCAGCACCAGCTGCTGCCAGGCCACCGCCGCGGCACTGGCCATCGTCAGCGTCGTGAGGATGCCGTTGCAGCCGTAGGCATGGTTGAGCGGTTGGGCGGCGCTGGCATCCAGTCGCAACTGGCGCGGGTTCGCTTCCACCGTCACCAGCTCCAGGCCGAGCAGATGTCCGGGGTCGCGCAGGAAGCCCCAGCGCAATGAGCCGATGCCGCCGGAGCCGCCGGCCAGGAAGCCCCCCAGGGTGGCGCTGCGCACGGTGCTCGGCAGCAGCCGCGGTTCGCGGCCATGCAGCAGCAGCTGCTGTTCCAGATCCTCCAGCAGCAGGCCGGGCTCTGCACAGAACACGCCGCTGGCCTGATCGAGCTCCAGCAGCCGGTTCAGGCCGCTGCTGTCCAACACCAGCCCTCCGGCCAGGGGAACGCACTGGCCGTAGTTGCCGGTGCCCGCCCCGCGCAGGGTGAGGCTGACGCCGTGGCGTGCGCAGGCCGCGGCGATCGCCGGCACCTGCTCGCGCCGCTCGGGGCGCACGCCGATCTGGGCCCTCAGGCCCTGCAGCAGCGGCTGCAGCACCGGCGAATACACGAAGCCATCGGCGGAGAGAGTCTCCAGCTCCCCGGTGCTGCGCAGGGGTTGCAGGCCGGCGGCCCGCAGATCGGCCGCCAGGGCCTCCAGCTGCGTCGCCGTGGCCGGCGATGGCAGGGGTTGCGGCAGCGCCGTCGGCAGCGAGGTGGGGGTGGGAGGTGTCATCGCATCAGCCGGCGTTGGGGGGCGTTTCGCCAAGGCTGGCAAGGCGGGGGTCCGGCCGCTGGCTGTGGGGAGGCTCGAGCCAGCGGCCGGCCCGCAGCACCCGTCGCTGGGTTGGGCGCGCCAGCAGCTCACTCCAGCTCGAGGCGCCCAGCACCAGCAGATCCGCCGGCCCGCCTGGGCGCAGCACCCCATCCCAGTCCAGACCCAGCAGCCGGGAGGCCGCCGTGGTGAAGGGCATCAGTCCCTGGCGTAGCCAGGGCGGCAGCTGCAGGGCCGGCAGGCTGAGGCGCAGCAGCTCGACCGGGTCGAAATCTCCGCCCGGATACCAGGGATCCTGCACGTTGTCGCCGCCGATGGCGGCGCAGACCCCTTCCTGCTGCAGCAGCTTCAGCGGTGCGATCGGGCGCAGCGGCCCCGTCAGACCGTGGCGCCGGCCCAGCATCCAGAGGTTGGTGGTCGGCAGGACCACCACCGCCACGTTGCGCTCCGCCAGGCCAGCGGCCAGGCGCCGCTGCTGCTCTTCCGGCAGCAGGGCCAGGCTGCTGCAGTGGCTGCAGGTGATCGGCACGGCCACGGGGCTGCGCTTCAACTCGCGCAGCAGCAGGCGCAGGCCACGGCCGGGCTGGCGATCGGATTCGTCGATGTGGAGATCGAGGCCGCAGCCGTGCCGGTCGGCCAGCTGCAGCAGGTGCTGCAACTGATCGCCGTGGCTGTAGCCCTCGCTGAAGGGTGGTCCGAGCACGCCACCGAGCAGCCCGCCGGCTGCGGCGACCCGCCGCGCCAGGGCCTCGCCCTCAGCCGTGGCCCAGTGGGCCAGCGGCACCAGGGCCGTCAGCTGCAGGGCGAGCCGTCCGTCCCAGCGCTGTTGCAGCTCCAGCAGAGCCTCCCAGCTCGGCTGCTCCTGGGGGCCGCCGCTGTCGATGTGGCTGCGCAGGGCGCGCAGGCCGTAGCGCCACGCCTGATCCAGGGCCCGTTCGCCCCGCTCCAGAACCAGAGCGGTGCTGCGGACCGCGGCCTCGCGGGTGTTGGCCTCCAGGGCTCCCGCCATCGAGCCGTCCCGGTTGGGGAAGTCTGTCCAGCTGAAGGCCTTGTCGAGGTGGGCATGGGGCTCCAGCAGCGGAGGCAGTGCCAGGGGCAGTGCCTCCGGGCAGGTGGCCTCAGCCGAGGAGCTGGGCTGCCGTGGCTCGATGGCGGCGATACGTCCATCCGCCAGGGTGAGCGTCACCGACAGCAGACCCTCCGCATCCCCGGCGGGAAGGAGCGCGGCGTTCGGGTGCCCGCCGGGGTCCAGCAGCGCGCGGGGGAGGCGTACCGCCAGGGTCTGCGCCGGCAGGCTCATCGCTGGTTCGGCCGGCCGGTCTCGCCGCCGGCCTGCAGCACCGTCAGCTGGCCGGCACAGGCCAGGGTGAGCGCGCGATAGCGCGGGATCGTCAGACCCGGCAGCACGGTCTGCCCCCCGAGATCGGTCAGATAGAGGCTGAACAGCCCGGCGTTCAGCCGCCGGGTCTGCTGGGCCGCCAAGGCACCCAGCACGCCTCGCTGGCTGTGGATCAGCTGTGGGCAGTCGCGCACCAGCAGGGTCACCGCCAAGGGAAGGCCCGTGGACCGGCACAGCTCGCCGGTGATCAGCTCCACCAGTCGCTCCCCGGCGAAGGCCTCGAACTCTGCAGGTCCCGGGTTGCTCCACACCAGGGCGCCGGCTGCGGCCATGCCGGCCAGCAGCCAGGGCAGGGATTGCTGGACGCGGCCAGAGGACATCGAGTGCTGCAACATGCCTTGATAGGATCGCGCAGCCCTGGCGGGCGTAGCCAAGTGGTTAAGGCAGCGGATTGTGATTCCGCCATTCGGGGGTTCAAGTCCCCTCGCTCGCCCCTGTATGAAGCCCCTGTCACTCGTTGAGCGGCAGGGGCTTCTGCTTTGCATCGGATCTGCGCTGCCCGGCGCTCAGGGCGCCAGCAGGGCCTCCAGCAGCGCATCGGCCCCCTCTCGCACCGGATCCAGGCAGGGCAGGCCGGTGAGCTCCGCCAGCCGCCGGGCCTCCTGCGCCGCCGCCTGCGGCTCCAGCAGCGCCGTGTTCAGGGCGATTGCCCGCACCCGTGGCCTGTGGCCGTCGGGCCGGCCCAGGGCCGCGATCGCTTCGTTGGCGGCGATTACCTCCGGCAGGGGCGGGATCGCCACCGGCACGGCTCCGGGGCGGGTGCGCACCAGGCTCTGGCCGGCGCGGTGCACCAGCAGCAGATCCGTGGGCTGGCTGCCGCGCAGCAGCGGCAGGGTGGCGGTGGAGCCGGGATGGCAGAGGGATCCCTGGCCCTCCACCAGCACCAGCCCCTCCGGCCCGGCCCCCTCGGCGGCCTGCAGCACCGCCGCCTCCACGGCGCCGGCGGCGTAGTCGACGCGCACGGCATCCAGGGCCACGCCCCGGCCGCTGATCAGGATGCCGGCCTGGCCGGTGCCCACGAAGCGGGCGTCGAGGCCGCGGCGCCCGGCGGCCGCCAGCAGTTCCAGGCAGGCGCTCATCTTGCCCACCGCCATGTCCGATCCCACCGCCAGCACGCGCCGGCAGGGCAGGGCGGCGGCCTGGGCCGTTGCCACCTCCAGCCCCTCCGGTTCCTGGCGCAGATCCCAGATCCACTGGCCCGTTCGGTTGCAGGCCGCCGCCAGCTCCGGGTCATCCGCCAGGCGGCTGTGCAGGCCGCTGGCCGCGCTCAGCCCCGCGTTCAGACCCGCCAGCACGTCGGCGCGCATCTCCGGCGGCAGCCGCCCGCCCGAGGGCGCCAGCCCCACCACCGCCACCGCCGGCCCGAAGGCCAGGGCCGCCGCCATATCCGCCACCACCGGCACCGGCCGGGCGATGCCGGTGAGTGCCGGCAGGTCGGCGCCGGCGTGGGCCGGATCGATCACCGCCACGATCGGCCCGTGGCGGTAGCGCAGCATCGCCAGGCCGGTTTTGCCGGAGAGGTTGTCGAGCCCGTCGTGCAGCAGCAGCACCAGGGGAGCGTCGGGGCTGAGCATCAGGGCATCTCCATCGCAATCGGGTTCGCCGGCGGGCCGGCGTTTGCGGCCAGTGCGCCCAGGCCAGGCCGGTCGGCAGGCCGCAGCCGATCCCCTTCGCGCTCGGGGCCGCTGAAGGGATCGTCGATCAGGTTCAGGTGGCTGTCGAGGTCGGGCCACTGCACCAGCGGCAGCAGCTGGGCGGCGCCGCTGTTGAGCAGGCCGCCGTCCGAGTAGCAGCCGAGCATCACCCCCAGCCCCAGTCGCCGGGCCGTGCGGGCCATCAGCAGCCCCTCGCTCAGCCCACCGCATTTCACCAGCTTGATGTTGATGCCGTCCACGTGCGGGGCCAGCCGCAGCAGATCGGCCAGATCCCAGCAGCTCTCATCGGCGATCAGGGGGATCGGCGCCAGCCCCTGCAGGGCGGCGAAGCCGGCCGTGTCGGCCGCCGGATCATTCAGCGGCGCCAGCGGCTGTTCCACCAGCACCACCCCCTGCGCCGCCAGCCAGGGAATCATCGAGCGTGCCGTGTCCAGATCCCAGCCGCCGTTGGCGTCCACCTGCAGCTCATCGCCGGGGCGCAGGGCGGCGCGCACCGCCTGAACGAGGGCGTGGTCGTGCTCGGCGCCGGCGGGGCTGCCCAGCTTGAGCTTGATGCGGGTGGCCGGCAGCTGCAGCCGCCAGCGCTCAAGCCGCGCCAGAACCGCCGAGGGCTCTCCGAGCCCGAGGGTGACGCTGGTGGCGACACATGCTCCTGGATCCAGGCCCCAGAGCCGGTGCAGCGGCTGCCCCAGGCGCTGCCCCCACCAGTCGTGCAGGGCCAGATCGAGGCCGCAGCGCGCCGGTGGGCTCAGGGTGGCCAGGAGTGGCTCGAGCGCCTGCCGGGGTTGCGGCGTCAGCTCCGCCAGCTGCGGCGCCAGGGCCTCCAGTTCGGCGGCGATGGCGTCGGTGGCGTGGTGGCGATGGCCGGTGTCGAAGCCGCCGGTTTCGCCGCGGCCGGTGATGCCCCCGTGCTCCAGCTCCAGCAGCAGGTGCTCCACGGCGCTGGTGCTGCCGCGGCTGATGGCCAGCGGCACGGCCTTGGTGAGCGTGAAGCGGCGCAGGCTGAGGCGCATCGACTCCCTACCACTGCCGTATGCACTGCGCTCAAGCTGGCATGGAATCGCAGCGCCGTCAGAGGTGGGCTGGGGTCAGTCAGTGCTGTCGCCGCGGGGTGGTGATGGAGGCCCTATGCACTCCCGATGTGGGACCACATCGCCGGCTGATCTGGTCCCACATCCAGACAGCGCGCCGACCTCGTTCATCCCCCCCCTGCCGATCCAGGACAGCGGCGGTGACGCCCATACCGGAAAATGGTCTGATGACGGCCACATCCTTGAGCGCACCATCCGCATCCGTTGCGGCATCAGGGCGCGGCAGCTACTGGATCACCACCTTCGGCTGCCAGATGAACAAGGCGGATTCCGAGCGCATGGCCGGGATCCTCGAATCGATGGGCTATCGCGAGGCGCAGGCGGAGCTGGAAGCGGATCTGGTGCTCTACAACACCTGCACGATCCGCGATAACGCCGAGCAGAAGGTGTACAGCTACCTGGGCCGGCAGGCTCAGCGCAAACGCACCAACCCCAATCTCACCCTGGTGGTGGCCGGTTGCGTGGCCCAGCAGGAAGGCGAATCGCTGCTGCGGCGTGTGCCGGAGCTCGATCTGGTGATGGGCCCCCAGCACGCCAATCGGCTGGACACCCTCCTCGCCCAGGTGGAGCAGGGCCAGCAGGTGGTGGCCACCGAAGAGCACCACATCCTTGAAGACATCACCACCGCCCGCCGCGACAGCAGCATCTGCGGCTGGGTGAACGTGATCTATGGCTGCAACGAGCGCTGCACTTATTGCGTGGTGCCCTCCGTGCGCGGCAGGGAGCAATCGCGCCTACCCGAAGCCATCAAGTTGGAAATGGAGGGCCTCGCGGCCCAGGGGTTCAAGGAGATCACCCTGCTGGGCCAGAACATCGATGCCTACGGCCGCGACCTGCCCGGCATCACCCCGGAGGGCCGTCGCGCCCACACCCTCACCGACCTGCTCCATCACGTCCACGACGTGGAGGGCATCGAGCGGATCCGCTTCGCCACCAGCCACCCGCGCTATTTCACCGAGCGCCTGATCGATGCCTGTGCCGATCTGGCCAAGGTGTGCGAGCACTTCCACATCCCCTTCCAGAGCGGCGATGACGACCTGCTCAAGGCGATGGCCCGTGGCTACACGGTGGATCGCTACCGCCGCATCATCGAGCGCATCCGCGAGCGCATGCCGGATGCCTCGATCAGCGCCGATGTGATCGTGGCTTTCCCCGGCGAAACCGATGCCCAGTACCGCCGCACCCTCGATCTGATCGAGGAGATCGGCTTCGATGCGGTCAATACGGCCGCCTACTCGCCCCGCCCCAACACCCCCGCCGCCGACTGGCCCGATCAGCTCAGCGAGGAGGTGAAGGTGGAGCGTCTGCGTGAGATCAATGCCCTGGTGGAGCGCACGGCCCGGGAGCGCAGTGCTCGCTACGCCGGCCGCAGCGAGCAGATCCTGGTGGAGGGAAGCAACCCCAAGGATCCCGGCCAGGTGATGGGCCGCACCCGCAGCAATCGCCTCACCTTCTTCCCGGCCGCCCGCGCCGGTGGTGGTGCCTGGCAGCCCGGCGATCTGGTGACCGTGCGCATCGAGGAGGTGCGTGCCTTCTCCCTGAGTGGCCAGGCCGTCGATCGCTGATACGTTTGGCGCCTCATCCCGCCGCTGCCATGAGCGTCTCCCCCACCCATCTCGGTCTGGTGTTCGGGGGGGTTTCCGGTGAGCACGCCGTGTCGATCCGCTCGGCCAACACCGTGGCGGCGGCCCTGCGCCGGGGGGGCAACGCCAGCCGCTACCGGCTGAGTTGCTTTTATATCGACTCCTGGGGCCACTGGTGGCCGCCGGCGGTCGCCGATGCCGTTCTCGAGCGGGGGGTTCCTGCCACTCGGGAGGAGCTGCCGGCGGCGCCGCTGCGACCCGGTTTCCGTGGCTTTCCCGAGAGCGCCCTCGACGTGCAGGTGTGGCTGCCGGTGCTCCATGGCCCCAATGGGGAAGACGGCACCATTCAGGGGCTGTTCAGCCTGATGCAGGTGCCGTTCGTGGGCTCGGGTGTTCTCGGCTCGGCCGTGGGGATGGACAAGCAGGCGATGAAGGCGGCCTTCGCCGCCGCCGGTCTGCCCCAGGTGCCCTATGCCTGTGTGGAGGCGGCAGAGCTGGACGCTGATCAGGAGGGGTTGTTGGACCGGTTGGAGCACCAGCTGGGCTATCCCTGCTTCATCAAGCCCGCCAACCTCGGCTCCTCGGTGGGCATCAGCAAGGCCACCGATCGCACCGAACTGCTGGCGGGCCTCCGCGAGGCGGCGGGTCACGACCCCCGCCTGGTGGTGGAGCAGGGCGTGAACGCCCGCGAGCTGGAGTGCGCCGTGCTGGGGCGCCGCCAGATGCGGGCCTCCGTGGTGGGCGAGATCTGTTTCGATGCCGACTGGTACGACTACGAGACCAAATACAGCGATGGCCTTAGCCATACGGTGATTCCCGCCCAGGTGCCGGCCGGCATCAGCGAGCGGGCCCGCAGCATGGCCATAGCCGCCTGCCGCGCCGTGGCGGCCGAGGGGCTGGCCCGGGTCGATTTCTTCTATGGCCGCGAGTCCGGTGAACTCTGGCTGAACGAGATCAACACCCTGCCGGGCTTCACCAGCCAGAGCATGTACCCGATGCTCTGGGAGGCCAGCGGCGTGCCTCTTGAGGAATTGGTGCACCAGCTGGTGGAACTGGCGCAAGAATCAGGCCAATCTTGTAGCACGAGCGCTGAAGCCGCATGAGTCACGGCCTGATCTGGTTGCCATTGCTGGTGGTGTTCCCGCTGATCACTGCCCTGGGCTGGCTTGAGCGTCGGCGTCAGCAGCTCTTCCGCACCTGGGCCGAGGGGGCTGAACTCTCCAAGCTCGACGATTGCGGCGGCGCCCGTCTGATTGATGGTGTGGTGAGCTGGAGCACCTTTGAATCCGGAACTCTCGTCACCAAGGACAGCTTCATCGTCAAGAACCTCGAGCTTGTCGAGCTTCTGTCCCTGGGCTCCGGCGAGGCTCCTCTCACCGAGGAGTCTCACGGTGCCTGCCGGCTGCGTCTGGTGGGTGGTGGACAGCAGAAGGACCTGCCCTTCGCCAGCGCCGATCGTGCCCGTCGCTGGGTGGCCGAGCTCATGGCCCGCTCCCGTTGCGAACTGTGAGCCAGACCCGCAGCGCACAGCCGCCTGAGAGCGTGGCGGTCGGTGTCGAGCGCCGTCGCGAACTGCGCCTGCAGCGCCGCCGCGAACGGCTGCGCAATCTCTGGCGCATCGTGGTGCTGGCCGGTGCCGCTACAGGCCTGGGCTGGTTGCTGTTGCGCCAGGGTTGGGTCCTGCGCACCCCTGCCCAGATCGAAGTGCTGGGCAGCCGCCAGGTGAGCCGCGATCAGGTGATCCGCGAGGGCGAGTTGAAGCTGCCCCTGCAGTTGCTGAGCCTTAGGCCCCAGCAGCTCTCGGCACGGCTGTCCGCTGGGCTGCCGGTGGAGCAGGTGCAGGTGAGCCGCTTGATGCTGCCGCCGCGGCTGCGGATCGAACTGGTCGACCGCGAAGCTGTCGCCCGGGCGGAACGCCGCGGCCCACGCGGACTGGAGCAGGGTTACGTGGATCGCCTGGGCAACTGGATGACCAGCCGGCAGCAGCGCGGCAGCGCCGGCAAGGCTGCGGCGGTGCGTGTGCTGGGCTGGCAGGAGCGGCTTCGCCCGGCCCTGGCTCAGATCCTGGACCGGCGCGAGCAGCTCGGCAGCCCCCTGGAGCTGGTGCGCTTCGAAGCCAACGGCAGTGTGTGGCTGCGCACGGCTGCCCTTGGCAATGTGCACCTGGGCCCGGCCGATCAGCGCCTGCCCCGACGCCTGGAGGTGCTGCAGCATCTCTCCAGCCAGTTGCCGCAGCGGATCCGCGGCTTGAAGGTGCAGTCGATCGACCTGAGTGATCCCGACCGACCGGAGCTGGGGCTGCCGGCGGTTCCGGGCCGTTCGGCTGCTGCAGGACGCTCCGCTCAGGGCGCAGATTGAGCACTGGCTATCAAGCCCGCAAACGGTGACAGGCGGTTGCGCGGAATGCTCAGGCCAGTGAACGTGCCTGGAACCCGTTTCTAGTCGGACGATTCGACGACATAATGCAGCGCAGCACGAACGGATTCGGATCCTCCATGGAGATTGCACCCGAAGGCCTCAGTGCCGCCACCAGCAATGGCTCCGGCGGCATCGTTCCGAGCCAGTCGGCGCGGATTGAGGTGATCGGCGTGGGCGGCGGTGGCAGCAATGCCGTGAACCGCATGATCGCCAGCGATCTTCAGGGTGTTGGCTACCGGGTCCTCAACACCGATGCCCAGGCTCTGCTGCAATCCTCCGCCAAGCAGCGGGTGCAGCTCGGCCAGAAACTCACCCGCGGCCTAGGCGCCGGCGGTAACCCCGCCATCGGACAGAAGGCCGCCGAAGAATCCCGTGCCGATCTGGCCCAGACCCTGCAGGGCGCCGATCTCGTGTTCATCGCCGCCGGCATGGGCGGCGGCACCGGCACGGGCGCCGCACCGGTGGTGGCGGAAGTGGCCAAGGAGTGTGGCGCCCTCACGGTGGGCATCGTCACCAAGCCGTTCGGCTTCGAGGGGCGCCGCCGCATGCGCCAGGCCGAGGAGGGCATCGCCCGCCTGTCGGAGCATGTGGACACCCTGATCGTGATCCCCAACGACCGCCTGCGCGAGGCGATCGCCGGCGCTCCTCTGCAGGAGGCCTTCCGCGCCGCGGATGACATCTTGCGCATGGGCGTGAAGGGCATCAGCGACATCATCACCAGGCCGGGCCTGGTGAACGTCGACTTTGCCGATGTGCGCTCGGTGATGACCGATGCCGGCACCGCTCTGCTGGGGCTCGGTGTGGGCTCGGGTCGCTCCCGCGCCACCGAGGCCGCCCAGGCCGCCATCAGCAGCCCGCTGCTGGAGGCCGCCCGCATCGATGGCGCCAAGGGCTGCGTGATCAACATCAGCGGCGGCAAGGACATGACCCTTGAGGACATGACCACCGCCTCGGAAGTGATCTACGACGTGGTGGATCCCGAAGCCAACATCATCGTCGGCGCTGTGGTGGATGAGCGCCTTGAGGGCGAGATCCACGTCACCGTGATCGCCACCGGCTTCGAGGGCGGTGGCGCCTACCGGCCGGAGCGCAGCCTCAGCAGCTTCGCCACTGGCTCGGCAACCGTTGGTTCAGGGGAGGATCAGCCAGGCGCCGTAATCCCATCGTTCCTGCTGAACCGCCAGCAGAACAGCTGAAGCGGGTTCAGCTCTCTGAGAGCTGCTGAAGAGGGTGACCCGGATTCCACGCCTGCCTGGAGCATCCCGTGTGGCTGCTACCTTCCGGTCCTGACCAGATTTGGGCGTCCGGGCCGCATGGGTCCGAGTCGGTTGGATGCTAGCAATGGGCCCACGCCTTCGAGGTGATCGGCCCTTGCGTCCAGCGGATCTGCTCAGCCACAAGCAGGAGGGTCGGTCGATCGCCGTGCTCACCGCCTGGGATGCCCTGTCGGCGGCACTGGTGGAACAGGCCGGTGCCGATGTGATCCTGGTGGGGGATTCGCTGGCGATGGTGGTGCTCGGCCACGCCACCACCCTGCCGGTCACGCTCGAGGAGATGATCCTGCACACCCGTGCCGTCGGCCGGGGGTTGCAGCGCCCGCCAGCTCAGCAGCCGCTGATCGTCACCGATCTGCCCTTCCTCAGCTACCAGTGCGGCCTCGACGATGCCGTGGCCGCCGCCGGCCGGGTGCTCAAGGACAGCCCTGCCGCTGCGGTGAAGCTCGAGGGCGGAGAGCCGGAAACGATCGCTGTGGTCGACCGCCTGGTGCGCAGCGGCATCCCGGTGATGGGCCATCTCGGGCTCACACCCCAGTCGGTGCATCGTTTCGGCTACCGCCGCCAGGCCAACGACCCGATCAGCCAGCAGCGCCTGCGCCGCGTCGCCCTCGATCTGCAGGCCGCCGGCTGCTTCGCCCTGGTGCTGGAGCATGTGCCGGCGGAGCTGGCCGCCAGCCTCAGCGCCGAGCTCACGCTGCCGGTGATCGGCATCGGCGCCGGCGATCAGTGCGATGGTCAGGTGCGGGTCACGGCGGATCTGCTCGGGCTGACCGAACGCCAGCCGCCCTTTTCTCCACCGCTCCTGCCCGGCCGCCAGCTGTGCGTCGATGCCCTCAGGGGCTGGGTGGATGCCGTGCAGCATCCAGCTGCAGCGGCTCCCACCACAGCAGCAGCTCCCGCAGCACCGCATTGCTGAGGGCAAGGCCCTGCGGATCGCTGAGCCGCCAGCGGGGCCCCTCGCGGATCAGCAGCCCGGCGTCCACGAACGGCCGCCAGCGTTGCTGCAGCGCTGTCATGGCGTCTGCCGGGATGCCGGCCTGCTGAGCCAGGGCCGTCAGCCGCACACCCTCGCGGCGGCGCAGACCCACCAGCACCCGTTCATCGAAGGGTGGCCCGTCTTGCTGGGCAACTGGCCGGGCAACTGGCCCGGCAACGGGCTCTGCAATGACCCCGGTGCCGGGCTGCTGCTCCAGCCAGGCGGCGTAGGCCTCGCGGGTGCGGGGCCGGGCCAGCCGCTCACCCCAGGGGGCGCTGGTGGCGCCCAGGCCGAAGCCCCACCAGCCGGCGCCGCTCCAGTAGACGCGGTTGTGGCGGGACGCATGGCCCGGCAAGGCGTAGTTGGAGATCTCGTAGTGGCTGTAGCCCGCCGCCGCGAGCGTGCCGGCGGTGAGCTCCATCAGATCGGCCGCCAGCTCCTCGTCCGGCAGGTCCAGCTGGCCGCGGGTCTCCAGCCGCTCGAACACCGTGCCCGGCTCGATGATCAGGTCGTAAACCGAGAGGTGGGGTGGGGCCAGATCGATGGCCTGTCGCAGCTGGGAGTGCCAGGCTTCCAGCCCCAGTCCAGGCAGTCCCTGGATCAGATCGAGGCTCCAGCTGCTGAGGTCGCCGCGCTGCCGGGCCTCCCGCAGCCAGCGGGCCGCCTGCAGCAGGTCTGCGCGTCGGTGGCGCCGCCCCAGGTGCTCCAGGGTCGCATCGTCGAAGCTCTGTCCTCCCAGGCTGATCCGCGTCACGCCGGCGCCCAGGTAGGACTGCAGCCTGGCCTGATCGAAGCTGGCCGGATCCAGCTCCAGGCTGATCTCGGCGCCGGGGGCGAGGCCGAACTGCCGGTGCAGGGCCGTCAGCAGTGCGCCCACCTGCTCGGCTGTGAGCATCGAGGGAGTGCCGCCACCGAGGTAAACCGTGCTGAGGGGCGGCCCCGCAGGAGCGGCGGCGATTTCCCGCTGCAGCAGCGTTAGGTACGTGGCGATCGAGCGGCTGCCGGGGTCACCCGCAGCGCCGCTGGCCCGATCCCCGAGCGGCACCACGGGGAAGTCGCAGTAGAAGCAGCGCCGGTGGCAGAAGGGGATGTGCAGATAGGCACTGCGGGGCGGCCAGGGCGGAGCCGAGCCCAGGGGCTGTTCGGCCTCGTCACCCCCTGAAGGGCGGTTACCGCCCCGGGCCAAAGCCCCCGGGATGGGGCAAGCTGCTTGTTTAGAGCGCTCGGCAGCCACAGCACCGGCCATGGTGGATACCCTCATCCTGGTGCTGTTCGTGGTGTCGGGGGCAGCGGCTGGCTGGCTGGGGGTAGACCTGCTGCCCGAGCAGCAGCTGATCCGCATCCAGAACCTGGAGCAGCTCAGCTGGATCCTCGGTGCTGGCGGTGCCCTGGCGGGCCTGCTGGCGGGCGTGGTGTTCCAGCGGCTGCGGCGGCGGCTGATGGAGCAGGTGCGCACGATGCCCACCGATCTTCTGGTGAGCCGGGCGGTGGGTCTGATCCTCGGCCTGCTGGTGGCCAACCTGCTGATCTCGCCGATCCTGTTCCTCTCGCTGCCCTGGGAGCTGGTGCTGGTGAAGCCGTTGGCGGCGGTCACCGCCAACGTGTTCTTCGGGGTGTCCGGCTACAACCTGGCTGAGGTTCACGGCCGCACCCTGCTGCGCCTGTTCAACCCCACCAGCGCCGAGGCCCTGCTGGTGGCCGACGGCGTGCTGATGCCCGCCAGCGCCAAGATCCTCGACACCAGCGTGATCATCGATGGCCGCATCCGTGGCCTGCTTGATTCCGGCCTGCTGGAGGGTCAGGTGATCGTGGCCCAGGCGGTGATTGATGAGCTGCAGGCCCTGGCGGATTCCGCCAACGCTGAGAAGCGTGGCAAGGGCCGCCGCGGCCTGAAGCTGCTCAGCGAGCTGCGCGAGCGCTACGGCCGGCGCCTGGTGGTGAACTCCACCCGCTACGAGGGCAGCGGCGTGGACGAGAAGCTGCTCAAGCTCACCGCCGACACCGGCGGCACCCTGCTCACGGCGGACTACAACCTGGCCAAGGTGGCGGAGGTGCAGGAGCTCAAGGTGATGAACCTCAGCGAGCTGGTGATCGCCCTGCGGCCGGAGGTGCAGCCCGGCGATGAGCTCAGCCTCAAGATCGTGCGCGATGGCAAGGAATCGCACCAGGGCGTGGGCTATCTGGAGGACGGCACCATGGTCGTGGTGGATGGCGCTCACGGCCGCAGCGGTGAGCGGCTGGCGGTGGTGGTCACCGGCGCTCTGCAGACGCCCACCGGCCGGATGGTGTTCGGAAGGGTGCACGGCTACGAGAGCAACGAGCCGGCCACCCCAGCCACTGCTCCCCGCTCCGCCGCGCCCAACACAGGCCGCAGCGGCAAGGGGAAATCCGCCCCGAAACGCAGCGGCCGGGGGGATCAGGATCCCGCCAGCCCCCGCTAGGCTCCCGCTTCAGGCCTGAAGTTCAGCGCGGATGTCGGTGTCAGCCCCCTACTACGGCGATTCCGCCGTCATGCGCACCCCACCGCCGGATCTGCCCTCGCTGCTGCTGAAGGAGCGGATCGTCTACCTGGGGCTGCCGCTGTTCAGCGACGACGATGCCAAGCGGCAGATGGGCATCGATGTGACCGAACTGATCATCGCCCAGCTGCTCTATCTGGAGTTCGACAACCCGGACAAGCCAATCTTCTTCTATATCAACTCCACCGGCACCAGCTGGTATTCCGGTGATGCCATCGGCTTCGAGACCGAAGCCTTCGCCATCGCCGACACCCTGCGTTACGTCAAGCCGCCGGTGCACACGATCTGCATCGGCCAGGCCATGGGCACCGCCGCGATGATCCTCAGCGCCGGCACCAAGGGGCATCGCGCCGCCCTGCCGCACGCCTCGATCGTGCTGCACCAGCCCCGCAGCGGCGCCCGCGGCCAGGCCAGCGACATCCAGATCCGGGCCAAGGAGGTGCTGCATAACAAGCAGACGATGCTTGAGATGCTCTCGGCCAACACCGGCCGCAGCGTGGAGCAGCTGTCCAAGGACTCCGACCGCATGACCTACCTCACCGCCGCCGAGGCGGTGGAGTACGGCCTGATTGATCGCGTGCTCACCAGCCAGAAGCAGCTGCCCGGTCCGCTGACCGCCGCCGCCGGCGGCGTCAGCCCCGGCAATCCGGGCATCAGCTGAGATCCGGCCACCGCGCCGCATCGGCCTCATCCGCAACCCCTTCGTTCACCACCGGCCCCCTCACGCGATTCCGCCATGCCCATCGGCACTCCCAGCGTTCCCTACCGCCTCCCTGGCAGCCAGTACGAGCGCTGGGTCGACATCTACACGCGTCTGGGGGTGGAGCGGATCCTGTTCCTGGGCTCCGAGGTGAACGACGCCATCGCCAACAGCCTGGTGGCGCAGATGTTGTATCTCGACTCGGAGGACAACTCCAAGCCGATTTACCTGTACATCAACTCGCCGGGCGGTTCGGTGACCGCCGGCCTGGCCATCTACGACACGATCCAGTACGTCAAATCCGACGTGGTGACGATCTGTGTGGGCCTGGCGGCCTCGATGGGCGCCTTTCTGCTGGGCGCCGGCACCAAGGGCAAGCGGCTGGCCCTGCCCCACAGCCGGATCATGATCCACCAGCCTCTGGGCGGCACCAGCCAGCGCCAGGCCAGCGACATCGAGATCGAGGCCCGCGAGATCCTGCGGATCAAGGACATGCTCAACCAGTCGATGGCGGACATGACCGGCCAGGAGCTCACCAAGATCGAGAAGGACACCGACCGCGACTACTTCATGAGCGCCGCCGAGGCGGTGGAGTACGGCCTGATCGACCGCGTGATCGCCCATCCCACCGAGGCCTGATCAGCCCTTGCCGGTGGCGGCCAGCAGGCGAGCAGCGGTGTTGATGCCGATCGGCAGGCCGGCCGGATCCAGCAGACCCAGCTGCACCAGAACCCCGGCCTGGTCCCAGTAGATGTGCTCGTAGGCCACCTTGCCGTCGCGCACTCCCACGATCACCACCAGGGCCATCTCCACGCGGCGGCCGGTCGGCGCCACGCCGGGCAGCAGATGGCCGATCGCCTCGGTGTGGGTGAAGCGGATCACCAGTTCGTCCACCAGCCGCTCGCCATCCACCGTGCGCGAAATCGTGATGAATTCCACGTCGGGCGGAAAGAGCTGGCCGATCAGGTGGGTGGCGTAGAACTCGCGAACCCCTGCCTCTCCCACTCCACCGGTGCCGGAGGCCAGGTTGATCAGGTGGGGATCGGCCACCATCGTGGCCATGGTGGCGTCGAGATCGGCGTTGAGCTCGGCCTGCATGTGGGCCTCGAACAGGGCCGCTGCCCCGGAAGCTGCTCCGGTCGGAGCCGTCCCGGTGGCTGGATTGGCGGCCATGGCGCTTGAGGCAGAGCCCAGACCGTAGGGATGAAGAGGTCCGCCGTCAGCCGCCAGCCGATAGCCGGCTGTGGGGCGTGGCAGGCGCTTGCGTAAGCTCGATCCTTGCCCAGCCCAGACCCGACGCAGCCCCGATGGCCAAGCTCTATTACGACACCGACGCCGATCTCAGCCTGCTGACCGGCAAGACGGTGGCCATCATCGGCTATGGCTCCCAGGGTCACGCCCATGCCCTGAACCTCAAGGACAGCGGCATCAACGTGGTGGTGGGCCTCTACGAAGGCAGCCGCTCAGCCGAGAAAGCCAGGGCCGATGGTCTGGAGGTGCTGAGCGTGGCCGATGCGGCCGCCAAGGCCGACTGGATCATGGTGCTGCTCCCCGATGAGTTCCAGAAGTCCGTCTACGACGCCGAGATCGCGCCGCACCTGAGCGCCGGCAAGGTGCTGAGCTTCGCCCACGGCTTCAACATCCGCTTCGGGCTGATCAAGCCCCCTGCCGATGTGGATGTGGTGATGATCGCCCCGAAGGGCCCCGGTCACACCGTGCGCTGGGAGTACCAGAACGGCATGGGCGTGCCCGCCCTGTTCGCCATCGAGCAAGACGCCAGCGGCCACGCCCGTGAGCTGGCCATGGCCTACGCCAAGGGCGTCGGCGGCACCCGCGCCGGCATCCTCGAAACCAACTTCAAGGAAGAAACCGAAACCGACCTGTTCGGTGAGCAGGCCGTGCTCTGCGGCGGTCTCTCCGAGCTGGTGAAGGCCGGTTTTGAGACCCTTGTGGAAGCCGGTTATCAGCCCGAGCTGGCCTACTTCGAGTGCCTGCATGAGGTGAAGCTGATCGTCGATCTGATGGTGAAGGGCGGCCTCACCGCCATGCGCGATTCGATCTCCAACACCGCCGAGTACGGCGACTATGTGAGCGGTCCGCGCCTGATCACCGCCGACACCAAGGCGGAGATGAAGCGCATCCTCTCCGACATCCAGGACGGCACCTTCGCCCGCAACTTCGTGGCCGAGTGCGATGCCGGCAAGCCCGAGATGGCCCGGATCCGTGAGCGCGACAGCCAGCATCCGATCGAGCAGGTGGGCAAGGGCCTGCGCTCCATGTTCAGCTGGCTGAAGGCCGCCTGAGTCAGGCCGCTGCCGGCCCGATGAGGGCTCTGCGCCCGAGTCTGCGCACGGCCCTGTGATGCTCCAAGCCGTTGCTCCGATCCTGCTGGTGGTGCTGGCCTGTGGTCTGGATCGCCTGCTCGGCGACCCGCGCAGCTGGCTGCACCCGGTGATGGTGATGGGCTGGGTGATCGCTCGGTTGCGTGGCTGGGCGGAGGCCTGGGCGGCGGATGAGCCCTGGCGTCTGCGGCTGGCTGGTTTCGGCATCACGCTGCTGCTGGTGGGTGGCAGCGCTCTGGCGGGCTGGGGGGTGGAGCGCCTGGCGATCCATGGCGCCACCAGCGGCGTCAGCGCTGCCGCCCTGCCCCTGTTGATCGGCCTGGCCAGCGCCCTGGCGGGCCGCAGCCTTGAGCAGGCGGTGGCTGGCGTACTCGCCGCGCTGGCGGCCGCTGATCTGCCTCTGGCGCGGCAGCGGCTGAGCTGGATCGTTGGCCGCGACACCGACGGCTTGGAAAGCGGCGAGATCCTGCGGGCTGCCGCCGAAACCGCCAGCGAGAACGCGGTGGATGGAGTGTTCGCCCCGCTGTTCTGGATGCTGGTGGGGGCGGGCCTCTGGAGCATGGGGGCGCTGGCGTGGCCGGGGCCGCTGGCCCTGGCCTGGGCCTTCAAGGCCGCCAGCACCCTCGATTCGATGCTCGGTTATCGCCAGGGTCGCTTGCGCTGGCTCGGCACTGCCGGCGCCCGGCTGGATGATCTGCTGGTGTGGCTGCCCTGCCGCCTGGTGGCCCTGAGCCTGCCGCTGGCGGCAGGTGTACAGCCCGCCCAGGCCTGGCAGCAGCTCCAGCAGGCACGCAAGGACGCACGCTCCGACCCGTCCCCGAATGCCGGCCTCTCCCAGGCGGCCTACGCCCATGCGCTGGGGGTGCAGCTGGGTGGCGCCAACCGATACGGCGGCGTGATCCGCCACAAACCGCTGCTGGCTGCTGGCTGCCCGCCCCCCACTGCTGCTGCCGTGCAGGCGATGCTGCGTCTCAGCACCCGCCTGGAGCTGCTCTGGCTGGTGCTGGCCGCGGCCCTTGTCTGCGTGCTGCTCGCTTCAGCAGGCTCTGCTCCGTAGGCGCTGCTCAGCAGCGGCTGCTCAGTAGGCGCCGCGGTCCATCGGCAGCAAAATCACGCCCACGGTGAGGATGAGGATGCGGATATCCAGCCAGACGGTGCGATGGCGCACATAGGCAAGGTCCAGCTGCACGCGGTTGTCGTAGCTGATGTTGTTCCGGCCTGAAACCTGCCAGAGCCCTGTGAGCCCTGGCCGCACCGCCAGCACCTCATCCATCGAGGCGCCATAGCGGGGCAGCTCGTCCCACACGATCGGCCGGGGGCCCACCACGCTCATCTGGCCCTTGAGCACGTTGATGAACTGGGGCAGTTCGTCGAGGCTGGAGCGGCGCAGCAGCTTGCCGATCGGTGTGATGCGGGGATCATCCTTGAGCTTGTGGTCCCGTTCAAACTCCGCTTGCAGGGCAGGGTCTGAAGCCAGAACGGAGGCCAGCAACCGGTCGGCGTCCTTGCGCATGGTGCGGAACTTGAGGCAGCCGAACCCCTTGTATCCCCGGCCGATGCGGCGCTGGCTGTACAACACGCTGCCGCGGGAGCTGAGTTTCACCAGCAGCGCCAGCAGCAGATACACCGGTGCCCCCAGCGTCAGCACCAGCAGGGAGAAGACGATGTCGCCGCCCCGCTTGAGGAACCGACCCCGCAGGGATTGCCCCAGCAGCAGCTGGCTGGCGGTGGGTTCGGCCGGGATGGTGGCAGCGGCGCTGCGGCGTTTCGGCATCCAGCGGTGGGGCATCCAGGACCGGCGCTGCTGCCATTAAAGAAGTGTGCCCGTGCCGCGGTCCGCGTTCAGCAGTCACTCACCGCAGAGGCACAGGTCGGCTGCGGTGAGCCAGGCGGCGCTGATGCTGGTCCCAGCTCTGTTCGATCACCGCAGCCATCCGCTGCTGAAAGCGCTTCGGGCCAAACCGCTCGGCCCACTGGCGCAGGGATTCCGCCGGCAGCCGCCGCCAGAGCTGTTCGGCCTCGAACGCCTCCAGGGCGGCCACCAGGGAGGCCACGCTCTGCTGCGGGAACAGCAGGCCTGTGGGGGTGGCGCAGCCGCTGCGCAGGCAGCGCACGCTGTCCAGCAGTCCGCCCTGGCCGAGGGCGATCACCGGAGAACCGGCGGCCATGGCTTCCACCGGCGCGATGCCGAAATCCTCGAGGCCGGCATACACGTAGGCGCGGCAGCGCTGCAGCCAGCCGTTCACCTCCTGCTCCGGCAGTCGCCCCAGCAGGCGCACAGTCGGCCCGGCCAGTGCCTCCAGCCTGGTGCGCTCCGGCCCATCGCCGATCACAACCAGGGGCAGGCCGGTGCGGTTGAAGGCCTCCACCACCAGATCCACCCGCTTGTAGGGCACGAGGCGGCAGAGGCAGAGATAGGTGGCGTCGCGGGCCTCATCCCAGCGGAAGCGCTCCACGGCCACCGGTGGATGTACCACCGTGGCGCTGCGGCCCCAGGTGTTGCGGATGCGGGCGGCGGTGAAGCGCGAATTGGCCAGCAGCCGATCGGGCCTCTGGCCACTGAGCTGGTCCCACTGGCGCAGGCGATGCAGCTGCCAGCGGATCAGGCCGCCCAGGCCGCGGCGCGCCAGGGCGGAGTGACGCAGATAGGCGTGCATCTGGTCCCAGGCGTAGCGCACGGGGGTGTGCACATAGCTGATGTGGCACTGCTCCGGACTGGTGAGCACACCCTTGGCCACCAGGTGGGAGCTGCTGAGCACGAGAGAGAAGTCGCCGAGATCGAGCTGCTCGATCGCCAGGGGCAGCAGCGGCAGGTACTGCTGCACGTGGCTGACGCCGAAGGGAAGCCCCTGGATGAAGCTGGTGCGGATCGAGCGCCCCTGCAGCCAGCTGCCGGAGCGACTGCTCTCGCCATCCACCAGGGCGTGCAGCTGCGGCTGCCCCAGCAGCCGGTCCAGCTCGCGGACCACAAGTTCCGCTCCACCCACCGAACGCGGCGTGAACCACTCATGAACGAGGGCGACGGAGCCGGGCGGCGAAGGCATGAACGGCAGCGTAGGCGTGGCCCTTTGAAGATTGATTGCTCACCAGGTCACAAAAACTCTCAGCTGATTGCGCAGTCCTGAGGCGTTCCCGAAGCTGTGCCTAGTGCCTCCGAGCCATGCCTATCCGCGAGCTTCTGGAAGATGCCCTCGAGGAACCCTCGATCGGTCAGACCGCCTGCTTCAGCTGGCACGCAACTCCGGTTGGTATCGCCGCGCTCTGGATCGAAGGCACGCCACCCACGCCGCCGCCCTACGACAACGCCCTCAAGGAGGGGCTGCTGGTGGGTCTGGATCTGAGCCGTGAGGAGCGGGAGTTCCATCAGGTGAGCAAGGGGCTGGTGCTGCTGTTCCACAGCTGAGTCACCTGGCTCCCATGGTTCGTCTGCCGGCTGCTTCCGCTCTTTTCCCCCTGGGGCTGACCCTGGTGCTGGCTTCGGCGACCCCGGCGGTCCTGGCTCAGTATTCGCCGAACTGCGAGCGCAACGGTCGCCGCGACTTCTGCGCTTACACGCCGGGCCCGGATCCGGCGGGCGCAGCTTTGGATGCCGGTCGGTTGGTGTTCGCCGACCACAGGGTGTATGGGCTGCAGCGGGATGAGAGCAGCTGCCGCGAGCGTGGCCCCGTGCGCACCTGCAAAGCCTGGATCCTCTCCCCCGGCAGCGATCGGCCGATCCCGGCCACCTACCGCGGAACCGCCTACGAAGGTGGCTATCGCCACGAGTACATCAGTGCCAAGCTGCGCCTGAGTTACTCCTTTCTTGACTGATTTGCCTCGACGTGTACGCCCTCTGGGGGACCCATCACGCGAGCGCTGACAGGTGCGTCTGTCTGCCGGTGCGTCGGAAACGGAGAGGGTGTCCGTGTGCAGCGGATCGGATCGACTGCTATGGGACGGCTTGGGACGATGGGTGCCACCGTCTGTACCGTCTTTTATACCGTCATTCACGGTCTGTGATGGATGGGCGGGATTGGAGGGCTCCAGATTGCAGTGGGACCTGCTTGAGACCCGAACCGGAGGGTTCAGGGGAGACGGCTGAGCCGGTGCTGGTTGGGGCTGAGAGCTGATCCGCAGCCAGACTGACGAGCACCATCGCTGGATTGACCCATGCGGCGTGATCACGCGACAGGAAGGGGCTGAGGAGAACCCTTTCATGGGCGACCGATTGATCATCTCTGACAACCGTGAGGACCCGGGCAACCCGCTGGTGCTTGACGGTGAGGCCATTGACGCAGCGGCACGGGACCCACTGGCGATCGGGAAGCTGATGGTGGATCAGGTCTGGGCAGAGGGAACCGACCCCACCGGTGGAGGCCTGTACTACGAGCGCAACAGCAACCAGCACCGCCGGCTGCAGGTCTTTGAAACAGGCAGCGAGGACTTCATGACCGGCGGCTGGGTGCGGGTGCTGGCTACCGCCGAACAGGTCCGCAAGGAGCGTCCTGGCATGGAGCTTGCTGCCAAGGCGGGACTGGTCACGATCCATGGCACCCACCGAGGCGTGCTGCTGGTGGAGTTCCTGGACGTTCCCTGGGGCTGAGCAACCGCCACTGGGCTCCGGTCGGATTCGTTGAGCGCACCTCCCGGTGCGACAGCGGCCGTCCTTCAGCGTGCCACGGCTGCGCCGTGGCGTGCATCGGCCAGCCGCCGCCGCCCTCCGCTCCGGGGCCGGTGTGGGGGTGGGCAGGCATGGCTACTCTCCCGCGGCTGCGGTGCCCGGGAAGTTGCCCCGTGCACGGGGCTGGGGTGATGCCTCTGATTTCCTCGCGCGGCTGCGCGGCCAGCTGGGCATTCAGGGCTGAATCTGGTGGCCTTGCTTATCAGCTCGCCGATCCATCAGCGGCTAGCTCTGCTTTGCGTAGATCCATTGCCCCGCAGCCACTCTGCCCGCTACTCAGTGCGTTTGTACTGGTAGAATAAGAGCTGCGCCAAAGGCCACGAGCCCATCGCCTGCGGCAACGAAATCCTCGGACAACTTGTCCCGTTCGTTTGCTCTGTAGCCATGAGCTTGTCCTCTGCTGCAGTGGCCCAGGCCGCTGCATTGCCTTCCCTTGGCCTCCTGTCGCCGCCGGCGTTGGCCCATCGCTCGGTCGTCATCGTTGCCGCTGGTGGCCGTGATCTCGTCTGGCCCCAGGAGCGCATCGCCTCTGCTCTCCTCCAGCGCTCTGGCGGCCGGCCTGTCCATCTGTTGCTGCATGGCGGTGCCCGTGGTGCTGATCGCGCCATCGGCCGTGCCGCCCAGCAGCTCGGCTGGCGGGTCCAGGCCCTCGCCGCTGATTGGCGCCGTCATGGCCGCGCTGCCGGGCCCATCCGCAATCGCCTTCTGCTGGAGCAGGCCCTGGTCGAGGCCCAGGCCCACACCTCCCCTGCCTTCAGCGCCTCGGTGCTGGTGATCGCCTTCCCCGGTGGGCCGGGCACGGCTTCGCTCGTCCAGCAGGCCCGCCGCTGCTCCTCCCGCTCGCCGGTGCCGGTGGTGGTGATGGAAGTGCCGCCGCCCTTCTCGCCGGAGCCGCTCGCCGCCTGAGCGGCAGTCGCCGCGCCGTTCTTCCCGTTCCCTCCTCACATCCCCATCCCCATGGCCGTTCTCACCGCCCCCGCCGTACCTCTCGCCCCAGCTCTCCCGCAGACCGCCGGGCCTTCCTGCTCCCTGCAGCGGTCCGGCTCGCTCTGGCAGCTGGGCATCGAGGCCCAGGAGCTCACCACCGCCATCGGTCAGCTCGCCGAGCAGCTGGAAGCCGATGACGACGACAGCCGCGCCCAGGCCCTCGCCGAGCTGGAGGCTGCCCTGCTGGCGGAAGAAGGCAACAAGCAGGCCCTCGCCGCCAAAGCCGATGCCACCTGCTGGGTGATCGAGCACCTGCGCGGCCAGGCCGCCTACCGCCAGCAGCAGGCCAAGCGGCTCACCGAGCTTTCCCGGTCTGATGCCTCTCGGGCGGATGCCCTCGAGGACTCGCTGGTTCTGGTGCTCACCAGGCTGCAGCCCACGGCCACCCGCTTCTCGTTTCCCAACCACGAGCTCAGCAGCCGCAAGTCACAGGCGGTCGAGATCGAGAACGAGGCCCTGCTCGATCCCGAGTGGCTCAGCGTCAAAACCACCTTCTCGGCCGACAAGACCGCCATCAAGGCGGCTCTCAAGGCAGGCCAGCAGATCACCGGCGCCCAGCTGATCTCCCGCCGCTCCTGGCGCATCCACTGAGGAGCCACAGGCCTCATGCAACTGGGGTTCCGGCCAGGCAGCCGGGGCTCCTTCTCCTTCCTCCTCACACCATTGCTTCCATCGCCATGACCGTCGCCGCTCCTTCCACCAACGGGGCCAGCCGGCCCGCTGCTCCACGTCCCGTCCAGAGGCCCCCCTCAGCCCTGGAGCTGATCCGCTCCGCTGATCGACGCGAGGCGCTCCCTCCATCCGTGCCGGAATCCGCGTCGGCCGCCGTCTCGGTCCAGCCCCCTGGCTTCTCCCCCGAGCAGCTCGCCGCTCTTTCCGCCCCCCTCGATCGGGCCAACGTCCGCCAGCGGGAGCAAGGCCGCAGCCGCGTGAGCTATCTGGAGGGGTGGCAGGTGATCGCGGAAGCCAACCGCATCTTTGGCTTCGATGGCTGGCAGCGCCAGACCGTGGCCGTCCGCTGCGTCGCCCAGGCCGAACGCTTGATCGGTGCCAGAGGCACGAGCCGAGACCAGAAGCCCGGTTGGGGCGTCACCTACACCGCCCGCGTCCGCGTCACCGTCACCGCCGGTGGCCTGACACCCCTGATCCGTGAGGGCAGCGGTGCCGGCCACGGCATCGACGTGGACCTGGGCCAGGCCCATGAATCCGCCCTCAAGGAAGCCGAGACCGATGCCATGAAGCGGGCCCTGATGACCTTCGGGAACCCGTTTGGCCTTGCCCTCTATGACAAGCGCCAGCGGGAGGTCAGCAGTGCAGCGGGCCAGGGTGATGGGGCCCAGCGGCCTGGTGGGCAGCGGTCTTGTCTGAGCCGGCCGGAGGCTGGTTCTCCCGCCGCCGCCGCTGCCTCCGCTGCTCAGCGCCGCACCCAAGCCACGGACCCGACGCCACCGCCATCAGCCCACGCCGACTGCGGCCAGATCCCCCTCGATGCCGAGACGATCCAGCACCTCCACAGCACGCTGCGGGCTCTCCCCCGCCCCCAGCTGGAGAGCCTCACCCGGGCCTTCCGCAAGCGGTTCCAGGTGCCCGAGGAGGCGGTGACGATCGCCGATCGGATCAACCAGAAGTGCCACCACGACTGGATTGAGACGTTCCTGGTGCAACACCAGCTTCAGTCCGGCTGAGCTGCCCAGCCCCTCTCCTGAAGGGGGCAAGTTGGCGGCTTCTGCCTACGCTTGGCCCATGGCGTTTCCCCGCATCAGCCACGATCCCGCCGTGATGGGTGGCAAGCCCTGCATCCGCGGGCTGCGCATCACGGTGGGCACGGTCGTGGGGTTGATCGCCAGCGGCAGCAGCCGCGAGCGGATCCTGCAGGCCTACCCGCAGCTGGAAGCGGCAGACATCGATGAGGCTTTGGCGTACGCCGCCTGGCGCATGGAAGAGCGAGAAGAGGCGCTGGTCCTGAGCTGATGGCCAGGCTCCTGGTCGACATGAACCTCTCGACCGAATGGATCCCCCTGTTGCGGGCCGCAGGTCATGAAGCCGTGCACTGGTCGGAGGTGGGCGATCCAAGGGCACCGGATACGGTCCTGATGCAGTGGGCGATCGCCAACAGCTACGCCGTCTTCACGCACGACCTGGACTTCGGCACGATGCTGGCCCTCAGCGGTGCCGATGGGCCGAGCGTGCTTCAGGTGCGCTGCTTGAATGTCCTGCCCGAGGCGATCGGCACGCTGGTGCTGTCACTGCTCAAGACCTATGGCGCCGAGATCGAGCAAGGGGCGCTGGTGGTCGCCGATGAACGCCGGCGGCGGGTGCGCATCCTGCCCCTGAAGCGGACGAGCTGAGCAAGCCAGACCAAGACAACCGCGCTAGTACAGGTGTACGCATCTTGAGTGGTTCATGGGCGTCTCCTTGTCCCGGCCGGCAGCCCTGGCAGCCAGGCTTGAAGCCCCGATCGAGGAGTGGCCCTACCTCGACAGCGAGGTGCTGCTCAAAACCCGCAGCCGCAAGGTCTGCATGACCTGCCACTGGTTTCGCCACCACGCGGGAGTGAACTGCATCCCGGTGCTCACTTGCCAGCTGCATCAGGGTCTGATCGCCCATGGTGAGCACCTCACCAGCCGCTGTCAGGGCTGGACCGACGACATGACCCGGAGCCAGGGCTGGGCGCCGGAGGTGGCCTGAGCGGCCCATGCACGTCGGTGACCGGAAGCGACCGCCGCTCTCGCCCCAGGAAGGCTGGCTGAGCGACGGTCGCCAGGTGCTGCACTTCAGGCCAATGCGTTACGACCGCTGGAGTCAGAGCCTGGAGGTGACCTTCGGGGAGGTGATGACCGGCGGTGAGCCGCCGCTGCTCAAAAAGCGCAGGGAGCTGACGCGAGAGCAGGCGATCAAGCTCTGGGCCCAGAAGCGCCAGCAGGGCTGGCAGCCTTGCGCGCCCCAGTGGCTGCCACCGCCTTCCCCGGCTGAACGCTGAGCCGGTTCAGAAGCGGGAGCCCGGCGTCTGCAGGAAGGCCAGCTCCTCCGCGCTCGACACCCGCCCCAGAGCAGCATTGCGGTGGGGGAAGCGGCCAAAGCGGGCGATCACATCCCGGTGCTGGCGGGCGAAGTCGGCGGTGCGGGGATCGCTGAACCGCTCGAACAGCGGCAGGTGCCGCCTCCTGCTCTGCCAGGTCTTCCGAATGCATCAGCGGCATCAGCCAGAACTGCCGCCTTGCCTGCTCGTCTTCGGCCTCCAGCCGGCCGCGCTCCACAGCCATCAGGCTCAGCGCCAGGGCCTGGAGATCGCCCGCGAAGGCCATGGCGGTGTCGCGCCAGAACTGGCGCGGGAACTGATCCAGCAGCAGCACCAGCGCCAGGCCTCGGGACGGCTCTTCATTCCAGGCATCGAGCTCACCGGCGATCGCCCGCCGTGTCAGGCCCAGGAATCGTTCCCGCAGGAGGGCATCAAAGGCCGGGTCCTTGGCGAACCACTGGCGCAGCCGGCTTTGCACGAACCAGAAGTCCAGCACCTCGCTGACCTGGTGTCGCTGACCAGCCATCAGAGCAGGCCCAAATGGGGAAAACACTGGCCAGCTCGATGCCCTTGCAGTCTTCCTGATCTTCATGTCGCTGACCCTGCTGCTGCGCTTCCCCTGGGGCGTGTTGCCCCTGATCGGTGTCTCCGCACTCGTGGGATTGGAGCGCGGTTTGCTGCAGCTTGTGGTGGGAAATGCTCCAGGCATCCAGTCGCTTGGTCACCGTGGTGCCTCTGGCATCAGCTCAACGACTCAGTGGCCTTGGATGCTCAGATCGTGTCCCAGTGTTTTTTGCTCGTCATGGGACTAAAGAGGCTGCCGTTGTCAACGGTTCAGACGCCCCGCAGCACCGCGCTCAGCATCGAGAGGTTGATCAGCACAATCACGCTGGCGCAGATCCAGCCCGCGGCCTGCAGCCAGAGCGGTGCTTTCAGATCGCCCATCAGGCCCTGGCGGCCGCAGAACCACACCAGCGGGATCACCGCGAAGGGCAACTGCAGCGAAAGCACCACCTGGCTCAGCACCAGCAGATTCGTGGTGGCTCGCTCGCCGAACAGGATCACCGTGGCCATCGCCGGGATCAGGGCGAGGCCGCGGGTGAGCAGCCGCCGCTTCCAGTCCGGCAGCCGGATCTGCAGGAACCCCTCCATCACGATCTGGCCGGCCATGGTGGCGGTGAGCGTCGAGCTCTGTCCCGCCGCCAGCAGGGCCACCCCGAACAGCACGCTGGCGAGAGAGGTGCCCAGCATCGGCGTCAGCAGCCGGTAGGCCTCGCTCAGGTCCGTCACCGGCTGCGGTAGCCGTCCGTAGAAGCTGCCGGCGGCGAGCACCAGGATCGAGACATTGATCAGAAAGGCAAGGCTGAGGGCGATCAGGGTGTCCCAGGTGCTGAAAGCCAGGGCCCTGCGCCTCGTCCCCTGGCCCTCCGCCCAGAGGCGGGTCTGCACCAGCGAGGAATGGAGGTAGAGGTTGTGGGGCATCACCGTGGCACCGAGAATGCCGGCCGCCAGAAACAGCTGCTGCCCGTCCCTAAGGCTGGCGGCCTGGGGAAGGAAGCCCTGGCCCACCTGGCCCCAGTTGGGCTGCAGCAAGAACATTTCCACCGCGAAGCAACCCCCGACCAGGGCGACCAGGGCGATCACCAGGGCCTCCAGCCGCCGGATCCCGAAGCGCTGCAGTGCCAGCAGCAACAGGGTGTCGGCGGCCGTGAGGCCCACCCCCCAGGGCAATGGAAGACCGAAGAGCAGCTGCAGGGCAATGGCGCTGCCCACCAGCTCGGCCAGGTCACAGGCAATGATCGCCACTTCGGCCAGCAGCCAGAGGGGGATCCGCCAGAACCGCGGCAGCAGACGGCTGCAGGCCTGGGCCAGGTCCAGCCTTGTGGCGATACCCAACCGGCAGCAGAGCGACTGGAGCACCATCGCCATCAGGCTGGAGAGCCCGATCACCCAGAGCAGGCGGTACCCGAACTGGGAACCGGCAGCCAGATCGGTGGCCCAGTTGCCGGGATCCATGTAACCCACAGCCACCAGGTAGCCGGGGCCCAGCACCCGCAGAAAGGTACGCAGCATGCCCAGGCCGGCAGGCACCTCCACGGCTTGCGTGTCGATGCGGGCGGCGGTGCCGAGCGGTGCATCAGGCATGAAGCGATGCCAGCGGAGCTGGAGGTTAGGGCGAGGGTGGCGTTGGTCCCTTATCGGGGAATGGCTGGCCTGGCAGGGTGATTGCCTGCTCAGAAGTCGCGAGGACCCGTGTAGCCACTGAGATCGGCGAGGGTGTTCAGCGGCTTGACGCCCGAATCCATAACGCCCTTGATCTGCCAGCTGGGATAGCCCTGAACCCCCTGCTGCTTGCACAGCTGCGCCTGGCTGTTGGCGCCGTCTTCGGCGCATTCGATCACCTGGAGCTTGGCGGCGGCCTCCTTGCCGAAGGCCTCCTTCTGGTCATGGCAGTGGGGGCACCAGTACGCCGTGAACACCCGGGCGCCGACGCTGCTCAGATGCTCCGCCAGGGCAATCTTGGCCGGCGAACTGGCGCTGATGACAGCTGGAGCCGCCCGTCCGCTTTGGGCGACAGGCTGGTCCGCCGATGCTGCCCAGCCCAGCCCCAGCAGACCAACAAGAAGGACTGTCATCACTCCGCGAAAGATCAGTTGGCTGCGGTCGATCCAGCCACCTCCAACAAGACTCAACAGGAACAGCGCGAGGCTGAGGGCGGCTGAGACCACACAGAAGGTGCAGAAGGCCTTGATCTCGAAGACCAGGAGCCCCATCAGCACCAAACTGAAGACGGCCATGCCGCAGCTGACGAGGAACAGAGCCCACCAGTTGCCCTCCGAGGCAGGGGCCCGCCGACCCCCTCGCAGCAACGGCATCAGGGCCAGCAGGAGCACCGTGCCGTAGGCCAGGAACCCAAAGAGAGAAAGTGGCTGGCCCAGCAGCGTGCCCCAGGCGCTGCCGAGTACCTTGTCGCAGCCATCGCTACCGCCCGGACAGGACAGGCTGCCGATCCAACCCCACCGCTTGGCGGTGATCGAGCCGGTGTCGATCATGCCGATCGTGGCGAGCACGGCCATGGTGAGGCGCCCCCAGGGCCGGCCTGGCTCCTGGGCGGCCCGACGACTGGACAGGAGCTTGGATGGTGTGGCGCTGCTCACAAGGGGGGGAAGGGTGGAGATGCTGCCATTGAAAAGCCTGAAGTGGCTTCAGGGTCAAGGACCTAGCGTTGCGCCTGGGGCTTGTCCGCCCGACTTGCCAACCCAAGGGGATGAATCCATGCAGATCGGCGAGTTGGCACGGTCCACCGGGGTCAAGATCGAAACCATCCGCTATTACGAACGCGAGCAGTTGTTACCGGTGCCGCAGCGCACGGATGGCAACTATCGCCTCTATTCGCCGCGGCATGTGGAGCAGTTGCGTTTCATCCGCTACTGCCGCAGCCTGGACATGAGCCTGGAGGAGGTCCGCATCCTGATCGGGGTGCTCGACACACCGTCCGGAAGCTGTCTGACGGTGAATGCCCTGCTGGACGAGAAGATCGCCGAGGTCGATGCCCGCGTGAATGAGTTGCACAAACTCCAGGATCAGCTACGGCAGCTCAGAGGGCTTTGTCAGCAACCGGATGAGGTGAAGACCTGCGGCATCCTCATGGAATTGAACCGTTCGGCACGAATCGACAAGGCTCAGATCTGATCATTTCCGACCAGGCTCAGCCCTTGATATTGCCAAGCGTGGGAGTGCGGAGCAGCCGCAGGCCATTGGCGATCACGATCAAGCTTGTGCCCATGTCCGCGAAGACCGCCATCCACATCGTGGCATTTCCGGCCACGGTGAGCACCAGAAACAGGGCCTTGATTCCCAGTGCCAGCGCGATGTTCTGGCGCAGGATGGTGAAGGTGCGGCGAGAGAGGGCGATCGTTTCCGGTACGCGCATCAGATCGTCGTTCATGATCACCACATCGGCCGCTTCGATGGCGATGTGGGTGCCCGCGGCCCCCATCGCGAAACCGATGTCCGCCTGGGCCAGGGCCGGGGCATCGTTGATGCCATCGCCGGCCATGGCCGCGAATCCATAGCGGGCCTGCAGATCGGCCACCGCCTCGAGCTTCTCCTGCGGCAGCAGGTTGCTCTTCACCTCATCGATGCCGGCCAGGGCCGCAATCGCACTGGCGGTAGCTGCGTTGTCACCCGTGAGCATCACCGGGGTGACTCCCAGGGCTCGCAGGGCTTCCATGGCCGCCGCCGAGCTGGGCCGAACGGTATCGGCGACGGCGATCAGGGCGAGCACGCCGCTGTCATCCGCGAGCAGGCTGAGGGAGCGGCCCTGCCGCTCATGGACCTGCATCGACGCCTCCAGTGTGCTGGAGCAGAGCCCCAGTTCCTCGATCCAGCGGTGGTTGGCCAGCATCAGCGGCCTCCCCGCGATCACGCCGCGCACCCCGCGCCCAGGCAGGGCCTCAAAGGCCTCCACGGCCAGCCGCTCGCCATCAAGGCCTGCGGCCATGGCCCGCGACACGGGATGGTCGGAGCGCTCCGCCAGGCTGCTAGCCCACTGTTTGAGAACGCCAGCGTCTGCCGTTTCTTGCTGAGGGGAAAAGGCCACCAGCTGGGGCTGGCCCAGGGTGATCGTGCCGGTCTTGTCGAGCGCCAGCACCTTGATCTTGCGGGCCTCCTCGATGTAGAGGCCGCCTTTGATGATGATGCCGCGACGGGCGGCGGTGGCCAGGCCGCTCACCACCGTGACCGGTGTGGCGATCACCAGCGCGCAGGGGCAGGCGATCACCAGCAGCACCAGTGCCTTGTAGATGGCCTGCAGGGGGGTGAACCCCAGCAAGGGCGGCGCCAGCAGGGCAACAGCCAGTGCCACCACGAACACCGCCGGGGTGTAGCGGGCCGCGAAGCGATCGACGAAGCGCTGGATCGGAGCACGGGAGGCCTGGGCTTCCTCCACGGCCTGGATGATGCGCGCCAGGGTGCTCAGCGAGGCAGGTGCCGTCACCTGGATCTCCAGGGCGCCGCCCTGGTTGATCGTGCCCGCAAACACTTCATCACCAGGGCCTTTGTCAACCGGCAGGCTTTCGCCGGTGATCGGGGCCTGGTTGATCGCACTCTCGCCGGAAAGCACCGTGCCATCAAGCGGCAGGCGCTCGCCCGGGCGGACACGCACCACATCTCCGATGGCCACAGCACTGGCGGAGACGCGTTGCCAGCGGCCATCGCTCTGGCGGATCTCCGCCTCGTCGGGAGCCAGGGCCATCAGGCTGGTGATCGCCTGGCGGGCCCGCTGCACCGCCCGCGCTTCGATCGCCTCGGCCACGGCATAGAGCGCCATCACCATGGCGGCTTCCGGGAAGCGGCCGATCAGGAAGGCGCCCGTGACCGCCACGCTCATCAGCGCATTGATGTTGAGCCGGCCCTGGCGCAGGGCCGCGAGGCCCTTGCGAAACACGGAGAAGCCCGCCAGGGCGATGGCGGCGATGGCGATCCCGATCTCAAGCAGCTCATGACCCGGGAAGGCGGGAACGACCAGATGCAGCAGCTCCGCTGTGATCGCCAGCGCCAGGGAGCCCGCCAGGCGGAGCCGTTCAAGGCGCCGTTCGGCGCGGGTCTGGGCGGCGGACGGCCGCTGATCGGGGCTGATCGGCTCCGGGGTGAATCCCAGCCGGCGGATTGCGGCAAGGGCGGAGTTGAGCGCTGCTGCTTCGGCATCGATCGCCAGAACGCGCTCGGCCAGCAGGAACCGCAGGCTGCGGATGCCGTCAACACCTGAGAGGGCATGCCGGATCTCGCCTTCCTCCGTGGCGCAATCCATCGCGCTGATCCGAAACAGCGCTTCTCTGCCGCTTGCCGGCTCCGGCTGCGGCGCCGTGGTGGCTCCGGCCTTCTGCCCGCTGGTTCTACTGCTGCAGCAATGTTCCGCCATGGTCCTGTCATCCAGACCCCAGCAAACAGCCTGTAGTCACTTCAGGGTCAAGGGTCTTGGCGGCACCTAGTGCCCGCAGGCTGTTGATCAACGCAGCTGGGGACACTCCTGATCCTGCATCTGCTGCATCAGCCCATCGGCTTGCCGGGCCAGCTTGGCTCCAGCCGCCGTGTAGAACCTGAACTGCTGGATGTTGACGTAGAAAACCCGCCGGCTGCGCAGCAGCTGTTCTTCCGCCTTGCGGCGGCACTCGATCAGGGCCTGGTAGTCGATGGTCGTCTCGTTGTGGTCGTTGGCATTGGCCCCATCGGCCTGCTGGCTGAGGACAGGGCAGATCCGTTCGCGGGTGGTGCGAACCAGGGCGATTTCGGCCTTCATGGCCTGCTCGGCCAGGGCATTGCGTTGCTCCAGCAGGTTCCGGCACGCCTCCACTTCAGCCGCCATCACCGGAGCTGTCAGCCAGCAGCAGGCCAGCGAGAGGGTCAGGACGTGGCGCATTCACGGATCAATTCGAGTCCTGTGTCTTTGGCGGCTATGGGCGTGATCATCATGGGCAGCGTCAGACCATCCACTACTCGATCTGCAGCACCCCCATCAGCCCCAGATCCTCGTGGTCGAGGTTGTGACAGTGATAGACGGTGCGCCCCGGGAAATCCCTGAATGTGACGCGGATCCGCACCTCTTCGCCCGCTTTCACCAGCACGGTGTCTTTCCAGCGTCGCTGAGATTCAGGACGACCCGCGCGGCTGATCACCTGGAAGGGATTGACGTGCAAGTGGAAGGGGTGATCCATCACGTCGTCGTTGACGATCAGCCAGTCTTCCGTGCTCCCGAGGGCAACCCGAGTGTCGATGCGATCGGGTTCGAAGGCCTGGCCATTGATCTGAAATCCCATGCCCATGCCGCCCATGGCCATGCCGCCTCCGCCCATGGCGCCCATGTCGTGCTTCATCCCACCCATGCCCGTTCCCATGGCATGGGCCATGACGAAACGGCGGGTGCGCTCCGGCTTCGGCAGGGCCGGCACAGGGATCAGGGCCTTCGGCAGAGGTAGTGGTGGCACCGTTCCGGCGTAGCTGAGGGTGGCCAGGGTCCGGGGAGCGTCCTCAGCGGCGGCCATCCCCATGTGGCCACTGCGCTGGTAGGGCAGGTTGAGCAGCCTGTAGCTGCCTGGGGTCTGGTTGCCTTGCACCAGCACATCGGCCCGCTCGCCGGGGGCCAGCAGCAGCTCATCGAGAGGCTCTGGGGTGGCGATCGCGCCGCCATCGGTGGCGATCAGAACCAGTGAGTGGCCCTCGAGGGCCAGGCGGTACATCCGTGCATTGGAGGCATTGAGCAGGCGCAGCCGCAGCAGGCCGCCGCTGGGAATTGCCAGGCCTGGGTTGATCGCCCCGTTGACCGTCAGCAGGGGGCCTTCCCGGCCGAGCATGCGCCCCACGCCCATGGCGGCTTCCTGACCGGAGGCGCTGGCGAAATCCTTGAGCACCAGCACGGTTTCTTTGGCGGCCGCCACTTCCGGAATCCTGTCCAGATCGCCGCGTACCACCAGGGCGCTGCTGAGGCCGCCAAACACCTGATCGGCCGAGAGTCCGTGCTGGTGGGGGTGGACGTAGAACAGGCCGGCCGGGTGGTCTTTGGCGAGCGTGAACTCATAGTCGAAGGAGCCACCGGGCGGCACGCTCAAGAAGACGTTGTCGGCCGTGCCGGTGGGGGGGATGTGGAGCCCGTGGAAGTGGAGATTGGTGGGTTGCCTGAGTTCATTGCGCAGTCGCAGGCGCACCCGATCGCCGGCGTTCACCTCCAGCAGCGGACCGGGTGAGCGGCCGTTGTAGGTGAGCAGCTCGGCGGGGCCACCCGGAAGGCTTCCCCGCGTGGCCTGGGCCACCAGCTCCAGATCGGCCACGCCGCCACGGGAGGCCAGCCGCGCCGCACCGGCCGGCTGGGCCCGGGCGGCGGAGCGCTGCAGCCGGTCCCAGAGAAGTGGGCCGACCACGGCCGTGCCGAGGCCGGCGAGCCCAAGTCCGAGTACCTGCCGTCGCCGAAGTGGAGTGGTCATGGTTGGGTTCTCATTTGGCGTGCTGGGAGAAGCTGCTGATGGCTCCGGTCCGCGTGAAGGCCATCACCGTGAACGCCTCTTTGCCGTAGGCCGATTCCATGCCTGGGGAGCCCAGGGGCATCCCCGGAAGGGCGAGGCCCGCCAGGGGCGGCCGTTTCTGCAGCAGCCGTTTCACATCAGCAGCAGGGACGTGACCCTCAAGGGCAAAACCGGCCACTTCGGCGGTGTGGCACGAGGCCAGGCGGGCGGGGACCCCCAGGCGTCGCTTGATCACGGCGACATCGGCCACCACGACATCGCGCACGGCGAAGCCATTGGCGCGCATGTGCTGCACCCAGCCCTTGCAGCACCCGCAGCTGGCGGATCGATAGGAGGTGACCGGCATCAGGGCTGGAGCACTGGCGCGTGCCGCGAGCGACCCGCCCCCTGAGACAACGGCAGCAACAGCGCCGACCCCCAGCAGCAGGTCCAGGAACCGCGAATGACCGCGGCTTGATGTCGAGTTCATGGCCTCTGATGCGGGGATGTCTCAACCGTAGAGCCTCCACTCAGGTGGAGAGTCAAGCCCGTGATGACCGGCATCAACCGGCATCGACCGGCTCAGATTTGCTGCGCCCTTGGCCCTTGACTCTCCTGTCAAGGGGAGACCATACCGTTAGGAGGTCTCACCTTGCCGCCATGTACCCATTCCGCTTCACCGCCACCCTGATCGGTCTGGCCTCTGCCCTCACCGTTGCGGCTCCTGCCCTGGCCCAGATGCCCGGTGGCATGAATCACGAAGGGCACCAGGGCATGCCAGGGATGATGAACATGCCTGGGATGTCTGCTCCGGCCGGATCCGCCCCGGCCCATGCCGCCCACGCCCACGACGTGGGCCCCGCCGGTGCCACCTACGACCTGCGCCTCATCGACGGCATGGTGCAGCACCACACCGGCGCGCTACGGATGAGCGAATTCGTCTTCAACATCGGCCAGCCCGGCGTGGGAGCGCTCGGCAAAACGATCTGGCGCGACCAGGCCAACGAGATCCGGGCCATGGGCCTCTGGCGCAAGGCCTGGTACCCCCAGGCACCCGTTTACCCCGTGTCCCTGGCCTCCGGAGGCGATCCCAACAGCCTCAGCGGCCTCACCCGCATGAGCCAGGCCCAGATCGATGGCATGCGGATGATGGGCGAACTCCCCACCAAGGACAACCGGGTGGTGTGGTTCTTGGAGGGCATGCTCGAGCACCACGGCGGGGCGCTGATGATGGCCCACGACGCCCTGGCCAAGAGCACCAACCCCACGATCCGACGCTTCGCGCGAGGGGTGATCGTGGCCCAGCGCGCCGAGATCATCGAACTGCGCAGGATGCTGGCGGTGGAGGGCTTGCGCAAGCCGGAGTACAGCAAATACGACGCTCTTTTTCGTCTTTGAGCGAAAACCTGGGTAGATCTTTCCTAACTAGCCCCACCGATCAGGAGCAGCCATGATGAACGCGGCGACAATCACCCAGACCCCTGGCCATTCCCACGGGAAGCCCGGAAGCCACGGCCCGCCGCCCACCGGCGGCGGCAAGGGAATGGCCAAGGATCCGATCTGCGGCATGGTGGTTCCCAAGGCCACAGCCCTCAGCGCCCAGCGCGGCGGCCGCGACTACTACTTCTGCAGCCAGACCTGCCTGCAGACCTTCCAGAATCCCGACCGCGAATTGCGCGTCATGCGCCGTCGCGTGGGCTTCGTGATCGGCGGGGTGCTGGCGCTGGCGCTGTTCCGGGCCGGAGCCTTCATCGCCCTGGCGGCCGGCATCAGCCTGGTGTCCTGGGTGCCGCTGCCGGCACTGCCCTGGATGAGCTGGGGGAAGTGGCTGTTCGTGCTTGCCACTCCGGTGCAGTTCATCGGTGGCTGGTCGTTCTACACCGGCGCCTGGGCGGCCCTCAAGCGCCGCGCCCTCAACATGGATGTGCTGATCGCCCTGGGCACCTCCGTTGCCTACTTCTACAGCGTGGTGGTGGTCTTCGCGCCCACCTGGCTTCCGGTTGGCGTCAATGAACGGGACGTCTATTTCGAAGTCTCGGCGGTGGTGATCGCCTTCGTGCTGATGGGCAAATACATGGAGGAGATCATCAAGAAACGCTCCTCTGCCGCCGTGCGCAAGTTGCTCGATCTTCAGCCCGCCACGGCCACGGTGATCCGCGACGGCATGGAGATGACCGTGCCCGCCGATGCCATCGACACCGGCGAAACGGTGCTGGTGCGCCCGGGCGAGAAGATCCCCGCCGATGGGGTGGTGCTGGAGGGCAGCTCCTCGGTGGACGAATCCTTGCTCACCGGTGAATCCCTGCCAGTGGCCAAACAGGCCGGTGCCGAACTCATCGGCGGCACCGTGAATGGCAATGGCCTGCTCCGTTTTCAGGCCAGCCGGGTGGGATCCGACACCGCCCTGGCCCAGATCGTTCGCATCGTGGAGGAGGCCCAGGCCAGCACGGCCAGCGTGCAGCGCCTGGCCGATCAGGTCACGGGCTGGTTTGTTCCAGCCGCGGTGCTGATCGCCTTCGCGGCGTTTGCCCTCTGGACCCTGGCGGGCCAGTTCAGCAGTGGTCTGCTGGCCTTCATCGCCGTGCTGGTGATTTCCTGCCCCTGTGCCCTGGGCATCGCCACCCCAGCGGCCCTGATGGTGGGGGTGGGCAAGGGCGCGGAGCAGGGCATCCTGATCCGCAGCGGCGAGGTGCTGGAGCGGGCTGAGAAGCTCACCACCGTGGTCTTCGACAAGACAGGCACGCTCACCTTGGGCAAGCCGGTGCTCACCGATCTGGAGCCCCTGGCAAGCCAGTCGGAGCAGGAGGTGCTTCAGCTCGCAGGGTCCCTGGAGCACGGCTCCGAACATCCCCTGGCAGCGGCAATTGCCGAGGCCGTTGCAGCGCGCCATCTGGAGCTGCTGCCGCTGAAGCAGTTTGAGGCCCAGGTGGGCGAGGGCATCACCGCCAAAGAGGGCGGGGACGTCGTCTGGTTCGGCAACCGTTCCCTGGCAAGCCGCTTCCTGCCTCGGCTTCCCGAGCCTGTGGAAGGCCAGCTCGCTGGGCTCGAGGCCCAGGGGAAAACGGCCATGTTGCTGGGGCGCGCCGATCAGATCCTGGGGGTGATCGCCGTCGCTGACACGGTCAGGCCCGAGGCCGAGCAGGCCGTGGCCCTGCTGCGGCGCC
>JAIYAQ010000027.1 GCA_027488975.1 Cyanobium sp. E1_MAG_00006
GCGTCGGTGATCGTGAGGCCCGTGGCGATCGTCACCGCCGAACCGTTCTCGGTGTACGCCACGGCCGTGCCCGTCGCCGTCACGACCGGGTTATCGGTGGTGGGCGTGATCGTGATGGTATTGGTGATGAGATCGCTCGAAGCCGCACCGGCTGCGTCTGAATTGGCGTCGGTGATCTGCCACGAAATCGTTCTAGTGGTCTTTGTAGCGTTATCGGTTGGATCGTGGCTCGTGCTGTTGAACATCACGCTTCTCAGCGCGCTCTCGTAGTGCGCAAGCGAGGCTGTTCCGCTGAGCGTGAGAACACCGGTACCACTATTGTAGGTACCGCTGATGCCATTTTGATTGACAAACAGCAGTTGGTCGCCGGCATGCAGATTGGCGGTGATCGACACCGTCGCGGAGGCGATTTGCGTGTCATCTAAATCGCTGATGGCCACGCTCCCACCGACCACCGCCGCCAAGCCATTCTCCGTGTAGCCAACCGCAGAAAGGCCCGAGAGAACCGGCTTGTCCGCCAGCGGCGTGATGGTGATCGCGCTGGTGACGGGTGAACTGGTGGCGGCACCGACGTTGTCCGAGTTAGCGTCGGTCACCCGCCAGGTAATCGTGCGGGCTGGCTTCGTCGTGTTGGAGGTGGGATCTTCACTGGTCGAGCGGTATGTGACCGACCGCAAAACATCGGTGTAATTCGTGAGCGTGGCCGTACCACTCAGCGTCAGGACGCCCGTCTCGGAGTTGTATGTGCCCGTGATCCCATGCTGGGCGGTGAATCCAAGGACATCCCCCGCTAGAAACCCGGCAGAAATCGTGACTGTCGCGCTTGCGATCTGTGTGTCGTCTGCGTCAGATACAACGGTGACACTCGCGTCGATGACCATGGCTGGCTCGTTTTCCGTGTACGCAAGCGAGCCACCGGCGGTCACCACCGGAGCATCGTTTACCGGAACAACATTGACCGTTGAGGTGAGGGAGATCGACCGGGTGTCCACGCCGGATGATGCGGTGCCGCCATCGTCCTGAATCGTGGTGATCGTGACCACACGGTTGCCCGCGGTCGGCTTGTCGCTCGAGTGCCGGTAGGCGAGGCCGTTGACGAGCGCGGAGGTCTGGGCTTCGGTGAGGCCGGCGTGGGTATAGGTGAGCGTGGCGGTGCCGCCGCTCAGGCCCACCGTCACGCTGCCCGCGTTCGTGGCCGTGGGCGACGTGGTGCCGTCCACAAGGTCAATCACCGTGCCGTCGATGGTGAACTTCTCGGCCGCGCCGTCCGCGATGTCCGCCACCGTGATCACGAGCCGTACGATCTCCTGGCCGCTCTCGATCGTGGTGGTCGCCGCGCTGCCGAAGAGCGCCACGGCCGTGCCGTTCTCGGTGAAGGTCAGATTCGTGGCGGTTGCCGTCAGCGTGGGCGGGTCGTTCGGGGCCGTGATCGTCACGGAGCCGGTGATCGTCGTGGCCGCAAGCGAGACCGTGCCGTTCGCGTCGCCGCCCGCCGTATCGCTGCCGGCGTCACGGTTGTCACCGTCGGCCAGCACGACGGTGTAGCTCCGCGTCGAGGTCGGCGGCTCGTCACCCGTGTACTCGTAGCGGATGGCCTCGAGGACCGTTTGCACCTGCGCGATCGTCGCGCCGGTGGTGAGCGTGATCACGAAGTTGCCGCTGGCAGCGGTGCCGCCGGAGGTGGAGGCGACGACATCGGCCAAGCCGAGGCTACCGTCCAGCGTGAACTTGTCGCCCGCCTGCCGATCCGTGAGCGACACCGTGATCGTGCCGGCTCCGAACACCGTCGCCGAGAGCTGGTTGGTCGTGGCCAGGTCGACGTCCGCCATAGTCACGCCCGCGAGCAGCTGCTGCGTCGGCGTGCCGACGCCGTCGGTCGGCGATTCGGCGATCGTGCCGGTGAACACGCCGCCGGTGAAGCCGGTGCCGCCGCCCGTCGTGGTCACGGTCGGGGCGTCGTTGCGGGCCGCGATCGTGAGGTCGATCGTGACCGCAGCCGCCGAGACGCGGGATTCACCGACCGAAGTCGTGGTGTTCCAGGTCAGCGGCATCGCCGTGTCGGTCGTGTAGGCCGAGGGGCCGATGTTTGCAGCGCCGCTCGGGATGCTGTCTTCGATGCCGAAGGCGATGAGGGAGGGCCGCAGGCTCGCCAGGCCGGCGGTGCCGGTGTTGGCGTTGGCCGCGGGCACGAACCGCACTTCCGTGGCCGCCGAGAAGAGCAGGGCCCGGGTGGTCGAGATGCCGCCGGCGTTTCCGACCAGCGTGGCGAGGCTCACCCAGGTCGGCGAGCCATTCGTGCCGAGGTTCACCTCCCAGGCCCCGAGCGACTTCGTGTCGAAGGCCGAGATCGCCACGCCCTCGAACGTGGTGCCGCTCACCTGGTCGGGGTCGGTGAGGTTCGCCGCCAACAGGGCCGCGAACGTGGTGACCGTCGTCGTCGTGTCCTCGACGGTGGCGATGGTCGCGCCGCCCGAGAGCGTCGGCGAGTCGTTGACGGCGACCAGGGACACGACGATCTCGGCCGTGGCCGAGCGCTCGCCGCTGGTGCCCTGGGCGTTGTTCGTGGTGCCGTTGCCGTCGAAGAACCCGACTTCGATCGTTTTGTCGCCTCTCGTGAGCGTGGGATCCGTGTTGGAGTACGCGAGGTTCCGCAGCACGGTGTTCACCGCCGCGGGCGTGGCGTTGGCGTTGAACGTGACCACGAGCTGGCCGCTCGTGGCGCTGTTGTCGGTCAGCGTGGCGACCACGATGTCGCCGGAGCCGGGGTTGTAGAGGATCGCCGACCCGCTGTTGAACAGCGTGATGCCCGAGCCCGGCTGGGTGAAGCCGCCCTGGATCGAGAGACCGGAGCCGGTCTGCACGACGAACAGGTCGTCGGTGTCGAGCGTGGTCTTCTGACCCACCACCAGCCGGGCGCCGTTGAACGTGGTCTCGTTCCGCAGGACGAGATCGATGTCGAAGATCTCGGCCGGCGTTGCACCGGGATCGCCGCCGTCGTCAGTGAGCGTGTCGAGGAGCACGGCCGTACCTGCGACGTTCACGCCCACGGCCTCCGTGAACTGCAGCGTCGAGGATGCGGTGCTCGCGAGATAGTGGATTTCGCCGGCGTCGTTCACCTGCGTGACCGTGGCGATGATCTGCCGCGTGGCGGAGCCGATGTCGGACGCGGCCGTGAGGCCGGTCGTATCGACCGTCTCACGGGTGCCGCCCGATGTGAACGCCCGGCTGCCGTCGCTGTCGTCGATCGCCGTGACCGTCAGGCCGCCCGGGTTCGCCGTGGCCCGGTTGAACCGGCTGTTGAAGTTCGCGACGGGCACGAATCGCAGTTCGGTGGTCGTCGCGAGAATCAGCGCCGTTGCGGTCGTGGGGGCGGTGCCGGACGGGCTGACGTCGAACCAGGTGACGCCAGAGTCGGTCGAATACTGCCACCGGCCTTGGGTGGCCTGGTGGCTGGCGTCGCCCACGATCGCCACGCCGGCGAACGACGAGCCGGCCAGACTTCCGTCCAGGTCGCTGAACTTGCCGCTGAAGATCGTCGCCACCGTCGCGCCGGCGGGAGCCGCGTCGTCTTCGGCCGAGGTCACGGAGCCGTTGCCGGTGAGGGTCGGGGCGTCGTTGGTGTTCGTGACGGTGACGGTGAAGGGGACCGAGGCCGTTTTGGCGCCGCCCGAGCCCTGGGCTGCCGGGCTGCCCGCGTTGCCGTCGTTGAAGATCATCACGACGGTCGCGGCGCCGGCGAAGTCGTCGTCGGTGCTCGCGAAGGTGACGGCCTTCATCACGGCCTCGACGGAAGCCTTGGACGCCGTGCCGTTGAACGTGATGACCAGGGTGCCGGCGGCGCTGTTGGTGGTGATCGTGCCGATCACCGTGCCGGACACCGAGATCGTGGAGCCATTGGCGGTGCCGGAGACCGTCACCACGCCGGTGGTGTCGACCCACAACCGGTCGGTGCTCACGGCGGCCGAGTCGCGTCGCACCGTGAGCGTCGCGGAGTTGAACGTGTCCTCGCTCCGCTGGATGAGTTCAACGTCGTCGAGGTCGAGGTTGCCGTTCGCGTCGAGGATCACGGGCGTGCCGGTCGCGGCCGCGCCGACGCCTTCGGTGTAGGCGACGGAGTCACCGCCGCCGGTGAGGGCCGGTGCGTCGTTGACCGCAGCGACCGTGATCGTGACCGACTGCTGGTCGCTCTCGGCACTGGCCGCGTCGAGGGCCGTGTAGGCGAAGCTGGTCTGCCCGTTGAAGTTCGCGGCCGGCGTGAACTTCATGCCCGTGGCCTGGGCGACGGTGATCGGCGCGTTGACCGTGATCGCCTGGTCGTCGCTTGTGGTGAGCGTGCCGTTGGCGGGCAGCGACTCGATCCGGTAGCGGTTCACGACCGCGTCGGTCGTCGCGTTCGTGCCGGCATCCACGTCGCTCGAGGTCAGCGAGAACGTCAGCAGCGTGTCCTCGGTGCCCGACAGGCTGCGGGCGGTCACGGTCGGAGCGTCGTTGACCGGAGTGACGGTGAGGGCGAGGCTGGCCGTGGCCGACTCGGCGCCACCGAGATCGCCCGAGTTGCCGAGGTCGTTGACCGTGACGACGAGCGAATCGGAGCCGTTGAAGTTCGCCACCGGGGCGTAGGTGACGCCGGCGTCGAGGGCGGCCGTCAGCGACGCGAGGCTGCCTCGGACGGTCACCGTGGCCGTTCCGTTGGCCCCGGCCGTGACGGTGAGCCCGGTGAGGCTCGCGAGGGTGAGCGTGCCCTGGGCGACCACTAGGGCGACCTGGACGGTCTGGGAACCGGCGTCCACGTCGGCGATCGCGATCGCGTTGCTGTTGGCCGCGGAGAGAAGGAGCGTGGTGTCTTCGTTCAGCGACTGGCCCGCGGGCAGCACGACGGTGGGGGCGTCGTTGACGCTCGCCACCGTGATCGCCACCGTGGCGGTCGACTGCTCGGACGCCGCCGTGCCGGTGTCTGTCAGGCCAGCCACGCTCGGATCGACGCCCCGGTTGCCGCCATCGTTGACGGTGATCGTGAGGGTGTCGGCGCCGGAGTAGTCCGCCGCGCCGCGGTAGACGAGCGTGGCAAGGGCGGCGTTGAGATCAGCGGCGATGCCGGTGAAGGAGACCGTCGCCGATCCGTTGGTCGTGCTGTTCCTAAAGCTCAGCCCTGTCGTCGTGCCGAGCGTCACGATGCCCTGGCTCACGGCAAGCGTGACCGTGAGCGTGTCGGCGCTGAGCGCATCGGCATCGGCTACGGAGAGGCCCGTGATCGCGAGGTTCTGATCCTCGGGCACGGTCTGCGGCCCGGGCACCGTGATCACCGGCGGGTCGTTGACCGGCGTGATCGCGATCGAGAACGTGCCCGTCGGCTCGTTGCCGCCGCCGCTGTCGGAGAGCGTGAAGGCGAAGGAGTCGGAGATCGTCTCGCTGCCGTCGTGCACATAGCGGAAGTTGCCGGCGTCAATGTCGGCCTGGGTCACACGGCTGCCGACGCCGAGCACGGTGATGGTGGAGCCTTCCAGGACCTCCAGCCGTCCGTGCTGCACGTTGGCTGTGATCCGAAACTGCAGCTCCGTTGTGGCGTTGTCGCTGTCGGTGCCCTTGAGTAGCGTGTTGCCGATGTCCAATGTTGCCGATTCGTAGACCACACCACCGGTGTTGACGGCCAAGACAGGGTCGTCATTGAGGGGTGTCACCGCGATGGAGATTGTCCGCTGCAGTGTTGAATTCAGCTGGCCCTGGTTGTCATTGAGCTCGAGCACAATCGAGTCGGTGCGCGTTTCGGAGCCGTCGTGCTGATAGCGCAGCCGGCCTGCCGTGACCGTGGCCTTGGGGATGGTTGTGGACGGCGTGGCGACCGTGAAGGTGGCTGCATCGGCGCCGTCATAGGTGAAGCCGTCGTTGACGATCCGCACTTCTCCGTTCGTCGGCAGGTTTGCGATGCGGAACGTGAGCGAGTTGGTGTCGGCGAAGGGCACGGCGGGTGATCGCCCCGACTTGTCGCCACCACCATCGGTGTCATAAACACCGGTGACTTGGCTGGGCGAGAGTACGGAGCCGACGTTGAACACGGCACCCTCGGCGAGGGTGAAGCCGCTGGCCTCGAAGCCGGGCGCGTCGTTCACCGGTGAGACATCGATGTTGAACGTGGCCGTCGTTGTGTTGCCGGCCCCGTCGCGGGCGGTGAAACTGAACGAGGTGAGGAAGCCCTCACTGCCGTTGTGAGCGAAACGGATCCGACCTGCGAGAACATCGGCCTGCGTGAACGTGTCGCCGATCCGCAGCGGCAAAGCTGGGTCGCTCGCTGGGCTGATCGAGAGGGTGCCCCCGGTTGGAAGCGAGTTGAGCGTGATCGAGATGGCCGAAGGTGATGCCGCCGGAGCAGCGGGATCGTTGTTGGTGTCGGTGATGGAGAGCAACGTGCCGTCGATCACGCCGACGCCGCCCTCGGCGAATTGCAAGGGGTTGTTGACGACGATCGATGGACCGGGATCGGTGGCGAGCGTTCCCGGTGCCCCGTAGTTGCCGCCGAGGCCCGTGCCAATCGCAATGGTGAAGGTCTGCACCGCGAGCGCGGCCGAACTGCCAATGGCCGGGCTACCTGCATAGATCCCGCCGGGCCTGTCATAGATGGCGTGGTAGCCGCCGTCGCGCACCGTGAAGGTGAAGGCATCCGAGGTGGCGGAACCAAGATCGAAGTCATAGGTGAGACGCCCGGCGTCGATTTCGGCCTGGCTGAAGGTGGCACCGATGCCGATCGCCGTGCCAGCGAGCTTGAGCACGCCGTGGCTGGGAAGCGACTCCAGTCGGAAGGTCACCACATTGCTCTCGACATCGCTCGTGTCGACGTCGGTGGCCTGCAGATGTGCGCTGGTGATGGTGGCCGTGTTGGAACCCCCACTGGCGAGAGTGAGGCCGGTGTTACGGGCCATGACCGGGTCATCGTTGACCGGGCGCACACGGATCGACAGCGTGTTGACCGTGGCCGAGATCGACGAGCTACCGCCGTTGGTCGACACATCGACCGTGACGCGGGTCTCGTCGCCGCTCGAGGCCGAGAGGCCGCCGGCATAGGTGCTGTCGAGCACGCGGATCTGCAGGGCCGGGGGCGTGCCGTTGTAGTTGAGTGCGGGAGCGAAGCGCACCTTGGTGGCCGCGCCGATCACGAGCGCCGCCGTCGTGTCGTTCACGGTGCCGACGTCGGCCCAGGTCGATTCGCCGTCGCTGGAGTACTGCCAGCGGCCTTCGGTTGTGGCGTTCGCCGTGTTGCCCACGAGCGCGTAGCCGCCCACGGTCTGGCCGACGTCGGGGTCGGCGAACAGGTAGTTCGAGTACTGGGCGAGCGTGGCGCCGTCGTTGTTGGAGAGGTTTCCGTAGCTCGTCGGATCCTCGTCGATTTCACCTGAGAGGTTGCGGATGCCGGTGGGAGCGCGGTTCGCGCCGCCGACGGTGAGCGGGATCGCCGTGCTGGCCACAACGCCGCCCGCCCCATCGCGGAGCGTGACGTAGAAGGAGTCGATACCGGCGACATTGCCGGAATGCTGGTAGGTGAGCCTGCCGAGATTGGCGTAGTTGAACGACGATCCGATGCCGATGGTGAAGCCGTCGTAGGCCAGGTAACCCAGAGCCGGCACCGATTCGATGCGCAACACCAGCTGTCGTGGCGTGTTGTCCGGATCAATTACCCGGATTGCGGCCGTGCTGAAGGTGAACACACCGCCGACCGCCGGCGTGGCCACCAGTGGCGTCCCATCACCGGGCACGGTCTGGCCAGGCAAATACAGCTGGGGCACATCGTTGATGGGCGTGACATTGAGCCGCAGCGTGCGGCTGGCTGTCGTGCCGCCGGCCCCTGTTACAACGTCGGTCACCGTGTAGGCGAGTACCTCAGTGCCGAGCGGCTCGGCGCCGCCATGGACATATCGCACCCGGCCGGCATCGATGTCGGCCTGGGTGAAGCTGTCGCCCCAGGTGAGCGGAGCCCAGGTCGTGCCGTCCGACTTCTGGAACACGCCGTCGCCGAGGATGCTGCCGCTCTGGATGAGCGTGTAGACGATCTGGGCCGCGGTGGCCTCGACGTCGGTGATCCTGAGGATCGAGGCCGTGAGCCCGGCCGTTCCCCCCTCGCCCACGACCAGTTGCTTGTCGACGACCACGACCATCGGGTCGTTCACCGCGGTCACGCTCGTGGAGAGCGTGTTGCCGGTCACGTCGATGTCGGTGCCACCCGCGGTGGCGTTGGCCGTCTGCCGGCTGGCCGGGTTGGACGTGAAGGTGCGGCTGCCGCTCGAGTCGAGGGCGTGGACCGTGAGGCTGCCGGGTGTGCCGAAATAGTCGGCGACCGGCACGAACCGCAGCCGGGCCGTGGCGGGCAGGAGCAGCGCCGCCGTGGGGCTGACCGAGCCGATCGCCGACCAGGTCGAGCCGGCGTTGAGCGAGTATTGCCAAACGCCCTCGGCGCCGGTCGACGTGTCGGCGCTGATCGCGATCCCCGCCAGGGTGTTGCCGTCGGTGTCAAAGTAGTTCGCGAGCAGGCTCGTGACCGAGCCGCCGGCAGGATTCGGGAAGTCCTCGGTGATCGCGGCGAGCGTGGCCGCTCCCGTCAGCGGGGCATCGGCGACGTTCGTGACAGAGATCGCCACGGTCTTGGTGTCGCTCTTGGCGACGTCGTTGCCAACGGTGGCGTCGCCGTCGGCATTGCCCAGGTCGTCGATCGTGACGGTGAGCGTGTCGGCCCCGAAATAGTCGGCGGTGGGCGTGTACGTCACCGTCGCCAGGGCGGCGTTGATCGCCGCGACGGTGCCGTAGACGGTGAGCGAGCCGCTTGCGCCGGCGGTGATCGGGTTGCCGCCGGTGGCCGCGTCGAAGAGGTCGACGACCGTGGCGATCGCCAGCGTGCCTTGGGTGACCGCGAGCGTCAGCCGCACGCGGGCCGTGTCGGCGTCGGTGTCGGCCACCGCAATCCCCGTGATTCCGAGGCTCGAATCCTCCGCGACCGTTTGGGCACCCGGCACCGTGACCGTGGGGGCGAAGTTGAAGGGCGTGACGGAGATCGTGACCGTGCTCGCTGTGCTCTCGGCATCCGCCGCGTCGAGCGCCTGGAACTGGAAGTTCACGTCACCGACGAAGTTGGCAGCCGGGGCGAACGTCATGTTCGTCGCCTTGGCGACGGTGATGACGTCGCTTGCCAACAACACGAGGCCATCCTTGTCGCGGAGCGTGCCGGAGGCGGGCAGACTCACGATCCGGTAGCGGTTCACCGCCGCGTCGGTCGTGGAGTTGGTGCCCCCGTCGGCGTCGGTGAAGGCGAGGCTGAAGGTGAGCGTGCCGTTCTTGGCGACGCTCCGCGTGGCATCGACGGTGACCGGTGCATCGTTGACGGGCGTGACGTTAAACGTGAGCGTGCGGGCCGTTGGATCGAGATCCACGCCGCCGTCGGTCGTGCCGCCGTCGTCGCGGACACGGAAGGTGAAGCTCGCGTAGGGCGTGCCTTTGGCGTTGGCCGCCGGAGTGAAGACGAGGTTGCCGGTGGTGATGTCCGCCGCGGTGATCTCGGTGCCGGCGGTCACGGCCAAGCCCGAGAGGGTGAGGCTGCCGGCGGCGGGCAGCGTGACGATCCTCACCGCCGCGAGGGCATTGGCGGGCGTGTCGTTCGCGTCGGTGAAGCCGAAGTCGGCGGTGGTCAGCGTTTGCGGTGTGTCCTCGTTGATCGTGATCGTGGCAGACCTGCCGGCCGGGGCGTCGTTGACCGAGGCCACCACGACGTCGAACGTGAACTCGGTGACGTCGGAGTTGTCGTCCACGCCGCCGACGAGCGTGTAGTCGGCCTCCACGCGAATCCTGATGGTGGCGGTGCCCGACCAGCCGGGCGTCGGCACGAACACGAGGCTGTCGAGGAAGGTGTTGACGCTGGCCCGGTTGCCCTGCTGGGCGAGCGGCGTGCCGGTCACGACGCCGGTGGAGAGCGTGCCGCTGCCGTCCGTCAATTCGGCGATCGCCTCCATCGTGCTGCTCTCAGGGCTCGAGACCGCACCTGGGCCGAAGAGTTGGATCCCGGCGGAGTCCTCGACGCCGGTCAGCGTGCCGGGGGGCGAGATCGCGACGCCGCCGACGACCATCACGAGCGTGCTGGTGAAGGCCATGCCGTCGAGCCGGGGCGTGATCGTGAACGAGCCGGGCGTCGTGCCGGCGGTGTAGGTGGCGGTGTAGGTGCCGTCGCCGTTGTCGGTGACGCTGCCGATCGAGCCCTGGCCGGCCGCGAGGGGCGCAAAGGTGACGTTTCCACCGGAGGCCGCGAGCGGATTGCCATTGGCGTCGCGGAGCGTCACGGTGAACGTCGTAGTGCTGGAGCCGTCGGAGAGGACCAGCAATGCAGCGGATGCGATCGTGCTTGTAGTGGGGTCTGCCGACGGGGTGGCCAGCTGCAACTGCACCATCACCCCCTCAATGCTGAGCGTGGTCCAGTCGTCGAGGGCCGCCAGTCGCGCCCGATCGGCTTCGCTCAGCGGTTGGCCTTGCACCAACGCTGCAAACACCTTGCCCTCATCGCCGGGGGTGTCCGCCTCGGGATTGAGCCGATGATCAAAGGCATGGCCCAGCTCTTCGAGCAGGACCTGCGCGATCGCATCGGCTGTGGCGCCGGCATTAAGCCAATCCTGATTGATGTAGATCCGCTCGCTGCCGGTGTGGCCGATCGCTGCGTATCCAGCGCGATAGCCCTGCAGGTCGCCGTTTGCCCTCAAGTCAGTGGCAACCGCAAGCTCTTTTTGCAGCAGCTGCTGGCTGAGCTGCTGCAGATTGGCCGTGAACTGCTCGGAATCCGTGCCGGCCTGGCCGAACACCGCCTGCATCAGGGCTTCGTAGTCGGCCCGGTTGGGCAGGCCGCTCAGCAGGGTTTGCGTTTCAGCCAGGGCCTGCTGCCACTGGGCCAGGGCTTCGGGGCTGAGCAGCTCTGTGCCGCTGGTGGTGAACCACAGCTCTTCACTGGCGTAGGCGGTGGCGTCAGTGTCCAGCTGGGCGTCGGTGGCGCCGTAGATCAGCAGCCCATCAGGGTCGCTCAGGGCCTCGCTCCAGCCCGCCATGCTGTTAGCCTGCTCGTGCAGCTGTTGCGGGTCGCTGCTCACGATCACCAGGCTGGTGAGTGGTTCCTCGCCATTGGGGCTGAGGCTCGCCAGGCCGCTGCTGATCTGGCTGGCGGTGTCGGCCTCGCCATCGAGCACCAACACCTCCGCGCCCTCTGGCGCGCTGGCTACCAGCTGCTGCCAGCCCTCTACCGCCGGGTCGATCACGATCAGGCTGGTGGGGGGCGCGCCGGCGGGTAGCTCGTCCCAGAGGCTGTCGGTGCTGGTTTCGAGGCTGCCGGGGCTGGGTTTGCCCAGCCAAAGGGCCGCCGCTGCGGCATCGGCGTCGCCATCGCCGGTGGAGCTGGTGAGCGCCAGCAGTTCGTAGTCTTCGACCAGTTGCTGGGCCCGCTCCAGACTCCCGTCACTCCCTCCGGGGTCGCCGACGGCGTGCTCGGCCAAGCCGGTGGCGTCCGCCAAGGGTTGGACAGCGCGGGACTCCAGTTGGTTGCTGCTGGTGGTGTCACCGCCGCCGCTGAACACGCTCTGCTCGAGGGGGTCCACCATCGCCCGTCCTGCCGTTGCTGTTGCTTTCCACCAGGCTGGGCTGGGGGCATCATGAACAGCAACGCGGATCACCCAACGCCGCGCATCTGGAGCCGCCGTCGCGTTTTTGTCTGCCGTGCAGCGCTGCCACCAGTTCGAGCCCTGGGCCGCAGCCCTGGGGTGGGAGCTGTTGGGGGCTCGTTCGGGTGGTGGTGCTGCCGGTGCGCTGAAGGCGCGGGTGCAGCCCTTGCAGGGGTGCCTGGTGGCTGAGGAGCTCTATCCCGCCCGGCTCAGCGTTGGCTGGCGCGACCCCGAGCGGCGGGCCTCGCTGGTGCTGGTGCAGCACGGGCGTTGCATCGCCGAAACCCTCACGGAGGCCCGGGCGGCCCAGGGGGGTGGGGTACAAGCGCCGCTGTTGCTGCAGGCCGATGGGCGCAATGGGGCCCTGCTGGCGCCGGCGGCCGGCCACCGGCTCACCGTGAGTCAGGCGCCGTGTCGCTTGCTGCGGCTGGTGTTGCCCTTGGGATCACACCACCCGGCCGGCGGCAGCTGGAGCGTGGAGCTGGGCCTGTTGCTGCCGATGTTGCGATTGCTGGAGCAAGCCCTGCGCCATCCTGGTGGCGAAGAGCGGCGCGGCGAATTGGGCGCCACCCTGCTGGGCTACCTTCTCCACCAGCTGGCAGGATCTGGCTGTGGCGTGCAGTTGGCCGATCCGGCCGCGGTGGATCGGGCTCCCGCAGATCTGACGCCTGACGATTTGGTGGCGCACTTGCAGGGGTGGCTGCGGCAGCGTTTGGAGCAGCCGTTGCAGTTGGCCGACCTGGCCGCCGCCATGGCCCTGAGCCCGCGGCGCCTGCAGGAGCTCTGCCGGCAGCAGGCCGGCTGCACCCCGATGGAGCTGCTGCGGAGCCTGCGGTTGGAGGCCCTGGCGGAGCGGTTGCGGGATCCCCGCCACCAGAGCGCCACCCTGGCCTCCCTGATGGCTCGCCTGCAGTTGCCCAATTCGGCCACCACGCGCCACACCTTTGCCCGCCTCTTTGGCGTTGCTCCGGCCGACTACCACCGCAAACCACTGACGGCCCGTTAGCCCTGATCCGCGGCCAAGGCCAGCTGCTTCTGGCGGCAAAAGCTGCAATGGCCCCAGCGGCCCATTTCCCCGGCCGGTGCCGGGCTGCCGCAGCGCGGGCAGGTGGCCATGCCATGCACATCCACCCGGCTGGGGTGAAGGGCCCAGCTGCCCGCCTCCTGCTGCGAGCCCGGCGGCGGCAGCTCGCCAGGATGGTGCTGCTGGATCTGGATCTCCTGCACCGCAAAGCCCGCCCCCTGCAGCGCCCCCAGCAGCTGGTGGCGGTTGAAGCGCAGCGCCTGCAGCCACTGGGGATGGCTGGCCCCCACGGTGAGGCGCCGCCCCTGCAGGCGCAGCGGACGGCAGTGCTGGGCCAGCTGCGGGCCGGCGATCCGCGGCCAGGCCTGCCAGAGCGCCGCCAGGTGGCCATCGTTGCGCCAGTGGCGCTGCAGCTCTGTGAGCACCGCGGCCAGGCCCTGGGCTGGCCGCGGTGGCGGCGGCAGCAGCAGGGTCACCTCGCCCTGCCGCCGGCTCTGGTTGCGGGGTGCAATCGCCATCGTGCGATGACCGTAGGGGATGTGCGGCAATCCCGCTGCCTGGATGCCGCGACTCTGGCTAGCCTCTGACCCTGCCCCACCCCTCGATCCATCCCTCTGATCCATGGGCTTCTTTGATCGTCTCAGCCGCCTGATCCGCGCCAACGCCAACGCGGCGGTCGGGGCGATGGAAGATCCCGGCAAGATTCTCGACCAGTCGGTGGCAGACATGCAGTCCGACCTGGTGAAGCTGCGCCAGGCGGTCGCCACCGCCATCGCCAGCCAGAAGCGCATTCAGAACCAGGCGGAGCAGGCCGAGGCCCAGGCCGCCACCTGGTACGAGCGGGCTGAACTGGCCCTCCAGAAGGGGGAGGAGGATCTGGCCCGCGAGGCCCTCGGCCGCCGCAAGACCTGCACCGACACCGCCACCGCGCTGCGCACGCAGCTGCAGAGCCAGGCCGGTCAGGTGGACCAGCTCAAGAAGAGTCTGGTGCAGCTCGAAAGCAAGATCGCGGAGGCCAAGACCAAGAAGGACATGCTCAAGGCGCGGGCTCAGGCGGCCCAGGCCCAGGAGCAGCTGCAGAGCGCCGTTGGCAGCCTCGGCACCAACTCCTCGATGGCCGCCTTCGAGCAGATGGAGGAGAAGGTGCAGGCCCTGGAGGCCCGCAGCCAGGCCGCCGCGGAGTTGGCCGGCTCGGATCTCGAAAGCCAGTTCGCCGCCCTGGAGGCATCTCCGGATGTGGATGACGAACTTGCCGCTCTCAAGGGCCGGCTGGCCGGCACCAGCGTGGCCGGCAGCCTGCCCGCCGCCAGCGGCGTTGTTGAGCCTGTGAAGGTGGAGGCGGTCAAGGTGGAGCCGGTGGACGCGGAACTGGAGGAGCTGAAGCGCTCGATCGACAAGCTCTGAGCCATGCCGCCCGTCAGGGCAGATCCATACAATCCCTTCCATCCACCCCCTTCCCGCCGTGTCCGCCGACGTCTCCGTCGCCCAGCTCACCGATGCCACCTTCCAGGCCGAGGTGCTTGAGGCGGCCACGCCGGTGCTGGTGGATGTGTGGGCCGCCTGGTGCGGCCCCTGCAGGCTGATGGCACCGTTGATGGACTGGGCCGCCCGCGAGTACGCCGGTCGTCTGGTGGTGGGGAAGCTGGAGGCGGATGCCAACCCCGTCAGCCGCGACAGCCTCGGTATTCAGGGGCTGCCCGCCCTGATCGTGTTCCGTAACGGCGAGGAGCTGGCCCGCCACGAGGGCGCCATGGCTCAGCCGCAGCTCAAGGCGTTCCTGGATGCCCACCTCTGAGCAGCCCGGGGGAGATCCGGCGGCCGGCGTGTTCCGGCTGTCGGACCGTGTTCAGCGCCTCGGCAGCGGAGTGTTCGCTCGCAACGACGGGCGCAAGCTCCTCTACAGGCAGGCGCTTGCCGCTGCCGAGCCCTGGCAGAGCCTGTCGCCCCTTCTCGATCTCTCGCTCGGCTCCACCGACCTGCAGCCACCGCCGCAGGCGATCGAAGCGATTCGCATCCAGCTGGCCAAGCCCGCCAGTGCTGCCTACTGCCTGCACGGCGCCACCCTGCCCCTGCGTGAGGCGGTGGCGGCCTGGGCTGCGCGCCGCTTCGACGTGGCGGTGGATCCTGAGCGGGAGGTGCTGCTGCTGCTGGGTTCCCAGGAGGGCACGGCCCACCTGCCCCTGGCACTGCTGAACCCGGGCGATCAGGCTCTGCTGCTCGATCCCTACTACCCCTCCCATCTGGGTGGCCTGCATCTGGCCTCGGCCCGGCCCCGCTTCCTGTCCCTGGCGGCCGAGCAGGGTTTCGCCCCCGATTTCGATCAGATCAGCCCCAGCCAGTGGGACGATCTGCGCCTGATGGTGCTGGGTTTTCCCCACAATCCCACCGCCGCCACCGGTTCGCAGGCCTGGGTGGATGCGGCCGCCGAGCGGGCCGTGCGCCATGGCGTCGTGTTCGCCCACGACAACCCCTACGTGGATCTGGCCCTGGAGGGGGAGGCGCCGGCGCTGCTGCGCTCGCCCCACTGGCGGCGCTGCGGCATCGAGTTCTTCTCCTTCTCCAAGGGCTGGTGCCTGGGGGGCTACCGCCTGGCCTTCGCCATCGGCGCCGAACCGTTGATCACCGCCCTGCGCCAGGTGAAGGGGGTGGTGGATTTCAACCAGTCCGTGGCGCTGCAGGCCGGCGCGATCGCCGCCCTGGAGCAGACGCCCGACTGGGCTCAGACCCTCCTGCCGGTGTACCGCGACCGCCGTGACCGCATGGCGGCGGCCCTCGATGCCGCCGGCTGGCCGGTGCAACGGCCGTCGATGGCCCTGTATCTCTGGCTGCGCCTGCCGCAGCAGGCGGCGGCGCTCGGCCTTGACTCGGAAACCTTCTGCGCCCGACTGCTGGAGGCCACCGGTGTCTGCCTCACGCCCGGCAACGGCTTCGGCGCCGGTGGCGAGGGCTATGCCCGCCTGGCCCTGGTGCATCCCAGCGCGGAGCTGGAGGCTGGTGCCGCCCGCATCGGCCGCTGGCTGACCCAACTGTGAGCGTCGGCCCGGTCGCCGCGGCCCTGCGTGCCAGGCCACGCGGGCCGCAGCCACTGCCCTGGAGGCTGGTCTGGCAGCCGATCACGGCGAGCACAGAAGCAGATCTGGATCGCCTGCTGGAGCGGGGCCTCCGGCCGCCGTTGGCGGTGATCGCCCGCCGTCAGACCCGCGGTCACGGCCAGCAGGGTCGCCGCTGGCTCTCTCCGGCGGGCGGCCTCTGGCTCAGCGCAGCCATGCCCTGGGCTGTGTCGGCGCCGGCCATCGCAGCCCAGGCCATCGCGGCGCCGGCCCTGGCGGTGAGCCTCGGTCTGTGCCTGCAGCTGGAGGGGCTTGGGCTGCATCCACGCATCAAGTGGCCCAACGACCTGCTGCTCGAAGGCCGCAAGCTCGCCGGTGTGCTGCCGCGGCTGCGCTGGCGCGGCAGCACCCTGCTCGGCTGCCGTGTGGGCATCGGGATCAATGGCCTCAACCGGGTGCCGCCCGGGGCCATCGCCCTGGCTGAAGCCCTCCAGTCGGGCCCTGGGCGCCATCGGCACGTACATGCCCATCGCCCGCACCATCCCCAGGCCCGGCCGGAGCGCCTGGCGGCCCTGGCGCTGGGGGCGCTCGAGTGGGCGGTGGCGGCTTCGGGCCAGGCGGAACTGGTGCGGCGGCAGGCGGAGCAGCGCCTCTGGAGGGTCGGCAGCCACTGGCATGCGGGCCGTGCCTGGCAGGTGGATGGCCTGGCGCTCGATGGTGCCCTGCGGCTGCGCTGTGAGGAGACGCTGGTGGAGCTTCGCCGCGATTTCTAAAGTGCGGCTGTTGTTGCACGCCCGCGGCGGCTCGTCGTGTCACGCCTCCCCCTGTTCAGCCTCCTGGCGGCCGCTGTGCCTGTGCTGGGGGGAGGTCTGGCCTGGGCCCAGCTCCAGACGGAGGGGGCCGCGGACCCGCTGGCGCCACAGCCTGCTCTCCCGACTCCGGCAGCGGGGCCTGCGCCCGTGTCCCCGGCGCCGCTGCCTCCAGCCCGGCCCGCTAGCGCAGTCGTGCCCTCCGCGCAGGCGCCCCTGCGGCCGGATCCGCAGCAGCTGGGGGCGCCGCCGCCGCCGCGGCGCTTCGATCAGTCGCTCGATGAGCTGGTGCGTCAGGGGGTGGTCACCCCCTCGGAGCGCAGCCTGATCCGTGGCGGTGCGGCAGGTGGCCTGGCGCCCCTCGATGTGGGGGCATTCCAGAAGGCTTGCCGTAGCGGCGCCCTCTCCAGCCAGGAGTGCCGTGGTGGTCTGGCGATCCGCTGGGGCCGTCGCGGCGGGCAGGGCGCCGCCGCTGGGGAGGCTGCTCTGCTCCCCGGTGCGGACGGCGGGCGTCTCGGTGCCGATGGCATGCCGCTGCCGCCGCTCACGGTGCCGGTGTCGGCCCTGCTCGCCGGTAATGGCGGCAGCTTCAACCTGGCCAGCGTGTTCCGGGTCACGCCCCGGCCTGCGCCCCTGCTTGGCAACGGCAACCGACGCCTGCTGCTGCCGATCATCGGCGCGGCGGTGCCCACCAGTGGTTTCGGTTGGCGCCTCCACCCCCTGCTCGGGATCTGGCGCCTGCATGCCGGCGAGGATCTGGCGGCGCCGGAGGGAACGCCCGTGGTGGCGGCCCTCTCCGGCCGGGTCGTGAGCAGCGGTCTTGCCGGCGGATATGGCCTGGCGGTGGAGGTGGAGCATCAGCGGCCGCTGCGGCGCACCCTCTATGGCCACCTCTCGGAGCTCTACGTGAAGCCCGGTGAGTGGGTGCGGCAGGGCGAGGTGGTGGGCCGTGTTGGCAGCACTGGGCTCAGCACCGGCCCCCACCTTCACTTCGAGCTGCGGCAGCCTGCTGATGGGGGCTGGGTGGCGATGGATCCTGGCGATCTGGATCCCGGCTCTCAGCTCAAGGGCAGCGATGCGATCGCCCTGCTGATGGGTCAGCTGCTGGCCAGCCTGGAGCGACCAGCCAGCCCTGAACGCCCCAGAGGCTAGAGCTGGGAGCCTGCGCCGCTGTCCACCAGGCGGCCATCGTGGAAGTGCACGATCCGCTCGGCCCGTTCAGCCACGTTGTGTTCATGGGTGACCAGAAGGATCGTCATGCCCTGGTCGCGGTGCAGTTCATCGAACAGATCCAGCACTTCGCTGGTGGTGCGGGAATCAAGCGCTCCGGTTGGCTCATCCGCCAGCAGCAGCTTGGGCTGGTTGATGATCGCGCGTGCCACCGCCACCCGCTGCTGCTGGCCACCGGAGAGCTGATTCGGCCGGTTCAGCATGCGGTCTGCCAGGCCAACACGCTTCAGGGCTGCTTGGGCGCGCTCCTGACGCTCGGCCGGAGAAACCCCGGCGTAGACCATCGGCAGCATCACGTTTTCCAGGGCGGTGAGCTCCTGCAGCAGGTGGAACTGCTGGAACACAAAGCCCAGCTCCCGGTTGCGCAGATCGGCCAGCTGGTCGTCGCTGAGGTTCTCAACCGCTGTGCCGTTGAGCCGGTAGCTGCCGCCGCTGGGGCGATCGAGGCAGCCCAGGATGTTCATCGCCGTGCTCTTGCCTGAACCGGAGGTGCCCATCACCGCCAGGTATTCACCCTGACGAACGCTCATACAGAGATCGTTAAGGGCACTGACGGCAGCCTCACCGCTGCCATAAACCTTGAACACATGGTCCAGAACTGCCACCTGGGGCGCGGCAGACCCAAGTGCTGATGGAGCTGCGGACTCTGCTGGTGGGGTCGTAGCGGCGGCCATTCAGCCGACCGGTGCGGTGGTGAGTGTGGCCAGGGCCTTCTGAAGCATCGGTGTACCGGCCACGGCACCACTGGCCCAGTTGAACAGTGGGTTGGACAGGATGCCGCCGATGGCTGTCACCACCACGCACGACACGAGAGCGGCACGCAGCGGCGGCAGACCAGCCACATTCCAGGTGAGTGCGGGATACGACTTCACCACATCGGAAGCCTCATGGGGCTCCTTCACCACCATCATCTTGATCACAGAGATGTAGTAGTAGATCGACACCACCGAGGTCAGCAGGCCCACCACCACCAGCAGGTACTGGTGATCGGCCCAGCCGGCGAAGAAGAGGTAGATCTTGCCGAAGAAGCCGAGCATCGGCGGGATTCCGCCGAGAGAGAGAAGGCAAAGGCTGAGGCCGAGTGTGATCAGAGGATCCTTCTGATAGAGACCGGCATAGTCGGAGATCCTGTCGCTGCCGGTACGCAGAGAGAAGAGAATGATGCAGGCGAAAGCGCCCAGGTTCATGAACAGGTACGCCGCCATGTACAGCACCATGGCGGCGTAGCCCTCCTCGGTGCCGCACACCAGGCCGATCATCACGAAGCCGGCCTGACCGATCGAGCTGTAGGCCAGCATCCGCTTCATCGAGGTCTGCGCCAGGGCAACCACATTGCCCAGCACCATGCTGAGGATCGCCAGCACGGTGAACAGCAGCTTCCACTGGGCCTCAAACGGATCGAAGCAACCCACCAGGATGCGCATGGCCAAGGCGAACCCCGCCGCTTTGGAGCCCACCGAGAGGAAGGCCACAACCGGGGTGGGCGATCCCTCGTAGACGTCGGGAGTCCACTGGTGGAAGGGCACCGCGGCAATCTTGAAGGCCACGGTGGCCAGGACGAATACCAGGGCAAGGGCTGCCACTGGCGCGGTGCTGGTCTGCAGCGCGATCGCCACGGCATCAAGGTTGGTGCTGCCGCCGGTGAGGCCGTACAGCAGCGATGCTCCGTAGAGGAAGACCGCCGCCGCTGCCGATCCCACCAGCAGGTATTTGAGAGCGGCTTCGGAGCTGCGCGCGTCGCGCTTCATGTAGCCCGAAAGCAGGTAGCTGGCCACCGAGAGGGTCTCGAGCGACACGAAGATGCTCACCAGGTCGGTGGAGCCGCACAGCAGCATCGCTCCGAGGGTGGCGGCCAGCAGGATTGCGGTGTATTCGCCGACAGGGGTGCCGGCCTGTTCCACGTAGCGCCAGCTGATCAGCAGCGACAGCAGGGTGGATGCGGCGACGACCGCCCGGAACGCGATCGCCAGGTTGTCGGCCAGGAAGGAGCCAAGAAACGAGGGCATCAATGGGGCGGTGTCCCACTGCAGTGCCAGCAGCACCAGCGCCCCACCCAGACCCAGATAGGAGAAGAGCGGCACCCAGCGGCTGGCAGCCTTCTCGCCGGCTAGATCCACTAGCAGGCAGGCGAGCATCGCCAGCAGCACCGCACCTTCCGGGGCGATGGCGGCCGCGTTCAGCTGCAGCGAAGTGATGGCGCTGACAGCGGAGGCCGGATCGTTCACAGCTGGCAAGGATGGCCGTTTGGACCGGACTGTAGCCGCGTTGTCGCTGGGGTTTGGTCGTCGCCACACCCGGATCTGCACTCCCAGGCTTGACCGCCGGTGCGATAAAGAGGGAAGCGGTTCACCGCCTGCCTGTGGCGCACACCCTCGTCATCGTTGAGAGCCCCACCAAGGCCCGCACCATCCGCGGGTTCCTTCCCAAGGACTTCAAGGTGGAAGCCTCGATGGGGCACGTGCGCGACCTGCCCAACAACGCCAGCGAGATCCCGGCGGCCCACAAGGGCGAGAAGTGGGCCAACCTCGGCGTGAACACCGCCAACAACTTCGAGCCCCTCTACGTGGTGCCGAAGGACAAGAAGAAGGTGGTGAAGGAGCTCAAGGACGCCCTCAAGGGAGCCGACCAGTTGCTGCTGGCGACTGACGAAGACCGGGAAGGCGAATCGATCAGCTGGCACCTGCTGCAGCTGCTGAACCCCAAGGTGCCGGTGAAGCGGATGGTGTTCCACGAGATCACCAAGGAAGCGATCGGCCGCGCCCTGGAGCAGACCAGGGAGCTCGACATGGAGCTCGTGCATGCCCAGGAGACCCGGCGGATCCTCGATCGCCTGGTGGGCTACACCCTCTCGCCGCTGCTGTGGAAGAAGGTGGCCTGGGGCCTCTCGGCCGGCCGTGTGCAGTCGGTGGCTGTGCGGCTGATCGTGCAGCGCGAGCGGGCGCGGCGCGCCTTCCGCAGTGGCAGCTACTGGGATCTCAAGGCCCAGCTCGATCAGGGTGGAGCCTTCGAGGCCAAGCTCAGCCATCTCAAGGGCGAGCGCATCGCCGGCGGCTCCGATTTCGATGAGGCCACCGGCGGCCTCAAGGCCGGCAGCAAGGTGCGGCTGCTCAGCGAGGCCGAGGCTCGCCAGTTGCGCGAGGCGGTGTTGGCGGGCTCCTGGCGGGTGGCGGCGGTGGAGGAGAAGCCCACCACCCGCAAGCCGGTGGCTCCCTTCACCACCAGCACCCTGCAGCAGGAGGCCAACCGCAAGCTGCGGCTCTCGGCCCGCGAAACGATGCGCACGGCCCAGGGCCTCTACGAGCGCGGCTTCATCACCTACATGCGCACCGATTCGGTGCATCTCAGCGACCAGGCGATCAACGCCGCCCGCAGCTGCGTCAGCGCCAAGTACGGCAAGGACTACCTCAGCCCGGCGCCCCGCCAGTTCTCCACCAAGGCCCGCAACGCTCAGGAGGCTCACGAGGCGATCCGCCCGGCGGGCGAAAGCTTCCGCGATCCCGGCGCCACCGGCCTCGATGGGCGTGATCTGGCTCTCTATGAGCTGATCTGGAAGCGCACCGTGGCCTCGCAGATGGCCGACGCCCGCCTCACCATGCTCAGCGTGGATCTCGAGGTCGACGGCGGCAGCCTCGGCACCGCCTCCTTCCGCTCCAGCGGCAAGCGCATCGATTTCGCCGGCTTCTTCCGCGCCTACGTGGAGGGCTCCGACGACCCTGACGCCGCCCTTGAGGGCCAGGAAGTGCTGCTGCCCGACCTCAAGCAGGGCGATAAGCCCGCCTGCAAGGGAGTGGATGCCCTGGGCCACCAGACCCAGCCCCCCGCCCGCTACAGCGAAGCGGCGCTGGTGAAGATGCTGGAGAAGGAGGGCATCGGACGCCCCTCCACCTACGCCTCGATCATCGGCACGATCGTGGATCGCGGGTACGCCACCCTCCAGAACAACGCCCTCACTCCCAGTTTCACCGCCTTCGCGGTGACGGCCCTGCTGGAGGAGCACTTCCCCGACCTGGTGGATACGAGCTTCACCGCCCGGATGGAGAACACCCTCGACGAGATCTCCCACGGTCAGGTGCAATGGCTGCCCTACCTCGAGAGCTTCTTCAAGGGGGAGAAGGGCCTCGAGAACCAGGTGGCCCAGCGTGAGGGCGACATCGACCCCGGCGCCTCGCGCACCGTGGAGCTGGAGGGGCTGCCCTGCGTGGTGCGCATCGGCCGCTTCGGGGCCTACCTCGAAACCAAGCGTGTGGCCGACGATGGCACCGAGGAGTTGCTCAAGGCCACCCTGCCGCAGGAGATCACCCCCTCAGACCTGGATGCGGAGCGGGCCGAGCTGATCCTCAGGCAGAAAGCCGATGGACCCGAGTCACTCGGCGAAGATCCGGAGACCGGCGATCTGGTCTATCTGCTCTTCGGTCAGTACGGGCCCTACGTGCAGCGTGGTCAGGTGAGCGACGAGAATCCCAAGCCCAAGCGGGCGTCTCTGCCCAAGGGCGTGAAGCCTGAGGAGTTCAGCCTGGAGGATGCCCTCGGACTGCTGCGCCTGCCCCGCCAGTTGGGTGAGCATCCGGACGGCGGCAAGGTGGAGGCCGGCCTCGGCCGCTTCGGCCCCTATGTGGTGCACCACAAGGGCAAGGGGGAGAAGGACTATCGCTCCCTCAAGGCCGAGGACGATGTGCTGATGGTCGGCCTCAGCCGTGCCGTGGAGTTGCTGGCTCAGCCCAAGAAGGGGCGCGGCGGCCGCACGGCCCTCAAGGATCTCGGCACCCCTGAGGGGGGCGATGAGGCGATCCAGCTGTTCGATGGCCCCTACGGGCTCTATGTGAAACAGGGCAAGGTGAATGCCTCCCTGCCGGAGGGCGCCACCGCCGACACGATCACCCTTGAACAGGCGGTGGAGCTGCTGGCGGCCAAGGCGACAAGCGGCAAGACCAAAGGCCGCAAGCCTGCCGGTACCAAAGCCGCGGTCACCAAGGCTGCGGCCGCCAAGAAACCCGCCGCCAAGCCGGCTGCCGCCCGCAAGGCTCCCGCCACCACCAAGACCGGCCGCTTGCGGGCCAGTGCCGTGCGGGTGATCAAGGCCGCAGACAGCTGATGGGCAGGTTCCGGCCCCGCCGCCGGCGCCCACCGCTCCGGCCCTTCTGCCCCTGGGTGGCTCTGCTCACAGCCACGGCCCTGACGGGCTGCAGCGGCACACGCTTCGGCGATCAGCTGGCCCGTAGCTTCTCCGCGCCGCCGGCAGCGCCGGCCACCCAGGCCTCGAGCGGCACAAGCACCCAGGCGAACAAGCCCGCGCAACAGCCGGCCCGTCCCAGTGGTGGGGCCACCCCGAGCGGAACGGCTCCAGGCGGCACCGCCAGCCCAGCAGCTCAGGCCACCAAGGCTCCCGTCGCCGGTGCCGGTGCCGCGGCCAGGCCCGTGCCCCGGCCTCCGGCGCCCCCCAGCGCTCCGGCGCCCTACCGCGTCACAATCCGCCTGCCGGCCGCCGATCCCTCGGCTCCTGCCGAGCAGGTCACCGAAGTGCTGCGGGCGGCCGGTGTGCCCTTCGAGGTGGAGACAATCGAGCGCATCGGCAGCTCCGCCGGCTCCGCCACCAGTCCTGTGGCGCCGCTGCGCACCCCGGCTCCGGCACCCCGATGAGCCTCAGCCGCCGTCAGGCCCGCCAGATCACCGACAGCGCCTATCTGGCGGCGGCAACGGCGCTGCTCTGGGTGGGCCTCTATTACTTGCCGGTGGGAGGCGCCCTGTTCCGGCTGGCCCTGCCGCTGCCGCTGGCCCTGCTGCAGCTGCGCCACAACGGCCGCTGCGCAGTGGAGGGCGTTGCTGTGGCCGCTCTGCTGCTGGTGGCGCTGATGGGGCCGATCCGCGGCCCGCTGGTGCTGTTCCCCTACGGCCTGCTGGCCCTGTGGCTGGGCTGGTGCTGGCGGCGCCGCTGCAGCTGGTGGCTGAGCTGGAGCATCGGCCTGCTGATCGGCAGCGCCGGCTTTCTCGTGCGCGTGGCGGTGCTCTCCGTGCTGCTGGGCGAGAACCTCTGGGTTCTGATCACAACCGCCGCCGCCCAGGTGCTGGAACGCCTGAGCGGACTGCTGCAACTGGGCGGCGGCCCCGATCTGCTGCAGGTGCAGCTGATGGCGCTGGCCCTGGTGCTGGTGCAGAACCTGATCTACGTGCTCGCCCTCCACGCCGTTGCCTATTGGATCTTTCCGCGTCTGCAGAGTCCGATCAGCGAGCCGCCCGCCCTGCTTCGGCCGCTGTTGGCGCTCGATCCCCTCTGATGCCGGCCTTCACGCCTCCCCGCTGCCTGAGCGGGGAGGCCCAGCAGGCCGATCGCTGGTGCCGCCGGCTGGCGCCTGTGGTGGCGGACTGTCGCCTGCTCCTGCTGCTCGCTGGCACCGAAACCGCGGCGGTGCCTGGGATCTCGGCCGCCGGGGCCACGCCTGAATCGCGGCGCCGCACCGCTGCCGCTGATGCCGAACTGCTGCTGCTCGGCCCCTCGCGGCCGCTGCCCCATGCGCTGCCCCTGCTGCCGGCTGGCGTGAGCCCGGCACTGATCGCCCGGGTGGTGGTGGAGCAGCTGGCGCTGGAGCCCCTGGTGATCGACCTCGGGGTGCCGGTGCCACCGGCCGTGCCCCATCTCACGCTCGGACACACCCCCGCCCGCTGCCTCAGCAGCGGCTCCGCCATGGCGCCTGAGCGGGTGGCGGAGTTGCTGGCTCTGGGGGACCGCTGGGGGGAGGCTCTGGCGCGCCAGCGGGCGCCGGTGCTGCTGGCGGAGTGTGTGCCGGGGGGAACCAGCACGGCCCAGGCGGTGCTGCAGGGCCTGGGGGTTGCGGCTGCCGGGCGGGTCAGCGGCAGCCTGCGCCAGCCCGTTCACGGCCTCAAGGCCGCCTTGGTGGAGCGCGGCCTCACGGCTGCCGGCCTGGCGGAGCCCGCTCCAGCGGCGGCCGTGCTGGCGGCGGTGGGGGATCCGATGCAGGCTGTGGCGGCAGGGCTGGTGCGGACGGCCGCCGCTGCTGGGCTGCCGTTGCTGCTGGCAGGTGGCAGCCAGATGGCTGCGGTGCTCGCTCTGGCGCTGGATCTGAGCGCACCGGAGGACCGCCCGCTGCTGCTGGAGCAGGCGGCGATCGCCACCACGGCCTGGGTGGCCGCCGACGCCGGCAGCGACCTTCAGGGCCTGTTGGCGCTGATTGGCCGCCGCTGGGGTGGCCTGCCCCTGGCTTTTGCCGCGGCGCTGCGCTTCGGCAGCTGCCGCAGCCCGGAGTTGCAGGCCTACGAGCAGGGTTTCGTCAAGGAGGGGGTGGGGGCCGGGGGGCTGGCCCTGCTCTGGCAGCTCAGCGGCCGCTCGCCACTGGCCCTGGCCGAAGCCTGTGATCAGGCCTGTGTTGCGCTGCGCCTGGCAGCGACTGCCCCCGAAGGGCCGACTTAGGGTCGCGGCCATGGCGCCCGCCCACCACTTCCACTCCAGCTCCCACTCCAGCTTCAACGTCAGCTTCAACGCGAGCGTTGGCCGCCGTCGCGCTCTGCAGCTGGCCGCTCTGGCGGGGGCGGCGGTTGCAGGGGGCGGCCTGGGGGGGTGCAGCCGCCAGGAGCCGGCTGGGCGGCTGCACAGCGTTCGGGGTGTGCTTCCAGCCGCCTGGTTGCAGGAGCTGCCGAGCGACTGGCGTGCGGACCCCCTGGCCTCCCCCGAGGCTGTGCTGGCGGCCGCGCTCCGGCCCCATGAGACCTCGGCTCAGCTGCTGGCCCTCGGCGATGGCTGGGCCCAACGGCTTGACCGCAGCCAGCTGCAGCCCTTCGCTGCCCCAGCCCTGCTGGCCCAGCTGGATGCCCGCGCCCAGTCGGCCAGTCGTCTGTTCGCATCCGCTGGTGCCGAAGCCCTCGCCTACCCCTGGGCCTTCGGCACCTGGCTGTTGCTGCTGCGCAGTCGATCCGATCTGTGGCAGCGCCGTGAGCAGGGCTGGGATCTGCTGCTCGATCCGAGCCTGCGGGGGCGGCTGGTGCTGCCCTCCAGCCCCCGGCTCGTGATCGATCTGGCCTGCCGGCAGCTGGGGCTGCCAGGCGGCACGGCCGCGGCGGCGGATGATCCCCGCCTGCCGGATCAGCTGCGCCGACTGGTGGGTCAGGCGGTGGCCCTCGATGAGGTGGATGGCCTCAACCTGCTGCTGGCCGGCGATGCGGAGGCAGCGGTGTTGCCCAGCCACCGGGTGATCCCCCTGCTGCAGAGCGATCCGCGCCTGCAGGCGCTGCTGCCGGCCAGTGGGTCACCCCTTTGGTGGCAGCTGCTGCTGCGACCTGCCCCCATGTCCGCCCTGGCGGCGGATCCGCCGCTGCCACTGGCGTGGCTGCGTCAGGGCCTGGAGTTGCCGCTGCTCGACCGCCTGCTGGCCGGTGGCTGGGTGCCGCCGCTGCCGCGCGCCCGCCTGCAGCCGGCCCTGGCGCGCTGGCCGGAGCGTCTGCGGGCGCTGCTGCTGCCCCCGGAGGCTGTGCTGCAGCGCTGCAGCAACCTCGAGGCCTTCGGTCCCTCCGAACAGCAACGCTGGCAGCAGCTCTGGGATCGGGCCCTGGCCTAGTGATCAGGCCTAGTGACAAGGCCTAGTGCCCTGGCTTGGCGGCCCGATCCCGATCCCGATCCCGACCCTTCAGTCCCACAGCCGGCGACGCGGTGCGGCCGCCAGGCGGCGGTGGGTGTCGGCCAGCAGGTCCGGGATGGGCAGGCCTTGGGGGCAGCGGGGCAGGCAGTCGCCGCAGCGCGCACAGGCGCTGGCATTGCGCTCCTCCCACCAGTGGCCGGCTCGGCCGATCAGGTTGTAGCGCTCCTCTGCGAAGGCCTGCAGGCCATGGCCCACGGCCAGGTTGCGCAGCCGCAGCAGCTCCGGGATCGGAACCCCGCTGGGGCAGGGCAGGCAGGCCCGGCACTGGCCGCAGCGCTCGGCGCCCAGGCGGGCCTCGCCGGCGGCGCTCAGGCGTTGCAGGGCTTGCCGGTGCGCATCACTCAGCCAGGGCAGGGAGCCGTTGATGGCTGTGGCCCAGGCCAGGTCGCCCGGCTGGGCGGCCCCCAGGCTCAGGGTGGAGATCCCCTGATCGAGCAGGAAGCGGTAGGCCAGTTCGAGGGGGTGGAACGGAGCGCAGTCGGCCAGCAGCTCGGGGGGCGGGTCGTAGAGGCGGCCGCCCTTGTCGGCCGGGGAGATCGCCAGCACGCCGATGCCGTTGGCCAGGGCGGCGCGGGCCAGGGGCAGGCGGGTCTGGTCGAACAGGTGCACATGCAGGCTGCAGAAGCCGAAGCGCCCCGAGGCCAGGGCCTGCTCGATCAGGGCGGTATCGCCGTGGCTGGAGAAGCCCACCTGGCCCACCAGGCCCTCGCCAAGTGCCCAGCGCAGCAGTTCGGCGCCGGGGCCATGCAGGGCCCAGGCCAGATGATCGGGCCGGTTCAGGCCATGCACGGCCAGGTTGTCGAGCCTGGAGACGCCCAACCGCTGCAGGATCGCCCGCAGCTGCTCCTGGGAGGCGGCCAGCTCGGGGCCGGGCAGTAGCTTGCTGGTGAGCACAAGTTCGGCGCTGCGCCGCGGCTCTGCCGCCGCCAGCGACCGCAGGGCCAGGCCCAGATAGGTCTCGGCCGGGCCGTAGGCGGGGGCGGTTTCGATATGGCGGATGCCGGCCGCCAGGGCTGCCTGCAGCACCGCCGCCATCTGCTGTGGGTTGTCGACGGCCCGCATCGTGCCCAGGCTGAAGGCCGATACGGGCCTGCCACGGCCGAAGCGGTGCAGACGTGGCGTTCCGGCGCTGAGCGGTGGGCCGGCGTCAGCCAGGGATCGTTCCCCCCGGGCTGCCGGGATCAGCCTCGCTGTCGGCGTCGGGCTCGGCATCGGGCCCAGCGTCTGGTTCGCCGTCCGCCTCTCCTTCCGCCTCTCCGCCCTCGGCTGGCGCTTCAGGCTGGGCTTTCGAGATCTGGCGCACCAGTTCCGCCGGACTGACGGCATCGAGGAAACGCCGGAAGTCGGCGGCGTCCTCCGCGTCGGCTTCGGCATCCACCGGAATCGAGGCGTCAGCCACCACTTCCTCCAGCATCCAGATGCCGCTGCCGGTGCGCAGGGCCAGGGCGATGGCGTCGCTGGGGCGGGCATCCAGCTCGCTGCCGCCGCCGGCGCCGCTCAGCTTCAGCACCGCGCGGAAGGTGTTGTCCTCGATGGCGTGGATGATCACCCGCTCCAGGGTCAGACCACCGATCTCAAGCAGGCTCGCCATCAGATCGTGGCTGAGGGGCCGCGGCGGGATGTCATCGCTGAGGCCGGCCAGGATGTTCTGGGCCTGGGCCTGATCGATCCAGATCGGCACCTGCCGCCGGCCGGAGGGATCGCGCAGCAGCACGATCGGGCTGCGGCTGGCCGCGTCCAGGGCAATGCCGGCAACGCGCATCTCGACCATGGCTTGCCCACAGGGCCCTTTGCCCGATTATGGCCAGGGTTGCTGGGCACACCGCATGTTCACCGGGCTGGTGCAGGCCGTGGCTCAGCTGCAACGTTGCGGTGGCGGGGTTGAGCTGCTGGTGCCCGCCGGTTCGGGCCTCGATCCGGCCGCCCTGGCCCTGGGGGACAGCGTGGCGGTGGATGGGGTCTGCCTGACGGTGGTGGCCCGCAGTGCCGCCGGTTTCCGCGCCGATGTGAGCGAGGAGACCCTGGCGCGCACCACCCTGGCGGCGAAGGCCGACCGGCGCGGCTGGGTGAACCTCGAGCCGGCCCTGCGGCTGGCGGATCGGCTGGGAGGGCATCTGGTGAGCGGCCATGTGGATGGCCTGGCGTCGGTGGTGGCGGTGGAGGCGCAGCCGGCCTCCTGGCGGCTGGTGCTGCGCTGGCGCGATCCCGCCTATGGCCGCTACATCTGCGAGAAGGCCAGCGTGGCCGTGGATGGGGTGAGCCTCACCGTGGCGGGCTGCAGTGCCGACGGCGCTGAGTTCTGGATCGCCGTGATCCCGCACACCTGGAGCAGCACCACCCTGCAGCACCTGCGCCCCGGCGATGCGGTGAATCTGGAGGCGGATCTGCTGGCCAAGTACACCGAGCGCCTGCTGGCCGGCCGGTCGCCAGCAGGCCAGCCGCCGGCTGGCGCCGATGGGCCGGCCATCAGCGGGGCCTGGCTGGCGGAACACGGCTGGGGCTGACGCCGGCGCTGCCCATGCCTAGGGTCCGGGCGTCTGCCACCCCGAAACCTCCGATGGCCTCTGATGGTCAGGATCTGGATCTCGGATCCCTGCGCTCCTTCACCCTTGCCGAAGGCATCCTGCTGCTGGTGCTGGGGGTTCTGGCGCTGGTGTTCCCGGTGATCGCCTCCGCCTGGGTCACGGTGGTGGTGGCTCTGGCCTTCCTGGTGGCGGGGATCATCGGCTGGGTCAACGGCCTCAACCGGTCCCGTCGCCTCAGCCGCTGGCATTGCTTCCTGCGCCTGGTGCTGTCGACGCTGTTCCTGGTGACGGGCGCCTGGATCATTCAGCAGTTCAGCGTTGGCCTGGTGCCCGCCGCCGCTCAGGTGGCGGCCCTGGCCTTCGCCATCGGCCTGGTGTTTCTGCTCGAAGGCGTGGTGGCTGCGATCGTGGCCCTCTCCAACCGGCAGATGGCGGGCTGGGGCTGGGGTCTGGCCAACGGCATCGTGACCGTTCTGCTGGGCCTGATCATCGTGACGATGCGGCCCGGTGGTCTGCTGAGCGTGCTGGGAATCCTGGTGGGCATCAGCTTCCTGTTCAGCGGCATCGATCTGCTGGTGTTCAGCGCGGCCTTCCACGCTCCCGAGCGGGGTGACCGGATCTCCTGAGCCGCTTCAGTTGTTGCGGTTCGGTTGGTGCGGTTGGGTTTTTGCGGTTCAGTCGTCGCTGCCGCCGCCCTCTCCCTCAAGGGGCAGCAACCAGATGGCGCCGGTTTCGCGGTGGATCTCGATCCGGAATTCCTGGCCCGGCTCCAGACCCATGCGGCGGGTATAGGCCTGGCCGATCAGCAGATTGCCGTTGCCGTGCACGCGGGTGCGGAACTCGGCCTGTCGTCCCTTGCTGCCGCTGGCGCCGCTGCTGTGGGTCGGCAGTTTGTAGCCCTTGGCCTCAACGAGTGCCCGGTAGAAACTCTTCTTGAGCACACGACCACTGGGGCCGACATAGCCACAGGCCTTGGCGATCTGATCCTCGGGGCGATTGCTGAGCGAACGGGCCTTGTCGAGCAAGGCTTTCCCTTCCAGCATCGGCAGTGGCGTGCTGGCTTTCTCTTCGACGAACACCGGACGCGCAGAGGTTGACTGGGCCGATTGTGCCGATGGGTTGCGATCAACCGCAAGGGCAGATCGCAAGGAAACTGTTCAGATCTTTGCCGCTGCTCGGGAGTTTACGGCTCAGAGCAGATAAAGGATTCCGTAGAGCACCACCCAGATGCCATCCACGAAGTGCCAGTAGAGCTCGGTGGCCTCCAGTGGGAAGGGATTGGCAGCGCTCACCCGACCGCCCGGGCGGCTCTGCCACCACACGATCAGGATCATCAGACCGCCGAGGGTCACATGCAGGCCGTGGAAGCCGGTGATTGCATAGAAGGTGCTGGCGAACAGGTTGTCGGTGAGGCCGAACGGCAGGGTGAAGTACTCCTTCATCTGGCCCGCCAGGAACAGGAAGCCCATGGCGGCGGTGATCAGCAGCCAGCGGCGGCAGCCGGGGTTGTCGGAGCGCTTCAGGGCGGACCCTGCCTTGTGGAAGGTGGCGCTGCTGGCCAGCAGCAGGGCGGTGTTGATCGTGGGCAGCAGCAGCTCCAGCTCGTAGCTGGCCCCCGCCGGCAGGGGGTTCACCGCCCGGAAGGTGAGGTAAGCGGCAAAGAAGCCGGCGAAGGTCATGCCATCGGCCACCAGGAAGGTGGCCAGCCCGAACAGGCGGTGATCGCCGTGGTGCTCACCGTGTTGATCGGCAGCCGCTTCGGTGCTCGGGAGTTGGCTCTCGCTGGTGCTGAGGGTGGTCATGGCGATCAGAGGGGACGGTTGGGACCGCGGCCGGGGTCTTGGCCCAGGCTCCACAGCTCACGGCCGGAGGTGGCGGCCAGATTGAGTTCACCGGGTTTGACGCCGTAGCCATAGGGCTCGTGCACGAGCGGCGCTTCGCCCTTCCAGTTCTCCACCGGTGGTGGGGAGCTAGTGAGCCATTCGGGGGTGAGGGCTCGCCAGGGGTTGTCGCCGGCGATCTCGCCGTTGAAGGCGCTCATCACCACGTTGATCAGGAACGGCAGGGTGCTGAGCGCCATCAGCAAGGCGCCGACGCTGCTGAACTGGTTGATCAGCTGGAACTGCGGGTCGTATTCGGCCACGCGGCGGGGCATGCCGTTCAGCCCCAGCCAGTGCTGCGGCGCGAAGCAGAGGTTGAAGCCCACGAAGGTGAGCAGCCAGTGCAGCCGGCCCAGTGGTTCATTCAGCATCCGGCCGGTGACCTTCGGGTACCAGTGGTAGATGGAGGCGAAGATCACGAACACGGTGCCGCCGTAGACGATGTAGTGGAAATGGGCCACCACGAAGTAGGTGTCGTGCACGTGGATGTCGAACGGCACCTGGGCCAGGGCCACGCCGGTGATGCCGCCGAACACGAAATTCACGATGAAGGCGCAGGAGAACAGCATGGCGCTGTTCAGGGCGATGCGGCCTCCCCAGAGCGTGGCGATCCAGTTGAAGAACTTGATGCCAGTCGGGACGGCGATGAAGGCGGTGGCGATCGTGAAGAACAGGCGCATCCAGGGCGGCGTGCCGCTGGTGAACATGTGGTGGGCCCAGACGATCAGGCCGAGGAAGACGATGCCCATGATCGAGTACACCATCGTGGTGTAGCCGAACAGTGGCTTGCGGGCGTGCACCGGCAGGATCTCACTCACCAGTCCGAAAGCCGGCAGCACCATGATGTACACGGCCGGATGTGAGTAGAACCAGAACAGGTGCTGATACACCACCACGTTGCCACCCATGGCCGGGTTGAAGAACCCCGTGTGCGCGACGATGTCGAAACTCAGTAGCACCAGCGTGCCCGCCAGCACCGGCGTTGAGAGCACCACCAGCAGGCTGGTGCCGAGCATCGCCCAGCAGTACATCGGCAGCTGCATCAGCTTCAGGCCAGGCCGGCGCAGCTTCAGGATTGTGGCGATGAAGTTGATGCCACCGAAGATTGAACTTCCCCCCAGCAGCAGCACGCTGAGAATCCAGATGATCTGCCCCGTGGCCGGTGTGGTGATGCTCAGGGGCGGGTAGGCGGTCCAGCCCGATTGGGCTGCACCGGCGATGAAGTAACTGCTGATCAGCAGCAGGCCCGCCGGCGGGATCAACCAGAAGGCCACGGCATTGAGGCGGGGGAAGGCCATGTCCCGCGCGCCCACATAGAAAGGAATCAGGTAATTGCCGAAGCCACCATTCACCACCGGCACGATCCAGAGGAAGATCATCACCGTGCCGTGCAGGGTGAGCACCTCGTTATAGGTTTCGCGCGGCAGGAAATCGGAGATCGGCGTGAGCAGCTCCGTTCGGATCGCACCGGCCAGGGCGCCACCCACGAGATAGAACAGAAATCCGCAGACGATGTACTGCAGGCCGATCACCTTGTGATCGGTGCTGAAGCTCAGGTAGCGCAGCCACCCCTGCGGCTGCAGGGAGGGAGCTGGGGCGTGGGCTGTCTCGGGGGCAAGGCTCAGGGTCATGGGATCAGCGGTATCGAATCAGCGTCAGCGGATCGGCGATCTCAGGTGACGGCCACGGGGGTTGGGCTTGCCGGAACAGGGCTGTTCTGGGCCACCCAGGCGGCGAAGGTTTCCGGTTCTTCGACGATCACGCTCGAGCGCATGCCGCCGTGATACGGACCGCAGAGCTCGGCGCAGACGATCGGGTAGCGACCGGGGCGGGTGGGCGTGAAGCTCAGCAGGGTTGGCTGGCCGGGAATCACGTCCTGCTTGAGCCGGAACTGCGGCACCCAGAAGGCGTGGATCACGTCGTTGGCGCGCATCAGCAGCGACACCGGCTGGCCGAGGGGCACGTGCAGCTCACCGCTGGTGATGCCGGCATCGGGATAGTGAAAGATGAAGGCGAACTGCATCGCCGTCACCTCGACCGGCAGGGCGGGGGCCGCGTTGGCGTCGGTGCTCAGGGCCGGACTGATGCCGGCCCAGGTGCGGCTGTCGGCCGGTTCGCTGTGCATGGCATGCATGCCGTGGTCGTTGAGCGGCGTCATGCCGCCCATGCGCTCGTAGATGTCGTAGCTGTAGATGCCGACGAACAGGACCACCACCGCGGGGATGGCGGTCCAGAGGATCTCCAGCGGCAGATTGCCCTCGATCGCCACACCATCGCTGCTGTCGGCAGGGCTGCGGCGAAACCGCACCAGGCTATAGACGATTACGACGACGATGCCAATGAACAGGATCGTGCCAATGCTGAAGAGAACCTTGAAAAGTTCGTCGTAAACGGGTGCGTTGCTGCTGGCATCCACCGGCAGCAGGTTGATGTTCTGCCCCACCCAGAGCCCAGTGAGCACGAGGGCCATGCCCAGCAGCAGGGTGAGGATGGCCGGCGGGATCGGCATCACTGCGGGGAGTCGATGGTGCTCAGCCTATGGAGGTTCAGCTGGGCTGGTGACAATGCTGTTGTCGGTTGTGTCAATCCCCCCATGGACCGGCGTCGGCGTGAGGGTTCACACACCTGAGCGGCGGCAATCGTCACCGTTGGTGTCGACGTCCTGTTGCAGGAGGTTGCCAATCAGGCGGGATTGATCGTCGTCGTTAGCGTGACGTCCATCGCGCTCAGAGGGGATTGATGACGGCCCCACCACTGCAGCGACAACCGCTCGCTGCAACCCAGTCGAGCCATGCGTCGTCCATCGGCGAACCTGGTTCATCTTCGGCTCTGCGTCCACGGCTTGCCGCACTCGCTGCCCATCTGCTGGTGGCGCTGATCGCCCTGGTGGGCATCGGTGGTGCCACCCGCGTCATGGAGGCGGGCCTTGCCTGCCCGGACTGGCCCCTCTGTTACGGCTCGCTGCTGCCGGGCCGCCAGATGAACCTGCAGGTCTTTCTGGAATGGTTCCACCGCCTCGATGCCTTCGTGGTCGGGGTGGGCCTGCTGGTGCTGTCAGCGGTGAGCTGGTGGGAGCGGCGTCAGCTGCCCGCCTGGCTGCCGCCGCTTTCCCTGGCCTGCGTTCTGCTGGTGGCGGTTCAGGGGGGGCTCGGCGCTCTCACCGTGTTGCAGCTGTTGCCAAGCGCAGTGGTGACGGCTCACCTGCTCACCGCGTTAACGCTGGTGGCACTGCTGAGCGCCTGCCATGAGGGCCTGCGCGGCGACTCGTTCCAGGGCGCTCCCCAGAGCGCCAGCGCGCTCTGGTCGAGCGCCACTAGGGCCACGCTGGTGACCGCTCTGGTGGCGGTTCTCGTTCAGTGCCTGCTGGGCGGGCTGATGGCCAGTCAGTGGGCAGCGGGCCGCTGCATCAGCAGTGGTGAGGCCTGCAGCTGGCTGCTGGCCCACCGGCTCGGTGCCCGGTTCGCTGGTGCTCTGGTGTTGGCGCTGGCGGCTCTGCTGGCCTGGCGTCGTCCCACGACAAGGCCCCTGGCCGGTCTGGCCGCCGTGCTGGTGCTGGCTCAGATCGCTCTGGGCGTGTTCAGCCTGCGCCTCAGCCTGGCGATGCCGGGCGTGACGGTGGCGCATCAGATCTCGGCGGCTCTGCTGTTGGCAGTGCTGTCGTCCCTCACGGTCCGCGGCTGGCGGATCGCCCCCAACCTGCCGGAGATGAGCCATGGTTAGTGCAACGGCAACCACCCTGAGCCGTGAGCAGATCGTTCCCTCCCGGGCGCGGGTCAAGCTGCCCCCCTGGCTGGAGATCGCCAAACCACGGCTGATCCCTCTGCTCCTGGCCACCACCCTGGGGGGCATGGCCCTCTCTGAGGGCTGGCCCCTGCCCACCGGTCGACTGGCCTGCACCCTCGGTGGTGGTGCCTTGGCCGCTGCGGCCGCCGGCGTTCTCAACTGCCTCTGGGAGCAGGGCCTCGATGGGCGCATGCAGCGCACCAGCGGCCGGGCTCTGCCCTCCGGCCGGCTCTCGGTGGGCACGGCCTTCGCCATCGCCGTGGCCCTGGCCCTGGCCGCCGCCACCCTGCTGGTGAGCGGCGTCAACTGTCTGGCGGCCAGCCTGTCGCTGCTGGGGCTCTGCAGCTACGTGCTCCTCTACACCGTTCTTCTCAAGCCCCGCACCAGCCAGAACATCGTGATCGGCGGTGTGGCCGGCGCGATCCCACCCCTGGTGGGGGCTGCCGCCGCCACGGGCCATCTCGGCCTGAGCAGCTGGTGGCTGTTTGCCCTGGTGATGGTCTGGACCCCCGCCCATTTCTGGGCCCTGGCCCTGCTGCTGCAGGAGGACTACCGCTCGGTGGGAATCCCGATGCTGCCGGTGGTGAAAGGTTCCGCTGCCACCGCCCGCGCCATCAGCGTCTACGCCGCCGCCACGGTGCTGCTCAGCCTGGCGGGGATCTGGGCGCTGCCCAGCGGTGGCCTGCTGTATGGCCTGCTGCTGCTGCCCTTCAACGGTCGCCTGCTGCAGATGGCTTGGCGCCTGCACCAGGCCCCCGACGACGTCCAGCGGGCCCGCGGGCTCTTCCGCTGGTCGATTCTCTATCTGTTCGGCATCTGCCTGCTGCTGATGCTGGCGCGGCTTCCCGCGGGCGAACAGTTCAGCGTGCAGGGACTGGAGCTGCTCGGCCTGGCCGGGTCCGGCGCTCCAGCCTTCACCCTCGCCGCTCCCGTGCTGGTGGCGCCTTTCTAGATTGGCTTCTTCCTGCGGCTGAGCGGAGATTGGCGGCGGTGCCAGAGGCGGTGATTGAGCTCCAGGACGTCGGCAAGCGCTACGGCCGGGGCGACAAGGCGGTTGAGGCCCTGCGGGGCCTCAACCTGAGCGTGCCGCGCGGCAGTCTGTATGGGCTGTTGGGTCCCAACGGCGCCGGCAAGACCACCTGCCTGCGCATCCTCGCCACCCTGCTGGCTCCGGATTCCGGCCTGGTGCGGGTGGCGGGCCTCGATGCCTTGACCGACCCACGCGGCGTGCGCGAGCGCCTGGGTTATGTGGCCCAGGAGGTGGCCCTCGACAAGATTCTCAGTGGCCGCGAGCTGCTGCAGCTGCAGGGCGATCTGTATCACCTGGATCGGTCGGAACGGGATCGCCGCATCAGCGAGCTGGTGGAGCTCCTGGCGATGGGCGACTGGATCGATCGCCGCTGCGGCACCTACTCCGGCGGCATGCGCCGCCGTTTGGATCTGGCCTCCGGACTGCTGCATCGCCCCGAGGTGCTGGTACTCGATGAGCCCACCGTCGGCCTCGACATCGAAAGCCGCGCTGCCATTTGGCAGGTGCTGCAGCAGCTGAGGGATCAGGGCACCACCGTGCTGCTCAGCAGCCACTACCTCGAGGAGGTTGATGCCCTCGCCGATCACCTGGCGATCATCGAAGGTGGCCGGGTGATCGCCTCCGGTCGGCCCAGTGAACTCAAGGCCGCCCTCGGCGGCGATCGCGTCACCCTGCGGGTGCGCGAGTTCAGCGATGAGCCGGAGGCCCTGCGGGTGCAGCAACTGTTGCAGGCCTGCCCGGGTGTGCGCCAGGTGGTGGTGAACCGGGCTCAGGGCTATTCGCTCAACCTGGTGGTGGAGCACGACGGCGTCGTCGAGCAGCTGCGGCGTCAGCTGCTCGAGGCTCAGCTGCCGGTGTTCGCCCTGGCCCAGAGCCGCCCCAGCCTCGACGACGTTTATCTGCAGGCCACAGGGCGCACGCTGATGGACGCGGAACTGGCGGTGGCCGGCAGCCGTGATGCCAAGGCGGAGCGCAAGCAGGCCATGCGCTGACCGCCTCGCCCTGCAGTTCGCCCCACGCCAACCATCCCCCGTCCGCACCGCCCTCTGTCCCACCGTCGCCATGACCAGCGCCACCCCAAGCCTGCTCAGCCCCGTGGCTCCGGCCAGGACGCAGCCCCGCTCCGCCTTCGCCGATCTCAGCCAGGAGACCATCGCTCTGACGCGGCGGCTGTTTCTGCAGCTGGCCCGCCGCCCGTCCACCCTGGTGGCGGGAGTGCTGCAGCCGTTGATCTGGCTGGTGCTGTTCGGGGCCCTGTTCGCCAATGCCCCGGCGGGGCTGCTGCCGGATGGCCTCAGCTATGGCCGCTTCCTGGGGGCCGGCGTGATCGTGTTCACGGCGTTCAGCGCAGCTCTGAACGCAGGTCTGCCCGTGATGTTTGACCGGGAATTCGGCTTCCTCAACCGTCTGCTGGTGGCGCCGCTGCGCTCGCGCAGCTCGATCGTGCTGGCCTCGGTGCTCTACATCACCGCCCTGAGCCTGGTGCAGAGCCTGGCGATCATGGGCACCGCCTGGCTGTTGGGCTACGGCTGGCCCGGTGGCTCCGGCCTGCTGCTGGTGTTGGTGACCTTGCTGCTGCTGGTATTTGCCGTGACCGGCCTGAGCCTGGGGCTGGCCTTCGCCCTGCCCGGCCACATTGAGCTGATTGCCGTGATCTTCGTGGCCAACCTGCCGCTGCTGTTCGCCAGCACGGCCTTGGCACCGATCAGCTTCATGCCCACCTGGCTCGGCTGGCTGGCTTCCCTCAACCCGCTCACCTTCGCGATCGAGCCGATCCGCGCCGCTTATGCCGGCCATTTCAGCCTGTCAGCTGTGGTGCTGCAGGCGCCCTATGGCGACCTCACCGCCGCCCAGTGCCTTGCCATCCTGGCGCTGCTGGCGGCTGGACTGTTCCTGCTGATCCGGCCCCTGCTGGATCGCAAACTCGCCTGATCAACCGATGGCCCTGCTGACTGCTGACCAGCTCAAGGGTGGCCTGATCGTTTCGGTGCAGGCCCCGGAGGGCTCGCCGATGCGCCACCCGGACGTGATCGCCGCCATGGCCGAGGCCAGCCTCAACAATGGCGCCATCGGCGTGCGGCTCGAGAGCCCTGAGCACATCGGGGCCGTGCGCCGACGTTGCCCGGAGGCCATGATCATCGGCCTGTGGAAGCGCACCTTCTCGGATAGCTCGGTGTACATCACCCCGGGCTGGGAGGAGATCCGGGCGGTCTGGGCCGCCGGTGCCGATGTGATCGCGCTCGATGCCACCGCCCGCCAGCGGCCCCAAGGGCAGGACCTGGTGGAGCTGCTGCAGCGCGCCCGCTGTGATCTGGGGGCGGTGCTGATGGCGGATGTGGACAGCCTCGCCAACGGTCTGCGGGCTGCGGATCTGGGCTGTGCCTGGGTGGGCACCACGCTCTATGGCTACACCGAGGCGACTGCAGGCCTGCGGCCGCCTGGCTGGGAGCTGCTGGGTCCGTTGCGCCAGCAGCTGCCCGAGGCGGTCTCCCTGATTTGTGAAGGGGGCATTGGCTCAGCCGAGCAGGCTTGCCGCGCCCTGGCGGACGGGGCCGATGCCGTGGTGGTTGGCACTGCCATCACGGGCGTGGATCTGCAGGTGGCGGCCTACCGCCGGGCCATGGGCTGAGGGGAATTCCCGGCCTCCGCCACCAACTGAGCCCTCCCCTCAAAAGGTTTCTGAAGCCAGGGCAGCGAGGGGTGTGCCGGATTGCAGACTGGGCGTGTCCCGTTCGTCTTGGCTGGGAGGTGCGCCGTGGCCTCGCCTCTGGATCTGCTGTCGGGGTTGTCGGCCGACGGTGCACCGCGTCTGTTGGCGTTCGGCCTGGGTGCCCTGCTGCTGAGTGTGCCGATGGCTGGCCTACCGATCTCAGAGATCCAGGCGCTCAACCGTGAGCTGGGGCGATTGTGCAGTGATCCCCCTCGCGAAGCCCTGACGGTCTGCCGGCTGCATGCCCGCCTGGTGCGGGCCCTCTGAGCAGCCGGCCGGAAGCGCTCCCGGACGAGCCCCCTTGTTGGGCTCACATCATGCCGGGCATGCCCATGCCGCCCATGCCGCCCATGCCGCCCATGCCACCCATTCCTCCCATGCCGCCCATTCCACCCATGTCGCCGCCGGGGCCGGCCGGGGCTGCAGGTTCGGGCTTGTCGGCGATCACCGCTTCGGTGGTGAGCAGCATCGCCGCGATCGATACGGCATCCTGCAGGGCCAGGCGCACCACCTTGGCGGCATCGAGGATGCCGGCCGCCAGAAGGTCTTCGTAGGCGCCGCTGGCGGCATTGAAGCCCAGGCCGCTGCGCTGCACCTGCTCGGCCACCACGTTGGGGTCGTGACCGGCATTGGCGGCGATCTGTTGCAGGGGGGCCGCCAGAGCCCGCTGCACGATCTGAACGCCCGTGCGTTCATCGCCGCTCAGGCCTGCGGCCAGGCCATCCAGTTCGCCGGCCAGCTGCACGAGCACGCTGCCGCCGCCCGCCACGATGCCTTCCTCCACGGCGGCGCGGGTGGCGTTGAGGGCATCCTCGATGCGCAGCTTGCGGTTCTTCAGCTCGGTTTCGGTGGGAGCGCCAACCTTGATCACGGCCACGCCGCCGGCCAGCTTGGCCACGCGCTCGATCAGCTTCTCTCGGTCGTAATCGGACTCGGTGTTGTCGAGTTCGCGCTTGATCGCCGCGACCCGGTCCGCCACGGCGGCCTGGTGCTCACCGGTGGCCACGATCGTGGTCTCGTCTTTGCTGATGGTGATGCGGCGCATGCTGCCAAGGTCCGCCAGGGTGACCGTGTCGAGGTTCATGGCCCGGTCTTCACTCACCAGGGTGGCGCCGGTGAGGATGGCGATGTCCTGCAGGGTGGCCTTGCGGCGGTCGCCGAAGCCGGGGGCGCGCACGGCCGCCACCTGCAGCACGCCGCGGTTCTTGTTCACCACCAGGGTGGCCAGGGCCTCACCCTCCACTTCTTCCGAGAGGATCACCAGAGGCCTGCCGGCGCGGGACACCGCCTCCAGGACCGGCACCAGGTCGTTGATGGCGCTGATCTTGCGGTCGGTCACCAGCAGCAGGGCGTTCTCGTACTCGCACACCTGGCGGTCGCCATCGGTAACGAAGTAGGGGGAGCTGTAGCCGCGGTCGAAGGCCATGCCCTCGGTGATCTCCAGCTCGGTGGCCAGACTGCGGCTCTCCTCCACGGTGATCACGCCGTCGACGCTCACCTTGGCCATGGCCTCGCTGATCATCCGGCCCACCTCCTCATCGCCACCGGAGCTCACCGTGGCCACCTGACGGATGGCGTCGCCGGCCACGGAGCTGGCGCGGGCCTCAATGCCCTGCACCACCTGGGCTGCAGCCTTCTCCATGCCGCGGCGCAGGTTCACGGGGCTGGCGCCCGCGGCCACGTTGCGCAGGCCTTCGCTGGTCATGGCCTGGGCCAGCACCGTGGCGGTGGTGGTGCCGTCACCGGCCTTGTCCTTGGTCTTGGTGGCGACCTGCAGCAGCAGCTTGGCGCCGATGTTTTCGAACGGATCCTCCAGCTCGATCTCGCGGGCGATGGTGACGCCGTCATTCACCACATCCGGCGCGCCGAACTTCTTCTCCAGCACCACATTGCGGCCCTTGGGACCGATGGTGACTTTCACCGCATCCGCCAGGGCGTTCACGCCCCGTTCCAGGGAGGCGCGGGAGGCATCAGAGAAGGAAAGCAGCTTGGCCATCGCCGGAGTCTGTTTGGGCAGTGCGCTCAGGATCCCATCGCGGCGGGCCCCGGCGCTGGTGGGGAAAGCCGAATCAAGTCGGTGGCAGGCTCTGCCAGGCGCCGGCAGGGCCGATAGGGTTCGCCCCATGGACGACAGCTTCAGCGATGGCGTGGCGGCCAGCCTGAGTGGCCCGCTCAGCGAGGCCCTGGCTGATCCCACCTCCGGCAGCAACGTGATGCTGTTCCTGCTGGTGGCGGGGCTGGGCCTGGGGATGGCCCTGATCTACGTGCCGCTTCGGGTGTTTCTCACCATCACGGCCCGCAGTCGTCGGCTGAAGCTGCTGCAGCGGATCCGGCGCCTGCGCGAGGAGCTGGGGCAACCGGTTCAGCCCTGAGGGCCTGGCCCTGAGCGCCTGGCAGTAAGCCCCTGCCTCAGCGCATCACCATGCCGCCATCCACCTGCAGCACCTGACCGGTCATGTAGGCGGCGGCGGGGTCCGCCGCCAGGAAGCGCACGGCGCCGGCCACCTCGGTTGCGCTGCCCATCCGGCCCATCGGGATGGCCTTGAGGATCGGCTCCTTGTCGAGCTCGGCGGTCATGTCGCTCTCGATGAAGCCCGGGGCCACCGCATTCACGGTGACGCCGCGGGCGGCGAATTCGGCGGCGTTGCTGCGGGTGAGGCCGATCACGCCCGCCTTGGCGGCGCTGTAGTTGGCCTGGCCCGGGTTCCCCATCAGGCCCACCACCGAGGTGATGTTGATGATGCGGCCGGCCCTGGCCTTGAGCATCGAGCGGCTGACGGCGCGGGTGCAGAGGAACACACCCGTGAGGTTCAGGTCGATCACGCTCTGCCAGTCGGCGGTCTTCATGCGCATCAGCAGGCCGTCGCGGGTGATGCCGGCGTTGTTCACCAGCACATCCAGGCGGCCCTCCTTCTCCTGAACGGCCTTCACCATGGCCTCAACCTGTTCCTCGTCGGCCACGTTGGCCTGATGGGACCAGGCCCTGCCGCATGCGGCCGTGATCTCCGCCACCACAGCCTCAGCGGCAGCGGGTGAGCTGGCGTAGTTCACCACCACCGTGGCGCCGGCGGCGCCAAGCTCGCGGGCGATGGCGGCGCCGATGCCCCGGCTGGCGCCGGTCACCAGGGCGACCTGGCCGGTGAGGGGAGTGGCGTGGGCCATGGGCTGAGGCAAAACGGTCGGCCGAGCGTAGGCCGGGCCCCTTCGTGACCCCTTCGCTGCCCTCCCCGCCTCAGGCCTGCATGGTCTCCACGCCGGTGAGGGCGCCGCCGAGCAGATCGGCGAAATGCTGCAGCTGTTGCTGGCTGCCCATCACCACCAGAAGCTGCCCCGGGGCCAGGCAGACGTTGCCGCCGGGGTTGGCAATCAGGGGCGACTCCTGGGGTGCCCGCCCCGAGGGGCTTTGCTCTGGCAGCGGGTTGCGGATCGCCAGCACCAGAGCTCCACTGCGACGGCCCAGCTGCAGTTCCGCCAGGGAACGTCCATCCAGGTCGCCCAGCCGGCGCGGGTCGTCGCTGAGCTGGAACTCCTCCACCTCGCAGTCGCTGCCGGCCAGCAGTTCCATGAAGGTCACCGCCAGTGGCCGCAGGGCGGTGGCGGCCATGGTGCGCCCTCCCGCCACGTAGGGACTGACCACCTGGTCGGCTCCGGCCAGGCGCAGCTTGCCCTCGGCCTCGTCGCTGTCGGCCCGGGCGATCAGCCGGGTGCGGGGGGCCAGGCCGCGGGCGCTGAGGATCACATAGAGGTTGGCGGCGTTGCTGGGCAGAGCGGCCACCAGGGCCCGGCAGTGGTGGATGCCGGCTTCCTCGAGGGTGCCGTCGAGGGTGGCGTCCCCCTGCAGCACCGTCAGACCCCGCTGCTGGGCCTCGGCGATCCGCTCGGGATCCATCTCCACCACCAGCAGAGGCACGGCTTCGCCGCTGAGCTGCTGGGCGATTTCGCGGCCGATGCGGCCGTAGCCGCAGAGGATCACATGCTGTTTCATCGTGCGTTGCAGCTGCTGGCGGTAGCGGCGTTCCCGCAGCCGCTGGAAGTGGCCGGAGTTGGTCAATTCCAGCAGTTTCTGCAGGGTCTGCTGGACCACCACCAGGCCGCCCATCAGCAGCAGGGCGGTCACCAGCCGCCCGGCGCCGTGCACCACCTGGGTGTGGGGGTCGCTGAACCCCATGGTGCTGAGGGTGATCAGCACCATCCAGTAGCAGTCACCCCAGTCCCAGCCTTCGGCCAGGCGATACCCCACCGCACCGGCATTCACCACCAGGGCGAGGGCCAGCACCGGCCCGGCCCAGGGTCGGCGCGCCAACAGTGCGGCCAGCCTGTTGGATGGGGGCCAGCGCCGCCCCTGGGGGCGCGGAGCGCGCCGGCCGCTGGTCATGTCAGCCCGAGGGCCTGGAGCACATCCGCCGGATCGAGCTGGGACAGCCGGCTCGGATCCCCTACAGCCTGCACCCCCTGGCGGGGGGGCAGGGCATCGGCACCGCGGTCGAGGGCCACCAGGGGTGAGCCGTTGAGCAGGGCCAGCTCGGTGCAGACAGGATCACTGCTGAGCACAACGTCGCAGCTGGCCAGCTGGGCGGCCCGCTCGCCAAGGCTGCCGCTGCTGCGGGCCTGCACCAATCGCACGGACGGCAGCTTGGCCCGCAGCAGAGACGGCAGGGCCTGCCACTGCTGGGCGGGCCAGTCGTCGCTGCCGCCCGATGGGGCCAGCAGCAGGGCCGGACCCTCGCCGGCGGGCAGAGCGGCGGCGGCCTTGTCGAGGGCCGGGCGGGGCAGGCTGAGGCGGTAGGCACCCGCGTCGAGCTGGACCCCGAGGGGTTGCAGGTAGGCCGCCAGGGCCTGGGCCGGCCAGCCCGCTGGCGCCGCGACGGTGCTGGTGGCGGAGAAGCCACCGGCGGCCACGCGGTTGGGAATGTGGCTCATGGAGAGCATCAGATCCACCTGCCGGCCGCTGGCCAGGTTGATGCAGGCCTGGAAATCCGGCTCGCGCACGTTGCCGAGCAGGTTGGCCCAGTCCGCCAGGGTGGGATTGCCGTCGAAGTCGAAGGGAATCACTTTCTCCACCGCCGGCAGCAGGCTCCAGGCGGCGGCGGCAGCCGGGGCGCAGGCCACCTGCACCTGGGCGTTGAGCGCCTCCGCCAGTCGGGCCGCGGCGGGGATGGCCTGGAGCTGCGAGGGGATGCCGCCCGGAATCAGGAACAGAACGCGCATGGCGGCGGGCAGCGGGGGGCGGGTCGCGGGCTGATTGTATGGAGCCTGGATGATTCAGACCGCCGGAGGTTGTTGGCTGTGCATTTGCTGATCGCCTGTGCCGGCAGCGGCCGCAGGATGGGGGCCGAGCGCAACAAGCTGCTGCTGGAGGTGGCCGGCCGGCCGGTGCTGGCCTGGACCCTGGAGGCGGCCCTGTCTGCGCCGGTGATCAGCTGGATCGGCATCGTCGGCCAGCCGGTGGATCAGCCGGAGATTGAGGCGCTGGTGGCGGCGGCCCGGCCAGATCGCCCCGTCGTCTGGATTGCGGGGGGGGCGACCCGGCAGGAGTCGGTGAGCCATGGCCTGGCAGCCCTGCCGGAGGTTGCCGAGTCCGTTCTGATCCACGACGGCGCCCGCTGCCTAGTGGATGGGGATTTGATTGCCCGTTGCGCTGAGGCTGTGCTGGCGGGCAAGGCCGTGATCGCCGCCGCGCCGGTGACCGACACGATCAAGCGGGTGGATGCCGCCGGGGTGATTCAGGACACCCCCGATCGCGCCGAGCTCTGGGGCGCTCAGACCCCGCAGGGATTCCCGGTGGAGCAGCTGCGCCGCGCCCACGCCCGCGCCAGCACCGAGGGCTGGAGCGTCACCGATGACGCCTCCCTGTTCGAGCGGTTGGGTTGGCCGGTGCAGGTGATCGAGGCCTCCCCCGCCAACATCAAGATCACAACCCCGTTTGATCTCACTGTGGCCGCCGCGGTGCTGGCCGCCCGCTGAGCCGGCGTCTCGCCGGGCTGAGCCTGTGAGTCAGTGCGGCAGTAGCTCCAGTCGGCCGGCGTCGGCATCGAGACGGGCCCGAACCCCCAGGGGCAGGGCGGCGTTGCCGGCCGTATGGCCCACAGGCAGTCCTGCCAGGACGGGAATGCCCAGATCCGCGGTGCGCTCCCGCAGCACCAGCTCGAGCGGGGTGGGGCTTTCGGGATCGTCGCAGTCGCTGAAGCTGCCGAAGCCGATGGCGGCCAGCTTCTGCAGCGCGCCACAGAGGCGCCAGTGGGTGAGCAGGCGATCGATCCGGTAGGGAGCCTCGCCCACGTCCTCCAGCACCAGCACGGCTCCGTTCAGGGGGGGCAGGTGAGCGGTGCCGAGCAGGTGGGTCGCCACGGTGAGGTTTCCCACCAGCAGCGGCCCCTCTGCGGCTCCACTGCACCAGCCTTCCCCCTGCAGGGGCGCCACGGGGGCACCGAACAGCAGATCGCGCAGGCGCTCCTGGCTCCAGTCCGGCTCGGCCGCCAGGGTGGTGACCATCGGACCGTGAATCCCGCCGGCTCGCCCTGCCGCCTGGCGCGCCCAGAGCAGGGAGGTCACATCGGAGAAGCCCAGCAGCCAGCGCCCGCCGGCGACAGGGTCGTGGGTCTGTGCGCCGGGCTCCAGCAGCCGCGCCGCTCCCCAGCCGCCGCGGATGCAGGCCAGCAGGGGCAGATCGCCAACCAGCAGATCGGAGAGGCGCTCAGGATCAGCCCCGGCCAGATGCCCCCAGCGCCGCAGGGGCTGCGGATGGGGCTGTACCTGGAGGCCCCAGCTCTCCAGCACCGCTACTCCCGCCTGCAGACGCTTCAGGCTGTCGTCGGCCAGGGCTGAGCTGGCGGCGGCCAGTCCCACCCGATCCCCGCGCTGCAGGGGCTGCGGCAAGGCTGCCTTCATGGCAGCAGGGCTCCGCTGCGGCCGATCACGAGAGCCAGAAGCAGCAGAGCTCCCAGCAGCACCTGGTGGCGGAAATGCAGGCCATAGGCCGAGCGAGGCAGGTCGGGGCGGCGCAGCAGCCAGGCTTCCCGCAGCAGGCCCGCTGCGGCAACGGCCCAGAGGATCCAGAACCGCAGCGTCACCCCCTGCAGGACGCCAGCGATCGCTAACAGCACCGCAGTGCTGGCGTAGCAGAAGGCCACGGCATCGGGCGCATGGGCGCCGAGGCTGAGGGCGCTGCTGCGCACGCCGATGCGGGCGTCATCGGGCCGATCGGCCATGGCGTAGACGGTGTCGAAGCCGAAGGTCCAGAGCAGGGTGGCCAGCCAGGCGAGGGCCAGGGGCCAGCCGCCGGCCAGGTTGTCGCTGGCTGCTGCCCAGGGGATCAGCACGGCGAAACCCCAGCACAGGGCCAGCACGGCCTGGGGGTAGCCGAACCAGCGTTTCGCCGCGGGGTAGAGCAGCACCGGCGGCAGGGCGGCAATCGCCAGGGCCAGGCACAGGCCACGACTGTTGGGCGGCAGACCCCACAGCACTACCGCCAGGGCCGCCAGCAGACAGAGCCCCAGCAGGGCAACGGCGCTGGCGACGCTGATGCGGCCGCTGGCCAGGGGGCGGCTACGCGTGCGCTCCACCAGCGGATCGATGCGCCGATCCCAGAGGTCGTTGGCGATGCAGCCGGCGCCGCTCACCGCCAGCCCCCCCAGCACAATCCAGCCCACCAGCGCGGCTTGCGGTGGGGCACTGGGCAGGAGCCACAGGCTCCAGCCGGCGGGGATAAGCAGGATCAGCCGGCCGCTGGGCTTGTCCCAGCGCAGCAGCGCTAGCCAGGCCGGCAGCGGTGCGGTCGGGCCCGTGGGGGCAGCGGCCAAGGGTTGTTTTCAGGTGGAGCGCACCCTAAGGCGGCTGCCATGCCGCGACGATGCGAAAGTGGCGCAGCTCTGCCGGCCTGGACGCGTGACCGAGTCGATCGCTGGTTCGAGCGCCCCGCTCAGCAGCCCTGAGGGTTTTGCCGCGATCCGCCCGGTGGCGGGCATCGACATCGGCACCAACTCGATTCACCTGTTGGTGGCGGCCGTCGATCCAGCCCTGCGCAGCTTCTCGGTGCTGCTCACCGAGAAATCCACCACACGGCTGGGGGAGCGTGATCCGGAAACGGGTGACCTCAGCGCCGAGGCGATCGAGAGGGCGTTCACCACCCTGCGGCACTGCCGGGAGCTAGCGGCCAGCCACGGTGTGGAACCGGGCGATGTGGTCACGGCCGCCACCAGTGCCGTGCGTGAGGCCCCCAACGGCCGCGAGTTCCTGCAGGCGATCCAGGAGCAGCTGGGGCTGGAGGTGGATCTGGTGAGCGGCCCCGAGGAGGCCCGCCTGATCTATCTGGGTGTGCTCTCGGGCATGGCCTTCGGCGATCAGCCCCACGTGATTCTCGATATCGGCGGCGGCTCCACCGAGCTGGTGCTGGCCGATGGCCGTGACGCCCGCGCTTTAACCAGCACCCGCGTCGGGGCCGTGCGCCTGCAACGGGATCTCATCCGCGAGGATCCGCTGCCTCCCCGGCGGGTGGAGTTCCTGCGGGCCTTCATTCAGGGTGCCCTCGAGCCGGCGGTCCTGAAGGTGCGCCAGCGGGTGGAGGCGGGAGAGCAGCCCGTGCTGGTGGCTACAAGTGGTACGGCGATGGCGATCGCGGCCATGGCCGCCGCTGAGGATCCACGGCCGCCGCTGCGGATGCAGGGGTACCGCGTGTCACGGCAGCGGCTCGATCAGCTGGTGAACAGGCTGCTGACGCTGACGCCTGAGCAGCGCCGCGCGATTCCCGGACTGAACGAGCGCCGCGCGGAGATCATCGTGCCCGGTGCCCTGATCCTGCAGACGGCGATGGGCATGCTCGGGGCCCGCGAGCTGGTGGTCAGTGAGCGGGCCTTGCGCGAGGGATTGATCGTCGACTGGATGCTGCGCAACGATCTGATCGTTGATCGCTTTGCGTTCCAGAGCAGCATCCGTCAGCGCACGGTGCTGCATCAGGTGCAGCGCTATGGGGTCGACCAGGCGCGGGCGGAACGAGTGGCCGGCTACGCCCTCAGCCTCTACGGCCAGACGCAGGGACTGCTCCATAACGACGACGGCAGCGGCCGCCAGCTGCTCTGGGCGGCCGCGATGCTGCACAGCTGCGGCCAGCACATCAACATCGGTGCTTATCACAAACACAGCTGGTATTTGATCCGCCACGGTGATCTGCTCGGCTACTCCGACAGCGAGCACCTGATGGTGGCGGCGATTGCGCGCTATCACCGTCGCTCCTTGCCCAAGAAGCGCCATGAGGCCTGGCAGTTGATCGACGGCCGTGACCAACGGCGCACCGTGGCGTCCATGGCCCTATTGCTGCGACTCGCCGTCGCCCTCGATCGCCGTCCCCAGCCCACGGTGGCTGGCATTCAGGTGCGCCGTGAGCCGGAGAACCTCTGCGCGATCCGCCTGGAGCCGATGGCTCAGGATCTGGATCTCAGCCTGGAGCGCTGGAGCCTTCAGGCCTGTGAAGCGGCAGTGGAGGAATCCATGGGCGTGCGGCTCAAGGTTCTGGAGCCGGAGCCGCTGGCGTTGCTGACCTAACGCCTGGCTGGGGCTTGGTGGCCTCTTCCGGGAAGGACTGCCAGCGGATCTGATCGATCCGCCCCAGCGGCCGGGGGCTTGATCCCCCCAGACTCACCAGCACCAGATCGGGTCGGCCGGCCAGAACCTTCAGCCCCTGGCCGACCGGGAAGCTCCGCTCACCCTGGACGGTGCCCTTGAACAACACCTTCTGGCTGCTGTCGTGCACCTCAAGCCAGCTGGGCTGGCTGCTGCGCAGCACCAGCACACCGGCCGGAGCCGCAGCGCCGGGCTTGCTGCCCACCGGTGCTCTCGATGGAGCGGAGGCGGCAGCGGTTGGGCTCGCGGGCGGCCGGTTATTCAGCGGGCCGTTCAGCTGGCGCTGCAGCTGGGGCCAGGCCCACAACGCGGCTGCAACAAGGCCGGCAGCCAGGGCCGCCCCCCCGAGCAGACGCCCGGCGTGGAGGCCGTCGGGAGTGTTCCGCGGGCCAGGCAAGGGCAAGGCCACGGATCCGCTGCTTGATCGAGCGGCAGTGCCGGCAGCGCGGGGTTGTCCCGCACTGGCTTGCTTGAGCGGCGCCAGCAAGGGGTCGATGTCCAGCCCGAGGGCCGCGGCGACCCGTCGGGACTGGGCAATGATGAAGACAGGTTCCGGCAGGCGAGCCAGATCAGCCTCCTCAAGGGCTGTCAGCTGTTCTTCGCCCATGTGCAGCTTGCTGGCGAGGGCTGCCCGTTCCAGCCCGCGGCTTTGGCGCGCGTCTCTGAGGGCCGAACCGAGCTTCTCCAGCACGGTGGCCTGCTTCGGCTCGGATGACGGTTGCGTGTCGCTGTCCATCGAGGCATCAGAGGCGCTCACGTCGTTCAGCCAATCCCGCGTTTGGCGGCATTGTGACCGGATCGGCCTGAAAGTCCAACAGGTCGCGACCAACCCCATTTCTGCACCTCCGCCGTCGACGCGTGCGCTGGCAATCCGGCTGGACGTCGATCGCGCGGCGCTGATCGGAGCCAAAAGACAATAAGGCGCCGTTGATTCCAGCGTTGATTGAGGCTTTGGAATGAAGTCAGATGGGCGATACTGGATTCGAACCAGTGACCCCTTCCGTGTGAAGGAAGTGCGCTACCGCTGTGCTAATCGCCCGGTTGCGTCGGTTGCCCGCGCCTACGGACTTTAAGCCATCACCTGCCCGGCTCCCCCTCGGAACAGGTGGTTGTGGCTGGCGGAGTAGAGCTTTGAGCGTGCCTCGCCGGGGGCGGCCAGGGCTGGACTCACCACATAGAGGGTGGTTCGGATCAGTTGGCGCTCTTCGCTGACGCGGGCGATCTCAGCCAGGGGCACCACGGCCAGCCACTGGTCGGGCCAGCTGACGCGATAGCCGATGGCCACCGGCGTGTCGGCGGGGTAGTGCTGCAGGAGTTCCGCCTGCACCTCGGCCACATGACGGGCACTGAGATAGAGGCAGAGGGACGCCTGCAGGGAGGCCAGTCGCTCGAGGGACTCGGCATCGGGAACGCCGGTGCGACCGCCGGCCCGGCTGAGCACGATCGTCTGCACAAGGCCGGGGATGGTGAGCTCGGCCCGGAGGGCCGCGGCCGTGGCCTGGTAGGCGCTCAGACCTGGCACCACCTCCACCTCCAGATCGGCATCGAGCAGACGGCAGAGCTGCTCGTTCAGCGCGCTGTAGAGGCAGGTGTCGCCGTCATGCAGGCGCACGACCCGCTTGCCAGCCAGGGCGCGATCGAGCATCAGGGCCATCAGCTCCTCGAGGGTGAGGGTGCTGGTGCGGATGCGCTCGCAGCCCGCCGGTGCCAAGGCCGCCAGCTGGGGATTCACCAGCGAATCCGTCCAGATCAGCACCTCCGCCTGCTCGATCGTTCGCAGAGCCCGAATGGTGAGCAGATCGACAGCCCCGGGGCCGGCGCCGACGATCGAGACCTTGCCCGTGCTCACGCTTGAACTCCGCTGGGATCTGGCAAGGGGAGACGGCGTCCGTAGAGCCAGTACAGCCCAAGACCGCCGACACCGATCAGAACCAGGCTGACTAGCTGGGCCATCCGCAGGCCGCCCTCACAGAAGGGTGGCGTACCCGCCAGGCACAGCGGATCGATGCGCAGGCCCTCGATCCAGAGCCGGCCGATGCTGTAGCTCATCAGATACAAGCAGCTCAAGGCACCCGCCGGCAGCTGGAGCTTCCCCTGGCTGGCACGCCGGAACAGCAGCAGCAATAGGGCCACCACGCCCAGATTCCAAAGGGATTCGTAAAGGAAGGTGGGATGGAAGGTGGTCTGGTCGAGGAATTCCACCGGCCTGTTAGCGAAGGGGATGGTCAGCTTCCAGGGCAGGTCGGTGGGCAGTCCGAACGCCTCGGAGTTGAAGAAGTTGCCCCAGCGGCCGATCGCCTGGCCCAGGGCCACCGATGGCACCAACACATCGAGCAGATTCCAGAAGGCGATTCGGCGCCATCGGCTGTAGAGGATCACCGCGATCGTGCCGCCGATCAGGGCGCCGTGGATGGCGATTCCGCCTCGCCACACCGCCAGCGCATCCAGCCAGTTGAGCTGGTACTGCCGCCACTCAAAGATCACGTAGTAGAGGCGTGCGCCGACGACGGCCGCCAACACCAGGATCGGCAGGAGGTCGGCGATCAGGGCCGGTTCGATGCCCCGCTGTCGACCCAGACGTGTCGCCAGGAGCAGGCCCAGCAGCACGGCAACGGCGATCAGCAGGCCATACCAACGCAGCGAAAAAGGCCCCAGCTGAAACAGCAAGGGCCCGGGTGAGGTGAACAACGCGAGTGGCATCAGATGCCTTCGGCAGCCTGAACTTTTTCGAACTGCTTCTTCTTCAGCACCAGCATGATCTGGGCCAAGGCAACGGCGGCGAAGAAGGCGAGCAGGCCGTAGATACGGACAGGGTTCTGCAGAACCACCTCAGCATCGAGCTGACCGAAACCACCGACGTTGGGGTCGTTGGTCAGGGGGGCGCCGGCAGCCACCGCATCACCGACCTGCGCGGTCACGGTGGGTCCAGCCGGGATGGTCTCGTTGACGCTGCTGCCGTCAGCGGTCTTGATCACCACCACCGACGATCCGTTGTCGCCGGGGTTGATCGCATCCACAGTGCCGGCCACGGAGGCGTTGAAGACACCGTTGTTGCTCTTCTCACCGGTCGGATACACCTGACCGCGGCCGCGGTTGCCGCCCACGTGCAGCTGGTACTTGCCGAAGTGGATGCTGCTGTCGCTGGCGGGATCGGGGGAGAGGATCGGGAAGACGATCTTCTGGTGGTCATCACCGGGCAGGGGACCAACCAGCAGGATGTTCGGGTTGTCGTCGTTCCAGGTGGTGACGTAGACGCCACCGGTTTCCTCCTTGAGCTCGTCGCTGATGCGATCGGCCGGGGCCAGCTTGAAGCCATCGGGAAGCATCACGATCGCGCCAACGTTCAGGCCGGTGGCGCTGCCGTCGCCGGCCACCTGCTTCACGTTGGTGTCGTAGGGGATCTCCACCTCAACCTTGAACACCTCATCAGGGAAGACGGCCTGGGGCACTTCCACGTGGGTGGCTTTCTTGGCCAAGTGGCAGTTGGCGCAGGCCAGCTTGCCGGTGGCTTCGCGCGGGTAGTCGTAATTCTGCTGGGCCCAGAAGGGATAGGCCCAGCTGGCCTGGGGAGCGAACAGCAGGGCGCCGAGGGCCAGCAGCGAGCTCAGCAGCAGGGAGAAGGGGCGACGCATGGGGCGTTGGGGCGAGTGGAGGGGAGCGGTCGGGAAGGAGATCAGCCCCACCAGGGCTTCTCGCCGGTGCGGAAATCGGTTTCGGTCCACTGGCTGAGGAACACGTTGTCGCTGTCCACGGAGACGTGGGCCAGGGCCAGGGAGAGAGGTGCGGGGCCGCGCACCACCTTGCCCGTGGCGTCGTACTGGGAGCCGTGGCAGGGGCACATGAACTTGTTGGCGCCTTCGTTCCAGGGCACCACGCAGCCCAGGTGGGTGCAGATGGCGTTGATGCCGTAGCTGCCGATGGCGTCGCTGCCCTCAACGATCAGATAGGTGGGATCGCCCTTGAGGCCCTGCACCAGGCTGCGGTCACCCTCCTTGTGGGTCGAGAGCCAGCCGCTGGCGGTGACGGCATTGCCCAGCTCGTCCTTGGCGGTGGTGCCGCCACCGCCGCCGGCGGCCCGAGGGGGGATGAAGTAGTTCACCACCGGGTAGAGGGCCCCCAGGGCCACACCGGTGACGGAGCCGAAGGTCAGCAGGTTCATGAACTGCCGACGACCCATTCCGGGCACATCACCGCTGGCGCTCGCTGGAATCTGGGTCATACGGGGCGGCGTTGTGGCCACAGCAACGTGGCGCCCATTATGAACCTTGCCCCTGCCACGCCTGTTGGCGATGTCAGCCCCGGGCGGGCAGGCTGCAACATGCTGTTGCGCGTTCGCCCGATCGGCTTCGCATGTGACTGAGCCGCCCGATGCTCCCCTGGCCTCAGACGAGGTGCTGCGGATCCTGCGACAGCGCTGGCAGGCCTCCTACGACCTTCAGCTGATCAGCCGCCGCGGACGGCTCTACCTGCAGGTGATGTGGGGCCACCTCGAGCAGCAGTCGTTCCCGCTCGATGCGGCCACCTATGCCAGCAGGCTCGAGGAGCTGGTGGCGACGCTCAACGGGCTTGGTGTGGCGGACCAGGTGCGCCGCTGGCTCAGCACCACCCCCGACAAGCCCCGTCTCGGCCGCGCCATGAGCCTGCCGCTGGAGCTGCCCGCCGGACGCGCCAGCGAGTTCCTGCTCTGAGCCGCTGGGCTCAGGGCCGCTCAGGTCCCGGTTGCCGGCCGCCCAGCCAGGGTCGCCAGGCCGACGCCCACCAGATACAGGGCCGTGATCGCGCCGGTGAGCAGCAGCATCGTGATCGGGTCGGTGGAGGGGGTGAGCACCGCTCCTGCCAGGGCGGCCGCCACCACAACGAATCGCCAGGCGCTGAGCATTGTCTTGGCCTGCACCAGGCCAAGCGTCGCCAGCAGCAGCTGCAGCACCGGCAGCTGGAAGGCCAGGGCGGTGGCCACCATCAGCAGCAGCACGAAGTCCAGATACCGCTCGATCGACCAGAGCGGTTCGACCACATCAGCTCCGTAGCTCACCAGAAAATTCAGGGCTGCCGGCACCAGCGCCCACCAGGCGAAGGCCAGCCCCGCCAGGAACAGCACCGCCGAACCGGCCACCGCGGGCGCCACCAGCCGCCGCTCACGCCGCGTCAGGCCAGGCAGCACGAAGGCCAGGCCTTCGTAGAGCACGTAGGGCAGGGCCAGGCTGAGACCGGCGTAGCCCGCCACCTTGAGCGACACGAACAGGAACTCCCCTGGTGCCAGCTGCAGAAAGCGGATGCCGTGGGCGGGCACCTCCAGCAGCCGCACCAGGGGCTTCACCAGCAGCAGGCAGCCGGCCGCACCGATCACCACCGCCAGCAGGCTGCGCAGGATGCGGGCCCGCAGTTCCTCGAGATGGCCCACCAGGGTCATCTCCACCTCGCCCGGGAATTCGGTGCCTGCGGATTCGATGCCTGAGGATTCGACTGAGCTCTCGGTGGCGGTGCGAGGCACCCGGATCGGCGGGGGCGGTGTCAGGGCGGGTTCCGCCGTCGGCGGGGTGTCGTGCTCGCTCATGGCTGTGAGTCCTGCCCGAGGCTATGCACTGGGGGTGTCAACAGGTGTTGGGCTCGGGACGGTTCCGCCCAGAGCACCTCGCCGCCGCGATGACGCACTGTGCCCGGGCCGGTGCCGGGGATGCGCTGCAGGGTTTCGCTGGGCACCATCAGCACCGGCACGCGGCCGTTGCCGCGGGCCCGGCTGAAATGGGCGGCCAGGTCGGCGGCGGCCTGCAGGTCGCGGTCGCTGGCGCTGCCTTCGGAGCTTTTCAGCACCACATGGCTGCCCGGGCATTCCTGGGCGTGGAACCACAGGTCGCCGCGGCGGGCCTGACGCAGGCTGATCCACTCGTTCTGGCGATGGTTGCGTCCCACCTGCAGCCGCAGGCCATCGGGGCTGGTGATCTCCAGGGGGACAGGTGCATCGCCGGAGACTGATCCCTCGCTGCCGCGGCGGCGCTGCCGGCGGCCCGCCAGCAGGGCCTCGCTCTCCTGCTCCAGAGCCTGAAGCTGCAGGAGCCGCTCCGGCTCAGAGGCTGAGCCCTCGCCCCACTGCTCCAGATAGGTGAGGCTGGCCTCCAGCTGCTCGATGCGGCTGTCGTGCAGGGCCAGGCGCGGCGTGATCGCCTGCACGGAACGGCGCAACTTGCGGGCCCTCTGATACAGGGCCTGGGCCTCGGCCACCTGCTCGCGGCTGGGATTGGCCAGACAGAGCAGGGCATCGGCCTGTTGCTGCAGCTGGTCGCTGCTCTCCACTTGATCGAGCCGCTGCTGCTGCTCCAGCCGCTGGCCGTGTTCGCGCTCCAGGGCCTGGCGCAGCCGCTGCTCCAGGTTGCTGCAGCGCCGCTGCAGGCTGCGCGCCAGCAGCACCGCCCCGTGATGGGCCGCCAGGGCGCGGTTGATCACCAGGGGGGCGGTGGGGGCTGCCGCCTCGGGATCCCAGCAGCTGTAGGCGCTGGCGCCGCCGCTGCGGAAGCGGAACTGTTCGTCGTTGAGGGCCGTCAGCCAGGCCTGCCAGCGCTGCCAGAGCTGCTGCCAGTCGGCCTCGTTCAGCGCGTTCACCGGTGTGGCCAGCAGCTCCTCGGCGGCATGGCGTTCCTGTCCCGCCAGCTGCAGCGCCAGGGCTGGGCTGATGCCCTGATAGGCGCTTGCCAGGGCGCGTCCCAGCGGAAGAGGCAGCAGGCTGAGCTGGTGGCGCCAGTGGGCGAAGGATTCGTCGCGGCAGGGTGGGCTGCCCGCCAGCGGCGGCGGTGGGCTGTAGCGATCGCCGGTGCCGATCGGCCGCAGGCGCGACTGCTGATCGCGTACCTGGCGGGCGGCCGCCACCACACGGCGGTCTGCATCGAGCAGGAACAGATTGCTGCGGCGGCCCATCAGCTCCACCACCAGGCTGCGCTGAATCGCCTCACCGGGGCGTTGGGCGAATTGCAGCTCCACAACCCGCTCCCAGCCCGGCTGCTCCAACCCCACCAGGGCCAGGCCGCTGAGGCCGTGCTGCAGCTGCTGGGCCAGGGTGCTGCCCTCTCCACCGCGGGGAGGTGGCTCGATCGCCAGCAGCCGCGGCGCCTCTGCCAGCCAGCTCAGCTCGAGCCAGGTGCGGCCCTCCAGGCTGCGGAATCCCAGCTGCAGGGTGTGGGCATCAGCCTGGCGTGCCTTCTCGAAGCGGCTGGGCAGCAGTTGCGGCCGCAGCTCCCAGAGCACCGCCTTCAGGCTGGTGAAGTCCATCGCCTGGAGGGGCAGCGGAGCCATGGCGGCGGGATCGGCTGCGGCGGCGCTCCTACTCTGCAGGGCCGTGCTCGCTCCCGTGATGGCAGTGGAGGGCTCCTCCGCCGGCAGGCTGTTCCTGATCACCGGTCCGAGCGGTGTCGGCAAGGGCACCCTTGTGGCGGCCCTGCTGCAGCGGCATCCGCAGATCTGGCTCTCGATCTCGGCCACCACCCGCGCTCCCCGCAATGGTGAGCTGGATGGCCAGCACTACTTCTTCCGCAGCCGGTCCCAGTTCGATGCTGACGTGGCCGCCGGAGGATTGCTCGAGTGGGCTGAGTTCGCTGGCAATTGCTATGGCACGCCCCGTCAGCCCGTGGAGCAGCAGTTGGCGGCCGGGCGCCCGGTGCTGCTGGAGATCGAGCTGGAGGGGGCCCGCCAGGTGCGCCGCAGCTTTCCCAGCGGCTTTCAGATCTTCCTGAAGCCCCCTTCGTTCGAGGAACTGGAGCGCCGCATCCGCGGCCGTGGCACCGACAGCGAGGAGGCCATCAGCCGCCGGCTTGAGCGTGCCCGTGTTGAGCTGGCGGCGGAATCCGAATTTGATGCGGTTCTGGTCAACGCCGATCTGCAGGTGGCGCTGGCAGAGCTGGAGCAGTTGATGGGGCTGGTCTGAGCCGCTCCAATAAAAAACGGCCCCCGGAGGGACCGCTGATGCAATGAGCTGCTCAGCTCACATCGGGTGGAAGAGCAGATCGGGATAGAAGCGGTTGAACTCGATCAGGATGCCGGCGGTGATCGTGAACCAGATCGCGGCAAAGACCGGAGCGGTGGTGAGGAACTTTTGCATCGGAGGAAACCCTGGTGAGGAGGACTGGGGAGACGGTGATCAGCGGGGTGAAACGGTCACCTTGCTGTCGGACTCGGTGAGCTTGCCGCCGGTGAGTTCGGCGAAGGCTGCAATCGGCCAGGTGGCGGCGCCCAGGGTGCTCTTGAAGGCGAGAGGCAGATCGATCTGGATCTCCTTCATGGTGGCGTCCTTATCGCCGCGGATGGCGATCAGGTAGCTGCGGCCGGCCCAGCCAATGCAGCCGGCGATGTAGAGGAAGGCGATGCCCGGAATGATGAAGTCGCCGGCGTGGCTGAGGCGACCGTCCACGATCAGGTGGGGCAGCCCATCAGTGCCGCACACGGCCTGGCTGTACATCTCGAAGCGCGCCTTGGCCTGCGGCGTGGCGGCAGCGGAGGCGCGCTGCTGGAAGCGGGCGCTCTCGGAGCAGGGGGTCAGGCCAGCCACGTCGGCCTTGGCCACAGGGGCGAAGCCGAAGAGCAGCAGGGCGGAAATCAGAACGGCGAAAAGGCGGCGCATCGGGTCCTGAGCTGGATGGCGTGCTGGGTTGTGCTTTGCCGCTGCCCAGCTGCACAGAGCAGCCGCTGCACGGCAGGATGTCACTTGCGGACAGTAGGGGAGCCCTTCAGAGCTGATGCCGACACTGCTGGCCCTCGAAACAAGTTGTGACGAGTCGGCGGCAGCGGTGGTGCGGGATCAGCGGGTGCTGGCGAGTGCCGTGGCCTCACAGGTTGAGGAGCACGCCCGCTGGGGAGGGGTGGTGCCGGAGATCGCCTCGCGGCGGCATGTGGAGGCCCTGCCGGGGTTGATCGAGCGGGTGCTGGCCGATAGCGGTGTTGCCCTGGCCGATCTGGATGCGATCGCCGCCACCGTGGCCCCGGGCCTGGTGGGGGCGCTGCTGGTGGGTTCGGTCACCGGCCGCACCCTGGCGCGGCTGCATGGCAAGCCCTTCCTCGGGGTTCACCACCTTGAAGGGCATCTCTGTTCCGTGCAGCTGGGTGACCCCCTGCCGCCGGGGCCTTACCTCGTGTTGCTGGTGAGCGGCGGCCACACCGAGATGATCCGCGTCGATGGCCCCGGCCGCTACACGCGCCTGGCCCGCAGTCGCGACGATGCCGCCGGCGAAGCCTTCGACAAGGTGGCTCGCCTGCTGGAGCTGGGTTACCCCGGTGGGCCGGCGATCGAGGCCGCGGCGGCAGACGGGGACCCGGCGCGCTTTCGCCTGCCCAAGGGGCGGGTGTCGTTGCCGCAGGGGGGCTTCCATCCCTACGACTTCAGCTTCAGCGGCCTGAAGACCGCGGTGCTCCGCCTCGTGCAGCAGCTGCGGAACGACGAGGCCGCTGGCGGAGCACCGTTCCCGCTGGCGGATGTGGCCGCCAGCTTTGAGCAGGTGGTGGCGGAGGTGCTGGTGGAGCGCACCTGCCGTTGCGCCCGCGATCAGGGGCTGGCGACGATTGTGCTGGTGGGGGGTGTGGCGGCCAACCGGCGTCTGCGCGGCTGCCTGGAGCGGGTCTGCCGTCAGCAGGGGCTGCAGTGGCGGGCGGCGCCGCTGGCCTTCTGCACCGACAACGCCGCCATGATCGGTGTGGCGGCGGAGCAGCGGCTGCAGGCCGGCGGTGTCAGCAGCACCGGCCTCGCGGTGACGCCACGGCTTGCACTTGAGGAGGCTGCGGTTCTCTACGCGCAGCAACCAGCCTTCTGAACTCCTTAAGGTACTGAGACTCAGCGGCAGTTGCGATGGCCACCGCTCACCCAAGCTCCGATGAAGCCCTGGCTCCTGCTGCCCTCGAAGCGTCCGACTCGACCGTGCTTGAAGCCGGTCCTGAGGAGCTGAATCAGTGGAAGCGCGGCTTCACGCCCCAGGCTGAGATCTGGAATGGCCGCATGGCGATGGTCGGCCTTTCCGTTGGCCTCACGGTGCTTCTGATCGCACGGCTGAGCGGCCACGTCTAAGGCTTAAGCCAGGGCATCAGACCTTGCCGCGCAGGGTCATGGCCAGTTCGCTCGGCTTGAGGCTCTGAGCCAGAGCATCCTCGGGCTCCACCCGGCCCTCCTCCACCAGCGCCTGCAGGGCCTGATTCGAGGTCTGCATGCCGTCGAATCTGCTGCGCCGCATGATCTCCTCGATCTCATCGAGTTCGGCCCTCTGGATGTAGTCCTTGCAGGCTTCGGTGTTGATCAGGATGTCGTGATAGCCGGTGCGCTTGCCATCGGTGGTCTTGATCAGCCCTTGGGCGATCACAGCCAGCAGGGCTTCGGACACAGACCGACGAACGGAATCCTGCTCCGTGGGCGGGAACATGCCCAGAACCCGTTCCACCGTTTTGATGGCGGAGTTGGTGTGCAGGGTGCCGAACACCAGGTGGCCGGTCTGCGACGCCTCCAGCGCCGTGGCCAGGGTTTCGCGGTCGCGGATCTCACCGATCAGGATCACATCGGGATCTTCCCGCAGGGAGGCGCGCAGGGCGTTGTGGAACACCTTGGTGTGCTGGCCCACCTCGCGGTGACGGATCAGAGATTCACGGCTTTCGTGCACGAACTCCACCGGGTCCTCGATCGTGAGGATGTGGCGCTTCATGTGCGAATTGATCCAGTCGATCATCGCCGCCAGGGTGGTGCTCTTGCCCGAGCCGGTCGGGCCGGTCACGAGGATCAGCCCCTTCGGCCGGGCGCAGAGCTCCGGGAGCACCTGCGGCAGGTTCAGATCCTCCAGTGTGAGGATCTTCTGGGGAATCAGGCGAAGCACCATCGCTTCACCGCGCACCGATTCGAGCAGGTTGATGCGAACCCGCACGAACGGGAAGGCAAACGAGCCGTCGAATTCCTTGTCCTGAATGAAGGCGTAAACCTGTGCGGGCTTGAGCATCTCCCGCATCCAGCCCTGGAAGGTGGCATGGTCGGTGATCGGCCAGCCGGTGCGCAGCATCTCCCCCCGGGCCCGGTAGCGGGGCTCCTCGCCCACCCCCAAGTGCACGTCCGAGAAGTTGTTGTCGTTGGCGATCTTGACGATCGCCTCCAGGCTGCTGGGCTGCGGTCCGTTCAGGGCGCCGTCGTGGGGCCTGGTGGTGGGCGTCATCCCGGCCGCCGCCATCGCCGCCGCCGCTGTGCCGGACGGTGCCATCACCGGCGCGACAGGAGTGAGCGGCTCCGCGGCCGGCGCGCCCGGCATCGGCGGGAACAGGCTCGTGGGAAAGGGCGAATCGGGGCTCACGTTCGCAGCGTATTCAGCGTTGTCTCAGCTTCGCTGGAAAAGCCCTGCTTGTCAGGGCCTTTCTGCCACCCTGCCTAGGATCGACGATCCAGTCCGGCCGCACTGAGCAGCCCCCCGAACGCGTGAGCAGATCCCACCACGTCACGATCGTGCTCGGCACGCGCCCCGAAGCCATCAAGCTGGCGCCGGTGATCCAGGCCTTCCAGCAGGCGGAGGGCTTCCGCACCCGGGTGGTGCTCACCGGCCAGCACCGCGAGATGGTCGCCCAGGTGATGGATCTCTTCGGTCTGTCGGCGGATCGGGATCTGGCTCTGATGGCCCCACGGCAGACCCTCACCCACGTCACCTGCGCGGCGCTGCAGGGGCTGAAGGAGGAGTTCGCCGAGTATCCCCCTGATCTGGTGCTGGTTCAGGGCGACACCACCACCGCCTTCGCCTCCGCCCTGGCCGCCTTCTACGAGCAGATTCCCGTTGGCCACGTGGAGGCCGGCCTGCGCACCGACGACCTCTTTGACCCCTTCCCGGAGGAGGCCAACCGCCGTCTGATCTCGCAGCTTGCTCTGCTGCACTTCGCCCCCACCGAGCGTTCCGGTGCCAACTGCCGCGCCTCGGGGGTGATGGGGGAGGTCCTCGTCACCGGCAACACGGTGATCGATGCGCTGCTGCTGATGGCCCAGAAGGCGGCGCCGTTCGCACTGCCGGGTCTTGATCAGGCGACCCATCGCCTGATCCTGGCCACCGTGCATCGGCGTGAGAACTGGGGGGATCGCCTGCAGGACATCGGCCGCGGCTTCCTCGATCTGCTGGAGCGCTTCCCGGACACGGCCCTACTGCTGCCGCTGCACCGCAACCCGACGGTGCGCGAGCCGCTGCAGGCCCTGCTCGGCGACCACCCGCGGGCGTTCCTGACCGAACCGCTCGACTACGACCGGTTGGTGGCTGCCATGAAGGCGTCCACGCTGATCCTCACCGATTCCGGTGGCCTGCAGGAGGAGGCCCCGGCCCTGGGCAAGCCGGTGCTGGTGCTGCGGCGTACCACCGAGCGTCCCGAGGCGGTGGATGCCGGCACCGCCCGGCTGATCGGCACCGACAGCGCCGACATCCTGCGGGAATCGGCCCTGCTGCTGCAGAACCCCGAGGCGTATGACGCCATGGCCCGCGCCCACAATCCCTTCGGCGACGGCCAGGCGAGTGCGCGGATCGTGGAGGCGAGCCGCCGCTTCCTGACGGCCTGAGCGCTGTCTCGAGCTGTTCGGGCAACGGCTGAGGCCGTGCCTGCGGGAGACCGTCAGTCCCCGCCGCGCTTCTTCTTGGCCCAGGGTGGCAGGTCGATGAACAGGCGTTCACCTGGGCGAACGCCCTCGAGGATCTGGGTGTCGCGCCCGCTGCTGGATCCCAAGCTCACGGGGTGGAAGGTGGGCTGGTTGTCCTTGCCCACCAGCAGTACGCCCGGGCGGCCGTCCTCTGTCACCACCGCGACGGTGGGAACCAGGGTGCGTGAGGCCAGGGCGCCGGTGTTGAAGTCGATGTCGGCGGTCATGCCGATCCGCAGTTCCGGTGGCGGCTGCAGCAGCTCCAGCTTCACCTCGAAGGAGGTGACGTTGTTGAGCTTCTCAGCCCGCGGTGCGATCTGGCGGACCCGGGCGGCGAAGCGCCGATCTGGGAAGGCATCAACCCGCACGCTGGCGCTCTGGCCGACCCGGAGGCGGCCGATATCGCTCTCGGGCACCTTGGCGATGGCCTCAAGGCCCTGGGCGAGCTCCACGATCGAGGAGCTGCTGGCGCCGGCGGTGGCGCTGGCGGAGGTGGTGGGGGTCACATAGGCGCCCGGATCGGCGAAGCGGGCCGTGACCACCCCGCCGAAGGGGGCGCGCACCGTGAGCTCGCCGCTCTCGATCCGGCGCTGCTCCAGCCGTTGCTGGGCCGCCTGTGCGGCTGCCCGATCCACCAGATAGGCGGCGCGGATGCGGTTGTAGTCGTTCTGGCTGATCGCCCTCTGGCGGTAGAGCCCCTCATTGCGCTGCAGCTCGCTGCGGCTGCGGGCCAGCTGGGCCTGGGCGGAATCCAGCTGGGCCTGCAGCTCCTGCAGGCGGTCGTTCAGGTCACCGCTGTCCATCCGGGCGATTGGCTGGCCGGTGCTGACGCGATCGCCCTCCTCCACGAACAGCTCCTCGAGAACTCCCTGGCGCTTGGGGCTCACGTTCACCTTGCGGAATGCTCCCAGCTCGCCGCTGGCGGTGATCACCCCGGGGAGGGAGCCCTCGCGGGCCAGAACGGTGTACGTGGCAAGGTTGCGCTGCTGGGTGGCACTGCGGCGCTGGTTGAGAACGGCGCTGCCGCCGCCGATCAGCAGGGCGCCCGCCAGCAGGCCGGCCCAGAGGCGCCGTCGCCGCAGCCAGCGGCGCCGACGGGCTGTGGGGGTGGGGATCCCTGCGCCGGCCGCGTCGCCAGCCGCTGGCCCGGGGCCCTGGCGCTGGGGGGCGGGTTGAAGCATGACGGTGCTGATGGCAATACAGCGGCGCTGCTCCTAGTCTCACTGGTCGCCTTGGCGGCTGTGGGTTGGTGTGGGGCGGATCACCGTCTGCTGTGGCTCCTGGCCGGGCGCCCGCCCCGGCGGCCCGTAGATTTCTGTGATGCTTAAAGCCGGAATCGTGGGTCTGCCCAACGTGGGCAAATCGACCCTGTTCAATGCCCTCGTGGCCAACGCCCAGGCCGAGGCGGCCAACTATCCGTTCTGCACGATCGAGCCCAATTCCGGGGTTGTTTCGGTGCCGGATCCGCGCCTGCAGCAGCTCTCGGATCTCAGCCGCAGCAAGGAGATCATTCCGACCCGTGTGGAGTTTGTGGATATCGCTGGCCTGGTGAAGGGGGCCAGTCAGGGGGAGGGTCTGGGCAACAAGTTCCTGGCCAACATCCGCGAAGTGGACGCCATCGTTCACGTGGTGCGCTGCTTCGAGAACGACGATGTGATTCACGTGTCGGGATCGGTGGGACCGGCACGCGATGCCGAGGTGATCAACCTGGAGCTGGGCCTGGCGGATCTCTCGCAGGTGGAGAAGCGCCGCGAGCGCCTCAAGAAGCAGGTGCGCACCAGCAAGGAGGCCCAGAGCGAAGATGAGGCCCTCGAGCGCATCCAGGCGGTGCTCGAGCAGGGCGGTGCGGCCCGCAGCGTGAGCCTCAGCGATGAGGAGGCCGCGATGGTGAAGCCGCTCGGGCTGCTCACCGCCAAGCCGATCATCTACGCCACCAATGTGAGTGAGGACGACCTGGCGGCAGGCAATGCCTACTGCGAGGAGGTGGCGGTTCTGGCGCAGGCGGAGGGTGCCGGCACCGTGCGCATCTCGGCGCAGGTGGAGGCTGAGCTGATCGAGCTGCCGGAGGAGGATCGTGCCGAGTTCCTCGCCGGCCTGGGGGTGGAAGAGGGCGGTCTGCAGAGCCTGATCCGCGCCACCTACGCGCTGCTGGGGCTGCGCACCTACTTCACCACCGGTGAGAAGGAGACTCGCGCCTGGACGATCAAGGCCGGCATGACCGCCCCCCAGGCGGCCGGTGTCATCCACACCGACTTCGAGCGCGGTTTCATCCGTGCCCAGACCATCGGCTGCCGCCAGTTGATCGAGGCCGGCTCCCTGGCCGAGGCCCGCACCAAGGGCTGGCTGCGTGCTGAAGGCAAGGAGTATGTGGTGGAGGAGGGCGATGTGATGGAGTTTCTGTTCAACGTCTAGGAACAGGGGAGCGACGACGGTCGGTGCACCGTCTGCAGGTGGCTGCGACAACCGATGGGTCGCTGCCAACCCATCACAATGGCTCCAGAGCGACCGATGGACATGACCTCCGAACAGTCCGCCACCCAGTCAGGCGACGCCCAGCACGTCCACGACTTCGATGCCCAGAAGCAGCTGCATCAGCAGATTCGCAACGATCCCGACTACGACGACTGGGAGTACGGCACCGAACCCCTGCCCCATGAGGCCTGGGTGCCACGGCTGAGCGAGGGCGGTGGCAACGAGCCCTCCCCAGAGCAGCGCGCCTCGGCCTGAGCTCAGGGCCTGATCAGGTCCGGATCAGCGCCTGGGTCTGGCCCGCCGGTGAATCGGTTGCACCAGGCACAGGCTGCCGGCGCAGATCAGGGCCACCAGAGTCCACAGCACCACCCCATGACCCTGGGCATCCAGCAGCAGCCCCGCCAGCAAGGGTGAGGCAAACGCGCTGAGCGCAAAGCACTGTGAGAACAGGGCCATGGCCAGCCCTGCATGCCGCGGTGGACTGAGTTCCACCACCGCTTCGGTGGCCGTGGGCAGGAACGCGGCTTCTCCCAGGGCCAGCGGCACAAGGGCCAGCAGCACCACCCACACGCCGCTCCGGGAAAGAGCGGACAGGGCCAGCAGGCCAGCACCAAGGGTGAAGCAGGCCATGCTCAGACCCAGACCGACTGCCACGGGGCGTCGAGCCAGGGTCTGCCCCACCGGCCACTGGAGCAGCAGCAGCAAGCCCAGCTGAACGCCGATCAGCAGGGCGCTCATGTGCTCAGGCTGGGCGGCCCTTTCCAGGCCGCCACGGACGAGATCCAGAGGCAAGGCGCTCTGCAGGAGTGCCGGGATCGCCGTCGCCACCAGCGACAGGCTGAGCAGCGGCAGGAGTGGCGGCAGCCAGAACTCCAGCGCCAGGCCCCGTTCCCCATGGCCGCTGCTGCGGGTTGGCCCCGGCAGAGGCTGCCGCAGCAGCAGCAGCACCAGAACCGCCACGGCGGCCATGTCCACCAGATAGATGCCGCGCAGCAGGCCGAGGCCGGCCAGAGCGGCTCCTGCCAGGGTTCCTGTGGCCACACCGGCCGCATCGGCGCTGCGCACCAGCGCGTAGCCGCGGGCGGAGGGAACGGGTGGGGCGCAGAGCGGCACCGCCAGCTCCACCGCAGGCCAGTACAGGCCTCCAGCCACGCCGATCAACAGCTGTCCGGCGATGTAGCCGGGCAGGTGATGGGCCCCCAGCAGAAGAGCATCGCCACAGGCACCGCACAGACCTGCCAGCAGCACCGGTAGGCCGCAGCTGAAGCCCCGATCCACCAGGGCGCCACTGGCGAAGCGTGCCACCGTGCCGGCCAGGGCCGCCAGCGCCAGGCCGAGCCCTACTGCGCTGGCCGTGAAGTTCGCCTGATGGAACACCATCGGCGTGAGATAGAGGATTCCCCCGGCCCCGAAGCTGGCCACCAGGCGGATGATCGCCAGCTGCCGCAGCGGCGCGGGAAACTGGAGCCACCAGATCTGGCCCTTGAGCTGCGTCGGTGGTGTTGACTGCGTCGGTGGTGCTGCCAATCCGTGCTCGTCGCCGCCAAGGCTCACTGGGCGGTCTGCTGGGCAGTCTGCTGGCCGGCTTGCTGCTTCTGGGTGGCTTACCGCTGCCGCCGGTCCGGGCGGCCGAGCTGCTGGAGATTCAGCTCGATGGCCTGCAGCTGCCGCTGGATCTGGAGGAGCTGCAGGCCTGGAGCAAGGACCCCACCAGGCCCCGGGGGGATCTGGGGGCCTGGTTTGATCTGCTGGCCCCCCATCACCGCGAAGGTCTGCTGAGGCTGTTGCGGGCTCCCTTGGTGCGCGATCGCTCCATGGCCCAGCAACTGCTCCAGAGCTGGGTTGGCCAGAGGATGCTGGCCTCCATGGGCGGCCTCTTCAGCACCGAGAAGGGCAACGCCGGCCCGCTGATGTACTCCACCCTCAGCGATCTGTTGCTCCGTCAGGAGGAGGTCACCACCCTTGAGCTGCTGCGGGCTCTGCCCAGCCGCCGCCTCACCGTCAACCTCGATGGGGTGCTGGAGCTGGCGGCGCGGTGGCAGAGCCAACTGGAGCTGCAGCGGCAGTCGCTGCAGGCTCTGCGGCGGCTGCAGCTGCCTGAGGGAACGCCGCTGCTGCCGCTCACCGACGGGGTGGTGCTCGCTGGCGGCAATGTCGGCGGACTGGCTCCGGAGAGCAACCCGCCGCGACGGCTGCAGTTGACGGTGCCTTACCGCAGGGAGCCGTTGCAGCTGCAGCTCTGGCAGCCGACCCTGCCGCGGCCCGGCGGCCCCTGGCTGCTGCTCTCCCCTGGCCTGGGTGGCAGTTCCTCCCAGCTGGAGTGGCTGGCTTCCGCCCTGCGGGAACGGGGTTGGGCTGTGCTGTTGCTGGAGCACCCCGGCAGCGATGAGCTGGCGATGCGCGCCTGGCTGGAGGGGCTCCGTCCGCCACCAGCCGCGGAATCCGTCAGCGATCGGCTGCGGGATCTGCAGGCGGTGGTGGAAGCGGTGGCCCAGGGCACCCTGCCCCGGATCGGCTCCTCCGTTGTGCTGGTGGGTCATTCGCTCGGCGGCCTCACCAGCCTGCTGGCGGCTGGGCTGCGGCCGGAGCCCGGCCTGGCGCGGCGTTGCGACCGCGCCCTCGACGGTCTGCCGCTCACCAATCTCTCGCAGTTGCTGCAGTGCCAGCTGCCCCATGTGCCACTGCCGCCGCCTGAGCCGCTGGCCCAGCCCGTAGCTGCCGTGGTGAGCCTCAATGGGTTCGGCAGCCTGCTGTGGCCCCAGCGGGGGGTGCAGCAGTTGCCGATGCCGGTGCTGCTGCTGGGGGGCAGTCTTGATCTGGTCACCCCTCCTCTGAACGAGCAGTTGCGCCTGTTCCTGCCGGCGACTCATCCCCACAGTCGTCTGGTGCTGCTGGAAGGTGGCAGCCATTTCTCACCGGTGCGCATCCGTCCGGGCAACCAGGCGCTGTTCCAGCTGGGGGAGGAGCTGGTGGGGGTGGACCCCGGCCGCATGCAGGCCCTGATCCTCAGCCTGAGCAGCGATTTCCTGCAGAGGGTCAACCAGCCACGGCTGGGCGGTGTGCCGCCGCAGCGGCGCCGGCTGGGGGGGGCGAGGGCCTATGTGCTCGATCGCTCGGCAGCACGTCGCTGGCGGGCGGAGCTTCCGCAGCCGCCGGTCAACTGACCATCAGAAGCGGATGCGCGGGTCGAGCAGGGCCACCAGCAGATCCACCAGCACGCTCACCGCCACCACCAGGGCCGCCACCACCACCACGATCCCCTGCACCAGCGGGTAGTCGCGCTGGCTGATCGCCTCCTGGAGGCGGAAGGCGATGCCTGGCCAGCTGTAGGTGACTTCGATCAGCAGGGCGCCACCGATCAACGAGGCCACGGTGATGCCGGTGATGGTGAGCACCGGCAGCAGGGCGTTGGGTAGGGCGTGGCGCAGCACCACCCGCCGCTCGCTCAGGCCGCGGCTGCGGGCCGCCTCCACATAGTCGGAGTCGAGGGCGCGGCGCAGGTTCAGCCGCAGCGCATTGGCGAACACACCGCTGAGCAGCAGCCCCAGGGTGCCGGCGGGCAGCACCAGATGGCGCAGGGCGCCCCAGAACTGCGCGCCATTGGCGCTCAGGAGGCTGTCGAGCAGGTAGAAGCCGCTGCCCGCCGGCGGTTCCAGGGTGGCCGGGAAACGGCCACCCACCGGCAGCCAGCCCAGC
>JAIYAQ010000020.1 GCA_027488975.1 Cyanobium sp. E1_MAG_00006
AAGCTACAGATTCAGATTAGCGAGCCGCTAATATCCGAGACAAGCGGGCGCCGGTCCCGCAGTGCCTTCGATGACCACCACCCCTTGCGGGCGGATGGAGCCGACGCCAGGTCCCACCACCGCCTTTGATCTCAACCAGGCCTTGTTGCAGAGCCGCGAGCAGGCCCGCGCCCAGTGGGCCGAGGGCCTGGCCCAGTTCCAGTCCCAGATGGCCGCCATCGCCGACACCTCAATGCAGGAGGTCGTTCAGGCGGCGGCGCCGGCCTTTGCCCTGGGCTTCTCGTTCAGCGCCCAGAAGCTGATCAACGAGGAGCACGAGGTGCTGCGGGTGACCCTGCGGCACCGCGGCGGCGCCGAGGAGTTCAGCGAAGCTCAGGCGCCCCAGGAGGGCAGTGCCGTCTGGCATGCGCTCACCGCTTCCCTGTTGGCGGGCCTGCTGGGCATTCCTGTGGGCAAACCTCCTCGGACTATCGAGCCGAATCAGGTGCGACCGCAGCCCTCGGTTTCCGCTTCCGGTGCTGAGGCCGCGGCAACTTCAGCAGCCACCGCCCCCACTGCGGACGACCCCGAAGCCGCAGACGACGAGTGGGACACCGGCGCTCCGGATGGCCCCGCAGCCAGCGACCCGGGCCTGGAGCCCTTGTCGGACGAGGAGATCGCCACCCTGCACAAGTTCCTCGGGGCGATGCCTCAGGAGGCGCGCAAGCGCTTCACGATCGAGTTCCGCCACCACTTCCAGGTGCCCCGGGAGGTGCGGACGATCAAGGACCGCATCACCCAGCGGCGCCACAAGGACTTCATCGACGTGTTCGAGCGCGAGCTGGCGGGGGGAACGCCATGAGTGTCTGCCGCCGCGCCTACGCCAGGCCCCAGCCGCGGTCGCAGCACGGCCGTCACTATCTGTGCGTCTGCGTGCACAGCGATGTCTACCGGCAGGTGCGGCAGCTGTCGGCCCAGCACCAGCTGTCTCTCTCCGGTGCCGCCCATCACCTGTTGCGGCTGGGTGCCGGCCTGGAGCCCCTGCTTCCCCTGTCCTCTTCCTCTTCCAACCTGAACAGCAAGTCCCATGGCGATTGAACTCAACGACGGCAGCCGCATCGCGGCGCCGGTGATCCGGCAGCAGCGCCTCGGTGAGGTGGGCTATCTGGCGATCGTGCGCCCGGAGCAGCGCGACCGCTTGCGCAAGAACCTCAGCAGCGGCGCGATGGAGCCGATCCCCAACGGCACTGACCGCCAGGGCCGGCCCAAGGTCAAGCAGGAAATGGTGGTGCATGCGATCGCCATGCCGGGCACGACGATGGAGGCCCGCATCGGTGATGAGGGCGGGGTGCCGGCCCCAGGGGATCGGGTGCGGCTGATCCTCAAGGCCAAGGGGTTTGGCGAGTGGATCGAGGCGCGCCGTCAGCACCGTCGCGGCCGGCTGAACGTGGGGGATGTGCTGGTGCTGGAGACCCGCTGGGCCCAGCAGTACGACCAGGACGGCAACCCCAAGGGCCCCAAGATCGAAGACCAGGCGGCGGCCGATGCGGTGCCGCGCAACGTCACGATCGGCTTCTACGGCCCGCTGAGCATCCGCGAGGGCACGGACCCCGCCTGGATCGAAGCGGCGGAGCAGGCCTACAAGGCTGATGAGGCTGCTGTCCGCCAGCAGCAGGCGATCCCGCTGGCGGATGGGGAGGACTACGGCGATGAGTTCGCCGATGTCGCACCACAAGGTGCGCTTTCCAGAGAGGAGGTGCCGTTCTGATGGCCCACCCCCAACACCCGGGCCGCACGCCGCGGCCCATGGCGCAACCCCAGTTGCCGGCCTTTTGTCGCACGCGCCGGCCCATCACCACCACCGTGCGACATGGCGACCTACGGCAGCTGCAATGGCTGGTGTGGCTGGTGCTGGCCCTTGAGCTGAGCACGCTGCTGCTGGTCCTGGCGGGCCCGGTGCCGGCTCCACTGGCCGCGACCCCTGGGGGATTCACCCCCGCAGTGTTCGCGTCGCGGCATGACGCCCCTGTCCCCTCGCCTTCCCAGCCATGAGCAACACGTCCGCTCTGGTGCCCTACCTGTTCGAGGGGCACCGCATCCGGGTGAGCACCGATCCGCAGGGCGAGGCCTGGATCGTCGTCGCCGATGCCTGCGCTGCGCTGGCGGAGAACCCGATGGTCTGGGCCATCGCGAATAGGCGAGACGAGGAGGAGCACTACCTCCATTCGGAGGAGGGTCCCGGCGCCGGTGGTTTCACCCTGGCGCTGATCAACGAATCCACGCTTCTGCGCAGGCTGCTGAACAGCAACAACCCCAGCGCACCGCGGATGCGGCGCTGGCTCACCCACGAACTGCTGCCCGCTCTGCAGCGCCGCCACGAGGGCAACGGAGAGCTGCCGCGACGCAGCATCGAGGCGATCCGCAGGCAAACCGCAGCAGAGGTGCTGCGCGGGGCCGACGAGATCATCCACCTCACCGGGGTGTCCCATGCCGAGGCCCTACTCAGCGTCCTGGAGGAGATCCAAGCCCACAGCAGTCCCGCCGCCGCTGACCCGAAGCAACGCGTCTCGCAGCGTGCAGCGGTGGCCTGGATGACGGCTGATCAGCTGGCAGACCGACTGGATGAAACGCTCCGCCACGCCAACCAGCGGCTCGCTACCGCCGGATTGCAGCAGCGCAACGAGGACGATGAATGGCAGCTCACAGAAGCCGGCCGTGACTGGGGCGTCGCCCTGCCGCTCTGCAGTCGGGGAGAGCGCCGCCAGCAGATCCTCTGGGATCCGGCCGTGGTGGCGTTGCTGCACCAGACCAACTGAAAGGCACCAAACCAATCCAAGACACACACCTGAGACCCAGTCCATCAGCCATGACATCCGCAACCGATCGACTGCTGCGGCTCCCGGAGGTGATCCACCGGGTCGGCCTCTCACGCACCACGATCTACAGCCTGATCGCCACAGGCGAGTTCCCCAGGCAGATCGTGATTGGCCCACGGGCGGTGGCCTGGTCCCAGCAGGAGCTGGAGGCCTGGATCACCTCCAAGCGTCAGGCTGCCTGCAGCGCTGATGGTTGAGCAGCCATCTCTGCGCTCAGCTCTGAGACCGGCGCCAGACCAGCAGCGACGGCCACCTGATCGAGCAGATCGGCCCAGCGCTGCAGCATGTCGGAGCGCTCCTCGAGATATTCGGCCCAGTCGTAGGCCCGGCTGACGCTGTTGCCATCGGCATGGGCCAGCTGCTTTTCAGTCACCACCCTGGGGATCTTGAGCTGCTCGATGCAGTTGGTCTGCCCGAAGCCCCTGAAACCATGGGGTGTCTGCCGCCCCTGGAAGCCCATGCGCCGCAGCAGCATCGAGAGGCAGCCATTGCTCATCACCCGCAGTTCTCCATTGCCGCGGTGATTGGGGGTGTGAAAGACCAGATCGGTGTGGCCACTGATCGGCCGCTGCAGCTCAAATAACAACCGCGCCTGCGAGGAGAGCGGCACGATGTGGCGAACGCGGGTCTTCATGCGTTCAGCGGGAATGATCCACTGACGACCCTCGGTATCCACTTCGCTCCAACGGGCTTCCCGGAGTTCACTGGGCCGCACCAGGGTGAGCATCATCAGGCGCAAAGCGATGAGGCTGCTGCGCTCGGCCAGCCGCTGTTGCTCGAACCGTTCGATGGCCTCCAGCAGCTCGGGCAGCTCCACCCAGCTGATGCGGTGGTAGTGGGTGACGCGCGTGGCGGCGATGACCTTGCGGGCTTTGACGGCGGGGTTGTCCTGTCGAAGTTCGAGGTCAACCGCGTGCTCGATCACGCGACGGGTGACGTCGTTGCAGCGGCGGGCCTGTTCATGGGCACCCCTGGCGAGGATGGGCGCGAGCAGCTGGGTTTCAATGTCGCTGCGAGTGATCGCCTCGATATCCAGTTGCCCCAGTGCCGGTATCACGAAGTGATCAAGTTTCTCTCGCATATCTCTGCAATAGCGGGGGCTCCAGCTGGCGCTGTGGTGCTCAAACCAGGCCTGAGCGATCTGGGCAAACGGACGGCGGCTGTTCTGCACCTGCTTGCGCTGCTGGCCTGGGGCCTGGGTGCGTGGATCGATCCCGGTTTTGATCCAGGTGTTCAGCTCCAGGGCCTGCTTGCGGGCATCGGCGAGCCGCATAGCCGGGTAGGCGCCAATGGTGAAGGTGCGGCGTGCTCCCTGCCAGCGGTAGTCCTTGCGCCAGGTCTTGGAGCCGGAGCGCGCCACCCAGAGGTAGAGGCCATCCCGGTCGTGGTGCTTGGTGCCCGGCCTGTCCGGGTCGGGCCGTAGGGCCTGGATCGCCTTGTCACTGAGCATGGCGGACAGCGCCGGAACGCTGGCGCGGGAGGGGATGTCGGCGGTTCAGCCAGGCTGGTGACGGTATAGACCCGGACCCGGCTGGCTATACCGTCAAAAATACCGTCATCCGCAGCGGCTGTAGCGGGCTCTCAGCGGATCTACCCGGACAAGCCTAAAGGGCAGATCGACTGCGCTGGAACAGTTTTGGGATTTCCTCGAATCCCTTCGGATCCTGTCTAAACGGAGAGGGTGGGATTCGAACCCACGGAAGGTTGCCCTTCAAACGATTTCGAGTCGTTCGCTTTCGACCACTCAGCCACCTCTCCAGGCGACTGGTGCACTCTAGGGATCGGCCTTCCCGGCTCAGGCCAGCCGCCATCCGCTGCCTGAACCGGCAGCTGGCCACCAGAGCCGTTCCGGCGGTAGCGGCGGCAGCCGTCGCCGCTCGGCTGCCGAGGGCCGGAAACCCAGCCAGAGGCCATGCAGATCACTGGCGGGGCCTGGGTTGCGGCCGCTGCGGCTCCAGCTCCACCAGGCCTGGCGATCGGGCAGCAGCGCCCAGCGCTGGCGGCCCGCCTGCAGCAGCAGCGCCTGGCTGTCGTCCGCCAGGGGTGTCACCGCCAGGCCGGGGCTGGCCAGGCGCTGGCCGGTGCTGAGGGGAGGGCTGCCGTCCTGCTGGGCCAGCAGGGTGGGGGTGAGCCTGCTCCAGCAGCCGGGTTGCTCCGCCGCCACCGGGTCCAGCAGCAGGATCCAGTCGTAGCGCTGAATTCCCAGGCCGAGGGCGAGCTGCGCCGCGTGGCGGCAGCTGACTCCGTCGGCGCGTCGGCTGATTAGGGCGCCGCGGCTGCCGTGCCGCGCCAGCAGCAGATCGCGGCTGCCGTTGTGCACCAGCAGCAGCTGATCCCCCGCCAGCCCCGCCAGGTGCAGCACCAGCACCACGGCCATCAGGGCGGCACCGCAGGGCCGCAGCAGCCTGCGGCGGTCGCCACCGCCGTTATCGCTCCGGGGCAGGAGCCAGGGCAGCAACCCCAGGCTCAGCAGCAGCACCGCCAGCGGCAGCATCCGGCCCAGCTGCCACTGGGCGAGCGGCAGGGCCGCCGCCGCCCGGGCCAGGGCGATGAACAGATGGGTGAGCGGCACCAGCGCCCAGGCCAGCGGCGGCAGCAGCGCTGGCAGTGACACCGCCGCCACGGCCATGCCCATGGCCCCAAGGGTGAGCGGCGTGAGCAGAGGTGCCGCCAGCAGATTCGCCGGCACCGCATAGAGCGGCAGTGCGCCGAAGTGCAGCAACTGGAGCGGCAGGGTCCAGAGGGAGGCGGCCAGGGGCACGGCGATGGCGCCGGCGGCCCAGCCCGGCAGGTAGCGGCCCAGCCAGGCCTCCATGGGACCGGCGCTGAGCAGCAGCCCTGCCGTGGCCGCCACGCTCAGCTGAAAGCCCACGTCCAGCAGCCAGGCGGGGGCCGCCAGCAGCATCAGCAGCACGCACAGCAGCAGCACCCCCAGGGGGCGGATGCGCCGGCCGCTCTCCTGCACCAGGAAGGCCATGGCTCCCATGGCCACAGCCCGCACCACCGACGGCTGCGGCCCAGCCAGCAGCAGGAACAGCGCCATCGCCCCAAGGGCCAGCCCCCAGCGCACGGGCCGGGGGGCGAAGCGGCCGATGGCCATCACGGCCCCCAGCAGCACCGTCAGGTGGAAGCCGCTGGCGGCCAGGGCATGGGAGAGGCCGGCGGCGCGGAAGGCCTCGCGCACGGCCGCCGGCACCGGCACCACGGCGCTGCCGAGCACCAGGGCCGCCAAAACGCCGCCGGCATCCGGTCCACCCGCGCTCAGCAGGGCGGTGGCCATGCGGCGGCGCAGGTCGGCGATGGGGGTGGCCGGGCGGCTGAGCAGCCGCCAGTGCTCCACCTTCAGCTGGCTCCAGCAGCCTGAGCGCGCCAGGCGCTCCGCTGAGCCCGGCAGCAGCGGATGGGGGGCCGGCTGGGGGCGCTGCAGCGTGCCTTCGGCTGCAAGGCGCCAGCCCTGCCGCAGGGGAGGGCAGCTGGGGAACAGCAGCTCGCTGCGGCCATTCTGCAGCTGCAGCAGCACCCGGCAGCCCTGCCCCTGCTGGCCGGGCTGCGGATCGCTGAGCAGCTGCCCGCGCAGCTCCGCGACGACCGTGTTGCCGGTTATGGCGCTGCCGGTGGCCGGGATCCGCTGAACGGGATCCTGCGGGCCAGGCTGCGGTTGCCCCCGCAGCCCCCAACCCCAGGCCAGCAGCAGCACCAGGGCCACGGCCAGGCAGCGCCCCGCTGACCAGCTCCGTCGCAGCAGCAGCAGGCTGGTGAGCAGCAGAGCGGCCAGGGCGGCAGCCTGCAGCGGCAGGCCAAGGGGAAGCACGCCGATGGCCAGGGCCAGCAACACCAGGGACAGCAGAGGTGCAGCCATCACCGTTCCGCAGCGACCCCCTGAGGGTTCCCCTACCGTTTGGCTGCACGCCACGCGGCCATGCTCCGGCAGTCGTTCCGCTTGATCCGCAGCCGGCAGGCCCTGCTGTGGCTGGGACTGTTGGCCTCGCTGCTCGTTGGCGCTTCAGCCCTGGCCCAGGGCCAGCCGCGGCGGATCACGGTGGCGGAGGGCGACACCCTCGAGCAACTGGCGGAGCGCCATGGCGTCAGCCTGGAAGCGCTGATCCGGCTCAACGGCATTCAGAAACCCGAACTGTTGCAGGTGGGTCAGGTGCTGCTCCTGCCGGGATCCGCCCGGGGGGCAGCTTCGGCCGCCGGTGCCGCCACCGGCGGGGCGTCGATCGCGCCGCCACCTCCGGGCGGCAGTCAGGATGCCGCTGCCGCCCTGCTGCTGAGTGCGGCGGAGCGGCGCGACCGGGCCGAGCTGGCCCTGCGGGAGCAGGCCGGCCTGGTGCGCTGGAAATGGTTCAACGCCACCGCGGTGGACTGGGCCGGCTGGAAGCTGCATGCCGGCGGAGTACGTATCACCCTGTTGAAACCGGCGGCGGCGGATCTGGGTCTGCGCGGCGCGTCAGCCACGGCGGTGGCGGTGCAGTGCGAAAGCCTGCGCCAGACCTGGCGCATCGACGGAAGCTGGCAGCCCTGGGAGGCTCCCCTGCCGGGGTCGGTGGGGCAGCGGATCCTGCTGGATCTGTGCAGCAACACCCTCAATGGCCCGGCCGTGCCGGTGCCGCCACCGCCCTGATGGCGTCAGGCCGGGTCCTTGCTGAGCAGCGGGAAGCCGAGGGCCTCGCGCTCCGCCAGCCAGGCCTCGGCCACCTGGCGGGCCAGATGGCGGATGCGGCCGATGGTGGCGGTGCGCTCGGTCACCGAGATCACGCCGCGGGCCTCCAGCAGGTTGAAGGTGTGGCTGCACTTGAGCACGAAGTCGAGCGCTGGTGCGGGCAGCTTCGCGGTCACCAGATCCGCGGCCTCGGCCTCGTAGAGGGCGAACAGCTGCTTGAGCCGCTCCGGGTTGGAGGCCTCGAAGTTGTAGGTGCACTGGCCCTTCTCAAACGGCAGCCAGATGTCGCCGTAGGAGCGGTTGCCGTCCCAGCTGAGATCCCAGATGCTCTCCACGTCCTGGAGATACATCGCCAGCCGCTCGAGGCCGTAGGTGATCTCGATCGACACGGGCCTGCAGTCGATGCCGCCGCACTGCTGGAAGTAGGTGAACTGGGTCACCTCCATGCCGTCGAGCCACACCTCCCAGCCCACGCCCCAGGCGCCCAGGGTCGGCGATTCCCAGTTGTCCTCCACGAAGCGGATGTCGTGGTCGCGGGCGCGGATGCCGAGGGCCTCGAGCGAGGCCAGGTAGGTCTCCTGGATCGCATTCGGACTGGGCTTGATCAGCACCTGGTACTGGAAGTAGTGCTGGGCCCGGTTGGGGTTGTCGCCGTAGCGGCCGTCGGTGGGGCGGCGGCAGGGTTCGGGGTAGGCCACGGCCCAGGGTTCGGGCCCGATCGCCCGCAGCACCGTGTGGGGGCTCATCGTGCCGGCGCCCTTTTCGGTGTCGTAGGGCTGGAGGATCAGGCAGCCGCGCTCCGCCCAGAAGCGGTTCAGGGTCTGGATGATGTCCTGGAAGTGCACGGAGCGGCGGGCCGGGTCGTGCCGCCATTGTCGACGGCGGTGGGCAGGCCGCTCAGGCCAGCAGCTGCAGCAGCCCCATCTGGCCGCCGGCCAGCAGGCGATGGCGGGCGGAGCTGAAGCCGGCGGCCAGGGCGAGCGCTTCCTGTTCCGCTCCGGTGGGGAAGCGGCTGAGGCTGTCTTCGAGATAGGCGTATTCGGGTTCCAGCCCGGCCTGGCGGGCCAGGGGCACCACCACGCGGCGCAGGTAGAGGCGCTGGAAGCCGGCGGTGGCGCCGGCTGGATCTGCTGGGCGGTTGAAATCGAGAACGGCGGCACGGCCGCCCGGCCGCAGCAGGCGCCGCAGCTCCACCAGGGCAGCCGCCGGATCCATCAGGTTGCGCAGGCCGTAGGCCATCACGGCCGCATCAGCCCAGCCCTTCGTCAGGCCGGTGGCCAGGGCATCGCCCTGGCGAAATTCCAGCGGCAGCCAGGGCTGGAGGCGGGCCCGTTGCCGCGCCAGCTCCAGGGGCGCCTCGGCGGCATCGAGGCCGAGCACCAGCCCACCGGGCCGCACCCGCTCCGCCAGCAGCAGGGCCAGATCGCCGGTGCCGCAGCAGAGATCCAGCAGCCGCTGCCCTTGCCGGGGCTGCAGCCAGGCGCAGGCCTGCCGCTTCCAGACCCGATGCAGGCCGAGGCTCAGCAGATCGTTGAGGCGGTCGTAGCTGGGGGCGACGCGCTCGAACAGGGCGCGCACCGCATCGGCATCAGGCTTGGGGTTCGCTGGCGGCATCCCAGGGCAGGGAGATCGCATCGAGACTGACACCTCCACCCACCAGCTCCAGCTCGCCAGCGGCGGAGCGGCTGAGGAAACCCTGGGCTTCGAGGCGATCGGCGCTGGTGAAGGTAATCACCATCACCGCCGCCAGCCCAACGGCAGCCGAGCAGACCATGCAGCCGGCCAGCATCAGCGAGAATTCGCGCCGCTCGGAGGCGGCCTGCATCAGCTGCAGTGCCCAGGCCACCATCGCCACCACGGCCAGCACGAGCGCAATCGCCAGCGCTGTCGAGTTGGACTGCAGCAACGCCGTCACGGCAGGACATTCTGGTACCTGAGAAGACTGTAACGGGACGTAACGGCTTGCCGCGCGGGGCTGCGACTCAGCTCGAGGCCCCCGCCCTGGTCTCCGCTTCGAGCGGGCGAACGTTCAGGCCGCGCTCGAGCAGGTCGGTCTTGATCGCCTCCACGGTGAGCACGCCGTCGTGCAGCAGTGAGGCCAGCAGTGCCGCCGAGGCATGGCCGCCGCTTGCCCCACCGTCGAGGGCGGCGGCGATGTGATCGATGCAGCCGGCGCCGCCGCTGGCGATCACCGGCACCGCCACCGCATCGGCCACGGCTCGGGTGAGCTCCAGCTCATAGCCCGCCTGGGTGCCGTCGCCGTCCATCGAGGTGAGCAGGATTTCGCCGGCCCCCAGGTCAACCACCCGTTGCGCCCAGGCCACGGCATCAAGGCCGGTGTTCTCGCGGCCGCCCTTCACGTACACATCCCAGCCCGGTTCGGCGCCGGGCCGGCGGCGGGCATCGATCGCCACCACGATGCACTGGCAGCCGAAGCGCTCGGCGCCACGGGCCACCAGCTGCGCATCCCGCACGGCCGAGGAGTTGAGGCTCACCTTGTCGGCACCGGCGCGCAGCAGCTCGGTGATGCCCTCCACGCTGCTGATGCCGCCGCCCACCGTGAACGGGATCGTCACCGCCTCGGCGGTGCGGCGCACCAGATCCACCAGCGTGGCGCGGCCCTGATGGGAGGCGGCGATGTCGAGGAACACGAGCTCATCGGCGCCGGAACGGCTGTAGCGGCAGGCCAGCTCCACCGGATCGCCGGCATCGCGCAGGCCCACGAAGTTCACCCCCTTCACCACCCGGCCATCGGCCACATCGAGGCAGGGGATGATCCGTTTGGCGACCATGGCGGCAACAGCGCGAGGCGGGGCAAGGGGCGCCGGGCCCCGGGGGTTAATCTGGCGCCACTTTTAGCTGCGCCGGCCATGTCCCAGGCTGCCATCACCATCGGCTCGAAGGTGCGCGTCACCCGGGTGCGCGACCGCATCCCCGCCGACCTGGTGGCTGCCCTCCAGGCCGACGCCTCCGCCACCGTGACCGACTTCAAGGTGACCGACGGCAAGGGCATCGGCGTGGTGGTGAAGCTCAGCAACGGCACCACTACCTGGTTCTTCGACGACGAGATCACCGCAGCGTGAGCGATAGCCCGAATCCCACGGCCGCCAGCGGCGCCGCAGCCCGGCAGCTGCTTGGCATGAAGGGTGCCAGCGGCACCTCCAGCATCTGGAAGATCCGGCTGCAGCTGATGAAGCCGGTCACCTGGATCCCTCTGATCTGGGGGGTTCTCTGCGGTGCTGCTGCGTCCGGCAACTTCCACTGGCGGCTGCCTGAGGTGGGCGCCTCGATCGCCTGCATGGTGATGAGCGGCCCGCTGCTGGCCGGCTACACGCAGACCATCAACGACTACTACGACCGCGAGATCGACGCGATCAACGAGCCCTATCGGCCGATTCCCTCCGGCGCCATCCCGCTCTGGCAGGTGAAGGTGCAGATCTGGATCCTGCTGCTGGCGGGGTTGGGCGTGGCCTATGGCCTCGATCTCTGGGCCGGGCACAGCACGCCGGTGCTGTGCCTGCTGGCCCTGGGCGGCTCCTTCGTGAGCTTCATCTATTCCGCCCCGCCGCTCAAGCTCAAGCAGAACGGCTGGCTGGGCAACTACGCCCTCGGCGCCAGCTACATCGCCCTTCCCTGGTGGGCCGGGCAGGCCCTGTTCGGCCAGCTCACCTGGACCACCGCCCTGCTCACCCTGGCCTATTCACTGGCGGGCCTGGGCATCGCCGTGGTGAACGACTTCAAGAGCGTGGAAGGTGATCGCGCCCTGGGCCTGCAGAGCCTGCCGGTGGTGTTCGGCATCGAGCGGGCCAGCTGGATCAGCGCCGGGATGATCGATGTTTTTCAGATGGCGATGGTTGCCGTGCTGATCGCCATCGGCCAGCATTTCGCCGCGGTGCTGCTGGTGCTGTTGATCATTCCCCAGATCACCTTCCAGGACATCTGGCTGCTGCGTGATCCGGTGGCCTTTGATGTGAAGTATCAGGCCAGCGCCCAACCCTTCCTGGTGCTGGGGATGCTCGTGACGGCCCTGGCGATCGGCCACAGCGGCCTGGTGGGGATGTGAATCAGAGGCGGCGCCGCCAGCTGCTCACCGCCGGCCTGGTCGGCGCTGGAGCGGGCCTTGCGGTGGCCCTCGGGCAGGCGTTGGTCGTGCAGGGCGTCGACAGCCTGCTGCCGAATGTGCGTCGGCTCAATAGCTACAACCGCCCCGGCACCGTGACGGTGCTGTCGGCCGATGGGCAGGTGATTCAGAAGCTGGGGCCGGCCACGCGCGACAAGGTGAAGGCCGGCCAGATGCCGCAACTGGTGCAGAGGGCCTTCATCGCCGCCGAGGACCGCCGCTTCTACCAACACGACGGCATCGACCCGGTGGGCATCGCCCGGGCGATGGTGCGCAACCTCAAGCAGGGCTCGGTGGAGGAGGGTGCCAGCACGATCACCCAGCAGCTTGCTCGCACGGTGTTCCTCAGCCAGGACCGCACGATCCTGCGCAAGTTGAGCGAGGTGCTGCTGGCCGGCAAGCTCGAGCGCCAGCTGCGCAAGCAGCAGATCCTTGAGCAGTACCTGAACGTTGTTTATCTGGGATCCAGTGCCTACGGCGTTGCCGATGCCGCCTGGATCTACTTCTCCAAATCGCCCGATCAGCTGACGTTGCCGGAGGCGGCGCTGATCGCCGGTCTGCCGCCGGCGCCGTCGGTGTATTCACCGCTGGTGAACCCTGATCTGGCGCTGGAACGGCGCGCCACCGTGCTGCGGCGCATGCGTGAGGCCGGCTTCATCGATGACAGCCAACTGGCCCGCGCCACGGCCGCTCCCCTGCTGCTCAAGCCCGCGGAACCGAAGTATTGGACGAGTCGCGCCCCCTACTTCACCAGTTGGGTGGCGCAGGAGCTGCCGCGGGTGCTCAGTCCCGAGGATCTGGAGGTGGGCGGCCTCACCATTCGCACCAGCCTCAACCTGGCCTGGCAGGAGCAGGCCCAGGCCACGATCAATCGCCACACCTCCGGTGCCATGGAGGGGGCGATCGTTTCGATCGAGCCGGGCACCGGCCTGGTGCGGGCGATGGTGGGCGGCAAGGACTTCAACGCCAGCCAGTTCAACCGCGCCGCTCAGGCCCTGCGCTCGCCAGGCTCCACCTTCAAGCTGTTCGTGTATCTCGCGGCCCTCAAGGAGGGCATGAAGCCGGAGACGCTGATCAACGGCGCCAACCGCTGCTTCGGCGGCTACTGCCCCAAGAACTTCGGCGGCCGGGCGGTGGGCTCGGTGCCGATGTGGAGCGCCCTGCAGAACTCGTTGAACACCGTGGCGGTGGCTCTGCTGCAGCAGGTGGGCTTCGATCGCGTGATTGCCACCGCCAAGAGCCTGGGCATCAGCCGTGAGCTGGGCCGCTTCTACCCCCTGGCGGTGGGTGCCACCGAGCAGACCGTGCTCGACATGACCGCCGCCTATGCCGGCGTGTTCAACCGTGGCGTCTATGTGGCGCCCACTCCGTTCGAGGAGATCCTCGGCCCCAACGGCGAGCTGCTCTGGAGCCGCCGCGTCGACGGCGATCGCGGCCGCCGCGCTGTGCCCAGCGACATCGCCGACGCGATGCTGTGGATGCTGCAGCAGGTGGTGAACGGCGGCACCGGCGGCGGTGCCGCCCTGCCGGGACGCCCGGTGGCCGGCAAGACCGGTACCTCGGAGGGGGGCCGCGATCTGTGGTTCATCGGCGGGATCCCGCAGCTCGCCACCGGTCTGTGGCTGGGCTACGACAACAACCGCGAAACCAAAAGCACCAGCGCCGTGGCGGTGGTGGCCTGGGCCGACTACATGCTGCCGAACGTCAAGGATCTGCCGGTGCGGCCGTTCCCGCCGAAGCCTGTGCTCACTGGCCGCTTCAATCCACTCAAGGCGCTGCGGCCGCGCAGGCCCGGTCAGACGGCCGGCAATGCTCCCACGGCGGCGCCGGAGATGCCCGCCGAGGGCCGCTGGCGTCCGCCTGCCGGAGCTGCTCCCGAGCGGGTGATCCCCGAGGGAACGCCGGCGCCCGCCGAACCCGCCGCGCCTGCGCCTTCTGCACCGGCCGCTCAGCCGGCGGCCCCCGCTGCTCCCGCGCCGGCTCCGGCGCCCAGCGCGCCCCCGCCGGTGCTGGCTCCACCGCCGCCCGTGGCGCCGCCACCGGCTCCCTGAGGCGCCTGCAGCAGGGCCGCGAAGAAGCCATCGCCGCCACCCTGCTGCTCACCCGGCCAGAGCTGCCACTGCTCGAGCCGTTGCCAGGCGGTGTGCTCCGCCAGCAGTGCAGCGATCAGTTCACCGTTCTCGCGTGGGTGCACCGTGCAGGTGGCGTACACCAGCCGGCCGCCGGGCCGCAGCAGTGGCAGCAGCCCCTCTAGCAGCTGGCGCTGCAGGGTCACCAGCTCGTCGATGGATGCGGGATTCATGCGCCAGCGGGCATCCGCATGGCGGGCCAGGGTGCCCAGACCGGAGCAGGGGGCATCCACCAGGATGCGATCGAAGCTGCCCAGCAGCTCCGGCGCCTCCCGGCCCAGCTCCGCCGCATCGCCGTGGCGCGTGCGGATGCTGCTGAGCCCCAGCCGCGCGCTGTTGCGCTCCACCCGGCGCAGGCGGGCCTCGCCGCGATCGAGGGCCAGCACCAGCCCCTGATCGTCCATGGCCTCGGCCAGGTGAGTGCTCTTGCCGCCGGGGGCGGCGCAGGCATCGAGCACCCGCTCCCCGGGCTGGGGAGCGAGCAGGGGCACGATGCGCTGAGCGGAGCGGTCCTGCACGCACCAGTGGCCCTCGTCGTAGCCGGGCAGCTGGCGCAGATCGCCGCTGCGGCCGCTGATCACCAGGCCCCAGTCCAACCCCTCGATGGCGGAGGCCGTCAGGCCGGCGGCGCTGAACGCGGCCAGCACCTGCTCGCGGCTGGCGCGCCGGCGGTTCACACGCAGATCCAGGCTGGGCGGGGTGTTGCAGGCGGCGCCGAAGGCGTCGGCACGCTCGGCCGGCAGCCAGCGCAGCAGGTCGGCGGCCAGCCAGTCCGGCAGGGAGTGGTTCAGGGCCAGGGCCGCCGCCGGATCGGCGGGCAGCGGCAGCGGGTCGCCGGCCTCGCGCCGCCGCAGGAAGGCCCGCAGCAGGCCGTTCACCACCGGCGCCAGCCGGGCCAGGCCGCCCTGCTTGGCCAGCTCCACCGTGGTGCTTACGGCGGCGGAATCGGGCACCCGCTCACTGAGCAGCAGCTGATAGAGGCCCAGATGCAGCAGCCAGCGCAGCTTCGGCGGCTGACGTTCCGCCGGCACCTTGCCCAGCTGATCGAGCCAGGCATCCAGCCGGCGCCGCTGGCGGATGGCGCCGTAGGCCAGCTCGGTGGCAAGGCCCCGATCGATCGAGCTGAGCGGCGTGCGCCCCAGCTCCCGCTCCAGGGCCCCATCGGCGTAGGCCCCTGCCGCCACGGCCTGCAGCACCTGCCAGGCCACCCGCCGCGGCGCCAGTCCGGTGGAGCTCGGCTGCGAGGCGCTTACGGGGGTGCTGCTCAAGGGGCGACATCGGCAATGGCTACTCCACAGCTAGCGCCTGGCCGCCAGCGGTAACGCGCCAGCGGCAGCCGGCCGGCTGGATCCACAGGGATACCTTCGGCGAGCAGCAGCTCGCGCTGGATCCAGTCGGAGCCCTCGCGGCTGGGGGTCATGGCGATGCAGCCGCGGGCGTTCACCACGCGGTGCCAGGGAACGGCTGAGGGCAGCGGCAGTCGCCGCAGGGCCCAGCCCACCTGGCGTGCGCAACCCCAGGCACCGATCAGCTCCGCGATCTGGCCGTAGGTGGCCAGCTGGCCGCCGGGGATCAGGGCCACTGCCTGCCACACCCGCTGATCGAAGCCGGCGCCCGCTTCGTGCGTCATGGCCAAACGCTACCGGCCCAGCTTGTGGACCTGCCACCGGCCGCGGACGACCGTTCAGCAGCCCATCAAGGACGATGGCCCCAGAGCCGGCGATGCCCCCATGCCCCTGCTGCCCCGCCGCTTCGAGCGGCTCCAAAGCGTGCTGAATTGCCGCATGGGTGATCTCACGGTGGTGCTCGAGGCGGTGGACAAGCCCCACAACCTCTCGGCGATCCTGCGCACCTGCGATGCGGTGGGGGCGATGGAGGCCCATGTGGTGAGCCTGCCGGGCCGGCCGCGCACCTTCAACAAGACGGCCAAGGGAAGCCAGAAGTGGGTGCCGCTGCACCCGCACCCGAGCATCGAGGAGTGTCTGCTGGGCCTCAAGGCCAAGGGCTTTCGCCTCTACGGCACTCATCTGAGCGTGGATGCGGTGGACTATCGACAATGCGATTTCACCGGCCCGACCGCGTTCTTGATGGGTGCCGAGAAGTGGGGCATGAGCGAGGCGGCGCTGGATCTGGTGGATCAGCCGCTGTTCATCCCGATGACGGGCATGGTGCAGAGCCTGAATGTGAGCGTGGCGGCGGCCACGCTGCTATTCGAGGCGCTGCGGCAGCGGGAGCTGGCGGGCCTGGTGCCGACGGCGGGCGAGGGGGTGCCGGGTGGCGAGCCGGCGTATCGCCGCATCCTGTTCGAGTGGGCCTACCCGCAGGTGGCGGACTGGTGCCGACGCCAGGGGCGCCCCTATCCCGAACTCAGCGCAGAGGGGGAGATCACCGAGCAGCTGCCGCGCACGTTGAAGCTGCGCTACTGAGCACACCTTAACTAGGGTTTTGATGCTTGATGCTCTGCATCGGATGCGCACCACCCTCAGCCGATCGGCAGCGTGAACAGCAACCGAGTGAATCAGGCCTTGACGACGCCCCTGCCCGCGCCGTCGGCTACTCCGGCAGCCAGCAGGCGTAACGGTCTGCTGTTGCTGCCCCTGCGGGCCGACGGCTGCCCCGTTGATCTGCCACTGGTGAACAGCCTGCGCGACGAGCTCGTTCGATAGCGCAAGCGCCCATCAGTAAGCCCTGCACCAGCCTCTCGGCCCCGTGCTGCAGGTGTACGAGCCCATCGAATGATTGGCATGACCACATCGGCATAATGGCCGCAGGGCACGCGAGGGATTGCCGTCGATGGCCGCCTGGATCCAGCGCCAGATCGAGGCCCGGCTGCGGCGTCTGGCGGCGACGCGGCCGGTGGTGGTGCTCACCGGGGCACGGCAGACCGGCAAGACGGCGCTGTGTCGGCACATGTTTCCGGATCACCACTACGTCTCGCTCGATCTGCCGAGCGAGGCGGCCAGTGCCGAGCAAGACCCGGCTGGTTTCCTGGCCCGTCATCCGCTGCCGCTGCTGATTGATCAGGTGCAATACGCGCCGGGGCTCTTTCGCCACCTGAAGGTGGTGGTGGACAGCCAGCGCGATCGTTTCGGCGAGATCGTGCTTACAGGATCACAACCGTTCGCGCTGATGCAGAGCGTGAGCGAGAGCCTGGCCGGTCGGGCGGCCATCGTGAGCCTCGCAGGTCTGAGCCTGGCGGAAATCCTGAGCGTGGATGCGGCGGCGTCGATCCCGGCGATCCTGCTGCGCGGTGGCTTCCCTGAGTTGTGGCGTTCCCCGGAGATCGACGCCGGCGACTTTCACCGCTCCTACGTGGCCACCTATCTGGAACGGGATCTGCGCAATCTGCAGCAGGTGGGCAATCTCCAGCAATTCGAGCGGTTTCTGCGGGCCAGCGCCCTGCGATCGGGCCAACTGCTCAACCGGGCCGAACTGGCGCGTGATGTGGGAATCGCACCAAGCACGGCGGGGCTATGGCTCTCGGTGCTGGAACGCAGCGGGTTGGTGTTTCTGCTGGAGCCATGGTTTGGTAACGCCGGCAAGCGACTGAGCCGCAGCCCCAAGCTCTACTGGGCCGATACGGGCTTGTTGTGCTGGTTGATGGGCATCAGCACGCAGGACGAACTGGCCCGATCACCCTTGCTCGGAGCCATCTGGGAAACGTTTGTGGTGGCTGAGGTGCGTTGTTCGCTTGAGATTTCCGCCATGGCCGGCAGCCTGCATTTCTGGCGCGACCGAAGCAAGGAGGTGGATCTGGTGCTGGAGAGGGGCGGCCGTTTCTGGCTGGGTGATGCCAAATGGAGCGAATTCCCCAGCGCCAGCGATGCACGCCGCCTGCATCAGGTGGCTGGCGAACTTCCCAGTGGAAGCGTTGAACAACAGAGCCTGATCTGCCGTGCGCCCAACCCCTATCCCATTGGGGCGGGCGCCAGCGCCCTGCCGCTCCACGCGCTTGCGGAGCAGTGGGTGGGGTTGCCCTCAGCTCTGAGAGCGCCTCACCGTGCCGCTGCCGCTCAGCCAGCTCTCGAGGCCTTCGCCGAGGAAGGAGAGCCCGAGCACCAGCACGAACATCGCCACGCCGGGGAACAGGGCGGTCCACCAGATGCCGGTGGGAATGGCGGTGAGGGCCTGCTGCAGGTCGCTGCCCCACTCGGGAATGGTTTCAGGCAGGCCGAGGCCGAGGAAGCCGAGGCCGCCGAGCACCAGCACCGCATCGGCGGCGTTGAGGGTGAGCAGCACTGGCACGGAGGTGATCACGTTGCGCAGCAGGTAGCGGCGCAGCACCCAGAGGGGGCCGGCGCCGAGGGAGCGGGCGGCCTCCACGAACAGTTCGGCCTTCACCTGGGCGGTCTGGTTACGCACCACACGGAAGTACTGGGGGATGTACACCACGCACAGGGCAGCGGCGGCATTTGGCAGGCCCTTACCCAGCAGGAAGGCCAGCACCACCGATAGCAGCAGCACCGGCAGGGTGTAGAGCGTGTCCATCAGCAGCACGAGGGTGCGATCTAGCCAGCCGCCGAGGTAGCCGCTCACCATGCCGAGCGGCACGCCCACCACCAGGGCGGCCACCAGAGCGATCAACACCACCTGCAGGGCCACGCCACTGCCGGCCAGGGTGCGCACACACACATCACGGCCGAGGCGGTCGGTGCCGCACCAGTGACCCCAGCTGGGGGCTGCATAGATAGGGTTCTCCAGACCTGCGTTGGCATCCGGTAGCAGGCCGGCGTGGATCAGCAGGGGCGTTAGCAGTGCCACCAGGCTGTAGGCCAACACGATCCCTACCCCCCAGCGGGCCATGCGGCCGGAGAGGGTGGTGAGGCCTGACTGAAGCAAGCGCACGGGCGTTGGGCAGGAGCGCACATCGCCTACTCCAGCAGATCCTGGCGAAAGGGACCGCGGATTGCAGCGAGAATTAAGAACATGCCTAAAATTCGGCAGGATGTTTGGATGTCAAATGTGACGGAAAACCTGACGATTCGGGTGCCTCTCTCCTACGCCTTCTTCCTGCAGCAGGAGCAGGCGATCGACAACCTCCTTAGCTTCTCGCCCTGGGTCTCGCCGGCATTGGAGGCCGATGTGTTGGCCGCCATCCAACTGATGGTGCCGGTAGGTTGTATCCGCGAGCTGATCCGCATCGGTGGAGATGGCGATGGCGCTTACCTCCTGCCCAATGATCTTCAGGGCCTGGCTGCCTGTTTCTCCCCCGGTGTGGCGGATGTGTCTACCTTTGAGGCAGAACTGGCTGATCGCTTCGGCATCCCCTCCTATCTCTGTGATGCCTCGGTGACGGGAGAGAACCTCGAGCTACGGGATGGCGCCCACTGGTTCAGCCGCAAATGGCTTGGTTCGTTTGATGGTGCCGAAACCCAATCGCTCGACCATTGGGTTCTGGGAAGCGACCATGCAGAAGCTGGCGATCTGCTTCTGCAGATGGATATCGAGGGCTCGGAATATCGCAGCCTGCTGGGGTGCTCGGAGTCTGTGCTTAGCCGCTTCCGCATTGTGGTTATAGAGCTGCATGGGCTGGCGGGATTGCAGAGCAGTCGTTTTCTAAATACATTGTTTCTGCCCACTCTGCACAAGTTGCAACGCCAGTTCGACTGTGTGCATGCCCATGCCAACAATTGCTGTGGCAGCGTCGACCTTTATGGAGTCGCTGTACCTCAGGTGATCGAGCTCACGTTTTACCGTCGTGAGGCCAACCGTGGTGAGCGGCGACCGGCGCAGATGCCCCATCCCCTCGATGTGGTGAATGTGCCTAATATGCCGCCACTGCTGCTGGGCTTTCCCTGGTCAGGCGCAGCGGTCTGGCCTTGAGGGCATCGTTATCTTCAACCGGCGAGTCATGACACCAGCATTAATCAGCTCGCAGGATAGGGCTAGCTGCTGATGCTCTAGTTGGTCTGCTCCGCCACAGTTGATGTAGGCGCTTGAGTATGACTTATGTGGTTCTACTGTCGCGCTGGTGCAAAATGCGGCATTTTGGGGCTCCCCGAATCTTAAATATTTCCGAGTATGATAGAGTTAATAGTTGAGAAAAAATCAGTACATATACGACTTTCGTCAAAAAGAATGCCCTCCCTTGCCTGCTTCTGTGAATCAGTCTTGTTCTTCCGAATTACCAGATAGTCTTCGCAGAGCTCGGCGACTGCAGTTGCGAATTGTTTGGGTGTCTTGGTAACAAGGTGAGCCATTTCTGCAGCGCTCACGACTGATGTGCTCATGCGGCTAGATGTTGTGTTGCCGCATATGGCTACCAAGGGAATCCCCATACCGAGTGCTTCATATGCAGTGGTTGCACCACTCCATGGGGTGGTATCAAGCGCTATGTCAATCGCATTATACGAATCCAAGTGGTCAAAGTGTGTGTCAACAGGCGCGATGAAATAGATGCGATCAGGATTGACTCCATTAGCCGCCATTGTGTCGGCGATTCGTTTGCAGCTTGTTTGGCACTGGACGCCTCGATCCTTGATCACAAGGATCGATTGTGGTACGGCCCGCATGGCGGCGGACCAATACTCAAGAGTTGCTGTGTTGATTTTTGTTATTTGGGAAAATGCCCCTAAGACTGGGCTATTTCTTTCTGTCTTGGCAATGGCAAGGGGGAATTCAATCTTTGAGTCATAAGCCAGCCAAAGCCGGGGGATCTGCGCAAGTTTCTCTATGTACTGCCATTGAAAAGAGTCGGGTGTTGTCACCTCATCGCCTAAAAAGTAGTCAATCGTATCCAAGCCAGTGGTTGCGTGATAGCCTATATAGTGACATTGAGTTGGCGCGCAGCGTTCAGCAAGTATTGGAAGACCGCTGTTTTTGGTGAAGCCATTGGTGTCGATAATAATATCCAGTTTCATGTCCGCTAGGCTCGAGCGAGCCTCACTCAATGAAAGCTTTGAAAGATCGATTGCGCTATCGGCATATGCTGCTACCTCAATGCTCTTGCTTTCGTATCTTCGAGATGTGCTAAGTAGTACGATCTCGTGCGCTTCTCTGTTGTAGGAGCGTAGTAGTGGTGTCAGAAAACGTGATACCACGTGATCGCCTATGTCTGATGTTAGAAATCCAATGCGAGGGCGTCTGTCCAAGTGGCAATGTTGAGAGGTGGGCGTTGTTTCTATGGGTTTATGATCCGCTTGTCTAAATGCGCTCCAGTATTGCTTTGCTGCAGCGAGTAGATCTCTGGAATGGCTTGAATCAGATATTGAATAATTGAAGCATTGAGCCCATAGGGCCTCTGTTACGTTTTGATCTCTTGCAATCAGCTCATTGTGAAGCTTGATTGATTTGTTGAGCTCACCCATGAATCGAGGGATGATGGCTTCGTAAAGCTTGCTCGTTGCATCGAAAAGTTCGCTTGGGACTGCATGAAGAATATCCAATGCTTTTTGGTAAACTCCGGCTTCAACGTAGATCTCGGATAGTACCCGCGCGCTGTAGATATCTGTTGAGTCGTTTTTGACTGCCTTTTCTAGTATGTCAATTGCATCACTAAGTCTTCCTAGATCCTTTAAGAGAATGCCACATAGCCTTGAAACGCGCTGAGAGGGACTTGAGATATAGTACGGTAATATGTATTCCAGTGCCTCATCTGAATTTCCCAGCTTGTGCAATGCAAAGGCAAGTTGATAGGCGGCTTCTGTGTTGTAGCCTTGGCGCGCGAGGATGTTCTTGGTTAGCAGTACAGTCTGTTTGTACTCGGACTGTAGTTCATAGATCTCGGCGAGCTTGGCGATTGCCTGATTGCACTGCTGTTGCTTTAGCAATAGGCAGATTAGAGTTAATTCTGCTTCGGCAAGATGATCCGAGTTGGCTAGCTCAGCTGCATCCTTCAATAGCTGGTCAACCTCGGTTGGGCTTAATTGTTCTTGTTGAGGGTTTCTCGAGCTGTCTACGCTGCGAGAAAGGTTGATCCGAATCTCTTTAATCAGATGCTGTGCGCTCGCGTTGGTTTCTTCCAGCCTCGGATGGACTAGGCTTATTCTGCTCAACAGGACTTGAAGCCGCTCAGCAGAGTCCATGGGTAATATCGAAAAAAACGCCAAGCATAGCTTGGCGTTAGTGGTTGATTTGAGGGGTGGATTGAACGGAGTTGAGTTATCCGATGGTGCAGGACAATGCCCCTTCTGCTGAAACATTAATTGTTGCCTGGCTTCCGCTGCTGGTGACAGTCAAGCAGCGCACGTTTGAAACGGTTCCACCCCAAGACGTCGAAAAGGATTGAGAGGCGCTTGAGCTGCAGGCTGTTCCGTTAATCGATGGAGCTACTCCAACACCGCCCGAGGCCTTGAATGTGCCGCACTCTTTGGTTAGGCCAATCAATTCGCCAAGTTTGGCGCCTGCATCAGCGGCATTTCGTGCCCCAAGGTACTGAGGTAGCGCCACAGCCGCGAGAATGCCGATCACTGCAACCACGATCATCAGCTCCACAAGGGTGAAGCCTTTCTGGAGCGGGTTTTTCTTGTCGCGCAGCTTCTTGAGCAGCTCAAGCTGGACGCGGGTTTTGAGCGTCGATTGCATGGCGTTGTGCCAGACACTTCACATACTTTCGCTGTCCGCCTCGCGTGTGTCCCCCCTGCCATGCTGAGCTGTGGCCAAGAATGTTCTTAGTCCCAGCGGCTTGCCTGTGCCACCGTTTCGCTCACGCTCCCTACGGATGACCCTGCAGAGCAGCACGCTTATTGCTGTGCTGGCGGGCTACGGGGTGTTAATCGGCGTAGGAGGCATTCTGGCTGCGCTGGAGCGGCAGCAGGCCCATCAGCAGCTGGTGGAAGGCCTGGTGGATGGCCTCACCAGCGGTAAGGATGGCCGCGCCGAGCTATGGCGCTATGAGCCCTTCGGCCTCATCGCCTGGTTGGAGCCCGGTTCCCCGCCCCCTTTCAGTGGGCCTCAGCTCCTGGAGAGCGGTGGTCAGAGCTGGATGCAGAGTCGAGTCCCCGTGCTGCTGCCCCAGAGCGGCAGGCACACCCTGGTGGTGCGCCAGAACGTAACCAGTTCCATTGCCCGCCAGCGCACCCTGCTGCTGTTGCTGCTGGCAGCGGCGGGCATGGCCAGCCTGTTCACGGCCGCCCTGCTGCGGCCCGTGCTGCGCCGTGACCTGGTGCGCCCGATCGAGGCCCTCTGTTCTCGCCTCCAGAGCATCAGCGGCCTGCAGTGGATGCGCGGCCCGGCGCTTGCGCCTGAGGAGCAGCCCCAGGAGTTGCAACCAATCGCCGAATCCTTCCGGGCCCTGCAGCGGCGCCTCGCCGCAGCCTGGCAGCGCGAGCGCACCTTCACCGACGGCGTGGCCCATGAGTTGCGCACCCCGATCACCCTCATCTCTGGCCAGGCCCAGAGCCTGCTGCGTCAGCCCCTGGCCGACGACCAGCGCCGCGCTGTGGCTTCGATCGACGCAGAGGCGCGCCACATGACCACCCTGGTGCGCGATCTGCTGGATCTGGCCCGGCAGGACGCTGATCGCCTGCAACTGCAATGCCGGCCCGTGGATCCGGAAGCCCTGATGCTGGAAGCCTTTGATCGTTTGCGATCTTTGGCGCCCCAGCGCCTGCAGCTGTTGCCAGCTGGTGCCGTGCTTCCCCCGGTGCCCGTCCAGGCGGATCCAGAGCGACTGCTGCAGTGCATCTCCGCCCTTGTAGAGAACGCCCTGGCCTACTCCTCAGGCCCCGTGCAACTGGAGCTCTGCTCCTTTCCCAACCAGGTGGTGTGGCATGTGCGCGATCGCGGCCCGGGTGTGCAGCGGGAGGAGCAGGCGGTCATTTTTCAACGCTTTGTGCGTGGCTCCGCCGCGGTGCAGAGCGATACCCGCGGCAGTGGACTGGGCCTGGCGGTGGTGCGTCTACTGATGGAAGCGATGGGCGGCTGGGTGTCTGTGGCTGCCGTGCCCGGCGGGGGAGCTGATTTTCAGCTGCGTCTGCCGCTGCAGCAGCTCACTTCACCGGTTGGCCCTGGTGCAGGCTGAAACCCACACCGCGCATGTTGTGGATCAGGCGCGGCAGGCCGGGTTTCTCCAGCTTGCGCCGCAGGTAGCCCACATACACATCCAGCAGGTTGGGGTCGCCGATGAAGGGATTGCCCCACACCGCCTCCAGGATCTCCTGGCGCGGATGCACCTTCTCAGGTTGCCGGATCAGGAAGGCCAGCAGTTCGAACTCCCGTTGCGAAAGGGTGATCAGGGCCCCGCCACGCCGCACCTCCCGCCGCATCAGATCCAGGCTGAGATCGGCCAGAGCGAACTGGGAGGTTTCTCCCTGGCTGAGCTGGCTGCGGCGCAGCTGGGCCCGCACCCGGGCCAGCAGTTCATTGATCGAGAAGGGTTTGGTGAGGTAGTCGTCTGCCCCGGCATCCAGGGCCATCACGCGTTCGGCCACATCATCGTGCGCGGTGAGCATCAGCACCGGTGTGGTGATGTTGCTGGCCCGCAGCCGTTCACAGACTTCCACGCCGCTGAAGTCCGGCAGGCCCCAATCGAGCAGCACCAGATCGAAGCGTTCACGCCGCAGTTGCACCAGCGCTTCCTGGCCGCTGCCAGCTGCCGCGCAGCTGTAACCCTCAACGCCCAGTTCACTGCCGAGGAACTCGCGCAGATCGGGATCATCGTCGACCACGAGCACTCGGGCAGATGAGGCAACCAAGTGGGGCGTGGGCTCGTTCTTCACCATTGTGCTGCGCCTCTCTCTGCCCGCCAAGCACAGGCTTCATGGGTTGTTGGAGTGCTACTCCCGTTCGGCTCCCCCCTGCCGCGGCGCGGCAGCCAGCAGCTCCGACTGATTCGTTGCAGTGCCACCGGCCACCTGCGCGATCAGCAGCTGCACCAGGCCGCCCTGCGGATCGATGCAGGCGCGGAATCCCTGGCTGGTACTGTTCTGCCCTGGGCTGCAGGTCCCCGATCTCACCACCGCCCCTGGCACCAGCCCATCCACCAGCACCCGGTTCTGCGCCGCCGCAGTCGGGTTGGCGCGGCCATCGAGGCCGTAGGCCGGGCCGCAGCGCATCAGCACCACGCCGCGCCAGATGCCGCTGGGGGCAGCCCCCACGCTGTAGGTGATGGATCCGCTGGCTCCGCTCAGGTGCAGCACCGGGCTGCGTCCGGCGAGGTCGCAGGCGTGGGCCTCCTGGGCCGGTGTGAGGCTGATGCGCTCGCTGCGCAGCAGCTCCGTGCGCACCAGGGCCAGCACCCGCTGCTGTTGCTGCCGTTGGCGCAGCTGCCGCAGGAGTTGCGTACTACCCCGACTGTCCGCCAGCAGCGTCTGAATCATGGCGCTGCTCAGCAGCAGCCCCAGGCTCAGGGCCAGCAGCAGTTCCAGCAAGGTGAGGCCCTGATCGCGGCGTGGTGCGGCCATCGCGTTCACAGCCCCGGATCCGGCAGGCAGGCCGCGCTGCTCAGGGCATCGCCCTCCTTGCCGCCGTAGCGGCCGATCCGCACCACCCCCAGGGGCAGGGCCACCACCAGGCAGCGTTTCAGGGCGGTGCCGGCGGCCCCGATCACCACGGTGCCGCCATCGATCAGCAGCCCGTTGGCGGTGAAGCGCAGCTCGGCCGGCAGGTTGTGGCGCAGCTGCAGCCGGTCGTCGCCGGCGACGCCTTCGCTCAGTGGCGTGCTCTCCGCCAGGCAGGACGGCAGAGCCGCATCAGCGGGCGACGACCAGGCCTCCTCCGCCAGCGCCAGGCTGCAGGCGGAGCGGCGTTGCTCCGCGTTGGCACGGGCCTCCTCGATGCCTTGCTCCAGCCGCCGGCTGGCGGCTTCCACCCGTTGGCGCGCCAGGGTTTCGTTGGCGCTGCCGAAGCAGGCCCCCGCCAGCAGCGCCAGCACCGACGCCGCGATCAGCAGTTCCGGCAGCGTGAATCCGCGGCTCATGCCGGCACCTCCGCCGCGGGCGAGCACAGCCCCAGCCCCGCCGGTGCCACCAGGCGCGTGCGCTCGAAGCCGCTGCCGCCGCTGTTGCTGACGCTGTTGCCAACGCTGCGCCATTCCAGGCTGAGGCTGCGGCCATCGGGGTTGAGCTGCACCGATCGCTGCAGCGTGCTGTCGGCTGCGGCCTGCTGCGCCAGGCTGGCCATCGAGGCCGCCGCCTGGTTGCAATCGAGCGCGGCCGTGAGCGAGCGGCGCCAGTGGGCCTCCAGCAGCAGGCGATCCTGCTCACTGCGCTCCAGGGCCTGGCGGCGCTCGATCCACTGCTGGGCGCTGTTGCCCGAGGCGGCCCAGATCTGCAAGGAGCTGCAGGAGGCGCCGAGGAACACGCTTCCCGCCACCATCACTTCCACGAGATGCATCAGCCCAGCTCCCGCAGCGAGGGGGTTGGTGCCAGGGACAGGCCCCAGCTGGCGGTGGGCCCGTTCGCCCCCAGCTGCAACTGCAGCTCGCCTCCCGTTGGGCTCGGTTGCCAGCGGCTCAGCGCCACCCCGTGCTCTCTCTGCAGCAGTGCCAGCAGCCCTGCAGGATCCACCCCGGCGGGGCAGCCAGCTGTAGCCGCCTGCGGCCATTGATCAGAGGGCACCGCCAGCAGGCAGCGATAGGGGCCAGTGAGCTCGGCACCCAGCCGGTGGGCCGCTGAGGTGAGCTGATCCTCCTGGGATTGCCGCTGGGCCTGCAGCAGCAGCACCCGGCGGCTCTGCAGCACGGCCGTTTGCAGCGAGAGGCTGCTCAGCAGCAGCACCAGGGCCCCTGTGGTGGCAAGGGGCAGCAGGAAGCCCGACTGCTCCAGCGGATGCGGAGCGGGACGAGGGAACGGGCGAGCCATGGCGTGATGGCAGCGAACGACCCCCTGAGCATTCCCACCGTCATGGGCGTTGCTCCCGCCGAGGGCTCTCCGTGATGTGGGACCACATTCCGTTCGGATGTGGTCCCACTCCTGGAGCGACCGGCACGTGGCCAGGCAGCGGCCAGGACGCGGCCAGGCAGCGGCAATGGAGGAGTGAGCAGGCTCAGACCGATTGCGGGCGCACCCCCAGCGCGCACCCACACAAAAAAGCCCCTGCTTGCGCAGGGGCTCGAGGTGGTCGATCCGTGAATCAACCGATGGGAGCTGACGCTCAGCCGATGGCAGGAGCGGTCAGAGCCACGGGGGTGGCTTCTGCAGCGGCCAGGTCGAGGGGGAAGTTGTGAGCATTGCGCTCGTGCATCACTTCCATGCCGAGACCA
>JAIYAQ010000006.1 GCA_027488975.1 Cyanobium sp. E1_MAG_00006
GGGCCGAAGCGGGTGCCGGGGCGGAAGGAGGTGGTGCCGTCGTAGGGCACGCCGAACAGGCCCACGCGGCAGCCTGCCGGGTCGCGCTGGCTGCCCATGTAGATGGCGCCGTCGGTGTCAAACATCAGCCAGCTCCCGTTCGATGGCGGCGGGGATGGCGTCGAAGGCGCCGCGCTGCCAGCGGGGACTCCAGATCTCGGAGCCACGGACGACGGCCGCGGCGCGCTCGGGATCCGGCTGCAGATAGCGACGGCCGTTCGTGGCGGCGAACGTCCAGCTCCACCAGCCGCTGGGGTACATGGGCACCCAGCCGTACATCGGATCGGCGTGGCCGAAGACCTCACGGATCAGCTTCACCGTGTCGATGTGCACCTGGCGGAAGGCTTCGGGGGATTCGCTCTGGGTGGCGAACACACCGCCCGGCCGCAGGATGCGGCGGCAGTGCTCGAAGAAGGCGCGGTTGAACAGGCCCTCGGCTGGGCCGGCGGGGTCGGAGCCGTCGACGATCACCACGTCGTAGCTGGCGTCAGGGGCGTTGGCGGCCCAGGCGATGCCGTCGCCCACGGTGAGGTGGAAGCGGGGATCGCTCCAGCAGCCACCGCCGATGCTCGGCAGGTGCTCCTGGCTCCACTGCACCACCAGGCCGTCGATCTCCACCATGTCGAGGTGCTGCACACCGGCGTGGCGCAGGCACTCGCGGGCGGTGCCGCCATCGCCGCCGCCGATCACCAGCACCCGCTCGATGCTGGCGGCGCCGCAGAGGGCCGGGTGCACGATCGCCTCGTGGTAGTGCCGCTCCTGGCGTTCGGCCGTCATCCAGCAGCCATCGAGCAGCAGGCCCTTGCCGTAGCGCTCGCTCTCGATGATGGTGACGCGCTGGAACGGCGATTGCTCTTCGGCGATCACGCGCCCGGCCAGGCCGTAGCGCACGCCATCGAAGATCTCGTCCACCCAGCCGGGGCTGGTGAGGGGCAAGCCGGGGCTGGGTTGGCTGCTGGGGTCGGCCATCGTTGCGCGGGTTCCTGCATCCAGATTTGCGTATCGCCCATGTGCCGCCGGTGACAGGCGCGCGACCTGCAGACTTCCTGCATGGCCGGCGCCTTGCCCATCGCGGATCTGCAGGTGCCCCTGGCGGGCGGGGCGCCTCTGCGCATCCCGGCTGCGGAGCTGCGCTGGCGTTTTTCGCGTTCCTCGGGTCCCGGTGGCCAGAACGTGAACACCACCGACTCGCGCGTGGAACTGGTGTTCGATCTGGCCGGCAATGACGCCTTGGGCCCTGAACAGCGGGCCCGGGCCCTGCGGCGGCTTGAGGGGCGGTTGGTGGAGGGTTGCGTGGTGATCGCCGCGAGTGAGCACCGTTCCCAGTGGCAGAACCGCGTAGCAGCCCAGCGGCGTCTGGTGGAGCTGCTGGAGGAGGCCCTGAAGCCGCCGCCACCGCCGCGGCGGGCCACCCGGCCCACACGCGGCTCGGTGGAGCGGCGCCTGGCGGCCAAGAAGCAGCGCAGCGCCATCAAGGCCAACCGGCGCGGGCGAGGCGAGCCCGCTGAGGGCTGAGGCGGTGGGGATGTTGGCGGGCGCTGCCGGCAGGGTTCGGGAGGATCAGGGTTTGCTGGGCTCGCTGGCCTTGTCCAGCAGCGCCCGGCCGCGTGCTTCTTGGCCGGTGCCGCGGGCCGCGCGCAGGCGGAACCGGGTTTCGGCATCGTGCTCGGCCAGCATCTGCGTAGTCATCTCATCGATCAGGCGGTTCAGGGTGGTGCCGCGGCTGCGGGCAAGGGCCTTGAGCCGCTGGTGCTTGTCATCAGGCAGGCGGACGGTGAGTGCGCTCATGGCAACAGGGCGAGGAACTGGTCTGGGCTGAGGCTGGCGAGATCAGGGAAGAGCAGATCCGGGCGGGAAAGATCTCGGATGTTGCGCGTGACGATGGCAGCAGCGCCACCAGCAATCGCAAGCTCCACCAGATGGTTGTCGCCTTCGTCTGGGAGGTTGGGGCGCCAGCCATAGAAGATGCGCACCCACTGGCAGTGGGCTAGAACGATGTCCAGTAATTCGTTCCGTTCTTCGGCACTCAGGCGGCTTCGCTGAAACAGCTGCTGGCGACCGAGAACATCCTCAAGCTCGGCTAGCAGGGTGGTTCCCATCAGGGGAACCGCGCGGCCATCGATGCAGGCCCGTAGCACTCCACCGCAAGACACGGAGCCGAGGCAGGCACCCACGAACACATTGGTGTCCACCACAATGCGCATGGATCAACGGTAGCAATTTTGCAACCGTTCAGCCGGGTTAGTTGGCGGCCTCGGCTCGGATCGCCGCCTTGGCCTGCCGCCAGAGGTCTTCCAGCTCGCCGATGCTGCGGCCCTGCAGATCACCGCCGAGGGCGGCTTCCACCCGGGAGAAGCGATCGAGGAAGCGGCGGTTGGTGCCGTCCAGGCCGGCTTCCGGATCGATGCCGCACCAGCGGGCCACGTTCACCAGGGTGAACAGCACATCGCCCAGTTCCTCCTGGGCATGCACCTTGTCGCCGCTGGCTAAGGCCTCCTTGAGTTCATCGAGCTCTTCGTGAACCTTGTCCCACACACCCGTGATGTCGTCCCACTCGAAACCGGCGGCGGCGGCCTTCTTCGAGATCGTCATCGCGCCGGCCAGGGCGGGCTGGCCGCGCACCTTGCCGGCCAGGCGGTCGCTGAGGGGGCTTGCTGATGGTGCGCCGTCCTGCCCCGCCGCCTTTTCCGCCGCCTTGATCGCTTCCCAGCTGGCCTTCACGGCAGCGCTGTCGGCCGCCTCGGCACCGGCGAAGACGTGCGGGTGGCGGCGCACGAGCTTCTCGCTGATCCCGGCAGCGATCTGGGTCAGATCAAAGCGACCGTCCTCCTCGGCGATCCGGGCGTGGAGCACCACCTGCAGCAGCAGGTCGCCCAGCTCCTCGGCCAGGTGAACGTCGTCCCCGTGGCGGATGGCATCAGCCACCTCGTGGGCTTCCTCGAGCACATAGGGCACCAGGGATTGGTGCGTCTGCTCCAGGTCCCAGGGGCAGCCGCCCTGGGGGTTGCGCAGCTGGGCCACCACTGCGATCAGCTCAGAGAGGGCGTCGAGGGCCTCAGCTGAGGTGGTGGGGGCTGGCGTGGCCATGGCTCGGTGGGGCGAGGGTCAGGAATGGATCGGACCCGTGCCGCCACCCTGGTGCTGCTGCGCGGGGCGCCGGCTACACCAGAGTCGGTTGCAGAGGGCCTGCAGCAGCAGGCTGGGGGGCTCCAGCCCAGCGGCGTTCAGCCGGCTCTCCAGTAGTCCTTGATCCAAGGAAAACACCGTGCTGCCGCGGGAGGCCATCACCCCGTCGATCATGGCCGGGTCCATCCCCGCGGCCAGGAAGCGGGCGCGGGCGATCGCCAGCCAGGGCTCCATGGTTTGCGGATCAGGTTCGCTGTAGCTGCTCAGAACCAGCAGTCCGCCGTGGGCCAGCTGCGCGGCCATCCGATCGAGAAGCTGTTGCTGCTGGGGTGGTGGCAGCACGTGCAGCACGTTGTGGCTGATCACCGCATCGAAGGGACCCTGAGCCAGAGCGGTGGTGTCCTCCAGCTGGGGAGGGCCCCAGCAGACACGGTCTGCGGCGCCGATGTCGGCAATCAGCGCTTCGCAGAAGCCACGCATCTGTGCACTGGGCTCCACCAGGGTGAACTGCGCATCTGGCAGGGCCGCCAGCAGCGCCGGCAGTTCCGTGCCGCTGCCCGGGCCCACCACCAGGGCCGCGTGCGCTTGCGGAGCATGGGCGGCCAGCGCCGCGGCCCCGATCTCAAGGATCGCGTCGTAGGCCGGGATCAGGTGGCGGATGTTGCTGTTGTACGTACGGCCGTAGTCGCCCTCGAAATCGAGCAGGATCATCCCTGGCGTGCCTGCAGCATTCAGCGAACTCTGCCGCGTCGTTGCCGCTTCTCCCGCCACGGCAGGCGGGGCATCGGGTCGCCGTCCTGGATCAGGTGCAGCCAGGCGCTCGCCTCCACGCCCGTCAGGGCCGCGATCAGCGGGGGTCGATGCTGAAGCCAGAGATGCCCGGCCAGGCCGGTCAGGGTGCTGGGCGCCGGAGCACCAAGCGGCTGGGCCAGCCAGCTGAGGCCCAGCAGCAGGGCACCGAGGTAGAGCAGTCGGACGGTGCTGCCCAGCAGCGGCGAATGCGAGAGCAGCGAGCGATGGCGGAGTAACCGCCGGTAGGGCCACCACAGGAGCCGCAGGGGGCCCCAGCGGCGGGTGGGGTTGGAGCGGGTGTCGAGGTCTGGCGACAGCCAGAGGCCGCCGAGCAGAAAGGCCAGGCCGCCGGCGCCGGCACCGGTGGGCCCCAGCCAGGGCCACCACAGCAGACCGAAGGGCAGGGCCAGCAGCCAGGTGGCGCGATCGTGGGCGCGGCCGGAGGCCATCGGACGCAGGCGATGTGGTGGAGCGTTGCGCCTGAGTGTGGCTGCTGCCGGGCTGCTGCGGCACCGGCAACCCGGCAGAATGCCTTCAACGCCCGGTTAGCTCAGCGGTAGAGCGCCTGCCTTACAAGCAGGATGTCGCTGGTTCGAAACCGGCACCGGGCATCTCTAGAAGCCAAACCGAATCTGGGTTCTGAGCCAGTCAGAGTCTGGGTTCCGGCTGCGAGGTCTCATGGCGTGAGGTCCGCCAGGACCCTTGCGAATCCGTCGGCACCTGCCAGGACCTCACGCAGATTTCCGCGCAGGGCTCATGGCGCTGGATCGCCCGCAGTGGTTGGCCGACCTGAGCAGGGGCTTCGTCTCTCCCTGCAGTTATCTATTGGTAATGGTAGTACTTCCAAAATCAGCCTAATCTGCAAAAGGAGTTGCAACTGTTTAGGCAGGTGCCCGCATCCTGGCTGCCACCCAATGAAGACTGACCCTATGGGGGAATCCCGCGCTGGCCAAATGCCGCTCTCTGCCCGGATCGGCATGGGATCTCGACTGCATCGACCGATCCGTGAAGCCTTGCCCTTTCTGTTGGTACTGGTCTTCACCCTGGCAGCCATGGGTGGGATCAACCTGGCCCTGCATGAACGTGCTCCCACCCCCCTGCAGCAGTTCAACCAAAGCTTGGTTTGGTTGATTTATCTGGCCGCATGGATTCTTCTGCTTTTTTGCACGGCAGCAGCAGTCGCGCAGCGTGAAATCGCCATGCGGCGAGAATGCAACGCATTAGCGATGATGCTCTCTCTGAACTTCGCTGCAGACCTGATCAATGTGAATGCTCGGTTTCTCGAAAGCCGCATAGCTGGCACAATTTTGTTTATGCAGGTCGTACTCCTGTTGGCCGCCATGCTGGCACTCTTTACATTTTTGTATTGGGTCCTTGATCCCCCCAAGCCCACGATGGAGCGGCAGGCATTTTGGTGGGTACCGCCGACAGGAAGTACGGTTCTCGATCCGCCTTGGCGGCCAGCATTTATCGACTATTTCTATCTATCCACGGTGGTGACGTTCTCATTCTTTCCCAATGTTGAACCCATAAAGCAACGATCCAAAATATTGGTCATGATCCACTTTTTGGTTGCTTTTGATGTGGATCTGATTTTGTTGGCTCGTGCCGTGGGTCTGCTACCTGGCTAGGCACCACAGCTGAGCCGCCCGCGCTGCTCGCTCTGCCGCCTCCAGTGCTCCCTCGCATTAACCCGGCCAGCGAGGAGAAGCTTCGGTGCCGGCCCACAGCACTCGGCCATGGTCGCTGGGGCCCCGCCCCCCCTTCATCCCCTGCCGCCAAGGCTGCATGGCTTGTCCAACTGCTTTTTTGGTCAAAGACCCCTCGCGAGGAATTGGCTGGACCAGCCTGATGATCAACCGCAAGCCCACGTACGCCAGCTCGGGCAGCTGGCTGCGTCCTCAGCGAGGTTCGGCCGATGAGCAGTTTGTGATCGACCGCTGCACCACTCTTCAGCTCTACACAGCGCGAAAGGAGTGGTGGCACTTCACGCAGATTTCACTCGCTGAACGCCCGTCTCCTCAAGACCCGCCGCACTGGAGCTTGTCTTGGCTGTGCCTTTCCGCCTTGGAAGCAGGATGTCGCTGGTTCGAAACCGGCACCGGACATCGCGAAAGCCTGTCGCAGCCGAGCGTCAAGCCGGGTGCTGTGGCCGTCTCTGGGCGATCGTTACGAGAGTTGTGGGCAATCCCGCGACCGGCTGCGTCAGCGGCATGCTGGACGTCCATGTGGGTTCGCGATGCAGGGATTGCCCCTCGCTGGTCGGCGTGGTCAGGTGGACTGCCGGCGCCATTACCGACTCATCGACGGCTGTTGTGAGCCCCATCGGCAGCTGGATGGTCTGTACAGCAGCCTTGATGAGGCCTTCAGTGAAGCGATCGCCTGGCTGCAGGCGGTGAACATCGACCCCCTGATGAGCCTGATCGGCGTGGAGGTCACCGCCGCCAACGGCGACTGGCGCACACTGCGCCTGCCGGAGTCGCTGTTGTGCCCGCTGTCGTGTCCCCTGCCAGCCTGAGCCGTCTCGCCGGGTCATTAAACCCGGCCAGAGCATTCCAAGGACGCATGTGATCGCTGCCGGAGATCAGCCCATGGCTGGAACCGACAGAAGCAGCGCACCGCCCATGCCGGCCCTTATCAGGTTCTCAGCGAAGCTCACCACGTCCAAGGGTCGCTGAAGGATCTGCCGACACCATGACTGCCCTGAAGGGTGATGGCACCCTCCCGGCACTTTGCTCCAGTTGTTGCCAGTCGCCGAGTCCAGTGGCGTGGGATGTCTGGCTACTCCAATGATTCGGTGATCGGTTGTTGTTGACTTTGCTGCCTGTGGGTGTCGTCGACTGACTTCATGCCCCCTGCAACTCTTCGGCAGGCTTTACGCCATCAGGCAGCACATCGGTCTTGCCAGCAGCTGATGGGCTGCTTCGTTGATGCTCTCGTTCGGCGTCAGCCAGCAGCTGATGATTTCACCCTTGTGATGGGCTTCCAGCTGGACGCGGCTGCCGTGGAGCACCAGAGAAAACCGCCAGTCGCGGATGCCGAAGGAACAGTCGGGGGCCATGGCAGATCTCCTCTCGCTTGCATTCACGCTATGCACCTCGGCTTGGCGATCGAGAGGGAGTTCAGCTGAGAGTTGCCTGAGACTGCCGGATCCGCTGCCAGGCCTCGCGCGGTTCATGGCCGTGCTGACAGAGCCGGATCCAGTCGCGCAGGTCAGCGAGCCAGTCCTCGCGTTCGTCCGGTTGCTGCACACCGACGCTGGTCAGTCTGGGCCGCTCGGGGGTGTTGGCCATGGGCTGGGAGGTGCCGTTGCCCTGAGCATTCCCAGCCCACGCTCCTCAGCGGCCGCAGAGTTCCGCACTCACCTGCCAGAGGCGCTGGCAGTCGGCCGGGTTCTGGGCTGCCGGCACTAGCCGGCAGGCGCCTGGATGACCCTTGAGATTGGCGAATCCCCCCGGCCCGTGGAAGGTCTGGGGGTCTGCCTCCGGCGCGGTGGCCGCATAGAGCTGCGGCAGGGCCCCCATGGCTGCGCTCTGAAACAGCGGATCCATCAGCCGGTAGGCCAGGGCCTCGAGCCGCGACCCTCGCGCCGCCACCGAGGTGGGCTGCAGGTTGGTGCGTGCCAGGCCCGGGTGCGCCACCAGCGACTGCACCGTGCTGCCGTCGGCGCTTAGCCGTCGCTGAAGCTCCAGTGCCGTCATCACGTTGGCCAGCTTGCTCTTGCCGTAGGCGGCCCAGGCGTCGTAACGGCGTTCGCCCTGCAGGTCGCCCCAGGCGATGCGGCCGAAGTAGGCGGCGCCGGAGCTCACGTGCACCACCCTCGCCCCGGGGCGTCCCTCCAGCAGGGGCAACAGCTGCTGGGTGAGGGCGAAATGGCCGAGGTGGTTCACGGCCAGCTGCAGCTCGAATCCCTGCGCGCTGAGGGTGCGTGGCGGCGCCATCACGCCGGCGTTGTTGATCAGCAGATCGAGCCGGCCCCAGCGTTCAGTCACCTCCTGTGCGGCCTGGGTCACGCTGGCGAGATCCGCCAGATCGAGGGCGAGCGGCATCAGTTCTCCGGGGCTGGCTCCGGCTGCTGGCTGGGCGCGCTCCCCCTCCAGCTGTCGCTGCGCCGCCTCGGCCCGCTCCAGGCTGCGGCAGGCCATCAGAACCGTGGCGCCGCGGGCCATCAGCGCCCGGGCCGTTTCGAGCCCGAGGCCGCTGTTGGCGCCGGTGATCAGGGCCAGGCGGCCGCTCTGATCGGGGATGTCGGCGGTGGTCCAGGGCACGGGCAGGCGAGCGCTCAGGGCGCCCATCGTGTCGCCCGCAGCTCCAGCACTGTGGGTCCCATCCAGAAGCTGCCGGGGTCTTCGGCGGCGGCCTCGATCTCCGCCAGTGCTTCGGCTTGATCGGCAGCGCTCCAGAGGCCCTGCGCCTGAAGCTGATGGGCGTAGACCATCACGAACCGCTGCATCCATTGCGCCGCCAGGCTTCCTTCTCGGCCCAGCACCGGCAGGGGCTCGAGGGCGTCGATGCGGAACCCGCGTGCGGCCAGCAGCGAGGGCAGCCGCCGGTTCACATCCGGGTCGCCGCCGGCCTGCCGGAAGCTGCGCTGCACGGCCTGGCCGAACCGATGGATCGCGGCTCCATGGGGGTGCAGGCCGAAGCTGTCCCACTGCACGTACTCGTGCAGCACCAGGCGGCCGCCAGGGCGCAGTGCCAGGGGCAGCTGCGTCAGCAGCGGCTCGAGATCCGCCAGGAACATCGCCACCCAGCGCATCCAGGCCAGATCGAAGCCTTCGTGCGGCAGAGGATCCCGCAGCAGATCGTGCTGACGCAGCTCCAGATGTGTCAGGCCGGCCTCCACCGCCAGCAGCCGTCCGGCCGCCACGTAGGCGGGGCTGTGCTCCAAGGCCAGCACCTGCCCCGTCGGCCCGACGCGGCGCGCCAGATCAAGGGCCGCGAAACCGGGGCCGGCCCCGAGGTCGAGCACCCGCTCGCCAGCTGTTAGGCCAGCGCGATCCCAGGCCGCTTCGGCCAGGGGCCGCCACAGCTCGTGCTGGAAACGCAGCCGCTCCAGCTCCTCGCCGTGGGTGCCGAGCACATACGGCTGATCAGTGGGCTGCTGAGGCACCGGGCTGGCCGCTGGCTCAATCCTCCGGCTCAGTCCTCGGGGAACAGCAGGCTGCTGAGCTCGTCGGGATCCACGTCGTAGACGCGGGCCAGGCTGGTTTCGATGGCGGCGGTCACCTCGCCGGGCAGGAAGCGCATCGCATTGAGGGCGTCCTCGGCGATGTCGTCGGTGAGCAGCTTGTCGCCGCCCAGCTTTTCATCGTTGATCACCGCCATCACCCAGCTCTGGTAGGCGTAGACCAGATCGGAGAACTCCAGATCGGGATCGTTGAAGTCCAGGGCCATCGCAGAGGCGGGCGCAGCTGCTTGCAGTCTGCCGGCCGGTGGGGAGGATGGAAGCCATGACCACACCATCCCCTGACCCGGCCAGCCTGCAGGGCACCCTGGTGGACTTCGCCATTGCCGAGCTTGTGCGCGCTAACCGTGCCAGCTTTGAGCCGCTGTGGAGTGCCGAGAGCTGGGCCAAGCTGCTGATCTGGCTGGCCCTCAACTGCGGCTGCAGCGGCGATCGCCAGGGTCTCGAGGCCTTCGCCGCCGCCCTCGGCCCGGCCCTCACCGGCCGCATGCGCCGTGTGTTCTTCGAGCGGGACTTGGCGGATCTGGAGCTGCAGCTGCTGGCCGATCCGGCCGAGCAGCAGGTGCTGGTGCTGCCCACGGGCGCCAGCGAGGCGGTGCTGCAGCCCGAGCGGATTGCCCAGGCCCTCGAACGGGTGGGCCTGAGCGCGCGGGTGGTGGACGATCGCTCCCGCTGGCAGAGCCTTGAGGCGCTGGTGGCGATCCCCTGGCGCGAGCGGGAGGCGCCCTGATGGAGTTGATCGCCCGTTACCGCAACGCCGGCTTCGAGGCCCTTGCGGATGGCGTGCTGGCCTTCTTCGAGCGCCGCGTCGACCTGCAGAGGCCCGGTGTGACCTTCGGGCCCGAAGCGGCCAGCCAGCCTGGCGAACCCGGCACCGAGCCGGAGCCGGCCAAGGTGTCGACCGACATCAGCCTGGTGGCGATCGACCGCTCCGATCCCGAGGCCTTTGCTCTTGCGGAGGTGATCCTGCGGGGGGTGAGCGCCGGCCTGGAGCGCTACCTGCAGGAGCGGCCGCTGTTCCGCGACTGCTGCCCGGAGCAGCAGCTGTTCGTGAACCCGATCTTCAACCTGCAGCGCTATGCCCCGGGTGAAGGCTTCAAGCGCTGGCACTGCGACTGGACCATCAGCGATGAGGCCACCGAACCGGTGCATCGCGTGCTGGCCTGGATCCTCTACTGCCATGACCTGCCCGACGGCGGCACCGAGTTCCACTGGCAGGGGCATCACGAGGACGCCGAGCGGGGCAAGCTCGTGATCTTCCCCGCCGGCCCCTCGCACATCCACCGGGGCCGGGTGAACCACAGCGATAGCAAGACGATCGCCACCGGCTGGATCAACGCCGGCAGCCGCGAGAGCTACCTGCAGCGGCTGGCCAGGGGCTGAGCCGGCGGGCGTGTCCTCAGTGCGGGCCCAGGTTCGGCTGCTGGGTCTGCGGTGGCCCGACCATCTGATATTCCACCTGCTGCGGGAAGGGGATCTCAATTCCCTGCTGCTGGAAGGCCTGCCAGATCGCCTGGTTCACGGCGCTGCAGATGCTCACGTTGTTCATCGGATTGGTGATCCAGAAGCGCAGGCCGTAGTTGATGGCGTAATCGCCGTAGCTGAGCAGCAACGCTTTGGGAGCCGGCTCGCTGAGCACGTGCGGCACGGTGCGGGCCGTGGTCTCCAGCAGCTCGATCACTCGGGCTGGCTCATGGCGGTACGCAGCCCCAACGTTCACCTGACTGCGCCGCAAGCGGTCGGAGGCGGTGTAGGTGGTGGTGGCCTCGGTGAAGAAGGTCTGGTTGGGGATCAGCAGCTCGGCGTTATCGCGGTCGCGCCAGAGCAGGGTGGCGCGCAGCCCCAGCCGGCGCACCTCGCAGGGATCGCCGTCAATCATCAGCACTTCGCCCGGCCGCACCGAGCCCTCGAACAGCAGCCACAGGCCGCTGACGAAATTGGAGAACACCTCCTTGACGCCGAAACCGAGGCCCACGGACAGGCCTCCGGCCACGGCGATCAGGGCGGTGGTGTTCACGCCCAGATGAGCGGCTACGCCCACCAGGCCCAGGCCCACCACGATGTAGCGCAGCATCAGTTCGGTGGCCTTGCGGCTGCCATCACTCATGCCCACAGCCCGCTGGAGAAGCCAGGCCAGTCCGGCCGCCGGCGGGCCGCAGCCCACCAGAACCAGATAGAACACCAGCAGCGCGAGAAACGCTTTCTCGATGCTCAGCGTGATCCCGAAAAGGGTTCCCAGCGGAATCACGGCCACGTCGTGCAGGTTGTCCAGTTCGCTGATCAGCACGAGCGTCGCCATCAGCAGGTAGCCCGGCCGCAGCAGGCGGCTTTCCAGCTGATGCAGCGTCGTGGTGGGCAGGCGGCCCACGAGCAGTCGGTGCAGCAGGCTCAGCCCGAACCAGCCCAGCCACAGCTCACCCAGCAGCAGCGCCAGGCCATGCGGTTGCCCCATCGCCCAGAGCAGCAGACAGCTGAGGGCGAGCAGGCTGAGGCCGACGCCTGGGTAGGCCAGGGACGGCAGCCGGCCCAGCCAGCGTCGCTGTCGCGCCAGGCGGCTGAGCGTCAGCAGCGCCAGGCTGATCAATAGCTGCAGGAGCACGGGGAATCGCTCCAGATAGCCCAGCCAGCCGAGCACCTCCAAGAGCAGTTCCTTCATCGCGTCCTCCGCAGGATCTGCACGAGGCGGTCGCTGCCGGCAGCGGCACTGGTCTCGTTGAACACCACCCGCGTGATCAAGGCCTTCAGCTCCGGCATGCGCGGGTCAGTGCTGTGCATGGAGGCCACCAGCTGGTTGGCCTCCAGCCCCTGGGCGGCGGCCGTGTTGAGCGTCTCCAGCACCTGCGAGCTCTGCACCGGCACGCTCACGAAGCGGTTGGCCGGCAGCACCGTCTGTGAGCCGATCGTCAGCGTGCGCTGCGCGAGCGGATTGACGTTGAAACGGCTGAAGGCGATGGCCCGCTGCCGACCTGCCTCGCTGGAGTGTCGGCCAAGGGCCATCACCCGCAGGCGGTTCACAGCACTGGCTGGATGATCGGGGCCGTCGGGCAGCGGCGCCACCCCCAGCCTGGCCCCCAGCCGTCGCCGCAGCATGGGAAGCGCCGTACTGCGGCAGGGAATCCACGCCACCCCGCCGGCGAGGAACTCGGCATCGGCCTCGGGCTGGCTGGCGAAGAAGGTGATCCGCTGCTGCACGTTCGCTGCCTGCAGCCAGCTCAACCAGCGCTGGATCGCCTGCCGATCAGCGGGGCTGAGGGGCTGCCCTCTCAGGGTCCGCTGCAGGGCCGGCAGGGTGCCGAGGCTGCCGGCAGTCCAGAGCAGATTCACCGGATCCACCGTCAGCCCGATCGCTTTCCCGGCGGCGCTGATCCGAAGCAGCTCCTCCAGGGTGCGGGGCGCCTCGGGCAGCTGGCGGCGGTCGAAGCAGCTGATCTGGGTCTGCACCAGCACCGGCAGTCCCGCCAGTTGCCCGTCTGCGTTGCGCAGACGGGCCAGCGTTTCCGGATGGAACAGCTTCTCCAGGCCTGGATCAGTGGGGTAGGGGGCCACCAGTCCGGCCTGCAGCAGCTGCAGCGCGGTGTCGCCGTTGATGTACAGAAGATCAGGATCCAGGCCGGCGTTGCTTCGGCGCACGATCGCAGGAATGATCTGATCTTCCGGGTAGAGCCCCAGCTGAAAGGTGGTGCCCGGGTACAGCTGACGGAACGCGTCCTGTAGCAGTCCCAGATGCTGCCGATAGTCCTCGCGCATCTCGGCATCGAGTCGCTGGTCTGTGTTGGCGCCCGCTGCGATGTAGGTCACCGTCGGCAATCGCGAGCCGAGGCCGCAGCCCGCCAGGCTGAGGGCAGCCAGCAGAAGGCCGGCTCGGCAGAACGGGAGCACGGCTGGGGGCAGGTTCAGGGCCGTCACACCTCAGACCATTCTCACTGGCACAGCCCCGCTTTGCGAGCATGGCCTGATTGCCTGCATCTGCCGCCGTGACCGAGGCCGTGACCGCCCCTGCAGCTGCTGAAGCGGCGCTGGCCAAGACCTATGACCCTGCCGGCACCGAGAGCCGCTGGCAGCAGGCCTGGGAGAGCAGCGGCGCCTTTCACCCAGATCCTGCGGCGGAGGGTGACCCCTTCTCCGTCGTGATCCCGCCGCCGAACGTGACGGGCAGCCTGCATATGGGCCACGCCTTCAACACGGCCCTGATCGACACGATCGTTCGCTTCCAGCGCCTGCAGGGCAAAAACGTGCTCTGCCTCCCCGGCACCGATCACGCCTCGATCGCCGTGCAGACGATCCTCGAGAAGCAGCTCAAGGCCGAGGGCCAGCGCAAGGAAGATCTGGGCCGTGAGGCGTTCCTGGAGAAGGCCTGGGCCTGGAAGGCCGAGAGCGGTGGCACGATCGTGGGCCAGCTGCGCCGCCTGGGTTATTCGGTGGACTGGCAGCGCGAGCGGTTCACCCTCGATGCCGGCTGCAGCACCGCGGTGATCGAGGCCTTCAACCGCCTGCATGAGCAGGGCCTGATCTATCGGGGTGAGTACCTGGTGAACTGGTGCCCCGCCTCCGGCTCGGCGGTGAGTGATCTGGAGGTGGAGATGAAGGAGGTGGATGGCCATCTCTGGCACTTCCGCTACCCGCTCACGGCCGGTGCCGCCGCTGATGGCTGCACCCACCTGGAGGTGGCCACCACCCGCCCCGAAACGCTGCTGGGCGACACGGCCGTGGCCGTGAACCCCAAGGATCCACGCTACGCCGCGCTGGTGGGGCAGACCCTCGCCCTGCCGCTGGTGGGCCGCCAGATCCCGATCGTCGCCGACGACCACGTGGATGCCGAATTCGGCACCGGTTGCGTGAAGGTGACCCCCGCCCACGACCCCAACGACTTCGCGATCGGCCAGCGCCACAACCTGCCGCTGATCACGGTGATGGCCAGGGATGGCTCGATGAACGAAGCCGCCGGCCGCTTCCAGGGCCTCGATCGCTTCGAGGCCCGCAAGGCCGTGGTGGCCGCCATGGATGCCGAAGGCTTTCTGGTGAAGGTGGAGGACTACCGCCACAGCGTGCCCTTCTCCGATCGCGGCAAGGTGCCGGTGGAGCCACTGCTCTCCACCCAGTGGTTTGTGCGCACCGAGCCGTTGGCGGCCCGTTGCCGCGAGGCCCTGGAGAACGCCGATCCGCGCTTCGTGCCGGAGCGCTGGACCAAGGTCTACCGCGACTGGCTCACCGACATCCGCGACTGGTGCATCTCGCGCCAGCTGTGGTGGGGCCACCGCATTCCTGCCTGGTTCGTGGTGAGCGAGACCGGTGGAGAGATCACGGACAGTACGCCCTACGTGGTGGCCAGAGATGAGGCGGAGGCGCGCACCAAGGCCGAGGCCCAGTTCAGCGGCGGCAGCCATGCCCACCCTGTGGTGCTCGAGCAGGACCCCGACGCCCTCGACACCTGGTTCTCCAGCGGCCTGTGGCCCTTCTCCACCCTGGGCTGGCCGGGCGAGCTGAACGGAGCCGAGCCCGCCGATCTGGCCCGTTGGTATCCCACCAGCGTGCTGGTGACGGGCTTCGACATCATCTTCTTCTGGGTGGCCCGGATGACGATGATGGCCGGCGCCCTGATGGAGTCGCGAGGCGACGCCTCAGCCGCCTGGATTCCTTTTCGGGACGTCTACATCCATGGCCTGGTGCGGGATGAGAACAACCGCAAGATGAGCAAATCGGCGGGCAATGGCATCGACCCGCTGCTGCTGATCGAGCGCTACGGCGCTGATGCCCTGCGCTTCGCCCTGGTGCGCGAGGTGGCCGGCGCCGGCCAGGACATCCGCCTCGACTACGACCGCAAGTCCGACACCTCCGCCACGGTGGAGGCCTCGCGCAACTTCGCCAACAAGCTCTGGAACGCCACCCGCTTCGCCTTGATGAACCTGGGGGGCGAGACGCCCGCTTCGCTGGGCGAGCCGGATCCGGCGGCGCTGCAGCTGGCGGATCGCTGGATCCTGTCGCGGCTGGCGCGGGTGAACCGCGAAACGGCGGAGCGCTATGGCAACTACGGCCTGGGCGAGGCGGCCAAGGGGCTTTATGAGTTCGCCTGGAATGAGGTGTGCGATTGGTATGTGGAGCTGATCAAGCGGCGGCTCAACCCAGGTGAAAACCCGAGCCCAGCAGCCCTTGCCGACCAGCGCACCGCCCGCGCCGTGTTGGCCAAGGTCCTTGGCGAGTTGCTAGTGATGCTGCATCCGTTGATGCCGCACCTGAGTGAGGAGCTGTGGCACGGCCTCACTGGACAGCCAGAGAGCAGCTTTCTGGCCCTGCAGAGCTGGCCGGCGCTTGATCAGGCCGCTCTAGACAACCAGCTTGAGGCCCAGTTTGCCGAGCTGATCGAGGCGATTCGGGTGGTGCGCAACCTGCGGGCTTTGGCGGGGCTCAAGCCCAGCCAGAGCGCGCCGGTGTCGTTTGTGACTGGCCGCGCTGAGCTGGCAGCCCTGTTGCAGGAGGCCAACCCCGACATCACGGCCCTCACCCGAGCCGAGACCGTGGCGGTGCTTAGCCCCGAGCAGGCCGAAGCTGCTCCGGCCGCCAAGGCCCTGGCCGGCGTGAGTGGTGAGCTGCAGGTGCTCTTGCCGATCGAGGGCCTGGTGGATCTCGACGCCCTGCGCGGCCGCCTGGAGAAGGACATCGCCAAGGCCGATAGGGAGATCAATGGCCTGGCGGGTCGCCTCGCCAATCCCAACTTTGCAGATAAGGCCCCGCCTGAGGTGGTGCTGGAGTGCAAGGCAAATCTGGCCGAAGCCGAAGCCCAGGCGGCCCTGGCCCGCAGACGGCTGGGGGATTTGGGCTGAGCCTCGGGCTCAGGCGCTCGCCACCAGTCGGCCGTCCTCCAGGTTCACCACTCGGTCAGCGATATCGAGGATCTTGTTGTCGTGGGTCACCATCACGATCGTGGCGCCGTGGCTGTCGGCCAGCTGGCGGAACAGGTCGACCACATCACGACCGGAGGTCTTGTCGAGGGCTGCGGTGGGTTCATCGGCCAGTAGCAATCGGGGGCTGGGGGCCAGGGCGCGGGCGATCGCCACCCGCTGCTTTTGGCCGCCGGAGAGTTTCTCGGGGTAGTAATGCACACGTTCCCCCAGTCCCACGTGGCCCAGCATGGCGGCGGCGCAGTCATCCATCGCCAGCCGGCCTTGCCCGGCCAGACGGGGCTGACCTCCAGGCCGAAGCGCACGTTCTCCAGGGCCGTCAGGCAGGGCAGTAGATAGTGGGCCTGGAAGATGAAGCCGGCCTGGCGCCGCAGCCGGGTCAGGGTGGTGTTGTCGGCCTCCAGCAGCTCTTCACCCAGCACCCGCAGGCTGCCGCTCTGGGCGTCCCGCAGGCCGCCGAGCATGGTCAGCAGGGTGGTCTTGCCCGAGCCGGAGGGGCCGGTGAGGATCACGATCTCGCCGGCATACACGCTCAGGTTGATGTCGGTGAGCACCTGCTTGGCGGTGTCCCCCTCGCCGAACCAGTGGTTCAGATGCTGCACCTCGATCCGCAGTTCGCGCCCGGTGTGATCGGGTGGCCCGGCTGCAGCGTCCAGCGGCCTCATCAGAAGATGTCGGCGGGATCAAGCCGCCGCAGCTTGCCGGTGGCCAGCCAGCCCGATCCGGCCGCCATCGTCAGGGTCAGGGCGAACACCGCAACGGCTCGCTGGGCGGTCATGGCGATCAGCAGCGAGGTGGAGTTGGCCAGCACGGCATAGAGCCCGATCGATAGCACCAGGCTGGGCACGAAGGCCAGGGCAGCCAGCAGCACCGATTCCTGCACGATGATGCCGACGACGAAGCGATCGCTGTAGCCCATCGCCTTCATCGTGGCGTATTCCGGCAGGTGATCACTGACGTCGGAATAGAGAATCTGGTAGACGATGATCCCGCCGACGATCAGGCCCACCAGCACCCCCAGGTTGAAGATCAGACCGAAGGAGGTGTTGTTGCGCCAGTGGTCCACCTCCACCGCCTCCAGCTGCTGGAGGGTCAGCACCCTGACCGATGGATCGAGAAAGCTCGCCAGGGTGGCCTGCACCTGTTCGCGGCTGACGCCCGGTTGCAGCTGGATCACGCCGAGCTGGATGTCGTCATTGCTCTGATCGGGGAACCAGGTCTTGAAGTTGCTGGCCGACGTCAGCAGGTTGATGTCGGCGGCGAATGTGAGGCCCATGGTGAACAGGCCGTTGACCACGGCCCGCTTGCCGCGCAGCTCGGTGTCGTAGTAGCCGTCTTTGGCCACCACCTGGGCCACTGGACCGGCCGCCTTCTTGGAGAGGGTGTCGAAGAACAGGCCATCGGGACGCAGCAACTTGCCGCGATCGGCCTCTAGTTCGGGGATGCGTAGGGCTGGATTCTCCGGCGCCAGACCAAAAATCAGGGCCTGCTTTTCTCGCGACTGTCGCGGTTCAGCCAGTCGGTCTTGCCGATGTACAGGGGTGTTTCCGCTTCCACCCCTTGCACCCCGAGGGCCTGGAACAGGCGGCTGCGCGGCAGGTTGAGCGGTTCGCCCAGGTTGGTGTAGCGGCGGCTCACCATCACCAGCTCGCCATTGAGGCGCTGCAGCGGCCGCTTCTGGCTGGCGTAGAGGCCACACGCCAGACCCAGCTGGAAGAACACCAGCACGTTGGCGAAGCTGACACCGGCGATCGCGGCCAGCAGCCGCATCGGTCGATGGCTGGTCTGCCGCCAGGCCAGGGGCGTGCGGCGCAGCCCGGCGAACGGGTTCATGGCGCGCCACTCAGGACGCGATCCCGGGCCGCCTTCTGGTCAGCCTGCTGGGCCGCGGTCAGCGGGGCGAACAGCACATTGACCTGCAGGTAGTTCAGATGGCTGGCGAGGGCCGACTCCTGCGGGGTAAGGTCGATCTTCACTTCCAGCACTCGCCGGTCCAGGTTCTCGCCGGCCTGGCCACTGAACACGGTCTGACGGCTGACCTCCCGGGCAATCTCCACCACCTAGCCCTCCACCTTGCGGCCCTTGAAACCATCCGCACTGAGGCTGGCCTTCTGACCCAGGGCGATCATCGGCCGATCGCTCTGATAAACCTCGGCGATCACGCCCATGCGGCTGCTGTCGCCCATTTCCAGCAGGCCATCCTCACCAACCTTGTCGCCGGGGCGGGCATGCACCTTGAAGACGGTGCCGGAGAACGGCGCCAGCACCGTGGCCTTGGCCCGTTAGGTCTTGTCCTTGTCCAGGGAGGCCCTGCTGGAACGCAGATCCTCCACCAGGGTTGCCTTGGTGGCGATCGCTTCGGCCAGCTGGGCCTTGGCGCTGCTTTCGTCAGCCTGCAGCTTTTCGACCCGGTTGGCGCTGGTGGCCCCTGCGGCGAACAGTTGCTCGGCCCGGCGTGCCTCGGCACTGGCCTGGCCCAGGTCGGCCTTGTAGCGGGCGATGACGCTGTCCTGGGCGGCCAGCTTGCTCTCGGCCACGCGGATCTCCGCCTCGGATTTGAGCACACTGCTCTCCAGGGTGTCGATGCTTTCGAGCACCGCCAGAGGTTGGCCTTTACGCACCTGCTGGCCTTCCTTCACCAGGATCTCCCGCACCCGGTCATTGCTCAGGGAACTGGGCACCGACACCTGGCTGATGCCGCCCCGGGGCTCGATCCGGCCCAGGGCGGACACCTGGCGGGGCAGCAGCGGTACGGCCTTCCGCGCTTCGACCTGCTTCTGCTGACGTTGCTGCAACAGGCGACTGCCGAGGCCGGCAAGCAGCACCAGGGCGAGCAGGGCCGCCACCATCGGCCAGGGTCCGCGGCCCCCCTTGCGACCCGTGGGTCTGGGCATGGTCATCGTTGGATGTGTCCTCGCCTGGGCCGGTTATGGGGCGCCGGGCTGGCTCTGCCCACCGCTACGGTTCGTTCATGGATGGATCGGCACTGCTAGACCTGCTGCTGCCCGCCCTGCGCTCCCCCCTCGGTGCCCTGGCGTTCGTGCCGCTCTACGCGCTCTGGGTGACCCTGCTGCTGCCAGGGGTATGGGCTTCGATGCTGGCTGGCGCCCTGTATGGCACCTGGTGGGGCAGTTTGATCGTGTTTGTAGGGGCCTGCCTGGGGGCCGAGGCCGCTTTCCTGCTCGGTCGCACCTGGTTGCGCAATTGGGCCCGCCGGCGCCTGGCGGTTGTGCCGAAGCTGCTGGCGATCGAGCAGGCGGTGAGCCGGGAGGGGCTGAAGCTGGTGCTGCTCACCCGTCTCTCGCCGGCCTTTCCCTTCTCCCTGCTCAATTTCGCCTATGGGCTGAGTGAGGTGAGCCTGCGCGACTACTCCATTGGGTTGATCGGAATTCTGCCCGGCACGATTCTGTTCTGCGGCCTGGGCGCCCTGGCCGGCGATGTGGCCCGCTTCGGCGAAGTGCTCTCTGGCGAGGCCGATGCCGGCACCTGGGCTCTGCGCATAGGCGGCCTGCTGGCCACCGTCGCCAGCGTTTGGCTGGCTGGTAAGGCGGCGCAGCGGGCGCTGGGTAATCGTGACGCGTGATCTAGCCGATGCCGGCTTGATTAGGCGGCCGCCAGCTGTGCAGCTTTGCAATTGTATAGGCCAGGCGATCCGCGCGAGAATAGGGAATAAATCTAGGCCGGGTGTTCGACGACAAACTGGTTGAGCGTCCACAAACAAAAAGCCCCGGCCCTAGGGCCGGGGCTTGATTCCTGTTTAATAGGAGTTTGGGTTGTATTGGCCTGGCGCTGGGAGTGATCTAGCACCAGCCAAGAATGGCCGCGAATTAATAAGTTTGCCGGTCAACTGATTTAGGCGATAGTGCCAGATGCGATAGTGTCAAATTTAAAGACCAGAACGTTATCGTCAAAGTCACGATCGCCGCCACCAAGCATGTCTTCTAGCCCGAACATATTTGTGCCAAGAACCCGGAAGTGGCTGATCTTATCAGTATTGGCAGCGGCAAAACCAAAGAAAGTGTTGCCATTCACCTGGGCAAATGGTGCCAGGAAGGTGGTTTCGCTGAGTACGATGGCTTTTGAGGATGTTTGTTTGTTGCCAATGCTCAAGCCAGAGAGGCTGTCCACACGATTTTCAGCGCGGATGGCTTCAGCGGCATAACCAACATCCTCAGGACGCAGCACAACGCCACTGGCCGTACGCACAGAGCCACTCGAATCTAGGGTTCGATAGAAACCGGTAACGGAATCAAAACTGGCTTCGCGGCCCATTTGAAGGGTGCCCTGAACAATTTCACCCGTAGTGAATGATGAGAAATCAAGCACAGCTGCATTGCCTTGCTCTTGCCCAATCAAGGCACTGAGACCTTGATTGCTGTCTTGCAGGTTGAGGATGAAGCGAGCACCACTAGAGGAAGAGAACTCGGCAGAGCTTTGGTCCTTCAAGGTTGCAGTGAAGAAGCTCAGACGTGGGTCCATGGAACTGGTGAGTTGATCTAGGGTGCCGTCAGCTACTTCAAAGAATCGTACGTTCTGGTTGTTAAGGAGCAGAATGTCCTTGGTAAATGTGGTTCCGGATGGCAACATCACATCACTATTTTCAAGTGTAGAGAATAGGATTTTAGATTGCTTACGGATGGTGGCGAGATCGAGGGAGGCGGCGCTCGCTACTTGGCTCTCCTCAAGCACCAAATAGCCAATTTGATTGGCGCTGGTTGGAAGGGTTTGCAGGGATGCTTTTAAGAAAAAGCTAGCCGATGCATTGGTATTTATTGGATCCGATGCTTTTAGAATGCTGAGCGCACCAATCTGAAGGACGGGATCAAGATCAACGGTACCAACTGTTGAAGGATCAACAATCGTGCCGTTAACCGTTCCATCCTTGTCACCTTCGCCTCCGTCAATCAGCGTGAGGCTGACAAAATCAGTGACGCCATCGCCGCTACGATCGTAAAAGCGTGCACCTTCACCCGTACGAGAATTATAAGTGAAAGGAACGACCTTGCCTTGAGAATCAATGGAGTAGTAGGTAAGGTGCTTTGAGGCCGCTGGAAGGGTATTGATGAAAGCGCCCAAATCCACACCTACGTTAAATGCCGAGATCTTCGCTTCAATATCGGCTTCGAAGTTTAAGGCCCTTTCAGAAAGGGTTACAGCAGCGTTAGTAATACGGTCACGATAACTTGAGTCTGCCTTATTAACTTTGGCATCTGTGTCCATCAGTTGGGCAGATTTCTCAGGTTTAAAATCGCCTCCATAATGCCTTAGGGCGAAGGTTTTGACTTCGCCAGTTGAGGTGGTCACCGCCACGGTGGAAGTGTTAGCGGGTTGCGGAGGTGCTTCCTTAAAGAGCAACTTTGGAGTGTATGGGGTAATTGCTTTACCGTCATAGAAGCCCAGCTCTAGGTCTAGTGTGGCAACATCTTCAGCCTTGAGACCTTTAGGCGTCTTGATACTGACGTTGGGGCCATCATTTGTGATCCAATCCGGTCCACGGAGTACAACCAGGCTCAATTGATCACCGTCTGGGTCTTGCCCGATTGTCGCCAATGGGGCTATCAGAGCGTTGACGCCAGGGACAAGATTTAGGGTTAAACCCGTGGCTGCTTCCGTGAGGATCGGTGCTGCGTTAACGCTAACTCCAGCCTTCAGCAACTCTTCTTTAGCGAGTTGCCAGTTTCCTGAAACCGGCTTGCCATCGATGAAGGCCTGATCAGTGCCAATCTCAAAATCAACGATGGACACTCTGCTGGTGTCACCAGTAACTGTATCGGAGAGAATGTAGAACTTATCTGGGGTCTGATCGATAATTGCAGCTGTTGGATAGAGGATGGTTGAGCGCGGCCCAGAAGCATCGCTAATCAACCGCCCGCCGATCACAGCATCAGTGCTGGCATTCAGGTAGAAAGTGTCATACCCAAGACCGCCGACCAGGCGGTTGCTGCCCTGGCTGTCGGTGTTGAACAGCTCGTCGCTTCCGCCGGCTGCGTCAATAAGCGATCCCACACCAGCAAAGATACGATCCGCGCCGTCCGAACCCTGGATCGAGACGTCGGCAAACTGCACGCCCTCGCGGGGGACGCTGGCATAGGACGCGGGGTTGAGCCTTGTCACGGTGCCGGCAGCATCCACGGCAACACCGAGGACGAGATCAAGCTCGCGCCAGGTTGGTTCCCAGCTGATTAGCTGGTTCACGCTGAGGTTGAGTTCGCGTGTCGTGACAACTGTTTCACTGCTCCATTGGGAAGCGCCTGAGTTGGCATCGAAGCCATTCAACAATTGGAAATTGCCCTCAGCCTTTTCAGCTGTGACTGTGAGTTCTAGGAAGCCGCGGCGGTTCAGATCGGCATACTTGAGGCCGCTTACATAGCCGCGGAATAGGCCATCGAGGCCATCCACCGAAGGGTACTTATCACGGATGTAACCGTCTGCACCGGGAAAGTATTTTTCAAGCCCTGGGGACGTGACTCCTGGGGTGGCAAATTCCACACCCGCCACCGTGCCAGCTGGCTTGCTGCCAGGGGCCATCGTGTCGAGCACACCAGCCCAGGCGTTGTGGGTGTCGCCGGCAAGGCTAATTAGGCGCTTGCCTTGGGCGAGGGCGGTTTGAAGGATGGTTTCCCGCTCGACGCCGTAGCCATCCCAGGCATCAAGGTTGTAGGGAATTTTGCCGCCTTCAGCGAACAGGGCCTGCTCGGCCGCCGAAAGCTCAGCAAAGGCGGTGCCAGTGGCTAGTTTCTGCAGCGGAGCAGCATATTTGTCCAGCAGGCTTAGATTACCGGCGTTCAAAAGCAGCTCGGCGGGCACCGCCATCGACTGCATCAGCACCTGCTGGCCGAGCACCTGCCAGGCAGCCTTCGATTGGCCCATCTGGCCTTGCAACCAGGCCAGCTGGGTATCCCCAATCAGATCCCTGTTTGGATCTCCCCAGGCTTTCTGCACGGCGGCAATTACCAGCTCCTGGGTAACGACGGGTGCCAGGGAAGGGGCGAAGGCCGCGATCGCCTGTTGGCCTACGGGAGGGGTAACTCCAAGCCTCGTGGCGTAGGCGGTCAAGTCTGTGGGGCTTGCGATGATCGCCCCAATGCGGGCCTGCACGGCTGCCGCATCTGGGTAGTCGAGTTGCTCATCCCTGGCCGTTAGCCGGGTTTCGAGCACATGCAGATCAAGGACATCGCCGAAGTTGAAGGAGCGGTAGCCCCGGGTCAGGGGTGTGCTGGCATCACCCTTGTCGACGCCTTGACGCAGGAGTGGTTCACGGATCGGCAGCCACTCGTAATAGGCCTTGAGGGCGGCATCACGGCGGGCGATCCACTCGCCTTCGGTTTCAGACTGGTGATTTTGGGCACCACCACTCCAGCTGTCATTCGCTGTTTCGTGGTCGTCCCAAATCGCGATCAGGGGCGCTGCGGCGCGCAGGTCCTTCAGATTCTTGTCAGTGTGGTACTGGGCATAGCGCTGGCGGTAGTCGGAGAGGCTGACGATCTCGCGGTTCGGCAGGAAGCCCCGAGCCGTGGCGGCGTCCTCGGCGGCTCCATACCCTCCGGGGCCATATTCATAGATGTAGTCGCCCAGATGCACCAGCGCGTCATAGGGATTGACGGCCTGGATGGCGGCAGCACGGCCGTAGGCGGCAAAGGTATCCGCGGCGGGGAAGTTGGCGCAGGAGAACACGGCTAGGCGAACCGCGCCGCTATCGACAGGCAGGGTCTTCGTTTGCCCCACCACCGACTCCCCATCCCCGACGCGAAAGCGGTAGTAATAGGTGGTGTCTGCCTTGAGGCCATCGGCCTCAACCTTCACCGTCCAGTCGCGGCTGGCGGTGGTGCTGAATGTGCCGCTATCGACGATCGAACCGGGCTCAAAGCCAGAGCTGAGGGAGGCCTGCCAAGTCCCGTCAATTTGCTCATTATAGCCTTGGGGCGGTGTGATCCGAGTCCAAAGGATAACGGAATTGGAATAGGGATCACCCGAAGCCACGCCATGGTTAAAAGCGACTAATGGTGATGGCATAGTCCGGATGACCTCAATGTTGGTGTTTGTGTTGGCCGAGGCCTAGAATTAGCCCGAGCCCTAAATATGGTGGAATGCCTGAAGCTAGGGGATCGGTTTGAAGCGCTCCGCCTGGCTTAGGCATTCCTTGGGAAAGTGATCCTGATCGGCTGGCTAAGAGCGAATCAGGACCACAGAATCGAGAGGCCCAATCAGATCAGGTTTGTTAGACCAGCGAAGTTGGCGCGGTTGTTGAGGCTGGCGGCGCTCACGTTGGTGAAGTGGCCAACAGCTGTGCCAGCAACGCTCAAGAGCGTGTCGGCACCCACCTGGGTGAAGCTGAGGTCAGCGAAGGCCACTCCCAGCAGCCCCACCAAGTCTTCACCGGCCTTGAAGTCCATCACGAACTGCTTAGCGCCAGGCTTATCACCAGTTGCGCTAATCAGCCAGAACTGGTCGGAGCCAGTGCCACCGTTGAGGTAGTTGGTGCCGGCACCATCAAGCACGTTAATGATGTCATCACCCTTGCCACCGATGACACGGTTGCCAGTCGTGCCGATATTGAAGATGTCAACACCGGCCCCGCCGTCAAGTCGGTTGTTATCCAAGTTTGTGGCCCACAGTTCGTCGTCACCAGTACCACCGATGATCACGTCCCGCGCATTGGCATACACCGTGTCCTTTCCTGATCCAGTAAAGATCAGGTTGGTATGACCGTCGGGGGTGACAATGTCAATTTCGTCTTCGCCAGCACCGGTAAAGACGGTGTCCATAACTCCGTCAAAGCTCGTCAGCTTGGTTTTGCCGGAAACGTCGCCTGTGCTGTCACCGCCGCTTGTACCGATTTTGGCCTCGTCGAGTCCCAGATCCACGGAGAACTGGAAGATCTGACCGCCATAATCGGCTTTGACATCCTTGACCTGGCCAGAGGACTCACCACCCATCTGCACAACGCCGATGAATAGTTGCTCTGAGAGGGGAATCTGATTGGCAATGGTTTGCACCTTGTTGCCCTGCAGCTCTGTAGTGGTGTAGAAGCTACCGTCAGCTTTCCTGGCGACCAGGCCGGTGACGTTCCAGGAACCCGAGAACTCAGCGCCTGTGGCATTGGTGAAGGCCCCTTCCATGGCCGCCACCTTCGCCTTGGCGCGGGGGTTGTCAGCACCACCAGCGATAGCCAGCAGGTCGCCGGTTCCTTTCTCCTTCAACGCCAAGGTCGTGGAATCGAGCGACAAAACGTATTTGCGCTCACCGGCAACGTTGCCAGAGTCTTCATCGACAATGAGGAAGTCTCCGTCGTCGTTCTTGACCCAGAGCAGGCCGTCTGGTGCAACGGCTTTGGCCGCAGGGGCGGTGCCACCGAGGTGCAGGGCTGCGGTCTTGCTGCCGTCGAGGTTGTTTTTGCCGACGTGAGCTTCACCAGCGCCGTTGGTGTCCAACGTGAGCGCACCTTCAATGGCAGGCAGCACCCGGTTGACATTCACCGACAGGTACGTGGGCAGAGCACCTTTAGCTGCTATGAGCTCCTGGCTGATCGTGTTGGTGAGATCAAAGCCGAGGATGCCGCCTGATGCGGTCATGTTTTGGACAAACCGCACCTTGCTGGTGTCAGGATCGACCGCCGAGTGCTCGATCTTGCTGTCAGCGGTGAAGAACTTGTAGCCAGTGGGTTGTTCAGCTGCTTTCTCCCAAAGGTTCATATCGGTGTCTTTGACAGCCTTCGGCTTGTCGAAGCCTCCCCACTGATAGGAAGTGCCATAGAAGCGACCCTGGATGTTGTCTGGAGCAGTTGCGGACTTCAGATAGGCATCTGCAGAAAGATCGTCGATCAGAAGATCTTTGTCAGCATCGGGATTGATGCCCAACGTGGTGTATGTGGCATCGCTTAGGGCTAAACCGTAGATTTTGCCATGCAGAAGACCATTTCTAGCTAGGAACTTATCCCGCTCAGATGCGGTGCTTTCGTTAATGGTGGTGCCATCAGCCAGTTTGCCCTTGATGCCGATGTAGATGCGGTTAGGGACGGATTTATCGTGGTTGTAGCCCGAGAGGACCATGGCCACGTAGTCCTTATGGCCAGGATTAATCGGCAGGAGCTTTTCATAGCCGCCCTGACCCAGGACGGGCACGGTGTACGCCGTTTTGTTTGCAACGTCGATCACCATCGACGCTAGGCCCATGGTGTCGTTGGCCGTGGCAGCGCTTCCGAAGTACCCGGCGCCCATGTTCCATTCTTCTGCCATGAGCCAAACATCGTTAGCAAAGCCGATGTTGTTCCCATACTTATTGGCTTGCTCGAACCAAGATCCGCAGAAGGAATGGAAGTGGAAGTCAGCTTCGGTGAGCCTCATGTCCTTCGCGGGCCTACCACCACTCTGAGCGACGGCGCTGCCGAACTCAACGTAGGTTCCGTCGGGCTTGGTCTGGTTGCCCCATTTGGCACTTAGATCAGTTTTGTCGCTGTTCTTGCCATCGACAACCTCTCCAAAGACGTTGTAGAGGGTGTCGAACAGGAAGCCGCTGCCTTTGACGATGTCAGCGCCGGTTTTGCCGGTCTGGAGGAAGTCGGCAAAGCCCGCACGGTCGTAGTCGATGTAATGGGTCTTGGAGCCGGTGAAGGTGACCTTGCCATTATTCAATGGCTGGGCGTAGGTCTGGTTGGAGCTCGTGGCGTACGACTCGGACTGGAACGCCACCCGAATTGTGGTGTTGTCTTTGAGCCAGGCGGCATTGCCATCCGGCCAGCCGGTTAGGGCCAGGCCAGTGGATTTGTCCACTTCACCGACGGTGGCAAGGGCCTTGAAGGTTCCGTTGGGGAAGTCGGTGCGGCCGCTGCGCCCGTCGATGAGATGCTCGGGGGCAGTGGAGGTTCCGGCCTGGGGGATCAGGGCCGTTGTTTCACCGATGGTTTTGAGGTTCATTTGGTAGGTGTCGAGGGTGCCAGAAACTTCATTGGCAGCTAGTAAGAAGCCGCTGCCGTCGCTATCGGTGCTTACGAACTCGAGCCCTTCAGGGGAGATCGAATTCACGTTCTGCAGCAACTTGAAGAAGGTTGCCTGGCTGGGATTGGTAACGTCGTAAACGGCGATGGATGCGGATGTGCCCCGCTCCATGCCGATAAAGGCAAAGACGCGCCCGTTGACCACCTGGGTGGTGACCATTTCGGGCTCCATGCCCTTGGCGTCACTGCGACCATCGTCATAAATGCCGGCTGTCTTGGCGATCTCGTCGAGCTGGTTGCCCGAATCAAAGACCAGGTTGCCTTTGGTGTCGTAGATCCTGAAGCTGCGGCTGCCGAAGGCATAGGCCTGATCAATGGTGCCATCTTTGTTGTAGTCACCCTCGGTATTAATCAGGTTGAGGGTGTCGCCTAGGTTGACCCTATCGGCGCCCTTAAGCTTTTCCGAAGTCGTTCTATCATTGATATGTAATGCACCAGTTTTAATATCACCGTTACGGTCATCGCCTTCTCCAGCAACAATCAAATAAGTAACATCATTGATGCCTTCCTTAATCTGGTAGGCCGTGATGCCGTCGGCCATGGGCAGGCCATAGACGTCTTTGATGCCTATTTTGCCACCTTCTTCTGTTTTGTCGGATGTGTCGATTGGAGTGGGCTTGAAGCTGATTACCGCAGCCGAGTTATCGGCGCGGCCATCAACGGCAACGAAATCGTTGTCGTTAAACACCACCAAGCTTCCATCGGGCTTGAGGGCTAGGCCCTCTGGCTTGTCGAATGCTGGGTTGGCGCCGACACTTGGAATGTTCAGCAGCTCCGTGCGCTGAACCATCGTGATGCCCTTGGCGGCCAGGGCATCGGCAATGCTGGTTGTCTCCAGCAATTCGGGTTGAGCGAACCCGATTTTGGCAGTCCAATCGAAGCCGAGCACATTGGTGGCACCGATGAGGTCGATCTCGACAACCGATTTATTTGCGGATGCCCCGGTGAGCGAATCGCGCTCAATCAGCAGAAAACGCTCGCGGGCTGCGTCATAGACCGCATCGCCAATCTTGTCGACCTTGGCCGATCCAGCCAGCTTGGAATCGGCATCGAGGAGATGCAGGTATTCAGCTACGGGAGCGCCAGTTGCAGGATTAATGGCGAGGATGCGGATGAATTCTGTGTTCTTGAATCCACTCGGCTGCAGTGGACTCTGCACGAAGGCATACAGGAGACCATCCTTGCTGTTGAAGGCCATGCCTTCAAAACCGCGGTTGAGCCAGCGACTAGAGTAAATAGCTGGCAGCGTCGCGGAAGTAAAGGCCGAAACATCGCCACGACCCTGCTGATAGGTGCCACTAAAGTCAGTGCCGGAAGGCACATAACGGCGCACTAGATTGCCGGTTTCACTGTCGAACAGGGCAATCTGGGGAAAATATTCATCGGAGACGGCAAACATTGGTTTGCCGCTGTTCATTGATGCAACCGTGATCAGGTTGATCGACTCGGTATCCAGGCCGAAAGCATCCCTGGGAATCTCGGTGTAAACATTGTATCGACCAGCATCATTTGCGATGCCGTTGCCCGCCTGGCTCAGTTGGAAGCCCTTGTCGTGGGTGGCCAGGGCGGCGCCGATGCCGGTGGCGCTGCGGAAGCCATTGTTGCCATCGGGCACCTTGAGGGTGATCGCCTGAAGTTGCTGGAAGCCAGAAGCGGTCTGGGCGAGCTTGTAGATCGTGATTGGAAAATCCGGATCATCAAAAATCTTGCCGCCTTTATTGGTATCGTTGGGATTGTCGTTAAGGCGATCGCCAATGCCCGCGGCCTGGGGGCCCCGATCAGTGATCACATAGAAAATGTCCTGACCATTCTCGACGCCTCCGTAGACCGCACCGGAAAGGCCACCTGCGGTCACCTCGCCTGGATTAACAACTCCATTGCTGTTGAAATCAGGGCGACTGTTGCTATTGGTTCCTGTGGGGTAGGAGAGGGAAAAGGTGTAGTTGGTGGCCTTGGCTGTGCCGCGGCTCCAATCCTTGATGCCCATGCCCCAGACCTTGGTCAGGGTACCGTTGTCCAGATTGATCTCGGCAACGGCGTTGTTTTCCTGCAGGGTGACCCAGGCTGTGTTGCCAAGGATTGCGATCGATTCGGGCTCAAAGTCTTGGGCGACGGTGGCATCCTTGCTGCCGCCGCTGATGCGGATGCCCTGCAGGTTGAGGCGTGCGGCCTGACCGTTGAATGCTTCAAAATTAACGGTCTTGACCGTGAAGCCAGTGGCGTTAGCGGTGGTAGGTCCGAAAGAGGTGGTATCGATCACTGAGATCGTCCCCTGGGCGTCGCTCTCGGCAATGGGCGTGTCGATCACCTCGCCTTCATTGGCGATGACAAGTTTTTTTCCATCGCTACTGAAGCTCACCGCGTCAGGCAGGGCCCCCACAGTCACCTTGCCCAGTTCGGTCAAGGTTGCACTTGAACCTGAGCCACTGAGGCGATAGAACGCCACATGGCCGTTGGCCGACTTGGGCTTGGTGGCGTCTGCGACCGCGACAGCCACGAGATCGCCACTGACGTCGACGCTCTGAGCTGGACCAGCAAGGGTCAGCTTGCTGACCCGGCTCGGGGCAAGCTGACCGTTGAAGGCAAGGAGCTCTAGGGTCTCTCCGCCTGTGATGACAAGTACAGAATTATGTTCCTTTGAATACGCAACAATCTCGGCACCACCGAGGTTAACGCTGTTTAAGATAGCAAAAGACATGATGCCTTCTGAATTTTTCAAACAATATGATGACTCGATTGGCTTCTCGATGTTCTGGTGGATTCAGCTGCATGTGACAAGCGATACACCATGTTTTTTCGGACCTTATATTGGGATTACTCCGGCCCCGTGCAGTCGGCAGGCTCACCTGGATGGCCAGGTCCAAATGGTGCTTTTAGCGGATGGGCTGACAGCTCAGCTTAAGGTGATGGCGAAACCCCTGGTGTGGAAAATGGGGAAAAACTTGGTGGTCGTCCTCCAATCTCCCCCAAATATGAGGCCTGGCATTTTGGGATTGGATTGATCGCCGCTGTCATGGCTGGCGGTGCCAATCCAGTACTTCAGGGCAACAGCATCGAATTGGCAGGCTTGAGCTCCATCGCCCACGCTCAGATCTGTGACGCCACTCAGGAATGTGCCAGCAATGAGATCTCTTTGATGACCGGCGTGGTGCCGCTGAGATCGAGCACGGCGAAGGCGTTGTCCTACTGCAGGGAGATCCAGGCAGTGCGTCCATCAGCGCTCATGGCAATGGCCTCAGGCTCGATGTCCTGGCAATCGTGGTGGTCTCGCCCAGGCGTTCACCGATGCGGATGCCCCGGTTGATTAGCTCTTCACGGCGGTTTTCCCAGGCGCTGAAGTCGATGCTCTGCACAACAATCTGGGCTGGGGCAACTTGCGTTTCTGCCAGGAGACCGCTGGTGTCGATCACCGAGATCGCCCCTCCGGCATCGATTGTGTACAGCGCATCCGGCTCGCCTTCATTCGCTACTAGAAGCCGGGTGCCTTCAGCATTGAACTTGACCGCATTGGGCAGGGAACCAACGGTGACACTGCTCAGAAAGGTTGGTAGCGGAATTGGTCAGGTCGTAAAACTGAACAAACCCAGCTACGGTCTTGATCTTGTTCTGAACCGCAACGGCAAGCAGTTTCCCGAAGATGGCAACACTCTGCAGGGTCTAGAGGCCACCCTCAGGGCGTGCAACGGCGATGGACGTTGGGTTGGATGCATCAGTCAGATCTGATACAACGATGGCACCAGAGCCGCCACCCACTGTGTAGAGATAACCAGTGTCAGCGCTCTAAGGGGAGATCTCCGCATTCGCACCAAAACTTCCGAGAGAGAGAACACCCTCGACGGCAACTGCCGCCGGTTCAAGAAGATTGAAGACGAGTGACATGCTGAGTTGAATCAGATTTCACGGCTTTGCCAACCTTTGGCCCTGCAGGGAGTTAAGGAGTGGCTAGCGGTTTGTTAGCTGGAGGCCTAAGCCAGGAGTCGTGCTTTAATTCTATTGAGCGATACATGCGCTGAGTTGTTGCATCTGTCTTGGGTGCGACTCCTTAAGCAAGCTTATGCCTTCTTGGCTGTCTCTTGCCTTTGCGAAGAGTTTTCACGTTGTTAGCCGCCAATCCCGCAGCGCGGCGATCAAAACAAACCAAGCCAGTCGCAGCTTCGCCAGCAGCCCCTGCTGTGCGGCCAGTTCGGCGTATTTGGCCCGGCCGCATTCGGTTTTGATCCAGCTGTAGGCCTGCGGCTGGGGATGTTCCATGGGACCATCTTGCCTGATGGCCCTTAGGGGAGCTGGGGGAGAGCTTATGGGCCTTATGTGGGTAGAGCATTCACAGGTCATGGAACCTCCGCAACCCAGCGCCTGGGATTGGCTGGCCATCGATCGAGCCCCCCAGCCCCCGGATCTAAGTCAGATCGGCTCGCCGGAGGCCCTCGCTGCCAATCTAGTGGGCGTTGAGGAGCGGATGCAGCGGCTTGCCCTCATCGTTGAGGCGATGAGGGCAAGCTTGGCGGCTGGAGGACTGCTGAGTGAAGCCCAGCTGCTGCAGAAGGTGACCGAGCTTGATCTGAGCGATGGGGTCGCCGATGGGCGCAATGTGGCGCCTGTGCTGCAGGTATGCGGCAAGTGCGGTTGCAGCCAAACGGGCCAGCACCGCTTTTGTGTGCGTTGCGGCAGCGATGCCCTGCGTCCCGCCGAGGGGCTTTCTGGTCCCTAATCTTTGCTCATAACTTTTTCCTGCTTGGGGATAGGGCCATCGACTTGCTTCTGTGGCTGCTGGGAGCTGGGCGTTCACGCCGCTGGCCCCGAGGCGGGCAACCCCCGGCTGAGAAAACTTTTGCTGCGCCAACCTCTTTCGATTTTGGGCAATGGCAGCCCGATCGACCGATCAACCTGTTGCTGGAGGTTGATCACCTGCAGGTGGATGGCACAACTTTGAGGGGCGAAATCCGCGTCAAGCGCTATCGCCTTAGCAAGCAGGGTGATCAGGCAATTCTGGGTACCCACTGTCAGCTACTGAAGCAATTCCTGGATTTCAATAGCCTGTCACTGCAACGCTTTCTGGATTTGGAGAGCGGCCAACTGATCGATGATCTGCCCGCCTTTCTTGAGGCCAGCCATGCTGCTAGCCAGCAGGGACAGCTTGATCGCCTCTATCAAAGTCATCAAGATGAATTGGCTGTTCTTTTATATGTGGGGCGTGCCGATGGGGTTTTGCAGCGGCGCGAAAAGGAATTGATTGCCCACTACCTGGTGGGCCGATTTACAGGCAGAGCCCTGCAAGTTAAAGAGATCGCCCGTGATCTGGCCTGGAAGCCTGTGCCAAATCACGATGATTTCAGACTGGCTACGCAACGGCTGGCGCAGCTGTAAGCCTCGCTTAAGAGTCAGATCGTGCAGTTATGCAGGCAGCTCATTGAGGTGAAGGTGGGCTTCCCCCGGTTTTGAGGACACCGATCAGGGGTTCACAGGTGTGAGTGTACGGGCAGTGATGAACGCCTGCTCGTAATCGATCGGACTCAGGTAGCCGATCGTTGAATGGCGCCGTTCGCGGTTGTAGTAACCCTCGATCCAGAAGGCCAGATCACGCTGCAGCTGTTGGGGGGAAATCAGGACCTCGCGATCGTCATCGAGGTTCAATTCCAGTTTCAGGGTCGAGAAAAAGCTTTCCACCACTGCGTTGTCCCAGCAGCACCCCTTGGCGGACATGCTGCAGGTGATCTTCTCCTTTTGGAGCAGCTCCTGGTAGTCGTTGGCCCGGTACTGGCTGCCCTGGTCCGTGTGGATCAGCAGCTGATCGGGTTCCACCTGGCGATGACCGAGGGCACGGCTGAGGGCCTCGATCACCAGGGGAGCGTCCATGCGCTGATCCAGCTTCCAGCCGACGATGCGGCGGCTGAACAGATCGATCCAGACAGCGAGATACCGCCAGCCGGAGCTCGTGCGGATGTAGGTGATGTCGCCGGCCCAGCAACGGTTGGGAGCCGGGGTTGGAACTCTTTGTGGAGCAGGTTCTCCACCACCCCAACGGCGCCTCTGCTGCCCTTGGAGCAGGGCCTGAATGCTTTGCGGGTTCTGGCCCTGAGCTCAGCCCGGCGCATCAGCCGGGCCACGCGATGGCGGCCGACGTGGCGCCCCGACGCCCGCAGCTCTTGATGGATCCGCGGGGATCCGTAGAAGCCACGGTGCTCCTCGAACACTGCCTCGATCTCAGCAGTGATCACCGCGTTCTCAGCCGCTCGCCTTCCCGGCGCCTCCTGCCGCTGCCGCCAGGCGTAGAAACCACTGCGGGCCACGCCCAGCTGCCGGCACAGCCAGGCCACCGAGTGGGGACCTATGAGCTGATCGATCAGCCGAAACCTCTCGGCGGCAGCTGCTCGTTCGCAAAGTGCGCTGCCGCCAGCCTGAAAAAATCCTTCTCCCTCCGGAGTTCTCGAACCTCCTTGCGGAGCCGGTTGAGCTCGGCGCGCTCGTCGCTGGAGAGCAGACCTTGATCACAGGGCCCGGCCTGGCCACGATCAATGCGGGCCTGCCGCACCCAGCGTGCCAGGCTGCTGGTGGGAAGCCCAAGCCGCTCAGCGACGGCGTTGCGGGAAAGCCCCTCCTGCAAGCAGAGCTCCACGGCCTCCACCTTCTGCTCCGGCGTGAACCGGCGACGGGTTCTGGTCGGGTTGGTCATCGAAAGACAGTCTGGTGGTCATGGCGTGACCCCTATCGACTTGTCCACGAAATCGGGGGAAAGCCCAAAGGAAACCCTTGATGGCGATGAGGAGGCATCTATGGCTGAAGTGATCGCCCTGCTCCAGCCTTAACCAGATCCAGCCTTGAGCAGCTCCAGCAGTCCAGCTTCATCCAGCACCGCCACCCCCAGGCTCTCGGCCTTGCTGAGCTTGCTGCCGGCCTCCTCGCCCGCCACCACGTAGCTGGTTTTCTTGCTCACCGAGCCGCTCACCTTGCCGCCGGCTGCTTCGATCAGGGCCTGGGCCTGGCTGCGGCTCAGCGTGGGCAGCGTGCCGGTGAGCACGAAGGTCTGACCAGCCAAGGGAGCAGCCCCTCCGTTGGCTCCTGCTGCTGCGCCGGCCGTCGCCAGCTCCGCTTCGCTCGCCGCCAGCGAGAAGCCCAGCCGCTCCAGCTGCGTCAGCAGCTGCTGGTTGGCCGCTGTGGTGAACCACTGCTCGAGGCTCTGCACGATCTCGCCGCCGATGCCATGCACGGTCGTGATCAGCTCGGGCGACTCCGAGGCGGCGGTGGCCAGTTCCGCCGCGCTGGGGAAGGCCCTGGCCAGCGCCTTGGCGTTCACTTCGCCCACGTGATGGATGCCCAGGCCATAGAGCTGGCGCTGCCACGGCTGCCGTTTCGAAGCAGCCAGGGCCGCCACCAGGTTCTCGGCCGATTTCGAACCCATCCGCTCCAGGCTCGCCAGCACGGCGGCCTCCAGGCCATAGAGGTCGGCGATTGAGCCCACCAGACCCCGGTCCACCAGCTGCTCGATCAACTTGTCGCCGAGCCCATCCACATCCAGCGCCCCCTTGCTCACCCAGTGGCGCAGGGCGCCGCGCAGGATCGCCGGGCAGCTGCTGTTTACGCAGCGGGTGGCTGCCTCGCCTTCCTCGCGCACCAGCGGCGAGCCGCATTCCGGGCAGGTGTGCGGTAGCTCCAGGCGCGCGGCGCCAGAGGGGCGCAGATCGGGCAGAACCCGCAGCACCTCGGGGATGATCTCGCCGGCCTTGCGCACCACGATCGTGTCGCCGGCGTGCAGATCCAGTTCCGCCAGCCGATCGGCGTTGTGCAGGGTGGCGCGGCTCACCATGGTGCCGGCCAGGGGCACCGGCTCAAACTCGGCCACCGGTGTGACCACCCCCGTGCGGCCCACCTGGCAGCTGAGGCGCAGCAGCTTGCTTGGGGCTTCCTCGGCGGGGTACTTGAGGGCGATGGCCCAGCGGGGCGCCTTCTGGGTGAAGCCGGCGGCGTCCTGCAGGCGCAGGTCGTCGAGCTTCACCACCACGCCGTCGGTGGCGTAGTCCAGCGTCCGCCGCCCCTCATCCCACTGGGCGAAGAAGGCCTCCACCGCCGCCAGATCCGGCAGCAGCGCGGCATTGGGATTCACCTTGAAGCCGGCGGCCCGCAGCCACTGCAGGCTCTCCCATTGCGAGCTGGGCGGCGGCGGATCGCCGGGTCCCGGCTGCCAGCCGGCCGGCAGATGCAGGGTGTAGGCGAAGAAGTCGAGCCGCCGCGCGGCCACCACGCGCGGATCCAGCTGGCGCAGGGTGCCGGCGCAGGCGTTGCGCGGGTTGGCGAACAGGGCTTCGCCGCGGGCTTCGCGCTCGGCGTTGATGGCCGCGAAGGTGCCATCGGGGATCAGGGCCTCGCCGCGCACCTCCACCCACTCCGGCGGGTTCTCTAGCTGCAGCCGCAGCGGCACGGCCGTGATCGTGCGCACGTTGGCGGTGATCTCTTCGCCTTGCTCGCCGTCGCCGCGGGTGGCGGCCCGTGTGAGCAGGCCCTCGGCATAGCTCAGGGCCAGGGCGTTGCCGTCGATCTTGAGCTCGCCCACCATCGCCAGGGCGGGTTGGGGCTCGCCGGCAGAGGGTTCACGGTCGAGAACCTTGAGCAGGCGGGCAAACCAGGCCTCCAGCTCCGCGGTGTTGAAGGCGTTGTCGAGGCTGAGCAGGCCGATGCGATGGCGCACGCTCTGGAAGCCGTCCGCCGGAGCACCGCCCACCCTCTGGGTGGGGCTATCGGGGGTAACCAGCTCCGGGTCGGCGCATTCAAGATCCAGCAGCTCCCGATAGAGGCGGTCGTAGACCGTGTCCTCCATCTCGGGCGCATCAAGCACGTAGTAAGCGTGAGCCGCGCTGCTGAGCAGCCCACGCAGTTCGGCGGCTCGGCTTGCCGGCTCGGCGTTGGAGGAGCTCACGGGTCGGCTGCCGGCTCAGCTGTGGGGCATCAGATGAGTAAGCGTCAGGCGGCGGCCAGCTTCTGGATGCGGTCCACGCGCCAGTCGTCTTCCACCTTCACGAAGGTGAAATCAAGCGGTAGCTCCTCATTGGTTTCCGACTTGAGCTTCACCGTCAGGATGATCTGGTCCTCCTGGATGCGCGGCCGGCCGGATTTGAGGTTGCGGTACTTATTGAGCTGCAGGCCCGCCAGGAAGCGCAGGAACTGCTGACGATTCACGTGCGAGCGGTAGTTCTTGGTGGTGAGCAGATAGGCCGCGTCGATCCGGCCCGAGGCCACCTGGGTGAAGAACTGCTTGATCACCGGGTTGATGCCCCGGGCGTTCAGCACCAGCTTCACGGCGCTGATGGTCCAGTAGAGCAGCAGGGCGCCGGCGCCGGCGGCCAGGGCCTTGGTGCCGATGGTCTGCACCAGTTGCATGTCCATGGACGCACGGGAACGCAAGTGCGGCCGATTCTGCAGGAGCGGAGCCGGATGGTGGTCCCGGTGCGGGTGCGGGTTACCCCAGCGGCTCGGTTGTTTTCGGCCAGACTCGGCGCGCCGCTTACCCGCCAGTCCCCCGCCTCGGCATGCCGCTCGCTCCGCTGCTGCCGCTGTTCCACCGGTTGAACCGCGAACACTTTGAGGGTGCGCTGGCGCCCGATGGCCTCAGCCTGGTGAGCGTGCGCTGGAGCGATGGGCGCATGCGCCGCAGCGCCGGCCTGTATCGCTTCGGGCGGCGGGCCGATGGCTCAGCGCTCAGCGAGATCGTGCTGTCGCGGCCGTTGCTGGAGCCCCTGCCTCCGGAGGCCACCGCCAGCACCCTCTGCCACGAGATGATCCACGCCTGGATCCACCGGGTGCTGCGGGCCGAGGAGGTGCACGGCCCTCACTTCAGGGCCCGCATGGCGGCGATCAACGCGGCCCAGCAGGAGTTCCGCGTCAGCGTGCGCCATCGCTACCCGCTGCCCGCCCGGCCGCCCCGCTGGATCGCCCGCTGTCCCAGCTGCGGCCTCGCGGCCCCCTACCGGCGCCGTCAGGCGGGCATCGCCTGCCGGCTCTGCTGTGAACGCTTCCACGGCGGCCGCTGGAATGCCGCCTATCAGCTGGTGTTTGAGCCAGCGGCGGCTTAGCTTGCCGCCCATGGCCACCTTCCTCTGGACTCTGCAGTGCGGCGGCGTGGCGATCACCCTGCTGGGCATGGGCCGCGACCGCTGGTTGCGGGCCCGTCGCCTCGGGCGCTGAGCGCTGTTTAGCCTGCAGCGATGGTGGATCAACCCCGCACCCGCAACCCTGAGCTGCGCGACTGGCGAGAGGCCCCGCGCCCTGAGGCACGCGCCGAGTCCCGTTTCGAGCCGCGGCTGGAGCAGCGGTTGGATCAGTGGATGACGGCGGGACGACAGCTGGTGGATGGAGTCGCCGGGGCTCGCCCGGGCTCGCGTCCGTCGGCGCGCTCAGCCGGATCCCGGGCCGGATCGCCCCTGCGCCTCGACCATCTGGGCCGCTGGGTGGAGGACAGGCTCGACTGGCTGCTTGAAGATGACGATGGCTGGCGCGAACCCTGGCAGGAGGGCGCGCCCCCGCGACAGGAGCGGCCGCAGCGGGCTGCGCCTGCACCGGCCCCGCAGCCCTCTGTCGAGCCGGCTGCGTCCTCCCTGCGCCGGCCGCTGGAGGCCGTGTCCCGCCGCACGGCACCGCTGCTGCCCCCGCCGTCTGTGGAGCAGCCCGTGGAGCAGCAGGACTGGCCCGATGATTCGAGCTTCAGCCTGAACCGTTGGCGGCGTGACGCCGGGGGCGACCTGCCGGCCCGTGGTTCGGCCGCTCCTTCCGAGCCGGCGACTCCGTCAGCTCGGGCTGTGCCCCGTTCCTCACGCCGCCGCCCCGGTTGACCCCGTGGCTGTTGCGCTGCACCTGAAAGCTGCAGCCCAGTTCGCGGAGCTGCCGGTTCACCGGTTCCACCAGCTCGCCGGGTAGTTCCTCGGCCATCTGATCGGCGCTGGTGCTGATCGAGGGAGATCCCTCGGTGAGCGCGCTGAGCAGGGCGGCCCATTGCTGCACCAGGGTGGCCCGCTGCACGGTCACCAGCCCAGCGGCCTCAAAGGCGCGGCGGCAGTGCTGGCGATGCCAGAAGGGTTGGCCTCCCTGGCGTTGCCGCTCCCTTTCTGTGGCACAACCGGCATCGAGGGCGCGCGAGGTGGGCTGCCCCTCCGGATCGCGCAGGCCTGCTTCACTGAGCAGGCGGCCGCAGTGCACCGCGGAGATGCCGTAAAGGCGTCCGAGATCGGTGAGGGTGAGCCAGGGGGATGTCTCGCCGCCGGGGGCGGCCCCGCTGTGCAGGGCTGGAAGGCCCTGTGCTTGCTGTCGCGCCGTCATCTTGCCACGCTCCTGTCTGACTACCTCCATGCTGGCCGCAGCACAGGTGTGGTCAAGTTGTCAATCTCACTCCGTAGTGCTACGTCACAACTGTTGCAAAGCGTCATGAAGCAAGCGCTTGGCAGGGGCCGAGCCAGTCCTGCAGGCGTGGCGAGAACACTTCGCGGATCACCGTGAGTTCGCGGCCGCCGCGAAAGAAGCGGTAGTGGCGGCTCCAGTAGGGCCCGGGGCAGCCGAACCCCTCCGCCAGCCAGGCCGCCTGCACCAGGGCCAGGCCGTCCACCTCCCGGTAGAGCTCGGCCCGATCGGCGGTGAGGCTGCGCCAGATCGGCTGGGAGCGCTGCTGCAGGTGCCGTTCTGCCTGCTCCTGGTTCCACCAGCTCTCCGCCCAGGCCAGGGTGTGGAGGCCGCAGCGCAGCCACACCTGGCGGCGCAGCAGCGGCCGCTCAAGCTCCTCCACCTCGGCCGGCGCCTCATTGCCCGGGTCAGGGTCGGCCGCCATCGCGATCACCTCCACCTCCACCGCCAGCCCCGTGAGCGATTGCAGATGGCGGGTGGGGCTGCCATCCCCCAGCAGCAGCAGCCGCCAGGGGCCACTGAGGGCAGGGCCGTCGCCCTCGGTTCCGCTCACGCCGGCTGCCACCGCCTCGGGTGCGGCCTGCCAGATCGGTTCAGGGGAGGGCCAGAGGGGTGGTTCGTGCACAGACAGCGGAGCGCGGCCCGTTCAGGCCGTCAGAAACCACTGCTGATGCTGACGCGCCGGCTGACGCCGGCGCGTTCGATCACGGCCGAATCACCACTGGTGTTCACCAGCCGCCAGCCGCTGCTGCCGATGCTTTCCCCCGCCGTGGCGTTGGTGGAGCTGCCGCCCACCTGGAAGATGGCCGATCCAGGCTTGCCGGGGATCTGCACCACACCCACCAGTTCCGGGGTGGCGCCGCCGCCACTGCCGGAGGGCACCGGTGGAGGCGGAGTGGGTGGACCGGACCAAGCTGACGCGCTGGCCACCGGCGCAGGCGCCCTCAGCGTGCCGTTGACGGGCACCTTGAGGGGAGCGGCGCCGCCACTGCCCTGGCCCTCAAGTTGGCCAAGCTCCTCGATCCAGGGCTCAGTCGGGGGCGGCGGCGGCAGACCGTCGCTGCGTGCCGTGGTGTCTTCCTTGGTGGCTTGAGCCGCCGGATCCGTCGCTGCGGCGGTCTCGTTGCCGTCCAATTGCCTGATGCCCTCGAGCAGGCGGATCGTGCGCTCCTGGCGCAGATCCTGGCTGGCCTGGTTCCAGCCGATCCAGAGGGTGGCGGAGGTGCCCAGGGCCAGGCAGGCCAGGCCGCCGCCGCAGGCGAGGGCCAGCTTGGGCGGGATCGCCACACCGCCGATCTGCCAGGGGCTGGAGAGCCAGGCGCGGTTGAACAGGGGGGATTGCGGTCGCCTGGGAGCCTGGCCCCAGGCGGAACGGCGCCGGCCGCAGGCCACACGTTGTTGCGGCGCTGACGGCACGGCCGTGAGCGGTGTTGCAGCCTTCTGCGGTGCGGCCGGCGGCATAGCAGCAGCTGCCGGTGCCTCGCGCACCTCCACCTCGATGCTGTCGTCGTCGTTGCTGGCAGGCCGGGCTGGCGTCGCGTCTGAACGGGCATACCCATCGCTGGGCACCGCAGCCACGGCCGGGCTGAACACGCGGTCCATGACCTGCTCGGCCCGCAGTTCCCAGAAGGCCCTGGAGGTGGTGGTGGAGCGACCCGAGGTCACCAGCAAACCATCCCGGATTGCGACAGGTTTGTCGCAGATTAACGGTCCTCTCCGGCATTGACGAGAGAGCGCCGCCGGCGCTCCAGCTCCAGCCAAAGCAGCAGGGCGCTCACATCGGCCTGGCTCACCCCGGGCACCCGTCCGGCCTGCCCCAGATTGCTAGGTTGGATGGCGGCCAGCTTCTCGCGCGCTTCGCGTGAGAGGGTGCCGATGGCGGCGTAGTCGATCCCCGGCGGGATCGGCCGGTGTTCCTGCTTCTTCACCTGCTCGATCTGCTGTTGCTGGCGGGCCAGGTAGCCGCTGTAGCGGATCTCGATCTCGGCGGCCTCGCGCACATCCGCCGGCAGGGCCGGATCTGCCAGGCCGTGCCGCACCAGCTCGGCGCTGCCGAAACCGGGCCGACGCAGTAGATCGGCCAGGGTGATCGAGCCCTTGATCGGCGCGTTGGTCTGGGCCTCCACGGCGGCGGCGGCAGGGTCGCTCGCCTTGAGCCGCACCGTGTCGAGCCGGCGCCGCTCGGCCGTGATTGCCGCCTGTTTGGCCTCATGGATCTGCCAGCGACGGTCGTCGATTAGACCCAGCTCGCGGCCAAGCGGCGTCAGGCGCCGGTCGGCGTTGTCGCCCCGCAACACCAGCCGGTACTCGCTGCGGGAGGTGAGCACCCGGTAGGGCTCCCGTAGGTCGCGGGTGATCAGGTCGTCGATCATCGTGCCGATGTAGCTGCCCTCCCGCGGGAAGTGCACCGCGGGTTGGCCCCGCAGCAATCGGGCGGCGTTCAGCCCGGCCACCAGCCCCTGGGCGGCCGCCTCCTCATAGCCGGTGGTGCCGTTGAGCTGGCCGGCGGAGAACAGCCCCTTCACCCGCTTGGTCTCGAGGGAGGCCTTGAGCTGGGTGGCGGGCAGATAGTCGTAGTCCACCGCGTAGGCGGGCCGCAGCATCACGCACTGCTCCAGCCCTGGCAGGGTGCGCAGCAGCTCCAGCTGCAGCCGCTCCGGCAGTCCGGTGGAGAAGCCCTGCACGTAGATCTCCGGCGTGTCGCGGCCCTCTGGCTCCAGGAAGATCTGGTGCGAGTCCTTGTCGGCGAAGCGCACGATCTTGTCCTCGATCGAGGGGCAATAGCGCGGGCCCTTGCTGTCGACGAAGCCGCCGTAGATCGGCGTGAGATGCAGGTTGTCGCGGATCAGCTGGTGGGTGGCCGCCGTGGTGCGGGTGATGTGGCAGCTCATCGGTTCGCCGCTCACCCAGCTGGCCGGATCGAAGGAGAAGTAGCGGTCGTGGGCGTCGCTGGGCTGCTCTTCCAGCTGATCGAGGGCGATGCTGCGCCGATCAACGCGAGCGGGTGTACCGGTCTTGAGGCGGCCCAGCTCGAAACCGAGGGCCTGCAGGGCTTCGGTGAGCCCCTCGGCGGCCTGTTCGCCGGCGCGGCCCGCCGCCATGCTCTGATCCCCCACCCAAATGCGGCCACCGAGGAAGGTGCCGGCCGTCAGGATCACGGCCCCGGCGCCGTAGCGGCTGCCGAAGTAGGTGCGCACGCCGGTCACCCGGGCACCCCCGGCGCCGTCCTCGCCGGGGGTGCCGTCCACCTCCAGGCCCGTCACCATCGCTTCGCGCAGGGCCAGGTTGGGGGTGTGCTGCAGCAGTTGCAGCATCTGGCGGGCGTACTGGCGTTTGTCGGTCTGGGCGCGCAGGGCCCACACAGCCGGCCCCCGGCTGGCGTTGAGGATGCGCTTCTGTAGCGCGGTGGCATCGGCCAGGCGACCGATCACGCCGCCGAGGGCATCCACCTCATGCACCAGCTGACTCTTGGCCGGGCCGCCCACCGCTGGGTTGCAGGGCTGCCAGGCGATGCGGTCGAGGTTGAGGCTGAACAGGGCGGTGCTGAGTCCCAGCCGCGCCGCGGTGATCGCGGCCTCGCAGCCGGCGTGGCCGCCCCCCACCACGATCACCTCGAAGTGCTCGCTGAAGGGGGTGGTGCAGGGCTGGCTGGACGGGCTGGAGACGGCCATGGCTCAATTCTCCACGGAGCGGGGTGCCCGGGTGCTGGGTTCCAGCGTGCCGGTCAGGTGGCTCCGTGGAAGTCGTACCAGGCGCTGAGCAGTTGATAAGCCGCATTGCGGCGGTTCCAGCGCTGGGCGTCCCCGCCCTGATCTGGATGCCATTGCTTGAGGTTGCGGCGCCAGGTGGCGCGCACCACGATCCAGTCGCTGCCGGGGAGCACACCGATCTCCGCGCAGGCCAGGCTCTGCGGGATCGAGGTCTACCGGGCGGCCTCGGTTGCCGCTAGCTGGCTTTCCCCTCGCTGTCCGTGCTCTCGATCGCCTGGCGAGCCTCGCGTAGAGGATGGCCCCCGGTGTCGCTGAGGCACGCGCCCTTTGCCGCTGGTGCCTCGTTCAGAGCCCGCCCGGCGCCGCCAGGTTGCGGAAACGGGTGAACTGGGGTTCGAACAGCAGCTTCACGGTGCCCACCGGACCGTTGCGGTGCTTGGTCACGATCACTTCGGTGATGCCGCGGTCGGGGGTGTCGGGGTTGTAGTACTCGTCGCGGTAGATCATCAGCACCAGGTCGGCGTCCTGCTCGATCGAGCCGGATTCGCGCAGGTCCGAGAGCATGGGTCGCTTGTTGGTGCGCGCTTCGACGCCGCGGCTGAGCTGGGAGAGGGCCACCACCGGAACGTTCAGCTCGCGGGCCATCTGCTTGAGGCCGCGGGTGATGCGCGAGAGCTCCTGCACGCGGTTGTCGGAGCCGCCGCCCTCCATCAGCTGCAGGTAGTCGATCACCACCAGGCCCAGCTCCATGCCCGATTCGGCCATCAGCCGGCGGCAGAGCGAGCGCATCTCGAGCACGCCGGCGTTGGGTTTGTCGTCGATGTAGATCGGCATCTGGCCGAGGGTGCTGATGCCCTGCCCCAGCAGCGGCCATTCCTCGGGATTGAGGCGCCCGGTGCGCAGGCGACCGCTCTCGATGCCCACCTCCATCGCCAGCAGGCGGTAGGTGAGCTGCTGCTTGCTCATCTCCAGGGAGAACACGCACACCGGCAGCTGGTGCAGCTGGGCCACGTTCTTGGCCAGGTTGAGGGTGATCGCCGTTTTGCCCATGGCGGGCCGGCCGGCGATGATGATCAGATCGCTGCGCTGCAGCCCCTGGGTCATGGCGTCCAGGTCGTAGAAGTTCACCGGGATACCGGCTACGGCGGTGCCAAGGGAGCGGCTCTCGATCTCGTTGAAGGTGGCGGTGAGGATCTCGGCCGTGGGTGTGAGGCCGATGCTCGGTTTCTCCTGGCTGATGGCGAAGATCTTCTGCTCGGCCTCATCGAGCACCTGCTCCATCGGCTTTCTCTGATCGAAGCCGAGGGCGATCACCTCATTGCCGGAGCGGATCAGCTGGCGGCGGAGGTACTTGTCCATCACCAGGCGGGCCACCTGGTCGATCGCGGCGGTGGAGAGGGTCCGCTCCACCAGGTCCACCAGCCGGCCGCTGCCGCCCACCTTCTCCAGATTGCCGGTGTCCGCCAGCCAGGCGGTCATGGCGGTGAGGTCGGTGGGCTTGCCCTGGCCGTGCAGCATCAGGGCGGTGCGATAGATCTCGCGGTGGGCCGTGAGATAGAAGGCCTCGGGCTGCAGCACGTCGGCCACGCGCCCGATGGCGTCCGGGTCCAGCAGGATGCCGCCCAGCACCGCCTCTTCGGCCTCAAGGTTCTGGGGTGGCACGCCGTCGGGCATGGCCTCGAAGTCGGCCTCCTGGCGCTGGCGGCCACGGCGCAACAGCCGAGAGCCTGCCTCCTCCTCGGGGCCGGGGTTGCTCAGGGGAACGCTCACCATCGCCGGGGGTGCTGGGTGGACTGCTGTCGGAGTTGCTGAAGCTTGTCGCTGCTGGGTGGCGGTGGCGGCAGGGCCGACCATGCAAAAGCCGCCAGTCCCGAACGGGCCTGGCGGCGTTGGGGGTCTCATTGTGCCGGAGCCTGTGGGGTCGTGCCGCGGCTGGCTGCAGACGTGACGCCGACAGAGGCGGCGCCTGCGCAATGGCTCAGTGGCTGACCACTTCCAGGTTGATCTCGGCGGTCACCTCGGGATGCAGTTTCACCTGCACCTTGAAGGTGCCGGTGCGGTGGATCTCGGGCACCAGAATGTCGCGGCGGTCCACTTCTTTCTTGGTGGCGGCTTCGATCGCTTCGGCCACATCACCGTTGGTCACCGTGCCGAACAGCACGTCGTCGCCACCGGTCTGCTTCTTGACGGTGAAGCGGCCGATTGTGTCGAGCGCGGTGCGGAAGGCCACGGCCTCCGCCTTGAGGGCGGCCTGGCGCTCGGCTTCCTTGGCGCGGCGGTGCTCAACCTGGCGCAGCACAGCGGGGGTCACCGGTACCGCCTTGCCCTGGGGCAGCAGGAAGTTGCGGGCGTAGCCGGGGGCCACATCCACCAGATCACCGTTCTTGCCCAGGCTGAGAACGTCCTCGCTGAGGACCACGGAAACGCGCTTGGCCATGGGAATTACGAACGAACGGTCGACACTGGGGCGATCGGTCAGCCTACGCCACGGGTCTCGAACCGTTCCGTGAGTTGCCGCGGCAGGCGCACCCGGCTGGCCAGGCCCAGCTGCTGCAGCAGGTGGATGTGCAGCCAGGTGAGATCTGGCTCGCGGCGGCCCCAGCCGTGGCGGGCCGCGTGCGGGTAGGCGTGGTGGGTGTTGTGCCAGCCCTCACCGAAGGTGACCGCCGCTACCCAGGGGTTGTTGCGGGAGCCGTCGCCGCTGTCGTGCAGCACGTAGCCCCAGCGGTGGGTGGCGGAGTTCACAAGCCAGGTGGCGTGATACACCAGCACCAGGCGCAGCGGAATGCCCCAGAGCACGAGCGCCCAGCCGGCGGCGGCGCTGCCCCCTGCGGTGCTGGAGCCGATCCAGAACAGCAGGGCGGCCAGGGGCAGCTGCAGGGCCAGGAACCAGCGGTTCAGCCAGCGGTAGTAGGGATCAGCCTCTAGGTCGCCGGTGAGCCGGGGCACAGCACCCATGGCGGGGATGGGTCGGAACATCCAGCCGATGTGGCTCCACCAGAAGCCGCGATGGCTGTTGTGGTGATCCGCATCCGTATCGGAATATTTGTGGTGGTGGCGGTGCAGGCCCACCCAGTCGATCGGGCCGTGCTGGCAGCTGAGGGCACCGCAGGTGGCGAAGAACCGCTCCAGCCAGCGGGGCACCTGGAAAGCGCGGTGACTGAGCAGTCGGTGATAGCCGACGGTCACCCCCAGGCAGGCGGTGACCCAGTAGAGAATCAGCAGGGTGGCCACGGCGGGCAGGCTCCAGAAGCGCGGCAGCAGCGCAACGGCGGCCAGCACATGGATGGCGGCCATGAACAGCAGCACCGGCCAGTTGCGCTGTGGGGAGGGGGCGGCAGCAGGGTCTGCCGGCAGCGGCGCTGGCACCTGCGGCGCGCCGGCTGAGAGCTGGCCCCGGCGTGGCCGGTGCAGGTGCCGCGTGCGGCTGGGGGCGGTGATCGAGGCCGTCATGGGCCCGCTCCGTGAGAGTCCGATAAAATGGTAGCAGTACGGATCCGTATTGCTTGAATTATCGGGATGAACTCGAAGCGGGCCGCGATGCGTTCGGGCATCTGATCAAGGTCTGGCATGAGCGCAACGGCTGGAGCCAGCGGGTGCTGCCGGCCCTGGCGGAGCGGCTGGAGCTGGGCCGGGTGCACAACTCGCAGCTCTCCAACCTGCGCAACCGCAAGCTGGCCTCGCCAGGGCCGGAGCTGTTCGTGGCCCTGGGGCGGCTCAACCAGCTGCTGGCCCGCCAGGCGGGGATGGAGGGCCTGGATCCTGATCTCACAGAGCGGCTTGCCGATCAGCCGGAGCTGCTCACAGCGCTGCAGGCCTCGGCCCTGCCGCTGCTGGCGGAAGGCGGTGAGCCCCTCGGGCCGGCACAGCTGTTCGAGATCTTCGTTGGCCTGCGTCAGCCCCCCAGCGCCTTCGATCTGCGCATCGCGGCTTCGGAGGCGGCGGCCTTGAGTGCCGCTCTGGCGGAACTGTTCACGGCCGGGCGGCCCTGGCGACAGTGCCGCGACCAGGTGCTGGCGGCCTACCCGGCCGACAAGCGTCTGCGCTGCGACCGCTTTGCTGAGGTCATGGCTGGACAGCGTGATTACAGCGCCGAGGAGCTCGACGGCGAGCTGGCCGACCTGCGCCAGACCCTGGCCCGGTTGGGGGCGGCCGACGACCAGGAGCTCAGCGCCGATCAGTTCCTTGAGCTGCTGCGGCAGCGTGCCCGGCAGCTGGCTCAGGCGGATGCCGGCGACGGGGGCGCGGACCTGGCGGCGGCGATCCGCCTGCGGTTGTCGCGGCAATGACAGACAGGCTGCCGGGGATCACGGACCTGGGTTGCTGTCCGGCAGGAGCGGGCGTGGTGGCGCAACGATCCCCAGCAGCACGAGGCTGATGGCGGCACGGGTGCGGGTGTGAACGTTGAGCTTGTGATACACCTGCTTGAGGTGGTACTTCACGGTGTCGGTGGCGATGTGCAGCCGTTCACCGATCTCGCGGTCGTTGTGGCCGTTGGCCACCTCCTGCATCACCTCCAGTTCGCGTGGCGAGAGGCCGGGATTGCGCCCCTGGGTGCTGCCGTGCAGTTCCCGGGCGATCTTGGGTTCGAGGTAGAGCCCACCTTTGCTGACGGTCCGCAGGGCTGCCATCACATGGCCTGAGCCCATTTCCGACTCCAGCACGATGCCGTCGCTGTGGGTTTTGACCGCCTCCTCGAGCAGTGCCCGATGGTCGTACTGGAGAAAGAGGATGGTGCGCAGCTCCGGCAGGATGCGCTTGGCCTCGACGATCAGTTCAAGCCCTGAGCCCTCCTCCAGCAGCTGGGTGGTGATCAGCAGGCTGGGATCACGATCACGGCAGGCTTTCAGTCCCTCGTGGAGGGTTGTGCAGGACCCCACCAACCGCTCGGGCATCAGGCTCTGGCCGGCGTAGCGACCCCGCTCCGAGCGCACCCAGAGCGTGGCCATCAGGCGGCTCTGGCAGCAGAACAGAATGCGCTCTGCCTGCAGCAACCGGTCCAGCACGCCGCGTGGAGCGGCGTGGGACATGTAAGTGGTGATGGCGTCCAGAACGTCAACGAAGACGCTGGTTTCAATCTAGGGATGGCTGCCGATCCGGTCAGCCGGTGTAACGCGCCTCGCGGATGCGCTTGGCCCAGCCCATGGCACGCAGCAGTTTGATGTGCTGCCAGGTGATGTCGAACTCGAACCAGCGCAGCCCATGGCGGGCGCTGGCCGGATGGGCGTGATGGTTGTTGTGCCAGCCCTCGCCGAAGCTGAGAATCGCCACCCACCAGCAGTTGCGGGAGAGATCGGGGCAGTCGAAGTTGCGGTAGCCAAAGGCGTGCGTGGCCGAGTTCACCAGCCAAGTCACGTGATAGACGAGCACCAGCCGCAGTGGAATCGCCCAGAGCACCAGACCAAGGCCACCGCCATGCACCTGGGCGACGTTGCCGTACCAATAGAGGGCAGCACCCAGGGGCACCTGCAGCAGCAGGAACCAGCGGTCGAGCCAGCGGTAGAAGGGGTCCTGGAGCATGTCACCGGTGAAGCGGTGCATCTCCTTCAAGGCGGGGATGTCGTGCAGCATCCATTCGCTGTGGGCCCACCACAGGCCCCTGGCTGCGTCGTGGTGGTCGTTCGGCTGGTCGGAGTACTTGTGGTGGTGACGGTGCAGACCCACCCATTCGATCGGACCGCTCTGGCAGGCCAGCGCGCCCATCAGCACCAGTACGCGCTCGACCCATTTCGGGGCCACGAAGCTGCGGTGGGCCACCAGCCGGTGCAGGCCGAGGGTCACGCCCAGCACGGTGATCCAGTAGAGAACGCCCAGGATGACCAGGGCCTGCCAGCTCCAGAACTGCGGCAGCAGGGCAAACACCGAGCCCACGTGCATCACCAGCATGAAACCGGTGGTGCCGAGCTTGTACTTGCGCTGGCTTGGGGGCAGTGGTGCCCGCGGCACCACCAAGGCGGCACGCATGCGAGCCTCCTGGGCAGCCGTCAGTCCGGCAGATCCGCCGGGCACCTCTACGCGGGCCGTTTCGCCCGGTTGGAGGGGGCGGGCCGCCGCCGCGGCATCAGGGGCTAGGACCAAAGTGAACTCCTTGAGGATGCGCAGGCTCCGGTTCGCGGGACAGCCCCTGACGGGCCTGGCGCACCACTGGCCTGGGATGCCGACTGTCGCCAGGGCATCAGTCAGAGGAATCTAGTCATCGGCAGGGCCGATCCCGCGAGGCAGCATGAAGCCGTTCTCCCGTCTGTCATGACCGCGTTCCGACGCCCCGCTGCGGCTGACGCCTGGGCTGCCGATCAGCTGGCTGCGGCCCTGGAGCGCAGCGCCCCCCTGGCGGCTGAGCGCCGCGCCGGCGTGAAGCCACGGCTGGAGCGGGTGCTGGCGGCCTTTGCGGCCGAGCGTCTCGGGGTGCATCACTTCGCCTCGGTGAGTGGCTACGGCCATGGCGACCTGGGCCGTGAGGTGCTCGATCGGGTGTTCGCCCGGGTGCTGCAGGCCGAGGCCGCGGCCGTTCGCCTCCAGTTTGTGAGCGGCACCCATGCCATCGCCGCGGCGCTCTACGGCGTGCTGCGTCCGGGCGATCGCCTGCTGGCCCTCACCGGTCGCCCCTACGACACCCTTGAAGAGGTGATCGGCATCCGCGGCAGTGGCCAGGGCTCCCTGGCGGAGTTCGGCATCGTCTACGACGAACTCGATCTGCTCGCCGATGGCGGCGTGGATGAGGCCGGCATTGCCGAGGCCCTGGCCCTGCCGACGCGGATGGTGCTGATTCAGCGCAGCTGCGGCTACAGCTGGCGGCCGTCGCTGTCGGTGGCGCAGATCGGTGGGCTGGTGGAGCGGGTCAAGGCGATTCAGCCCGACTGTGTGGTGTTCGTGGATAACTGCTACGGCGAGCTGGTGGAGCTGCAGGAGCCCACCGCCGTGGGGGCCGACCTGATGGCCGGCTCGCTGATCAAGAACCTGGGCGGCACGATCGCGCCCACCGGCGGCTACGTGGCCGGCCGGGCCGAGCTTGTGGAGCAGGCCTGTTGCCGGCTCACGGCGCCTGGCATCGGCAGTGAGGGGGGCACCGGTTTCGATCTGCACCGCCTGCTGTTCCAGGGCTTGTTCCTGGCGCCACAGATGGTGAGCGAGGCCCTGCTCTGCAGCGACCTGGTGGCGGCCGTCTTCGCTGGGCTGGGCTATGCGGTCAAGCCCGGCCTGGGACAGCTGCGCAGCGATGTGATCCAGGCAGTGCGTTTCGAGGATCCGGAGCCGCTCAAGGCGGTGTGCCGTGCGTTCCAGGCCTGTTCGCCGGTGGGCAGCTATCTCGATCCGGTGCCGGCACCGATGCCCGGCTATGCCAGTGAGCTGGTGATGGCTGGCGGCACCTTCATCGATGGCAGCACCAGTGAATTCTCGGCTGACGGCCCCCTGCGCGAGCCGTACGTGCTCTACGCCCAGGGCGGCACCCACCGCGCCCACGCCGAACTTGCCCTGGAGCGGGCTCTGGTGGCTCTGGCCGAGGCGGGCTGGGTGGGGCCTGGCGTCAGGGGCTGACCGGTTGCTGTTGTTGCGGTTGCGGCGGCGCGGGTTGTCGCGGGGCGGACTGCGCCGCGCTGGCGCTGTCTGGATGTGGGACCACATCGTCTGCTGATGTGGTCTCACCCTTGCAGGCCGTGCGGATGCCTGCCGGCCGCGCGGATGCCGTTAGCCCGTGCGCTGCCGGGCCCGTTTTCCGACAGACTGCACCAGCCTCAACGCCCTCCCGGCTGCGCCGATGGCCCTCAGCTACCCCGAAGACTGCCGTTACGCCGACAGCCATGAATACGTGCGGGCCGAGGGAGAGCTGGCTCGCGTCGGCATCAGCGCCTTTGCCGTCGACCAGCTGGGCGACATTGTTTTCGTGGAGCTGCCGGAGGTGGGCGCCAGCCTCCAGCAGGGCAGCAGCTTCGGCTCCGTTGAATCGGTGAAGGCGGTGGAGGACGTAATCGCCCCGATCAGCGGCACGGTGGAGGCCCGCAATGAGGCGGTGCTGGCCAGCCCGGAGGAACTGCAGAACGACCCTTACGGCGAGGGCTGGCTGCTGCTGGTGCGGCCCAGCGATCCGGCGCAGATCGAGGGCCTGATGGACTCCTCCCTCTACGCCTCCAAGGTGGATGGCCACTGAACCGATGAGCAGCCTGTCCGCGCCCGCGCACGCTCTGGATGGTGTGCCAGCCCTGAGTCCGTTCGTCGGCCGCCACATCGGCCCCAGCCAGGCCGAGCAGGAACGCATGCTCGCTGATCTGGGCCTCGACGATCTCGAGGCGCTGGCCGCGGATGTGGTGCCGGCGGAGATTCTGCTCAATCAGGCCGATGGAATCGCGGGGCTGCCCGAGGGCTGCGATGAAGCCCGTGCCCTGGCGGAGCTGCGCGGCATCGCGGCCTCAAACCAGGTGCGCCGCAGCCTGATCGGCCTCGGCTATCACAACTGCATCACGCCGGCGCTGATTCAGCGCCACGTGCTTGAGAACCCTTCCTGGTACACGGCTTACACCCCTTATCAGGCTGAGATCAGCCAGGGGCGACTGGAGGCCCTGCTCAATTACCAGACCCTGATCACTGAGCTCACTGGCCTGCCGATCGCCAACGCCTCGTTGCTGGATGAGGCCACGGCAGCCGCTGAGGCGATGGCGCTGAGCTTCAACGCCCGCCGCGATGCCACGGCCCGCTGCTTCCTCGTGGATGCCGAGGTCTTCCCTCAGACCTGGGCTGTGCTGCAGACCCGGGCGGAACCACTGGGCATCGAGCTGCGCCGCCTGGATTGGCAGGGCCTCGATCAGGGCGGTGACGCGGATGCGGAGGTCTGGTCGGCCCCCATGGCCGGCGCCTTCGGCCTGCTGTTGCAACTGCCTGGCAGCGGTGGCCGTCTCGCCAATCCGGCTGGGCTGATCGTCGCCGCCCGGGCGGCAGGCCTGATCGTGACCGCTGCTGTCGATCCGCTGGCCCAGGTGCTGCTGGCACCGGTGGCGGAGCTGGGGGTTGAGATCGCCGTGGGCAGCAGTCAGCGCTTCGGCGTTCCTCTCGGTTTCGGTGGTCCCCATGCCGCCTTCTTTGCCACCACCGAGGCACATCAGCGCCGCATCCCCGGCCGGCTGGTGGGCCAGTCCCGCGATGCGGAGGGACGGCCCGCCCTGCGGCTTGCCCTGCAGACCCGCGAGCAGCACATCCGCCGCGACAAGGCCACCAGCAACATCTGCACCGCCCAGGTGCTGTTGGCCGTGATGGCTGGCTTCTACGCGGTGCACCACGGTCCGGACGGCCTGGCTGCCATCGCACGGCGGCTGCTGGTGCTGCGTGAACTGCTGCAGCGCAGCCTGCAGGAGCTCGGCCTGGTCTGCGAATCGGGCCCCGGGTTCGACACCCTGCGGATCCGGAGCGCTGAGGCTCCGCAGCTCCTCCAGCGCGCTGAGGCCGCCGGATTCAATCTCCGCCCTGAGGCGGCCGAGGGCCCCTGTCCGTCCTGTGCCGTTGCCACCGGCCTTGCCGTCACGCTCGACGAACTGAGCAATCTGGAGGAGCTGGCCAGTTTGCTGGCGGCCCTGCTGCCCAGCGCCGGCGATGCGGCCGCCATGGCCACCCGCCTGGCCACCCATGAGGCCCGGCTTCAGGCCGAGCTGACGGCCGCAGGCCTGGAGGAGGAGCCCGAACTGCTGCTCTGGGGGGCGCGCGTGCCGGCCCGCCGTGCTGCCTGGCTGCGACAGACGGTGTTTCACCGCCACGGCAGCGAGACCGAGCTGCTGCGTTACATCCAGCGTCTGGTGGCCCGCGACTTCTCGCTGGTGCACGGGATGATCCCGCTGGGCAGCTGCACCATGAAGCTGAATGCGGCCGCCGAGCTGCAGCCGGTGAGCTGGCCGGCCTTTGCCTGCCTGCACCCCTTTGCCCCTGAGGCCCAGACCGGCGGCTACCGCCGCCTCACCGCCGATCTTGAGCGCTGGCTGGCGGAGATCACCGGCTTCGCCGCGGTGTCGCTGCAGCCCAATGCCGGCTCCCAGGGGGAGTACGCCGGCCTGCTGGTGATCCGCGCCTGGCACCACAGCCGCGGCGATGGGCACCGCCACATCTGTCTGATTCCCACCAGCGCCCACGGCACCAACCCCGCCAGCGCCGTGATGGCCGGGTTCACCGTGGTGCCGGTGGCCTGCGACGACGAGGGCAACATCGATCGCCAGGATCTGGCGGCCAAGGCCGAAGCCCATGCGGCTGAGCTGGCGGCGTTGATGGTCACCTACCCCTCCACCCACGGGGTGTTTGAGCCCGGCATCGCCGCCATCTGCGATCTGGTGCACCGCTGCGGCGGCCAGGTGTATCTCGACGGGGCCAACCTCACCGCCCAGGTGGGCCTCGCCAAGCCAGGTCTCTACGGCGCCGACGTCTGTCACCTCAACCTGCACAAGACCTTCTGCATCCCCCATGGCGGCGGCGGCCCCGGGGTCGGGCCGATCGCTGTGGCGGAGCATCTGGCGCCCTTCCTGCCGGGCCATCCGCTGGTGCCCGGTGTCGGCGGTGCCGAGGCCATCGGACCGGTGAGTGCCGCCCCCTGGGGGAGTGCCGGCATCCTGCCGATCAGCTGGATGTACATCCGGATGATGGGTGGCGCCGGCCTGCGGCGGGCCAGCGCTGTGGCACTTCTGTCGGCCAACTGGCTGGCTGAGCAGCTTGAACCCCACTATCCGGTGCTTTTCCGCGGCGCCACGGGTCGCGTTGCCCACGAGTGCATCCTTGATCTGCGGCCGCTCAAGCGGGCCTGTGGCCTGGAGGTGGATGATCTGGCCAAGCGCCTGATGGATTACGGCTTCCATGCCCCCACCGTGAGCTGGCCGGTGGCCGGCACGGTGATGGTGGAGCCCACCGAGAGTGAGGGCCTGGAGGAGTTGCAGCGCTTCTGCCGCGCCATGGCGGCGATCCGCGCCGAGGCCGAAGCGATTGAGCAGGGCCGTTGCGATCCCAGCAACAATCCGCTCAAGCGTGCCCCCCACACCCTGGCCGCCGTGACGGACGACGCCTGGGATCGCCCCTACAGCCGCCGCAGCGCAGCCTTCCCGGCTGGGGAGGGTCAGCAGGCCGACAAGTTCTGGCCGGCGGTGGCCCGCATCGACAACGCCTATGGCGATCGCAACCTGGTGTGCACCTGCCCCTCGGTGGAGGATCTGGCCACTGTCACGCCGGCCCTTGCGGTTGCCTGAATCACGTTTACTATTCCATCGCCAAAAGGGAAATTGCGGAATTTCTTTTCGCCCTCTCCCTTGCCCATCCAGCAACATCTGCTGCAACTGCAGGCAATGCTGCGGAGCCCTGATCGATGAGCCTCGACGATCCGAACGCCACCCCCAAGGCCACTCCAAGGGTCACTGGTGAGGCCACGGCTCAGCTGCCTCCGATCGCTGGCTCCCTGCCCCATGTGACAGCCCGGGGCGAGACTCTGCGGGTCGAAGGCACCAATGTGGTCCGGGTTCCGTTTGGTGTGCGCCGTCCGCGACGCACCCGGCCGGCCCGTCCGGAGCGCTGGGCCACCATCGTTCTTCCCTTCCAATCCGGCGGTTCCACGCCACCACCACCACAGGCGGCCTGAGCGCCGCCGTCTGGGCGGTGGCGGCGGGAGTGGACTTCTCCCCGGCCTCCGTCAGCCGTTGTGGTTGAGTCGCCAGTCGACCAGGGCCTTCACATCGGCAACCGAACTGGCCGGGGCGCGAAACGGCAGCAGCTGCATCGGGCTGCGTTCAGGCCGCACCAGCCAGGTGAGATCGCTTTGCGGGATCAGCACGAAGCCCCTGTAGCGAACCACCCAGCGATCGGTCTGCAGGTCGAGGCTCGTGGCGATGGCCATGGGGCTGGTTGGCTGTTCCTGATGCATTGGAGCTGCGAATCCGCCGGGATCAGCCGATTTCGGTTTTTCTTCGCCTGGATGTGAACGTTGCTTGAGCATGAAGGCATCGGTTGGCCTTGACCCCTTGCGGGGCCTTGTGTCTTGGCTTGTGTCGCGATCGTGGCGGCTGTGCAATCCGAGAAGATGTTCACCTTGAACAAAGCGGATTGTCGCCGTCTCGCGACATCCTCTGCTGTTCCTGCTGCGCAGTTCGGGCGCTTTTGTTCAGCGCTTCCGCCCTGGTTCAGTGGTGCGTGCTCAGTAGTGGGCGCCACTGCGGCGCTGGTGCACCGCCGTGCTCGCGGTCGCATCCAGAAGGGCGCCGGCCTGCACCTCGGCGTAGAGCAGCCAGTGGTCACCGCACTCCATCCGCTGACGCACGCAGCACTCCAGCCAGGCCAGGCCGTCCGGCAGTAGCGGCTGGCCGGCGGGACTCTCCGCCAGCTCAAGGCCGGCGAAACGATCGGCGCCGGGGGCGAACGGCTGCAGGAACTGCTTCATGGGGCCCGTTTCCCGGCCGGCTGCCAACACGTTGAGGGCGAAGACATCGCCCACATGCAGCAGGGCCTCCACGGCCCGGTCGCGGGCCACGGCCACCGTGAGGCCCGGTGGGCTGAAGCTGGCCTGGCTGACCCAGCTGGCCAGCATGGCGCCGCTGAGGGTCTGCTCGCCACTGCCCTTGCGGGTGGTGAGCACGCACAGGGACCCCACCACGCGGCCGAGGGCCTGGACGGCGGGATTGCTGCGGCTCTCGCTCAGGCCACCGCTGGGTGTGCCGCTGCGTTTCTGGCTGCGACGCTGTTCGCTCAGCAGCTGCCGGCCGAGGGCGGTGCCTGTTTCCTCGCAGGCCTTGAGGGTGGCGGGATCGGGGCTGAATTTCACCTTGATCGGCTCGAAGGCGAAGCGGAAGCCGCCGTCGCGCAGCTTGCTCTCGAGCAGATCCAGTGCTTCGCCGCTCCAGCCGAAGCTGCCGAACACCCCCACGGGTTTGCTGCGATCCCCTTCCGCCAGCAGCGTGCCCAGGGCCGAGACGATCGGCGTGGGTGCATGGCCGCCCAGGGTGGGCGAGCCGATCAGCATGGCGTTGCAGCCGCGGATCGCTTCCAGCAGCTTGTCGGCCGGGGTGAACTCGCAGTTGATGCTCTCCACCCGCACGCCGGTGCGGGCTACCCCCTGGGCGATGGCATCGGCGATGGCGGCGGTGTTGCCGTAGGCGCTGGCAAACAGCAGCGCCACCGAAAGCCTGGCCTTCTCCAGGCTTTCGCCCCAGCGGCGGTAGTCCATCAGCAGGCTGCGCCAGCTCTCGGCGACGGCAGGCCCATGGCCCGGGGCAATGGTGCGGATCGGCAGGCCCTCGAGCCGTTCCACCACCGCCTCCACCTGCCGCGCCATCGAGGCCATCAGGCAGTCGTAGAAGTAGCGGCGATCTTCCTCGGTGCTGCTGCGGCTGGTTTCGGCCCAGGCGTCGCTGCAGAGGTGGGCGGCGAAGAACTTGCCACTCATCAGCAGGCCGGTGCGCTCCTCGAAGGCCATCAGGCCATCGGGCCAGCGGGGGGTGGGGGCGGCCAGCAGGGAGATCCGGTAGCCATCCGGGCGCTCGATGCTGTCCTCACCGCGCACCACCGTGATCGGTGGCAGGGGGGGCAGCGCTTCAGCCTCCTCGGCCGGCGTGCTGCCCGGGGCGGTCGGCTTGCGCTGATCCCACAGCTCGCGCAGCAGCTTGGCTGCCGGGTTGGAGGCGATCAGGCGCAGCTTGCTCCATCCCACGGCCAGCTCATGCAGCAGGGCAACGCGGTTGGGGTTGACGTGCCCCACCACCACCTGGAGTTCGCGGTTGGCCGGCACCAGCTGCGCCAGTGTCTGCAGATAGGGCGCAGCGAACGAGGCACCGGGGGGATGCACCAGCAGTGCGGCCACGGTGCCGATGCGTTCGTCGTCCGCGCTGATGACCTCATTGCTGGCGTGATCGCTGCCGTTGCCGCTGCCGTCGCCGAGGAACAGAAAACTGTTGGCGCTCGTGCCTCGCTCCAGGCCGTACTCCAGTTCGAAGCGCAGGCGCCGTGGGCTCAGACCCCGCAGGCAGAACAGTCCGGGTTCGATCGGCAGCTGAATCACACGGCGTTCTGTGTCGCTGCTGGGTGTAGCGGCAGCCGCCTGTGAGGGCGCTATGGGGTTGACCATCAGTAGTGGTTCCCCACTTTGCGGTGGTGCACGGCCGTTGTGGCCTCCGTGTCTGAGACGTTGCCCTGCTCCACCTCGGCGTAGATGATCCAGTGGTCGGGGCCCTCGAGCCGCTGCAGCACGCGGCAGCCCAGGAAGGCGAGGGCATCACCGAGCACCGGGCCACCGGCGGCCGCCCCCTCCAGGGTGGGGATGCCGGCGAAGCGGTCTGCACCCGGTGGGAAACGCTTCAGGAAATGGCGCAGCAGCTGCTGGTGGTTGTCCTCGCGCAGGATGTTGAGCACGAAGCGATCGCCAACCTGCATCAGCGACTCAATGGCGCGATCCTTGGCGACGGCCACTGTGATCCCCGGCGGATCGAAGCTGGCCTGGCTCACCCAGCTGGCCACCATGGCGCTGCTGCGTGCGCCATCGGCCGTCTGCTGGCGGGCTGTCACCACATAAAGGCCTCCGGAGAGGCGGCCCAGGGCCTTGTCGAGTTCGCCGTCGATGGCCTTCATGGCGGCGATGGTTCGGGCCTTGGTGAGCAGCTGGCCCAGGTCGGTGCCGGCCTCCTCGCAGCGCTGGTAGTCGTCGGCCTGGGGCACCTGGCGGATGCGTAAGGGTTCGAAGGCTTCCTTCTGGCCGAGGCTGCGCAGCTGGGAGGCCACGGTGTCGATCGGCTCGTCGTTGCCGCCATAGGCGTCGTAGATGGCGATCCACTGCTTGGGCTGCAGGGCCGCCAGCAGCGTGCCGATCGAGGCCTGCAGGTCGGCATCGGGGTTGGCGGGCCAGGTGGGCACCACCACGGCGCTGGCCTCGCCCACCAGGGCGGTGAGTTCCTGCGGGTCGGTGGCGCGCAGGTCCACCAGTTGCACCTGGGCCTCGGCCTTGCCGATGCCGCGGGCGATGGCCTGGCTGAGGCGATCGCAGAAGCCGTACTGGCTCACGTAGCAAACGGCTGCATAGGCCTCGCCCTTGCTGCGGTTCTCGCTCCACTCGCGGTAGTCGGACAGCCAGAGGCTGAGGTGCTCCCGCAGCAGCGGGCCGTGGCCCACGGCGATGGTGTGGATCGCCGGCAGGGCATCCATGCGCTTCATCGCCTGCAGCACGCTGCGGGCGTTGGGGCCCATCAGGCAGTCGTAATAGAAGCGGAAGTCCGGCGCGATGGCGCCGGGGTCGACATCGAAGACGTCGTCGGAGCAGTAGTGCAGCCCGAAGGCATCACAGGTGTAGAGGATGCCGGTGCCGTGGTCGAAGGAGAAGATCGTGTCCGGCCAGTGCAGATTCGGCGCGCTGAGGAACTCGAAGCGGTGCTGCAGGCCGCTTTCGGGGTTGGTGCCCAGATCCAGCTCTTCGCCGCTCTTCACCGCGCGGCTCTTGAAGGGCCGGTGCACCTGGTTCTCCAGGAACTGGATCGCCACCTTCGAGCCCACGATCTCGATCTCGGGGTTGAGGTCGATCAGGTGGCCGATCAGCCCGGAGTGATCCGGTTCGGTGTGGGAGACGATCAGGTGATCGATGGCCTTCGGATCGATCTGCTCCTGCAGCAGCGGCAGCCAGGTGCTCTCGAACTTGAGGTGGCTGCTGTCGATCAGGGCGGTGCGCTCACCCCGCACCAGAAAGCTGTTGTAGGTGGTGCCGTTGCGCAGGCCGAACTCGATGTCGAAGCGGCTGCGGTCCCAGTCGAGCGAGCGGATCGTGGTGGTGTCCGGCCCGATCGGCTCGCACTGCAGCGACAGGCGCGGTGCGCTGGGGGTGCCTGCGGGGCTGCCGGAGCTTGTGGCGACGGGACTGGCGGCCATGGGCGTTGAAGCGGCTCCGCGGACGACTCTAGGGAGGGCTTCTGGTGGCCTGGTCTCAGGCTGGGATCACAGCCACCACCAGTCACTGAAGGCGGCGGCCTGGCCGCAGGGGTTGCCGCAGGAGTCCCACAGGGTCCAGAGCCGGGCATTGCGGATCTGGAAGCGGCGGCCGCGGCTGTCAATGCGGATCCCGCTGTAGCCGCGGATGGCGTGCTGCTCTCGGGCGCTGGCCAGCATGCGGGCCCGGCCGGGACGCTCCTGCGCTTCGGCGGTGAGCCGCGAGGGCAGGCCCACCTGCTGGCGCCAGGGGCGATGCCAGAGGCGCAGGGCAGCGGCGTTGGCGTAGATCAGCCGCGGGCCGGGATCGCCATCGGGATCGGCGCCGTCGTGGGCGAGCACCACCGTGGCGAGCGCAAACAGCTCCTGGGCCAGGTGTTCCGGGGAGACCGGTGCCAGCAGCGGCCGGCCGAAGCCGGTGGCATGGCTGGCCACGATCCGCTCAGCGATCGCCCGGGCTTCGGGTGTCAGCCAGGGGACCGGCGCCTCAGGCTCAGCCAGTGGCATCGGCTGCATCGGTGCCATCGCGGTTGCCGGCGGCCATGGCGGTGGCCATGGCGCTGGCGCTCGAGCCGGCACCGTGCGCCTTGAGGTGCTCCACGAAGTGGCGGGTGGCTTCGGGGAAGCGGCCGTCTTCAGCCAGGGGCAGGGGGCCGGCCTCATCCAGACCGGTGTCGCCCTCCATGGCCGGCGTGATCACCACGAGTGCCGGATCGAGAGCCGCGTCGTAGCGCCACCAGCGGTTCGGATCGCGGATGGCTGCGGAGGCCTGGTTGTGGGAGCCAACGGCGCCGGGCTGCGGGGGCTGGCTGGCTGGAGCTCGCTCCAGTGCTTCCTGCGCTTTCTGAGCCAGCAAGGTGCGGCGCTGTTCGGCCAGATCGGTGAGCAGCTGAGCGCGGGTGCGGCCGCGCAGCTGGAACAGCACGAAGGGGTCTTCGCTGAAGCGCTCGCCCATCAGGTAATAGACGGCGCTGACGTGCTTGCAGGGGTTGATCTTGTCCGGGCAGGTGCATTCGCTGCGCACCTCCTGCAACTTGAACGGGAACAGGCGCCGGCCGCTGGCGGCAAAGGCGCGTTCGATGTCCTGGGGCATCACGCCGGCCAGCAGCTGGGCCGACCAGCGGGCCTTCTGGCCGAGGGCCTCGAGCACGTAGCGCCAGTCGTCGTCGCTGAGCACATCCAGCCAGAGCTTCACCTTGTAGGGGTCTTCGCCGCTGCCCTGCACGCGGGCATGCACCCGACGCCCCTCAAAGCGGATCGAGAGCACGCTGCCGCTACGGGCGTACTCCCAGGCGCGTTCCAGCCGTTTCTTGAAGCGGTAGCCGTTGATCAGCTCCATCCACTGCTCCACCCACCAGGGCTGTTGGCCCAGGCCCTGATCGCCCAGTTGGGTGGTGATGGCGTTGTGGTTGCCGGGGGTGACGGTCATGGGAAGAGTCTGCCGATGCGCTGGATGTGATCCCGCAGGCCTTGGTGCCGCAGGGATTCCCAGTGGGTCACATCGAACAGATAGGGGGTGGGGGGCTGGTCGAGGGCCTCGTGCAGCGCGGCGCTGCAATCTTCATCGGCACTGAAGGCCAGGTCGATGTCGGAGCCTTGCCAGTGGCGGCCCATGGCACGCGAGCCGTAGAGCTTCAGCCAGTGAAGCTGTGGAAAGTGCTCCTGCAGGCACTGGCTGATCTCGGTGACGGTGCGCTCGGGCAGGCCGTGGTCGGGTAGGCCGTGATCGGGCCGGCTGTGCTTGAACGCAGCGAGGGGGTGTTCGCGGCTGTGTCCTTGGTTTTGTAAGGGCTGTACAGAACCAAGGACAGTCTCTGCGGGATGGTCTCCCATGGCGGGGTTGCCGCCGTTGTCGGGCGCCAGGTTCTCGAAGCGCTGCAGCCAGCGGATGTCGCTCTGCTCCGGTGTGGTTCCCGTGCCCATCGCCTCAGTCCTCGCTCAGGGTGACCAGCTCCTTGAGCTGGCGCACGTCCATGCCGCCGAGCCAGTCCTCGCCGGAGCCAACGATGTCTTCGGCGAGCTTCGACTTCTCCTGGATCATGCGGTCGATGCGCTCCTCCACCGAGCCGCTGGTGACGAACTTGTGCACCAGCACGCGGTTCTGCTGGCCGATCCGGTAGGCGCGGTCCGTCGCCTGGTTTTCCACGGCCGGGTTCCACCAGCGGTCGATGTGAAACACGTGGCTGGCGCGGGTGAGGTTGAGGCCCACGCCGCCGGCCTTGAGCGACAGCAGGAACAGCTGCGGGCCGCGCGGATCCTCCTGGAAGCGGTCGACCATCGCCTGGCGCTCGGTCTTGCTGGTGTTGCCGTAGAGGAACGGCACCTCCTGGCGCCATTTGCGCTCCAGGTGCGCCTTGAGCAGGTGGCCCCACTCGGCGAACTGCGTGAACAGCAGCGCCCGATCGCCCGCCTCGATCACCTCCTCGAGGATCTCTTCGAGCCGCTGCACCTTGGCGCTGCGGGCGGCGAACTCCTTGAAGAAGCCGGCATCGCCTGGATCGGGATCTTCCTTGAGGGCCAGGGCCGGGTGGTTGCAGATCTGCTTGAGCCGGGTGAGCAGCGCCAGCACCTGGCCGTGCTTCTGACCCAGCGGTGCCCGGGCGATCGCATCGAGGCTCTCCTCGACGGTTTTGTTGTAGAGCTTCTTCTGCTCGGGGGCGAGGCCCACCCATTCGTGCAGCTCGAGCTTCTCCGGTAGGTCGGAAATGATCGATTTGTCGGTTTTCAGCCGGCGCAGGATGAATGGGCCGACGCGGGCCTTCAGATCCCGCAGCGACGACATATCGCCATAGCGTTCGATCGGCAGGCGGTAGCGCTGGCGGAAGAACGGCTCATCACCGAGCACCTTCGGGTTGAGGAAATCCATCAGCGCCCACAGTTCGCTGACGCGGTTTTCCACCGGTGTGCCGGTGAGGGCGATCCGGAACCGGCTGCCGCCACCCTTGGTGCTGCGTAGGGGGCGGCCCAGATCCCGGGCCGCCATCGACTGCTTGGCGGTGTGGTTCTTGATCGCCTGGGCTTCGTCGATCACCACGCCCTGCCAGTCGAGCTTGTCGAGCACTTCGCTGTCGCGCTGGAGCAGGCCGTAGCTGGTGAGCACGAGGTCCACTCCCGCCAGGGCCTTTTTCAGGGCTTCGGGCGTGCTGGGGCGGCGTGGGCCGTAGTGCTCGGTGACCACCAGCTCCGGTGTGAACGCCGCCGCCTCACGCTTCCAGTTGGTGAGCACCGAGGTGGGCGCCACCAGCAGCACCGGCCGCTTCAGTTCCTCCTCGGCCTTGAGGTGCTGCAGGAAGGCCAGCAGCTGGATCGTCTTGCCGAGGCCCATGTCGTCGGCCAGGCAGGCGCCCTGATCGAAGCGGTGCAGGAAGGCCAGCCAGCCCAGCCCGCGCTCCTGGTAGGGCCGCAGCTGGCCGGCGAAGCCGGGGGGCGCGGGCAGCGGATCGGGGGCCTTCTGCTGGTGGTACTGCTCCAGCACCGCCTGCAGGCGCGGCCCGGCTGTGAAGGCATGGACCGGCAGGCGCTGCAGCGTTTCGCCCTCGTTGCCGGTGATGCGCAGGGCATCGTCGAGGCTGAAGGGGTGATCGACGGCGCAGAACTTCTCGGCGTTCTTGAGATCAAGGGGGCGTAGCTCGATCCAGGCGCCCTTGTGCTGCACCAGCGGGCTGCGCTTGGCCGACAGCTTCTCGAGGTCGCGCAGGTTGAGCGTGACGCCGCCGATCATGAACTCCCAGCGCCACTCCAGGGTTTCGCCGAGGGTGAAGCCGCGCGACTTCTCCGGCAGCTCGGCGGTGATCGCCAGGCCCAGGCGCGAGGCCAGGCCGCCCGAGAGGCTGGCGGGCAGCACCACGCCCACACCCACATCGCGCAGGCGGGCGGCGGCGGTGCGCACCAGCACGAAGGCCTCGGCCGGGGTGAGCTGCATCGCCTCCGGCGTGGCGGCATCGAGGCCCCGTTCGATCGGTTCGAACACCGTGAGCGCCCGGCCCAGGCCCTCCAGCAGCAGCGCCCCGGGCTGCTCCAGCTGGATCTCGCCCAGGGCCAGGCTGCCATCGCCCGCTCCCCAGACCAGCCCTGCCGGCACGCGCAGGCTTGGATCGGCTTCAGCCTGAAGGCCGAAGCGCAGCTCCCACAGCTCCTCGCCTTCGGCTGGCGTGAACAGCTCCAGGCAGGCCCGCGCCGGCGCCACCCGGCCGGCCACGGTTTCGCGCCAGTGATGGCTGGCGATCGCCAGCCGCTCCTGGTCCTCCTCGTCGAGGCCGATCTGACCGTCGCGGCTGGCCAGACCCTGCTCCCAGGCCTCCAGCAGCGGATCGAGCCCCTGGCCGCCCGGGGTGAAGGCCTCGCGCAGCTGGCCATCCACCAGCTTCTCCACAAGGCTGGCCACCAGCAGGCGGTTGGAGCGGGGCCGGCCGCAGGCCAGGTGTGTGTCGATGCGGGCGGCGGCCACTACCTGGGGCATGCGGGCCGCCAGTTCCTCGAGACGGCGACGGTCGTCCTCGCGGTTGAGCAGCGGCAGCCAGCTGGCGGTGCCGGCGGCGGCATCCGGAAGCCAGCGGCCGCGTGCGATCAGGCTCAGGCACCAGCGCTGCAGGTGGGCCCACCAGCGCAGGTCATCGCCCAGGCCGGCCTCGGCGTAGCCCGAGAGGGGCAGCTGGTTGAGCCATTCGGCGGCGGGGCCCGGCTTGAGGCACCAGCCCTCCACTTGCCAGGGCCACCAGCTCAGTTCCTTCGGCAGCGGTTCACCCGCCTGCAGGGGCAGGCCGCTCCAGGGATCGTCGGCGCCGGCCTTGCTGCCGCGCGCCCCCTGGCGGCGGCTGGGCAGAGTGAGGGTGGCCGAGGCCTGGCGCAGCGCCTCCGACCAGAAATTGTTCTCGTCCAGCCAGGTGGCCAGGGTGTCGAGATCGAGGCTGAGGGGGTGGGCCGGGGCTTCAGCGGCCAGCGCCTGTCCCGGTGCCACCGGTTCGGCCACACGCCAGGTGTCCGCCCAGATCAGCAGGCCCGCAGAGGGGGCCTTGCCTTTGGCGAAGCTTCCCGCCGGGACGACGGGAAGCCAGGTGGCATGCAGCAGGCTCATGGGGGCAAGTGGGCCGGTGCCTGCGCGGTGATCTCAGCTCACGGCCGGGAAATCGGCCGCTGCCCCGTCGCGAGGGATCGCGAGAGGGCCTGGGATCCGTGCAGCACCAGCGCGGCGCCGATCAGCGGCAGCCAGGCACGAACGAGCTCCATCATCACAGCTGGCGCGACCCTGGCCAGCGATTGCGACAGCGGCGCCTCAAGAGGCCAGCGCATCAGCGGTGGCAGGCCGAGGCTGTGGATGCCGCAGACGGCCCCCACCAGGCCCGCCTGCAGGTGGCCGTCGTCTGGGTCGACGCGCTGCAGGTGGAAGGCCAGCAGGCCATAGAGAAGGCCGCAGCCGCCGGCCCGCAGGCCCGCCTCCAAACCGCTGAGCACCAGGCCCAGCCCCAGGGCGCTGAGGCCGGCCGCCAGGGCCCAGGCGATCGAGCGCAGCCGCAGCTCGGCGCGGCTGGGGGCCGGCGGAGGGGCGGGTGTGGTGGCGGGAGCGGCGCTCATGCTGGGCGATCATGCCCTGTTCAGGCAACTTCCGCTCCGCTTCACCATGGCCGCCGCTCCCTCCGCCGCTTCCACCGCCGGCGCCGGCCGCCCCCGCAGCGGTGCCGAGATCCGCGCCGCCTTCCTGGACTTCTACGAGCAGCGGGGCCACAAACCGATGGCCAGCGCCTCGCTGGTGCCGGACGACCCCACGGTGCTGCTCACCATCGCCGGCATGTTGCCGTTCAAGCCGGTGTTCCTCGGGCAGCAGCAGCGGCCGGCGTCGCGGGCCACCAGCAGTCAGAAGTGCATCCGCACCAACGACATCGAGAACGTGGGCCGCACAGCGCGGCATCACACGTTCTTCGAGATGCTCGGCAACTTCTCCTTCGGCGACTACTTCAAGGAGCAGGCGATCCAGTGGGCCTGGGAGCTGAGCACCGGCGTGTTCGGTCTTTCGCCGCAGAACCTGGTGGTGAGCGTGTTCCGTGAGGACGACGAAGCCGAGGCGATCTGGCGCGACGTGGTGGGCGTGAACCCCAAGCGGATCATCCGCATGGATGAGGCGGACAACTTCTGGGCCTCAGGCCCCACCGGCCCCTGCGGCCCCTGCTCGGAGATCTACTACGACTTCAAACCCGAACTCGGCGACGACGGCATCGATTTGGAGGACGACAGCCGCTTCATCGAGTTCTACAACCTGGTGTTCATGCAGTACAACCGCGACGCGGAGGGCACCCTCACGCCGCTGGCCAACCGCAACATCGACACCGGCATGGGCCTGGAGCGCATGGCCCAGATCCTGCAGGGCGTTCCCAACAACTACGAAACCGATCTGATCGTTCCGCTGATCGACACGGCGGCGGGCCTGGCGGGGGTTGACTACCGCGCCCTCGACGACAAGCGCAAGACGTCGCTCAAGGTGATCGGCGACCACTCCCGCGCCATCACCCAGCTGATCTGCGATGGCGTGACGGCCAGCAACCTGGGCCGCGGCTACATCCTCAGGCGCCTGCTGCGCCGCGTCGTCCGTCACGGACGGCTCCTCGGCATCGACAAGCCCTTCCTGACCGCGATGGGCGAGGCCTCGATCGCGCTGATGCAGGCCGCCTATCCGCAGCTGATCGAGCGCCGTGAGGTGATCCTGGCGGAGCTGGCCCGCGAGGAGGCCCGCTTCCTGGAAACCCTGGAGCGGGGTGAGAAGCTGCTGGCCGATGTGCTCGCCGCCAGTCCGAAGCAGATCTCCGGTGAGCAGGCCTTCGAGCTGTACGACACCTACGGCTTCCCGCTGGAGCTCACCGAGGAGATCGCCGAGGAGCACGGCCTCACGGTGGATCTGGCGGGCTTCGAGGCGGCGATGGAGGCCCAGCGCCAGCGGGCCAAGGCTGCGGCGGTGAGCATCGATCTCACCCTGCAGGGGGCGATCGAGCAGATGGCCGCCGAGCTGGAGGCCACGGCCTTCAAGGGTTACGAGGCGCTGGAGCACCCCAGCTGCGTGCTGGCCCTGGTGGTGAACGGCGAGCCTGCTGAGCGCGCCAGCGCCGGTGATGCGGTGCAGCTCGTGCTGGATTCCACCCCCTTCTATGGCGAGGGCGGCGGCCAGATCGGCGACCGCGGTGTGCTGAGCGGCGATGGAGCCGGCGGTGAGGGCGTGATCGTGGTGATCGAGGGGGTGAGCCGCAATCGCAGCGTGTTCGTGCACAGCGGCCGCATCGAACGCGGCAGCTTGGCGGTGGGTGATCTGCTGAACGCCCAGGTGGATCGCGCCTGCCGCCGTCGTGCCCAGGCGAACCACACCGCCACCCACCTGCTGCAGGCGGCGCTCAAGCAGGTGGTGGATCCGGGCATCGGCCAGGCCGGCTCGCTGGTGGATTTCGATCGCCTCCGCTTCGACTTCCACTGCCCCCGCGCCGTGACGGCAACCGAGCTGGAGCAGATCGAGGCGCTGATCAATGGCTGGATCGCCGAGGCCCACAGCCTTGAGGTGCAGGAGATGGCGATCGAGCAGGCCAAGGCCGCCGGCGCCGTGGCGATGTTCGGCGAGAAATATGCCGACGTGGTGCGGGTGGTGGACGTGCCCGGCGTGTCGATGGAGCTGTGCGGCGGCACCCACGTGGCGAACACCGCCGAGATCGGCCTGTTCAAGATCGTCAGCGAAAGCGGCGTGGCCGCCGGCATTCGCCGCATCGAGGCGGTGGCCGGCCCGGCGGTGCTGGCCTATCTCAACGAGCGCGATGCGGTGGTGAAGCTGCTGGGTGAGCGCTTCAAGGCCCAGCCCGGCGAGATCGTGGAGCGGGTGTCAGCCCTGCAGGAGGAGCTCAAGGCCACTGGCAAGGCCTTGGCGGCGGCGCGCGAGGAGCTGGCCCTGGCCAAGGCTGCGGCCCTGGCGGCCCAGGCGGCGGCCCTTGGCGACGCTGGCGGCGGTGAGCCCTTTCAGCTGCTGGTGGCGCGCCTCGATGGCGTGGAGGGGGCCGGCCTGCAGAGCGCCGCCCAGGGGCTGGCGGAGCAGCTTGGGGATGGCGCGGCGGTGGTGCTGGGGGGCCTCCCCGATCCGGGTGATCTGGGCAAGGTGATCCTGGTGGCGGCCTTCGGCCCCGCGGTGATGGAGGCGGGCCTGAAAGCCGGCGCCTTCATCGGCGGCATCGCCAAGCTCTGCGGCGGTGGCGGCGGCGGCCGCCCCAACCTGGCCCAGGCCGGCGGCCGTGACGGTGCTGCCCTGGATTGCGCGTTGGAGCAGGCGCGAGCGCAGCTGCAGGCGGCGTTGGGCTGAGGGCCTTCGGCGGCCCGGCCGGATCGTGAACCGCTCCCCTGGGCTGGCGGTTTGAAACGGCGGGGGAATCCTTTGGATATTGATTGCCACAGGAGCTGCAGCCATGGCCAGCAGCTTTGAAATCCATGCCCGCAACCACTGGAGTTTCCGGCTGGTGCTGCTGGGAAGTCGCCTGCAGCTGGAGGGCTGCCGCCAGGCCAGCGGCCCCGGCGATGAAGCGCTCCACTGCTCCACCTGGCTCGACCCCCACGACACCCCCTACGACGTGGCCCACGAGCTGATGGCCCATCCCAGTTGCTGCCTGACGGCGGCCTGAGCTGGCCTCACTCCTGCAGGTAAGTGGTCTGCCGCAGGCTGGTTTCCAGGTGGTCCATCAGGCGGCGGGCGTCGCTGATCTTGAGGTCGCCCCGCTGGATTGCCGCTTCGCTGGCCATCCGCAGCCGCTCCAGCAGCAGTTCGGGCTGGTGCTCCATCGCCTCCAGCACCTGGGCATTGGTGTTGCCGCGCACCACGTGGTCCACCTGATAGCCACCCCCGGGCGCCAGGCGGATGTGCACGGCGTTGGTGCTGCCGAACAGGTTGTGCAGGTTGCCCATCACCTCCTGATAGGCGCCGCCGAGGAACATGCCGATCCAGTAGGGCTCCCCCTCGCGCAGGGCATGCAGTTCCAGCAGCGGCTTGGCCTGGCCATCGCCGATGAAGCGGGCCAGCTTGCCGTCTGAGTCGCAGGTGAGATCGGCGAAATGGCCGAGCCGTGTGGGCTGTTCGTCGAGCCGATGAATCGGCATCAGCGGGAACAGCTGCTCGATCGCCCAGGTGTCCGGTGCCGAACGGAACACCGAGAGGTTGGCGTAGTAGGTGCCCGCCAGGGCCGCCGCCAGGGCGCGCAGGTCGTCCGGGATGGGGCCGCCACTGCTTCCGCCAGCACCTGCCGGCAGGCGCGCCACGATCGCCTCGGCGCAGGCCCAGGTGAGCTGCTCGGCCAGGGCCCGCTGCGGCAGGCTGAGGTAACCGAGCCGGAAGGCAGCCAGGGCATCGTCCTTGAACTTGATCGCGTCGTTCCAGGCTTCCTGCAGGCGCGATGTGTCGGGGCGGTTGTCGCTGCTGGTGATGCCGGCCAGGGTGTCGCGCAGGTTGCGCACCACCAGCGGTTCACCATCGGCGGCCGGCGGGATGGCGCCGGCGGTGCCGTCGCTGCCCAGCACGCCGCCGCAGCCGAGCACATCGAACACCAGCACCGAGAAGTGGCTGGCGATGGCGCGGCCGCTCTCGCTCACCAGGGTCGGCACCGTCACCCCATGGGGTTCACAGCATTCCCGCACGGTGGCGACCACATCGTTGGCGTAGTTCTGCAGGGAGTAGTTGGTGGAGGCCGCCGTGGCGGTGCGGCTGCCGTCGTAGTCGATGCCGAGGCCGCCGCCGACATCGAGGAAGCCCATCGGCGCGCCCAGCTTGGTGAGCTCCACGTAGATCTGGCCCGCCTCCTGCAGGGCGTCCTTGAGCACGGCGATGTCGTTGATCTGGCTGCCCACGTGGAAGTGCAGCAGGCGCAGATCCGCCAGCAGCCCCGCTGCACGCAGGGCCTCCACCGTGGCCAGCACTTCGGGGATGGCCAGGCCGAACTTGGCCTTCTCGCCCACGGAGCTGCCCCAGCGGCCGGTGCTGCGGCTGGAGAGCTTGGCGCGGATGCCGATGAACGGCGCCGCCCCCAGCTCGCGGCTGGCGCGGATGATCCGCTCCACCTCATCGGCCTGCTCGATCACCACCACGGGCTGGCGGCCGAGCCTGCGGGCCAGGATCGCCGTTTCGATATAGCGCTGGTCCTTGTAGCCGTTGCAGATCAGCAGCGCCTCAGGGTCGTCCACCAGCGACAGGGCGATCAGCAGTTCCGCCTTGCTGCCGGCCTCCAGGCCGAAGTGCCAGCGGCGCCCGCTCTCAGCCAGCTGCTCCACCACGTGGCGCTGCTGGTTGCACTTCACCGGGAACACGCCTTGGTAGCGGCCGGCGTAGCCGTACTGGGCGATGGCGCGCTCGAAGGCGGCGTGCAGCCGCTCCAGCCGGTCTTCCAGGATGTCGTCGAAGCGGATCAGCAGCGGCAGGCTCAGATTGCGTCCCTGCAGCCCCTGCACCAGTTCCACCAGATCGAGCGCTCCGCCGCGGTCGCCGCGGGGCTGCACGATCACGTGGCCGCGGGCATTGAGCGAGAAATAGGGTTCACCCCAGCGCTCAAGGCCATAGAGGGCGGCGCTGTCGGCGATGGACCAGCGGGCGGCTGACGCCATGGCGCACGCAGTGGAAGTGCTGCGGTGAAGACCGACGGAATCTAGGGGTGCCATCCCGGCCGGGCACTGCTACAGCAGGGTTCCGCACTGGAATGCGAGCGATGCAGCTGTTCAGTCGTCTGCCCGAGCGGCAGCTGCGGCTGGTGCGCTGGGGGTTACTGATCGGCTGGCTGCTGCTGATCGTCTCCCTGCTGCTTCCACTGCTGTCGCTGCCCGAGGGGCTGGTGCCCCCCTGCTCGCTGCTGATCGATCCGGACTGTCAGCTGCATCGTCAGCCCGGCAACCGGCTGTTCTGGGGCACGGTTGTGCCCGTGGGTGTGTTGCTGATCGGGGTGCTCAGCCATGAGCTCTGGCGGCGCGTGTGTCCGCTCGCGTTCGTGTCGCAGCTGGCCCGGGCCCTCGGCTGGCAGCGCACCCGCCCCGGCCGCAAGGGGAAGCCGGAGCTGGTGCAGGTGAAGGCGGAGTCCTGGCTGGCACGCCACCACCTGGCGCTGCAGTGGAGCCTGCTGATCGCCGGGCTCTGCCTGCGGTTGCTGTGGGTGAACGGCAGCCCCCTGGGTCTGGCGATCCTGCTGCTGGCCACCCTGGCGGCGGCAGTGCTGGTGGGCTGGGCCTGGGGCGGCAAGGCCTGGTGCCAGTACGTCTGCCCGATGGGGCCGGTGCAGACCGTGCTCACCGGCCTGCGAGGGCCCATGGGCAGTCAGGCCCATGTGGGCACCAGTTCGCGCGTCACCCAGTCGATGTGCCGCACGATCACTGCCGATGGCCGCGAGCAGAGCGCCTGCGTGGCCTGCCAGGCCCCCTGCATCGACATCGACGCGGAGCGCGCGTTCTGGCAGACCCTGCGGGGCAAGCGCAGCCTCGCCTGGGCCTGGTTCTCCTACCCGGGCCTGATCCTCGCCTTCTTCCTGTTGATGGAGCAGGTCGGCGTCGGCACCGACCTGGCGGCCCATCCGCTCGGCTACCTGCGCTCCGGCGGCTGGGCTTTTGATGCCGGTCTGCCGCAGCGCGCCTGGCAGGCGCTATGGCCGGCGATTCCCCTGCCACGCCTGCTGGTGATTCCCCTGGGGCTCACGGCTGCATCGGCCGTTTCCGCAGGCCTGTTCCAGTCTCTCGAGGCTCAGATCGAGCGCCGCTACACGCGACTCGGCCAGAACGATCCCCGCGAGCGGGCTGTGCAACACACCCGCCTGCTCGCCACGTTCGCCGCCATCAACATCTTCTTCTGGTTTGCGGATCCCCTGCAGGGCTTGCTCGGACCCCATGGCGCTCAGCTTCTGCGCTCCCTGGTGCTGGTGGCTTCCGCCATCGCCCTGCACCGCAGCTGGGGGCGTGATCAGGCCACCTATCGGCGGGAGAGCGCCAGCGAAAGCCTGCGGCGTCAGCTGCGTGAGCTGCCCGGGCTTGAGGCGGCCCTCGATGGCCGCTCGCTGGAGTCGCTCTCGCCGCAGGAGGTGTTCACTCTCGTCAAGGCGATGCCGGCGCTGGGCCGCCAGCAGGGCCGCGGGCTCTATCGCGATGTGATGGCGGAGATGCTGCGCACCGGCCGCCTGGAGCGTGCCCGCGCCCTGCTGGAGCTTCAGGAGCTCCGCCAGACCCTGCAGCTTGAGGAGGCGGATCACCACGCTGTGGTGCGGATGCTGACCCAGGAGCAGCCTGAGCTGCTGGAGCGCAATGGTCTGCAGCGCCAGGTGGATGACCTGCGCCGCGAGGCGGCTCGTGAAACGGTGGCGGAACTTCTGCGTCTCGCGGGTCAGGACGTGCTCGACAGCACGACCTGGCCAGCGGATCTGCGCGAGCGGCTGGAGCGCCTGCGGCTCGACTCCGGCCTGGAGGAGAAGGCCTGGCAGGCCGTCCTTGAGCACTACGGGCCTCATGGGGAACTTGAGCGCCAGCGGCTGACGCGTCTGCGGGCCGCCTGGTTGGAGGAGGCCGCGCTGGCGGCCCTGCTGGCGAAGGAGTCGGAGGCTGATCCCCTGCTGCGACCACTCCGGCAGGCGATCGCGCTGCGCCTCAAGGAGAGCCGCTCCTCGCTCCAGCCGCGGCTCCAGGCGGCCGGCATGGATCCCCTCCCCCCGGACGTGCCGGCGGCCGGTGGGCTCGATCAGGTCTTCGATCTGCTCTGGCGTGATGCCGATCCCGATACGGCCGCCTGGGTGCTGATGCTCGAGCGGCAGCGCAACCCCGGCCGCGTGCCGGCCCGGCTGCAGGACCCACGCCTTGGACTGGGCGATTCCCTGTTTCTGCAGGATCAGCGCGAGGGGCGACCCTGCCTGGAACCGGACGAACTGGAAGCCCTGGCCTGCTGCGGCTTGTTCGCCGACCTGCTCCCCTCCGGCCTGGTCTGGGTGGGGCGCCAGGGCGCGCTGCGCCGCTTCAAGGCCGGCGCGGTGGTGATGACGATCGGTGATCCCAGCGACTCGCTGGACCTGGTGGTGTCCGGCGCCGTGCAGCTTCAGACCAGCCGTGGTCGCAGCCTGGTGCTCGGCACCGGTGAGGCCGTGGGCGAGCTGGGGTTGATCACGGGGATGCCGCGCATGGCCACGGTGGTGGCCGGCCCTGAGGGTGCCACCTTGTTCGCGTTGCCGGCGGAGGTATTTGAGGAGATGCTGCAACGCTCCCAGAGCTTCGCGCGTGGCCTGCTCGGACAGCTGGCGCAGCGGCTGGTGGCTGCCGCTACGCCCCAGCCCTGATGTGCCGCTCCTGACTTGCCAAGCGGCAGGGCCGGCGCGGACGATGGCTCGGATCCCACGACAGTCATTCCATGGCCGCTGAACGCAGCTTCGTTGCCATCAAGCCCGACGGCGTGCAGCGCGGCCTGGTGGCTGAAATCCTCGGCCGCTTCGAGCGCAAGGGTTTCAAGCTGGTGGGCCTCAAGCAGCTCACCCCCAGCCGTGAGCTGGCCGAGAGCCACTACGGCGTGCACCGGGAGCGCCCCTTCTTCACCGGCCTGGTGGAGTTCATCACCTCCGGCCCGGTGGTGGCGATGGTGTGGGAGGGCGACGGTGTGATCGCCAGTGCCCGCAAGCTGATCGGCGCCACCAAGCCCCTGGAAGCGGAGCCCGGCACCATCCGCGGCGATCTGGCGGTGAACATCGGTCGCAACGTGATCCACGGTTCGGACGCCCCCGAAACCGCCGAATTCGAGATCGGTCTTTGGTTCCAGCCCTCTGAGCTGAGCGACTGGACCCCCGCTGATCAGGTCTGGCGCGTCGAGGGCTGATCCGGCCTCAGGGGCTGCCGGGTGGGCCGCTCAACCGAACCGATCCCAGCGGAAGGCCGCCAGTAACGCTTGCTGTGCGGCATCCCTGGAACCATCGATGGCGGCCTGCAGCAGCTCGGCGGTGATCGCCGCCAGCAGCACCCCGTTGCGGTGGTGGCCGCAGGCCAGCCACAGCCCCGGCAGGGGCGAGGCCCCCAGTAGCGGACCTTCATCGGGGGTGCAGGGGCGGAAGCCCCACCAGCGCTCCATCGGTGGCCACTGGCTGGCCTCGGGTAGCAGCGCCGCGATGCCCGCCTGCAGTTGGCGCTGGCCAGCGGGGGTGAGGCCTTCGTGGAAGCCCGCCTCCCGTTCGCTGGTGGCCCCCACCACCAGCAGTCCGTCTTCGCGGGGCACCAGATAGGTGCCTGGGCCGAAAATCACCCGGCCCAGGGCGTCGCGGGGCCCCTGCAGCGACAGCATCTGCCCCTTCACCGGGACGATGGGCAACTCCGGCAGCAGCTGGCTGCTCCAGGCGCCGCAGCAGAGCACCGCTGCCTGGGCCGGAAGTTCCTGGAGCTCCCCCTCGGCGGTGCGCAGGCGCACCCCCTGCAGCGCGCCGCCGTCCCGCAGCAGCTCCAGCACCTCCACCCCCTCCTGGAAGCGCACCCCCAGGCCGGCGCAGGCCCGCTCCAGAGCGCGCATCAGCCGGCGGCGGTTGTCGATCTGCCCGTCCTGCGCAAACAGCAGCCCCGCCCGCCAGCCGGATCCGATGCCCGGCACCTCACGCTCGAGGCCAGGGCGGTCCAGCGGCTCTCCCCAGGCGGCGGTGGGGTAAGCGTCGCGCTCGCCTGCCGTGGCGAACGGCACCACGATGCCGCAGGGGCGCAGGCCGCAGCTGAGGCCGCTAACCGCCTCGATCTGCCCCACCCAGCCGGGGATCCGCTCCAGGCTGGCCTGCCCCAACGTCAACAGGCTGCCGCTCAGCCCTTCAGCGTGGGGGGCGAGCATGCCGGCGGCCACAAAGCCGGCGGCTTCATTGCGGCGCCGGCTGAGCACTTCCACGTTGCGGCCGCTGCGGGCCAGCTGATGGGCGATGGCCAGCCCCATCAGGCCGCCCCCCAGGATCAGCAGCGGTTCGCCGCGATGGGCCGTCACGGATGCAGGGGCGGAACCAGGACCCCATACCTTTTCATGGCCGGGCGGCCGCTGGCCAGGGCCAGCCAGGCTTCGGCCCCGCCCCCTTTCCATAGGATCCCCCCAGGCATGGAGAGATGAGATGGCTGCTGAGGCCGCCTGGGAAGCCGTGATCGGCCTGGAGACCCACGTGCAGCTGGGCACTGCCAGCAAGATCTTCACGGCGGCGTCCACCACCTTCGGCGATGACCCCAACACCCACATCGATCCGGTGGTGTGCGGTCTGCCGGGCACCCTGCCGGTGCTCAATCAGAAGGTGCTCGAATATGCGGTGAAGGCCTCATTGGCTCTCAATCTGCATGTGGCCGAACACAGCAAGTTCGACCGTAAGCAGTATTTCTATCCCGATCTGCCCAAGAACTACCAGATCTCCCAGTACGACGAGCCAATCGCCGAGGACGGCTGGATTGAGGTGGAGGTGGCCGAGAAGGGCAAGGAGACCTACCTCAAGCGCATCGGCATCGAGCGCCTGCACATGGAGGAGGACGCCGGCAAGCTGGTGCATGCCGGCAGCGACCGGCTGGCAGGCTCCACCCACTCCCTGGTGGACTACAACCGCGCCGGCGTGGCCCTGGCGGAAATTGTCAGCAAGCCTGATCTGCGCACCGGCCGTGAGGCGGCGGAATATGCCTCGGAGATCCGCCGGATCATGCGCTACCTCGGCGTGAGCGACGGCAACATGCAGGAGGGTTCCCTGCGCTGCGACGTCAACATCTCCGTGCGCCGCGGGCCGGATGCGCCCTTCGGCACGAAGGTGGAGATCAAGAACATGAACTCGTTCTCGGCCATCCAGAAGGCCTGTGAGTACGAGATTCAGCGCCAGATCAAGGCCTATGAGGCCGGTGAGCCGGTGGTGCAGGAAACGCGGCTGTGGGATGAGGGCAAGCAGCTCACCAAGAGCATGCGCAGCAAGGAAGGGGCCAGTGATTACCGCTACTTCCCCGATCCCGATCTCGGCCCGATCGAGGTGAGCCCCGCCCAGCGCGAGGCCTGGCGCGCCGAACTGCCCGAACTGCCGGCCGCCAAGCGGCACCGCTACGCCGAGCAGCTGGGGTTGTCGATCTACGACGCCCGCGTGCTCACTGATGAGCGGCCGATGGCCGCCTATTTCGAGGCGGCTGTGGCCTCTGGCGCCGATGCCAAGGGCCTGGCCAACTGGATCACCGGCGACATCGCCGCCCATGTGAATGCCAACCGCCTCAGCTTCAGCGAGCTGCCCTTCCGCCCCGAGCAGCTCGCCGAGATGGTGCAGCTCATCGATGGTGGCGTGATCAGCGGCAAGATCGCCAAGGAGATCCTGCCGGAGCTGCTCGAGCAGGGCGGCTCACCCAAGGCGATCGTGGAAGCGCGCGGTCTGGGCATGATCAGTGATCCCGCAGCGATCACGGCGATCGTGGAAGAGCTGCTGGCGGCCCACCCTGAGGAGGTGGAGGCCTTCCGCGGTGGCAAGACCAAGCTGCAGGGCTTCTTCGTTGGTCAGCTGATGAAGAAGACCGGCGGCAAGGCCGACCCCAAGCTCGCCAACCAGATCCTCAATCAGATGCTGAAGGGCTGAGGCTTCGGCGTCACGTGCGGCCCACGGCTTGGTTTACCTGAAGGGCCAGCTCCTCGGGGCTGCGGCGGTTGTCGATCAGCCGATCCGCCAGTTCACGTTTGCGTGCCAGCGGCCACTGGGCGGCGATACGGGCGCGGGCGTCGGCCTCGCTAAGGCCATCACGGGCCATCAGCCGCTGCAGCTGCTGTTGCTCGTCGCAGTCCACCAGCCAGACCTCGCTGCACAGTTCCTCCAGGCCGGCCTCGAACAGCAGCGGGATCATCAGCACCACCAGCGGTGCGCTGGCCAGTCGCTCCAGCTCGCTGTTGAAGCGCGCCCGCACCAGCGGGTGCACCAGCTGCTCCAGCCAGAGCCGCTCCGCCGGATCGGTGAACACGATCCGCCCAAGAGCACCGCGGTCGATCACGTCGAGGCTGTCGCTGTCGGCGGCAGGTTGTGTCATGGTGCGCACCAACGCGCCATGGCGCGCCAGCACCGCCCGAGCGCCCGCACTGCCCGGGGCCAGGGCCTCGCGGGCGAACACATCGGCATCGAGCACTGGCAGCCCCCGCTGAGCAAGTAAGCGGCCCACGCTGCTCTTTCCTGTGGCGATGCCGCCCGTGAGGCCGATGCGCCGCTGGCATCCGCCCCAGCGCGTGCCGTTGAGCCGATCGGGCATCGGAGCGCTCAGAGCAGGTCCCGCGCCAGTCTGACCAGCAGGGTTCTAGGCAGGTATTCAGGCGTCCTGTGATCACGAACGCCACCAACCGCCACGACAGGATGGGGAGCACCAGCCCCGGCCGCTTCCTCTGCATCCGTGACCCATCCCTGGCACCCGATCCCCGGCGGCGTCACCGCCCCGGCCGGCTTCCTGGCCGCCGGCATCACTGCCGGCCTCAAGCCCTCCGGTAACCCCGATCTCTCGCTGCTGCTGGCACCGGAAGGCGCCGTGTGCGCCGGCACGTTCACCACCTCGCTGGTGCGTGCCGCCTGCGTGGATCTCTGCGCCGAGCGCCTGCAGGCCAGCGGCGGCCGTGCCCGGGCGGTGCTCAGCAATTCCGGCCAGGCCAATGCCTGCACCGGTGATCGCGGCCTGGCCGACAGCCTCACAGCCACAGCGGCGGCGGCCGAGCGCCTAGGGCTGACGGCCGAGGAGGTGCTGATCTGCTCCACCGGTGTGATCGGCGTGCCGATCCCGATGGACACGCTGATCGCCGGTCTGGATCCCGTGGTGGCGGCCCTCAGCTCCGAGGGCGGCGCCGCGGCGGCCCGCGCCATCCTCACCACTGATTTGGTGGAGAAGCAGATCTCCCTTGAGGCCGAACTCGGCGGCCGCCGCGTGCGCATCGGCGGCATGGCCAAGGGGTCGGGAATGATCCACCCCAACATGGCCACGATGCTGGGGTATCTAACCTGCGACGCCGGCGTGCCGGCTGCGGTGTGGCAAGGCATGGTGAAGCGCGCGGTGGATCGCTCCTTCAACGCGATCACGGTGGACGGCGACACCAGCACCAACGACACGTTCCTGGCGTTTGCAGCCGGCGAGCCCCTGAACCCCGAGCTGTTCGATGCACTGGAGGCCGGCCTGACGGCGGTGTCGCAGCATCTGGCCCGGGCGATCGCCCGCGATGGCGAGGGCGCCACCTGCCTGATCGAGGTGCAGGTGGAGGGGGCCGCCGATGACGCCGGCGCCCGCGCCATCGCCCGCACCGTCTGTGGTTCGTCGCTGGTGAAGTGCGCCGTGCACGGCCGCGACCCCAACTGGGGCCGGATCGTGGCCGCCGCCGGCCGCGCCGGCGTGGCCTTCGATCCGAATGCGGTGGCTCTCTGGCTGGGCGACCACCAGCTGATGGCCGCCGGCCAGCCCCTGCCCTTCGATCGCCCCGCCGCCAGCGCTGACCTGCGCGCCCGGGCCGCCGGCGCCTATCTCGGCGGCAGCGGCGAGGGTGGCGACACGGTGCTGATCCGCCTGCAGGTGGGCACCGGCGCCGGCCGCGGCCTGGCCTGGGGCTGCGACCTCTCCGATCAATACGTCCGCATCAACGCCGATTACACGACGTAGGGGTGGATCACGCTTCGCGAATGGGTCCGTGCTTTGTCTGACAGTGCTGCTGTCGTCTGCCGGCCGGGAGCGCTCGCTGGAGTGCCGGGGCCCTGGCACTGCCGGGTGTTGGTCTGGCCTTCTGAGGCCCTGCGGCGTCTGCCCTGGCAGGCTGCGGCTAGCTTGACCCTCAGCCAACAGGGCGTTCGCAGCCCATCGCGATGACCCAGGCCGCTCAGGTCCGTCCGCCGCAGTCCGCAGCCACTCCCTCCCGGCGACCCTCCGCCTGGACGGGGCCGCTGGTGGCGGGTCTCTGCTTCGGCCTGGCCTATGGCCTCACCCAGCGGATCGTCAGTCTCAACGTGTCTGAGCTGATCCGCTTCGGCCAGGGGTTTGATGTGCAGGTTTTCCCCGGCACGAGCCTCGAGAGCCTGCGGCTGCGTTTCGGCGCTGCCGAATCCGAGCTGCGTGGAAACCTGGAGCTGAACGAGCTGGAGAGGCAGAAGGCTGCCTCCCAGACCGACGAGGACAAGCCCGGACTCACGACCCAGCAGGAGCAGGGCCTGCCGGAGCCGTCCGCTGGCAACGCTGCTGAGCCATCCGATCCCTTCGGCTCCGGTGCTCCAGCCAACGGGCCCGACGGCCCTGCCCGTTCGGCAGGGGAACCGCCGGCTCCGGACCTGCCGCCCGCTCCATCTGTTCCCTCCGCACCGTCGGCACCGCCGCCGCCGGCGGTTTCCAGGCCCTGATCTGTCACAGTTTGGCCAGCACCCTTCGCGGCCTGCCATGAGCGCGCCTCAGACCCTCGTTCAGGCGGCCCTCAACCGGCTCAGCGCCCGGCTCGGCAGTGGCCTGGTTGAGGCGGCTGCCGGACTGGCGGTGCTGGCCCAGGACGCTCCGGAACGGCTCCGCCGCGAATGGGATCTGTTCCGGGAGGAGGTGGAGCTCGAGGCCCGCCGGATTGAGCATCCCGGGGAAGGTGGCTTCGGATCCGCAGCCCCTTGGTCTGCACCCGCCTCCGGCCAGGATCCCCAGCAGCAGGTGGATGATCTGCGGGCCACGGTGGCACGGTTGGCACGCCTGGTTGAGGACCAGCCCTGATGCGCCGTCTGACCCAGAGCCTGCGCGGGCTGGGCCGTTCCCTGAGCATCTGGCGCACCGTGTTGCAGCTGGTGCTGCTGCTTTGGTGGGATGGCGCCGCCTGGACCTATCGCGGCGGCGCCAGCCCGGAGCGGCGCCAGAGCCGCCAGCGGCGCCGGGCTCGCTGGCTCACTGGAGAGCTGCTGCATCTGGGCTCGGCCTTCATCAAGCTCGGCCAGCTGCTCTCGGCCAGACCCGACGTGCTGCCCAGCTGCTGGGTGGAGGAGCTGGCCCGCCTGCAGGACAGCGTTCCCGCCTTCTCGTTCGACACGGCCCAGGCGCTGCTGGAGCAGGAGCTGGGTGAGCGCTGCGCCGAGATCATCGATCTGGAACCCGAACCGCTGGGGGCCGCCTCCCTGGCCCAGGTGCATCGCGCCAGCCTGCGCAGTGGCCGCCAGGTGGTGCTGAAGATCCAGCGGCCTGGGCTGGAGCGTCTGTTCCGGCTCGACCTCGAGGTGATGCAGCAGGTGGCGGCGGTGCTGCAGCGCCATCCACGCTGGGGCGTGGGGCGCGACTGGGTGTCGATCGCACAGGAGTGCCGCCACGTGCTGCTACGCGAGCTCGACTTCCGCCTGGAGGCTGAACATGCCGCCCGCTTCCGCCAGCAGTTTCTCGATGATCCCGGCATTCGCATTCCGGCGGTGGTGTGGGAGCTGAGCACGCGCCGTGTGCTCTGCCTCGACTACCTGCCCGGCATCAAGATCACCGATCGCCCGGCCTTGCTGGAGGCCGGCATCGACCCGGCTGCCGTGGCCGAGAAGGGTGCCGCCAGCTATCTCCAACAGTTGGTGCGCTACGGCTTCTTTCACGCGGATCCCCACCCCGGCAACCTGGCGGTGGCGCGCGACGGCGCGCTCATCTACTACGACTTCGGCATGATGGGCACCCTCTCCCAGAGGCTGCGCAGCCGCCTGGGCCGAATGGTGACCGCCGCCGCCGCCCGGGATGCCGCCGGCCTGGTTCAGGAGATGCAGGCGGCCGGTGTGATCGCCACCGGCATTGATCCCGGCCCGGTGCGGCGACTGGTGCGGGTGATGCTGCGCGAAGCGCTCACCCCGCCCTTCGGCGCCAATGTGCTCGAGAAGCTCTCCGGTGATCTGTACTCCCTGGTGTATGGCCAGCCGTTCCGCCTGCCGCCGGAGCTGATCTTCGTGATGCGGGCCCTCTCCACCTTCGAGGGCGTCGGTCGCAGCCTCGATCCCGGCTTTAGCCTCGTGGCGATCGCCCGTCCCTATCTGCTGCCGCTGATGAGTGCTTCCGGCTCCGGTCCCGGCTCCAACGCCACCGATCTGCTCAATCAGCTGGGTCGCCAGGCAGTGGAGGTGGGAAGCCGCGCTCTCGGTCTGCCTCAGCGGCTTGAGGAGAGCCTCTCCCGCATCGAACAGGGCGATCTGCAGGTGCAGATCCGCGCCGGCGAAACCGATCGGCTGCTTCGCCGCCTCGCCCTCAGCCAGCAGAGCTCCGGCCAGTCGGTGCTGCTGGGTGCGCTGGCGGTGGCTGCGGCCCTGCTGGCTGCCAGCACCAGGCCTGCACTCACCGCCATCCCACTGGTGCTTGGCCTGCCGGTGGGTCTCAGCTGGCTGAAGCTGCAGGGGCGCCTGCGCCGTGATGGCCGCCTCGATCGCCTGCCGGGTGTGCCAGCCGCTGTCAGCCCTGCCGGTGCTGGCCCGGCAGCCTCCGTCAGCCCAGCACCATCACCCCAAGGGCCACCAGGATCAGCAGGCTGAGCAGAGCCAGGATCGGACACATCCGGATCAGGCCGAGCACGCTGATCGAGTCCGGCAGGCCAAGGGTCCGCTTGACCCTGCTCATGACGCGGTTGATCGTTGTCAGGGGGTTGGTCATACGGATTCGCTTGCGGCGGGAGTGGTCGCCTGGGAGACCGCATCACGGTCACTGATAGATCCGAGGTCGGCGTTCCTGCCTGCGCAGGCGCTCTTGTCCCGGTACATCGCTTCGTCCGCCTTGGCCCAGGTCTGATCCAGGGTGGCGCGCTCCTCGCTGAGGGTTGCACCGATCGAGGCCTGGACGCCGGCCTTGGCCAGGGCGCCGCGCAGCCGCTCCACCAGCTCCTCGAGCCCATCCGGCGTGGGGCTGAACACCAGCAGCGCGAACTCATCGCCGCCCACCCGGGCCAGCAGGTCGGTGCTGCGCAGCTGTGCGGCCAACTGGGCCGCTGCTGTCTGGAGCATCTGATCTCCGATCTGATGGCCCTGTTGATCGTTGATCTGCTTGAAGCCATCCAGATCCACCACCACCAGTCCATAGGGGTGGCCATGGCGCTGGCGACGACTCTCCTCAAGGGCGATGGCTTCATCCCAGGCACGCCGGTTGGCGATGCGGGTGAGGCCGTCGGTCCGGCTTTCCTTGAGCAGGGCCTGATTCAGGGCGCGCAGCTGCATTTCTGATCGGCGGCTCATCAGCACCACGGCGGCGGTGGCGAGCAGACCGATGACGAACACCAGGGCCGCTGCGCGCTTGGCGATGCGATCGAGGGCCGCGTGGCTGACGCTGAACTGCGCGCTCACCAGCTGATTGGCGAACGGCACCACCCGCAGCGCCACCAGTTTCTTGTCTTCATCATCGAGTTCCGGCATGGCCTCATGCAGGCTGATCTGATTGCGCAGCGCGCTGGAGGGGCTCAGTCGCACGCTCATGCTCAGCTGACCGCCACCGGACGGAAACAGCTTGTGCAGGGTCTGATCGTGTCCGCTGGTCTCGAGGGTGCTAGCCCGCAGATCGGTCAGCACAAAGGCTGTTTTCTCGGTTCCCTTATGCCGAAGCGGCCCATAGAGAAAGGCCAGCCGGTTGCGTTGGCCCGCCACGGGGTACACGCGAACGGCGGAAGGATCGAGGCCATAGCCGAGATGGTTGCAGCGGTGCTGGCGCAGATCAGCCCGCAGTTCGGGTGAGCTGTGGCTCAGCCTGGTCTGGATGGGGTGCCGCTCCCCCTCGGCCAGGTTGCCCAGCGGCAGGCTCCTGAGCAGTGCAACGGTCTGGCCGGCCGTGAGACTGCTGGAGTGAAAATCCTCGAGGGCCAGGCTCCCAGTCGTGATCACGCCGAGGGTGGTGTGGGGGCCGGGGGTTGATCGCTCGCCCTCCGGCTCGCCGTTCACCACATCACTGCTGGCCACCGACAACGCCGTGAGGGTGCGTGAGATCGCCGTGCAGTTTGCGGAGGCCAGATGGTTGACCACGGAAGCGCCCACCGATTCGAGCGGTTCGTGCAGGATCCTGTAGGTGAACAGCGTGACCGCTGTGGTGACGGTGATGCCGATACCGGCCAGCGCCAGGCACAGGCGGGAGCAGCCCATGGTCAGGCTCGCTCTGGCCTCAGGGGTTGGATCCAGATCGCTGGGCCATTCCATCGCAGGACCGGATTTGACCCTCCAGGAGCAATCCTGGTCCTGAAACCAGAGAGCTCAACATACCCAGGCTCGGCGCGACTTGTCTGGGGTTGTCGGGATGGTCGTGGCAGCATGGCGCAGCTCGCGGCAGCTGGTTGCAGTGCTCAGGCCGCCTTGCCGCGCGGCCCGCGGTCGGCGGCGCCGGCATAGATGGCCTGGCTGCCCAGTTCATCCTCGATACGCAGCAGCTGGTTGTACTTGGCCACGCGCTCGGAGCGGCTCAGGGAGCCAGTCTTGATCTGGCCGGCGCGGGTGGCCACGGCCAGATCGGCGATGGTGGTGTCCTCGGTTTCGCCGGAGCGGTGGCTGATCACGCTGGTGTAACCAGCCCGGCCCGCCAGATCGATCGCCTGCAGGGTTTCGGTGAGCGAACCGATCTGGTTCACCTTGATCAGGATCGAGTTGGCCACGCCGAGATCAAGGCCGCGCTGCAGGCGGGCACTGTTGGTCACGAACAGGTCATCGCCCACCAGCTGCACCGTGCTGCCGAGTTTGTCGGTGAGCAGTTTCCAGCCATCCCAGTCGTCCTCGGCGACGCCATCTTCGATCGAGACGATCGGGAAGCGATTCACCAGCGCCGCCAGCTGATCTACCATCTCGGCGCTGCTGTAGCTGCCGCCGTCGAAGGCATAGCGGCCGTCGGCAAAGAATTCGGTGCTGGCCACGTCCAGGGCCAGGGAAATCTGGTCGGCCGGGCGATAGCCGGCCTTCTCAATCGCCTGCACCAGCAGGTCGCCCGCTTCGATGTTGCCCAGATCAGGGGCGAAGCCCCCCTCATCACCCACCGCCGTGCTCAGGCCCTTGTCCTTGAGCAGGCCCTTGAGGGTGTGGAACACCTCGGTGCCCATGCGCAGCGCCTCGCGGAAGGTCGGCGCGCCGTGGGGCACCAGCATGAATTCCTGGAAATCCAGGCTGTTGGCCGCGTGGGCGCCGCCGTTGATCACATTCATCAGCGGCACCGGCAGCAGCGTGGCCATCGGGCCACCCAGGTAGCGGTAGAGGGGCAGCCCCACGCCGTTGGCGGCTGCCCGTGCCGTGGCCAGGCTCACTGCCAGGATTGCGTTGGCGCCGAGAGCCGATTTGTTGTCGGAGCCATCGAGTTCGATCATCGCCGCATCTACGGCCGCCTGATCGAGGGCGCTCAGGCCACACAGGGCCGGTGCGATCTTCTCCTCCACGTTGTTCACCGCCTGCAGCACGCCCTTGCCGCAGTAGCGGCTGCCGCCGTCGCGCAGTTCGCAGGCTTCATGGGCACCGGTGCTGGCACCGCTCGGCACGATCGCCCGGCCGCTCGCACCGCCCTCGAGCATCACCTCGGCTTCGACGGTGGGCGTGCCGCGGGAATCGAGCACTTCGCGGGCCACGATGGTGTCGATGACGAGGTCGAGGGTGTCGATCACGGCGGCCTTGGCACGTTGTTGGGGGCTTGGAAGGGATCCTATGGGTCGCCCCTGCCAGCCCCTTGGTGACCGTTGGCACCGAACCTGCACTCGCCGCCACACACGAGCGGGTCTGGGTCCGGTGTTGGCCGCCCCCCGGTCGCTCTGGTCAGAATGCGGGCGATCGCGGTCTGCGCCGGCCGCCGCCAACTCCTTCGCCCATGCGTCTGCTCCACACCATGCTGCGGGTCGGTGACCTGGAGCGATCACTCCGCTTTTATACGGAGGTTCTGGGCATGCGCCTGCTGCGGCGCAAGGACTATCCCGGTGGACGTTTCACCCTGGCCTTTGTGGGCTACGGCGATGAGAGCGACACCAGCGTTCTGGAGCTCACCCACAACTGGGATACCGATCATTACGAGATCGGCACCGGTTATGGCCACATCGCCCTGGGGGTGGATGACATCCACGCGGTCTGCGATGGGATCCGCGCCAGGGGCGGTGCTGTGGTGCGCGAACCCGGTCCGATGAAGAACGGCAGCACCGTGATCGCCTTTGTGGAGGATCCCGATGGCTACAAGGTGGAGCTGATTGAGCTCGGCACCCGCACCCCGTCCAGCCCTCAGGCGGCCTGATTCCATGCCAGCCGAGATCGATGCCCCGCCCTTCAGCCCCCGCGGCAGCCTCACCGCTGAGCCGGATCGCTTCAGCGAGGTGGCCTGGGAGCTGCTGTTGGCCAGCCAGGAGCAGGCCCGCCGCTGGCGACACGATCAACTGGATGTGGAGCACCTGCTGCAGGTGCTGTTCACCGATCCCCGCCATGCCAGCTGGGTCGATCCCCTGCCGATCGATCGCAATCGATTGCTCGATCAGCTGGATGACTTCTGCGCTGATCAGCCTTCCAGTGGTGCGCGGCAGCTGTTCATCGGCGAGGCCCTCGAGGAGCTGCTGGAGGCCGCCGATCGCCAGCGCGCCGGCTGGGGGTCGCGGCTGATCGATGCGCCCCATCTGCTGCTGGCCCTGCGGGAGGAGCCTCGCATCGGTGCTGCGCTGCTGCAGCGTCAGGGCCTGACGGCTGAGCTGCTGCAGCGGGCCCTGCGAGAGGGCCCCGGGCCGCTCGGTTCTGAGCCGGTTTCAACGGCGCCGCAGTCCGCGGCGCCTTCCGGCAGCGCCGCCGATGCCTGGATCGACGACCGCTCCCGCGCCCCGGCGTCAGCTGCTCAGCGCCCGCCGGTCCCCGCCGCTGAGCTTGCTCCCGAGGTCGCCGCCGATGGCCTGCGTCTGGAGCGTGAACCCACGGCCCTTGAGCAGTTCGGCCGCGATCTCACCGCCGCCGCCCGCGCCGGTGAACTGGATCCGGTGATCGGCCGCGATACCGAGATCCGTCGCCTGATTCAGGTTCTTTCGCGCCGCAGCAAGAACAATCCGGTGCTGATCGGCGAGCCGGGCGTCGGCAAGACCGCCATCGCCGAGCTGCTGGCCCAGCGGATCGTGGCCGGAGAGGTGCCCGATGCCCTGAAGGGTCTGCGCCTGATCGCCCTGGATCTGGGCGCTCTGATCGCCGGGGCCAAGTTCCGCGGTCAGTTCGAGGAGCGCCTGCGCAGCGTGCTCAAGGAGGTGCGCGCCAGCGAAGGCGAGCGCAGCGGCGCACGAAGCAGCGAGGGCGGGGCGGGCGGTGCCACCGGCGCCGCCGGTGTGATCCTCTTCCTCGATGAGCTCCACACGGTGGTTGGTGGTGAGCGCGGCGGTGGGGATGCCGGCAGCATCCTCAAGCCGGCCCTGGCCCGGGGCGACCTGCGCTGCATCGGCGCCACAACACCCGAGGACTACAGCCGCACAGTGGAAAAGGATCCGGCCCTCAACCGGCGCTTTCAGCAGGTGCTGATCAAGGAGCCTGGCCTGCAGGAGAGCACCCTGATCCTGCGCGGCCTCAAGGAGCGCTACGAGCTGCACCACGGTGTGGCCATCACCGATGCCGCCGTGGTGGCGGCGGCGCGGCTGGCCGATCGCTACATCGCTGATCGCCGCCTGCCTGACTCCGCCATCGATCTGATCGATGAGGCGGCTGCCCAGCTGCGCATGGAGGTGACCTCCAAACCGCGGGTGGTGGAGGAGGCCGAGGCCGAGCTGCGGCGTGTGGAGCTGGCGCTGCTCTCGGCCGAGGCTGCGCCTCAGGCTGAGCGGGTGGCCCTGCAGGAGGAGCGGCGCCGTGCCGGTGAGGTGCTTCAGGAACTGCAGCAGCGCTGGCAGGGCGAGCGCCAGCAGCTGGCGGAGCTGCGCCAGCTGCTGGCGGACGACGAGGCCCTGCGGCTGCAGATCGCTGAGGCGGAGCGCGACGGCGATCTCGAGGAGGCGGCCCGTCTGCAATACGACCAGCTGCATGGGGTGCAGCAGCGCCGCCAGCAGCTGGAGTACGACCTGCTGGCGGATCAGGCCAGCGGCCGTTCGCTGCTGCGTGAGCAGGTGGAGGAGGGTGACATCGCCGATGTGGTGGCTCGCTGGACCGGTATCCCCGTGCAGCGGCTGCTGGCTGGGGAACGCCAGAAGCTGCTGGACCTGGAGCAGCGGCTCGGCGAGCGGGTGGTCGGCCAGCGGGAGCCGGTGGCGGCGGTGGCGGCGGCGATCCGCCGCGCCAGGGCCGGCATGAAGGATCCGCGCCGGCCGGTGGGCTCGTTCCTGTTCCTCGGTCCCACCGGCGTGGGCAAGACCGAGCTGGCCAAGGCCCTGGCCGCGGCTCTGTTCGATGAGGAGGAGGCCCTGGTGCGGCTCGATATGAGCGAATTCATGGAGCGCAACGCCGTGGCCCGGCTGCTGGGGGCACCGCCCGGCTATGTGGGCTACGAGGAGGGAGGTCAGCTCACCGAGGCGGTGCGGCGGCGGCCCTACGCGGTGCTGCTCCTCGATGAGGTGGAGAAGGCCCACCCGGATGTGTTCAACGTGCTGCTGCAGGTGCTCGACGACGGCCGGCTCACCGATTCCCAGGGCCGCACCGTCGACTTCCGCCACACGGTGGTGGTGATGACCAGCAACCTGGCCAGCCGGGCCATCCTCGACAGCGCCCGCCAGGGCGCCGGCGACCAGGCAACCGGCGACCAGGCAACCGCCGACGCCGCAGCCCGTGAGGTGGCTCTAGCGGATGCGGTGGAGCGGGCGCTGGCCAGTCAGTTCCGGCCGGAGTTCCTCAATCGCATCGACGAGGTGATCCGCTTTCAGCCCCTGGGTCCGGCGGACCTGCAGCGGATCGTGAGGCTGCAGCTGGCGGAGCTGGCGGCCCTGCTGCGGGAGCAGGGGCTGGAGCTGGAGGTGGAGGACGCGGTGGTGGGCTGGCTGGCCGGCCAGGGCTACGAGCCGGAATACGGCGCCCGGCCCCTGCGGCGACTGCTGCGGCGCCGGATCGAGAACCCCCTGGCCACCGCGCTGCTGGAGGAGCGGTTCCTCGGTGCCCGCGCCGTCCACCTCAGCCTGTCCGATGGGGGGCGCGACCTCAGCTTCCGCCCCATTCCCCGGGAGGCTTGACCCACATCCGGTAGGGTGTCTGTTTGCCGGTGCGTGCGGCAACAACGTCGCGCGACCCGCTGCCTCACCCCTGTGGAATCCCAGACCGACCCACAAACCACACCGGAGCCCGCCGCAGCTGCGGACATTCCGGCCCGAACCGGTTTCCTGGCCGACACCGTCGAGGAGCTGCGCAAGGTGGTCTGGCCCAGCCGGCAGCAGCTGTTCGCTGAATCGGTGGCCGTCATCCTGATGGTGACCCTCTCGGCCTTCGCCATCGCCGCCGTCGATCGCTTCTACAGCTGGGGAAACAGTCAGGTCTTCCGCTGATCCCTGTTCCGCTTCCTCATTTTTCGTTTCCAACGCCCTGACCTGTGTCCGACGTCGACCTGACCACTGAAGCCTTCGCTCCTGCGGATCTGGAAGCCGGCGGCGACACCGTGCTCGACCTGGCCGCCGCGGCGCCTGCCGCCGAGGGTCGCGCCCCGATCGCCCGCTGGTATGCCGTGCAGGTGGCGTCCAGCTGCGAGAAGAAGGTGAAGGCCACGCTTGAGCAGCGGGCCGTCACCCTCGGCGTGGACAACCGCATCCTCGAGATCGAGATCCCCCAGACTCCCGCCGTCAAACTGAAGAAGGACGGCAGCCGCACCAGCACCGAAGAGAAGGTGTTCCCTGGCTACGTGCTGGTGCGGATGGTTCTCGATGAGGACACGATGATGGCGGTGCGCAGCACCCCCAACGTGATCAATTTCGTGGGGGCCGAAGATCGCCGCGCCACCGGCAAGGCCCGGGGGCACATCAAGCCTCGGCCTCTCAGTCGCCAGGAGGTGGATCGCATCTTCAAGCGCGCTGCCGAGAAGAAGCCTGTGGTCAAGGTTGATCTCACCGAAGGCGATCAGATCCTGGTGACGGCTGGACCGTTCAAGGACTTCCAGGGCGAGGTGATCGAGGTGTCGGGCGAGCGCAGCAAGCTCAAGGCGCTGCTTTCGATCTTCGGCCGGGAGACCCCCGTCGAACTTGAGTTCTCCCAGATCAGCAAACAGAGCTGATCCCGCTGCGGCCGTCTCCCTGCGGAGGGCGGCCCTTGGTGTTGCGCCGGGTTTCCGGGGCACGCCGCAGCCGCTGCCCTAGGGTCGCGGATCCGCAGATTGCCCAAGCCGCCAGGACGATGGCCAAAAAAGTCGTAGCTGTGATCAAGCTGGCCCTTCAGGCCGGCAAAGCCAACCCCGCGCCGCCGGTGGGCCCTGCCCTCGGTCAGCACGGCGTCAACATCATGGCGTTCTGTAAGGAGTACAACGCCCGCACGCAGGAAAAGGCCGGCTATGTGATTCCGGTGGAGATCTCGGTCTTCGAAGACCGCAGCTTCACCTTCATCACCAAGACACCTCCCGCCTCCGTGCTGATCTCCAAGGCAGCCGGCATCGAGAAGGGTGCCGCCACCTCCTCCAAGGGTTCCGTGGGTGCCATCAGCCGCGCCCAGCTCGAGGAGATCGCCAAGACCAAGCTGCCCGATCTCAACTGCTCCAGCGTTGATTCGGCCATGCGCATCATCGAAGGCACCGCCCGCAACATGGGCGTCGCCGTCAACGACTGAGTGTCTCTCCCGTTCCTGAGCTCCGGCTCAGCTCGGCAGGCCTCACGTCCGTCCACCCTGTCCCTTAGCGGGGGAGAGCTTCACGGCTCGTCTGCACCCCATTCCCGTCATGCCCAAGGTTTCCAAGCGCTACACCGCCGCGGCCGGTAAGGTCGAAGACCGCACCTACACCCCGCAGGAGGCGGTGGAGCTGGTGAAGGCCAACGCCACGGCCAAGTTCGATGAGACGGTCGAGGCCCATGCCCGCCTCGGCATCGATCCCAAGTACACCGACCAGCAGCTGCGCACCACCGTGACGCTGCCCCACGGCACCGGTCAGACCATCCGTATCGCCGTGATCGCTCGCGGTGAGAAGGTGGCCGAGGCCAAGGCTGCCGGCGCCGATCTCGCCGGCGACGATGAGCTGATTGAGACCATCGCCAAGGGCGAGATGGAGTTCGACCTGCTGATCGCCACCCCGGACATGATGCCCAAGGTGGCCAAGCTCGGCCGAGTGCTCGGTCCCCGCGGCCTGATGCCGAACCCCAAGGCCGGCACGGTGACCACCGACCTGGCCGGCGCCATCAGTGAGTTCAAGGCCGGCAAACTCGAGTTTCGCGCCGACCGCACCGGCATCGTGCACGTGCGCTTCGGCAAGGCCAGCTTTGATGCCGCCAAGTTGCTCGACAACCTCAAGGCCCTGCAGGAGACCATCGACCGCAACAAGCCGAGCGGTGCCAAGGGGCGCTACTGGAAGAGTCTCTACATCACCTCCACCATGGGCCCCTCGGTCCCCGTGGAGGTGACGGCTCTGCAGGACATCAAGCAGGAAGCCTGAGTCGCTCATTGGTTCACCTCAGCCCCCGCTCTGGCGGGGGCTTTGTTGTATGGTTGTGAACTGGCTATTGCCAGAAGGGCACGCGCCCGACCCAAGACAGCAGGTCAACGCCAGGTATTACCTGGAGTCGTAAACCCTGCCGAGGTGCACGCGTTTGGTTTTGCCCCAGTGGGTGTCACCCCTGGGAACGGATCAGAAGCAAGGAGAGCTTCCAAGCCCTCTGCAGCCCTCGACAGACCACCCCACTCGGGGCGGTCAGGGCTGCGTACCCGGCTTGTTCCCCCGATCCGTTCCACTTCTTATGGGCCGCACGCTGGAGAGCAAGCAACAGATCGTCGAAGAGCTCAAGGGGCTCCTCGGTGAGGCCGAAATGGCGCTGGTCCTTGATTTCAAGGGCCTGTCCATCAAGGAGATGTCTGATCTGCGGACGCGTCTGCAGGCCAGCAACGGTGTGTGCAAGGTGACCAAAAACACCTTGATGCGCCGTGCCATTGATGGCGACAGTGCCTGGACGGAACTCGATTCCCTGCTCACTGGCACCAATGCCTTCGTGCTCGTCAAGGGCGACGTTGGCGGTGCGGTGAAGGCCGTTCAGTCCTTCCAGAAGGACACGAAGAAGTCTGAGGTGAAGGGTGGCCTTTTCGAAGGCAAGCTCCTCTCCCAGTCCGACATCAAGGCCATCGGGGATCTGCCCTCCAAGGAGGTGCTCATGGCCCAGATCGCCGGTGCGATCAACGCCGTGGCCACCAAGGTGGCTGTGGGCATCAACGAGGTTCCTTCCGGTCTTGCCCGGGCGCTCAAGCAGCACGCCGATGGCGAGGGCACGGCCTCCTGAGGCCTGCTCAGCTGAGCTCCCCGATCCGACTGTTTTCACAGATCTGTTGCTTTCCCAACCATGTCCGCTACCACCGACAACATTCTCGAACAGCTGAAGACCCTCTCGCTGCTGGAAGCCTCTGAGCTTGTCAAGCAGATTGAAGAGGCCTTCGGTGTGTCCGCCGCCGCGTCCGCTGGCGTCGTGATGGCCGCTGCACCCGCAGCTGCCGCTGAGGCCGCCGAAGAGAAGACCGAATTCGACGCCATCCTCGATGGCTTCGATGCCGCTGCCAAGATCAAGGTGCTGAAGGCTGTCCGTGAGGCCACCGGCCTCGGCCTGGGCGAAGCCAAGGCTCTGGTTGAAGGCGCTCCCTGCCCGATCAAGGAAGGCATTTCCAAGGCTGACGCCGAAGCCATCAAGAAGGCTGTGGAAGAGGTCGGCGGCAAGGTCTCCATCAAGTGATCGCCGCCGATGGCTCGCCGTAAGGCGAGCCATCGCACCCCACGCGCCTTGCTCGCTCAGCACACGGTTCTGGCCGTGTCACCGGTCCCCTCGGGGGCCGGTTTTTTTGTGTCTGTCCAAGCTGCCAAGCCACCACTTCAACAGCAGGGCGGGCCGCAGCACAGGGCTCTCCACTAAAGCAGCTCAGAGCGCTCCAATAAAAAAGCCCCGCCGAAGGCAGGGCTTGAGCCGGAACGCTTCCGGGAGTCTGTCCTCGTTTCGACCCCGGAAGTGGTGTCCCGCACTCCTCACACGAACAGACCATACGGTGGGAGGAAAAGGGGAGGCAAGGTCTGGCGGGCGCTCTGCTAACTGGCACAGCACTGGCACACCTCGCGGGGGCGCCTCGTGCTGCCGTCAGGGGCGGAATGGAATCACTTTCAGGGCGATCGGTCCCTGCGTCTGCAGCTGGGTCTGCGTTCCCATCGGCGTCAGCGGGGCCAGGATGCGGCCTGGGCTGGAGAACTTGCTCGGTTGTAGGCGGGGCGCGCTGGTCAGACCCGCACCGCCACCGCGTTCCTGACCGAGAAGCTGGTTCAGGGGCGTGCCGTTGGCGAAATACACGTGGCTGAGGGTCTGCTGGCCGTACACCCGTCGCTGCAGCTGCCAGCCCGGCTCCATCCGGATCATCACGAAGCCGTCGCGGTCCCGTAGGGGCACCAGGCCCTGCCCCACCAGCAGCTGGCTGGGTTCGCCGGGGCTCATGGCCAGCAGGGCCAGGGTCGTGCCGCGTTGTTCCAGGCGCAGGCGGTAGCGGCTGGCCAGGTCCTCCTCGCCGATGCGCAGTGAGTAGCCGTTGCTGTCGAGGTAGCGGCTGCAGATGCCCGTGAAATCAAAGCGGTTCAGGGCCGGATCGATCAGCCCGTCGGGACGCTGTTCCCAGCAGCGTGGCTGGGGCTGGATCTGCTCCAGCACGAGCAGAGTCCAGTCGCCGCGGCCCACCGGCTTGGCCAGCACCGCGAAGCGACTGCCATCCAGAGGCCTGCTGCTGAACAGGGTCATGGCCGCACTGCCGGTCGGCAGGCTGAGGGCCACGGCGCCCGCTGTGGCACCGGCTGTGGCGGCGGCCAGGCCAAGCCTGCGCCAGGACCTGCCAGGCCAGCGGCTGTAGGTTCGCTGCATGGTGCTCTCCTCGAAGCTGCCTGGGAGCTGAGTTGTACCGGATCGGCAGGAGATCGCCCAGTGCCAGCAGATCAAGCCACCACCCCGTCCAAGGCTGCATCCGGGGCCGCCGCAGCACCGCGTGTGGTGGCCGCCGCCTGCGACGGCGCCTGCAGCGGCAATCCCGGCCCCGGTGGCTGGGGCTGTCTGCTGCGCTTTGAGGACGGCTCCGTGCAGGAGTTCGGTGCGATGGAGGCGAACACCACCAACAACCGCATGGAGCTTTCGGCGGCGCTTACCCTGCTGCAGAAGCTCAGAGACCTTCCCCGTCATCCGGATCTGTCGATCCGAACCGATTCGAAGTATCTGATTGATGGCTACAGCCGCTGGATCCAGGGCTGGAAGCGCAAGGGCTGGCGCACCGCCGCCGGGGCACCGGTGCTCAACCGCGACCTCTGGGAGGCCCTTGATGCCGCCCGGCTGCCGGATCTGCCGTTCACCTATGTGAAGGGTCACAGCGGTGATCCGGATAACGACCGCTGCGATGCGATCGCCGTGGCCTTCTCCAAGGGCGGCCGCCCCCAGCTCGCCCGGGGCGACTACGGCGGTCTGATGGTGGAGGATCCCGGCGCCGCCCAGCTCCCCCAGCCCGCAGCTGACGCCGTCCCGGAGCCGGACCCAGCACCCGCGGCACTGCAGCAGCTCCTCAGCCGCCTCGAGCTGGCGGATCGCCTGGCAGCCGGGGGCTATGCCCTCAGCCTGGCGGAGCTGGCCCAGCTGGTGGAACAGCCGCTCAAACGCCTGGAGGGCCGCCAGGGTCCATGGAACTGGCGCGACTGGCAGGTGGTGCCGGCCGGGGAGGGTCGCTGGCGCCTGCGACGCGACGCGTCAGGATCGGTGGATACCCGTGATGGGGACGCACAGGATGGCTGAGGCCGGCACTGGAGCGCTCTACCGCCGCTTCGTCGGCCCGCTGCTCAGCCGCGATGAGGGAGCCGATGCTGAGCAGCTCAGCCAGGTGAGCCTGCAGCTGCTCGGCCAGGCCAGCCTGCGGCGCCACTGGCCGCTGCTCAGCACGACCCTGGAGGGCCTGGGCGCTGAGCTGCAGCGACGCGACCTGCGCCTGGAGCAGACCCTGTTCGGCTGTCGGTTCCTCAACCCGGTGGGCCTGGCGGCCGGCTTTGACAAGAACGCCGTGGCGGCGGGCATCTGGCATCTGTTCGGCTTCGGCTTCGCCGAGCTCGGCACCGTGACCTGGCATGGCCAGCCGGGCAACCCGCGCCCGCGCCTGTTCCGGCTGGCGGCGGAGCGGGCCGCCCTGAACCGGATGGGTTTCAACAATCAAGGGGCTGCGGCCGTGCGCCGCATCCTTGAGCGCCAGGCGCTGCCGCCGGCGGGGCAGCGGCCGGCGGTGCTCGGGCTCAATCTCGGTAAATCCAAGGTCACCTCGCTGGAGCTCGCCCCGGACGACTACGCCTCCTCCCTGGAGCTGCTGGCGCCGCTGGCGGATTATGCGGTGATCAACGTGAGCTCTCCCAACACCCCCGGGCTGCGGGAGCTCCAGGACGAACGGCTGCTGCGACGGCTGGTGGAGCGGCTGCGGCGCCTGCCGGCCTGCCCACCCCTGCTGGTGAAGATCGCCCCCGACCTCGAAGATGAGGCCATCGATGCCATCGCCCGCCTGGCCTACGAGGAAGGGCTGGCGGGTGTGATCGCCGTCAACACCAGCCTCAATCGCCTCGGGCTGGAGCAGCGCCGCCTCAGCCAGACCGGCAACAGCCTGGCGGAGGAGGCCGGCGGCCTTAGCGGTGTGCCCCTGCGGGCCCGGGCCCTGGAGGTGATGCGTCGCCTGCGGGTCACCGCCGGACCGGGCCTGCCTCTGATCGGCGTGGGCGGTATTGATTCGGCCGAGGCTGCCTGGGAGCGGATCTGCGCCGGAGCCTCGCTGATTCAGCTCTACACCGGCTGGATCTATGAAGGCCCGATGCTGGTGCCGACAATTCTGGAGGGGCTCAGCCTCCAGCTCGACCGGCACGGTTTTCGCCACATCGGCGAGGCCGTTGGCAGCGGGGTGCCCTGGCGCTGAAAGATCGATAACTTTGGGCAGTGCCATTGAGGGTGGAGTTGTTCTCCGCAGTTCAGGAGCGCCTTCAGGAGCGCATCAGCCCGCTGCGGGCCTGGTTGTTCCCGCGCCGCGTCTTCCTGCAGCTGGAGGACCAATCCATCACCGCCATGGCCCTGGAGGGCAGGCGGATCATCTGGCTGGAGCGGGTGCCCCTGCCAGCCGGGCTCTGCGAGAACGGCGAAGCGATCCGCACCGATTCCATCGCTGATCTGCTGGGCGATCTGTTCGTGGAGCGGGGCTTCAGTGGAGCCCGTGTTGATGCGGTGCTGCCGCCGGCCGCCAGCCAGATGCGCCTCGTGCAATGGCCCGATGCTGCCTGGCCGGACGATCCCGAGCGAACCCTGAGCGAGAACGAACAGCAGCTTGCCCTGAAGACGGCCCTGCAGTTTCTGGATCTGCATCTGGTGGACCTGGATCGCGATCCGCCAACCAGCCTTCTGGTCACCGTGCCGAGCTCGACACTCGACCGCTGGATTGAGGTGTTCGACCTGGCTGGTGTTCCCCTCGATCGGATGGAATCCGCCAACCTCTGCCTCTGTCGGGGGGTGCAACCATTGCTGCAGGAGCAGCCTGTCGATTCCCTCAGCGTGGTGCTGCAGCTGGAGCCTCAGCGCTGTGAGCTGCTGGTGCTGGAGAACGATCTTCCGTCCTACAGCCGGCATCTTTCGGGCGTCGAGAACCAGGCGGCCCTGCGCTCCGAGCTGCAGGATTGTCTGGACTTCTGGCGCCAGCTGCGGCCGGAGCTGCTGGAGCCACCTCTGCTTCTCCTGCATGGATCGGCCCTGCGCGACGAAGCCAAGGCCCGTGAACTGGCCGAGGCTGTTGGCTGCCACTGGCAGGTGATCGATCCCTTGGCCCAGGAGTGGCTCGTGGACGTCTCGCCTGATCAGGGTCTGCATCCTGAGGGTCCAGCGTTGGCGCCGCTCTGGGGGCTGGCGGCTGTGGGGCTGCTGGCATGAGCAGCGTGTCCCGCCTGGTGGATCAGCAGGATCTGCTTCGGCAGCGGCGCCTGGAGCGCGGTCTGCCGGCCGAGGCTCCGCAGCTGGCCTCGGCCCAGCGTCTGCTGCTGATCGGCACCGGGCTGGGCACCGGCCTGCTGGCCTTGGTGCTGTTCAGCTGGCTGTTTCTGGCCTTCAGGGATCGGATGGTTTCGGATGAGATCAGCCGCATGAGTGGCGTTCCCGGCCAGTTGCTCAGCATGGAAACTGCGCTACGCAATGGCCAGGGCAAGCTCGACCAACAGACCAAGAGCAACACCGTTCTGGTGAGCGGTCTGGTGGCGGTTTCCTCGGGATCGGCGCTGGTCACCCAGTTGGCGCAACTCACCCCGCAGGGGGTCCAGATCACCGAGGCCACGGTGACCGGATCCAGCCTCATGCTGAAGGGACTGGCGAATGATCCCGGTGCCTTCGCGCGCGTGAACGCCCTCAGCCTGCTTCTGGCCTATGCGCCGTTGTTCCAGCCTGATGTGAAGGTGGTCAAACTGCTGCGTTCGGACGCCAGCGCCGCCGCCAAGGGGCAGGCCACCCTGCCGCCGGTGACCTGGGAGCTGGCCGCCACGCTCAAGCCTTTGAAACCGGATGAGCAGATGAGCGTGCTGCAGCGCCTCGGCGCTGACGGCATGCTGGCCCGCCTCAAGGATCTTGCCCGCACCGGAGTCCTGCCATGACGAACTTTCAGGGGGGCACCCCAGCTCGGGTTACGCGGGAGCAGATCCTGCTGTGGACCCCCATTGCCTTGGGTGGTGTTGTTGCCCTCGCCGCCGCGGTGCTGATGCTTTTGCCGGCGGTGCAGCAACTCTCCCGCAAGCAGCAGGAACTGACCGATCTCAAGGAGCAGGAGGCCCGGGTTCCCTTGCTGCGTCAGCAGCTCACCCAGCAGCAAGAAACGCTGGAGGAAGCCCAGCAGCGAGAAAAGCAGATCCTGCAGCTGATCGCCGGCAGCGGCGACATCAGCACGTTCATGGCGCAGCTCTCCCACGAGGCCCGCAGCAGCGGTGTACAGCTGGACAGCTATGAACCGGTGACAGCCTCGGCCGCCCCGGCGACCACGCCGCCCGCAGGTCAGACGCCTCCAGCTGCCCCTAATCCGCCGCAGCCGGCGGCAGCGGCGGGAGCACCTTCTGCGATGGCGGCTTCCGTGGATCCCCTGGTGGCACCAGGACTCCAGAAAACCAGTGTGCTGATCACCGCCAAGGGCAGCGGCCCACAGCTGCAGGACTTTCTGCGCCGTCTTGAGCGCCTCAGCCTGCTGGTGGCGCAGAGCGATCTCAGCCTGAAAACCGAAGTGGCTCAGGCGACAGAAGGAGGTAAGGCCGCTGTTTCAGGTCTCACCACACTCAAGCTCACCCTCAGCGTCTACTCCAAGGCTTCAGCTGCCAGCGCTTCCCCAGCCGCCTAGGCACCTAGCCAACCGGCGCCAGCCGCTCCGGCCAAATCCTGAACATGGCTGCGGCCACTGGTTTATTGAAAGACCTACCGATAAGATTCGCCGGAATGCTTTATTGAACTGCTTGCTGCTGTCCCCTTGTCGGCTGGTTCTGCCTCTGCTGACAGCGGTTGCCTCTGCCAGCCCCGTTTGGGCATCAGCCACGCCAATCATCGCGGCCTCTGTCAGAGCTGGTGCGGAAGCACCATCAGTTAAGTCAATCCCGGTGGCTTCACCTCCGGCCTCCTCTGGTGTGCTGATGCTCAAGGTGCGGCGGTCCGCCACCTCCATTGATCTGCTGGTGGAGGGGACTGGGCCGGCACCGATGCTGCAGCAGAGACTGGCAGGTGAAGCCTGGCAGGGGCTCCTGCGTACGACATCACCAACTGGACTTCGCCTCGGGCCCCAGCGCATCTCGTTGCCAGAGGCGGGGTTGCAATCGGTGAGCATCAGTGGCACGGGTAGTGAGTACCAGTTGGATGTCGTGCCCGCGCCGGGCATGCCGATCAGTCGACCTGTGATCAGTGCTGATGGACGCAACCTACTGATCAGCTTCCCGGCGTCATCGGCGATGCCTCAGCAGACGGCAAGCCTTGATCTCCGGACTCCTGGGAGCATTCCTCAGCCTTCCTTCGCGCCGCCTCTGCAGCAACGGGCCATAGCCCCTCCGTTGGGCGATATGGCTGTGGGCAGCATGGTGCTTCGCAATCGCAGCTTCATCAATGTCAGCGGACCGCCGGTGACCATGACCCTGCGCAATGCCCCGGCACGTGATGCCTTGATGGCGCTTGCGCAAATGGGCGGCTATGGCTTCGTCTACGTGGATGACACCGTATCAGCTTCTGCTGGGTCAACTTCCTCAGGCTCTGCTGGCGCTGCCACAGGGCAGCAACGCCCCATTTCCATCGCCTTTCAAGGTGAGGCCTATGCGCGGGCGATGAACGCCGTTTTGCTTGCAGCAGGCCTGCAGGGGCGCCGAGAGGGCAACATGATCCTCGCTGGCCCTACGGTTCTCAGCAAGAGCTTTGGAACGCAGCTTTCCAAGAACTATCGGTTAAATCAGGCTTCCGCAGCTTCCGCGTCTGATTACCTTGCCAGCCTTGGCGCTTCGATCACAAAGGTGAGTGTAATCACCAATTCCGTTTCGCAGGGTACCTCCCAGAACCAGCAAGTTGCTGGTGCGAGCACGTCACAGCAAACGACTACGCAGAATGTCACGACAACAGAGACGTATGGAGGAGGAGTCGGTCCGCTCAAGGGGCTGATCGGAACAACGGATTCTCGACTGCAGACCATCACGCTGATTGGTGAGCCGCAGCTCGTTGCCGTTGGCGAGAGTTATCTGAGGCAAATCGACCTGAGGCAGAGGCAGGTGGCGCTGTCGGTAAAAATACTTGATATTAGCCTGGATAATGACGCTGCAATATCTAACTCGTTTGCATTTAGGTATGGCAATAACTTTATCGTCAGTGACAGGGGTCAGCTCGTTGGCTCTTTTGGGAGTTTATTGCCTCCGCGGAATGATGTTTCCGGGACTGGAGTAGGTTATCCCTACAATTTTCCTGCTACCGGTGCTCCTGTAAATCCCGGTCAAAACTATCCTGCCGACAATTTCTTTAATGTTCTTCAGGCCCTGATCACCTCGTCCAGCGCAAAGACATTGGCTTCGCCAACGCTCTTTTTGACAGACAATCCAGAGGCGAATCAGTTGAGTGAATCCTCCTCTTCGAGTTCTTCCTCCTCAAGCTCTTCGTCGTCCTCGGGCTCAAGTCTTCAGATTCAGCCAGTCACTGATCCGGGTTCTCCGGTCGGCAGGAATAAGGCAAATGAAGCTTATGTTGTAGTCGGTGAAAACGTGGTCCAGAGTTATTCCGTAACGGCTGGTTCAGGAACTTCTCCGAATACATGTCAGCCCATCTTCGGGGTCTCCGGTCTTACTCTGGGCGCGCGAGTTAAGCGCATCGATGACAATGGCTTTGTTACATTTAATCTGTCCCCTGCGATCACGGCTGTAACTCGTGGCACAACCCTGGTGCAAGGCTGTGGTGTCATAAATACTCTTACTGTGAGGGCCTTGGATACTGGAGATGTGCGTGTTAGGGATGGGCAAACTCTGATCTTGACAGGGGTTATTTCTGACACTGATCTGCAAGTCATTCGTAAGTGGCCAATTCTTGGTGATATTCCTTTTGTGGGTCAATTCTTCCGTGATTCAAATGGCGCCAGAAAGAAGCGTGAACTCGTTATTTTGGTGACGCCCAAAATTGTCAATGATGCTGAGGGCGGTACGTTCGGATATGGTTATCGCCCAGAGACTCGTGATGCCGCTCGATTGCTTGGATCGTAGACAGTCCTAATGCTGGTCTGGCAAGATTAGTCGCTGATTTCGTTTCTTGGCGAGGATATCGCTTTGAGCTTCTTCGTTCTGGCTGTAGTGTTTGCCTGTTTAACCTGCGGCTTTACAGGCTCCATTGGCGCTGTTTTGCCGATTTGATTGCTGATGATGGCTTTAATGTTCGCTGTAGCTCTTGGCTAAGTGATTGTGTCAGCTTGTATTTTGGGGAGTGCCCCAAAGCTCTTTGCTAAGTCGTTTCAGATCCCCATCGGTACGAATGCTTTGACCGCTATCGGACCAAGGAATTGGATGACTGCTAGCGCCCCGCTGAGCATTTGGCTACCCATGCCGGTGCCTCCGGGCTTCTTCTTCTCGGGTTGCACGAGCGAAACCGCCGCGCGCTCCAGTTGCCGCGACTCACTCTCTTCGCCCTGTGCGCGGTAGAGAGTGGCGGCGTAGTTGAAGTCTGCTGCGGCTGCTTCGACGTTGCCCTGTTCATTGCGGCTGATGCCACGGGCCACCCAGCTGATCGCTGAGTCCGGTTGCCGGCGGATCGCTTCACTGAACCAGCGTTCGGCTTCTGGCTGGCGTCCGGCTTTGGAGGCTTCCACGCCGGCGTTGTGCAACTCGGCAAAGCTCAGCTGGGTGGCGGAAACGCCGCGGGCTTTCTCCCAGTGGGTGCGGCTGAGGGCACCGGGATCGAGCTGGGCGCCGCTGATGTCCGCCTGGCGAAGATCCGTGCCTTCCAGCTTGGCGCCACGCAGATCGGCCCCGCGAAGCGAGGCGCCCAGCAGGCTGGTGAAACTCAGGTCGGCTCCCATCAGCTGGGCTCCGTCGAGGCGGGCCTGGCTGAGGTTGGCGCGCTGCAGCTTGGCGCCCTTCAGATTGGCCTCGCGCAGATCGGCATACACCAGATCGGCATCGGCGAGGTTGCAGCGCGCGCAGCTGCGTTTCTCCAGCAACCGGATCAGGGTTTCATCGCCGGCATGCGCCGCTGGCATCGCGACCAGCGCGGAAGCGGCCATCAACGTGATCCAGTGGCGGCGATTCATCGGTTGGATCCTGACCAACGGCTTATAGCGTTGATCCGGTGGCGCTTCACCTGCTGCAGGGCCAGTTGCCAGCGCTGTCGAGCTCGCCGACCACGCTGCGCTGACTCTCCTCCGGGTGCGTAGCGCTGCTCGCGGTGCAGGGCGGCGAGTTCCGCCAGCGGCTCGGCCAGTGCGGGGAAGGCGCTGGCTGCGCGCTCTGTCAGCGATTCCATGGTTTCGCCGGGTTCAGTTGTGATCTGCAGCCGCTCCAGGGCCTGAAGCAGTGCACGCAGCTCCCGCTCCAGCCGGTCGCGCGGCTCGCGTTTCTGCAGGCGCAGCAGCAGCAGAGCCGCTCCCAGGCAGGCGGCCACAGCGGCGAGCAGCAGCCAGCCCAGCGCCCTGCGGCGTTCCCCCAGCAGCCACTGCAACAGCTCCTCTTGCCGTGAGCGATCGAAGCCGAGCCACCAGCGGCTCCAGCCCATGTCGAGGCCCCACCACTGGCGCTGCAGCCAGCGGAACTGGCGTGCGAGGGGCCAGCCGGCTGCATCCAGGCCGGCCGTGCGCTGTTCATCGGCGGCGCTGGCGCCGCTCACCCAGCGGGTGGGATCCACCCGCTGCCAGCCCACGCCAGGCAGCCAGACCTCGCTCCAGGCGTGGGCATTGCTCTGGCGCAGTTCCAGGTAGCTCGAACCGTTGAACGGCTCGATCCAGCTCCCCCCCAGGTAGCCGCTCACAACACGGCTGGGTACACCCGCCGCACGCATCAGGGCACTGAAGGCACTCGCGTAATGGCCGCAGAAGCCCAGGCGCCGCTCGAACAGGAACACATCCAGGCCGTTGCGCTCCGGCAGGGTGCCGGGGGTGGTGGTGTAGCGGAAGCCCTGCGACTGGAAAAACGCCCGAGCCGCCATCACCCGGGCGGACATGTCTGGCAGCGCGGCCCAGCTGCGGCCCAGGGCCAGCAGGCGGGGATTCGATTCCGCCGGCAGGGCCAGATCGCCCCAGCTGGGCGGCTGGCGCTGCCACTCCAGGGGCTGTGGCTGCTCCAGCAGCCGGTAGCTGCGTCGCTCCAAGGCTGGCCGCAGCAGCCGCAGCTCCCCATCCGCCTCCAGCCGCAGGCTTGGATCCACCGGCAGGGACTGGCTATTCCAGGGAACCGCTGTGAACCGGCTCGGTTCCACCAGCCAGATCTGATCCCGGCCCTGCAGAGAGGCTGGCGCCGGCACCGGCTCTGGCGGACGACGGGTCTCCGCGCGGGGATCCCGCTCCCAGGTGTTGCCGTTGAAGATGGGATGCACCAGCACCCGCCAGTACCGCTCCTGCGGCGGTGGCGGTCGGTTGTTGCTGAAGGCCACCCGCGCCGCCGGGCCCTGATCGCTCGCGAGGGTGGCGATCGAGCCTGGATCGAGGCTGTCGCTCAGGCCGGTGCTGGCACGGGCGCCGGGGCCGTTGAGCCCGGAGCCCAGGGGGCTGACGCGAGGCACCAGCAGGAACAGAGCACCGCCGCCAGCAGCTGCACCAGGCTGGGCAGCAGATCGGGTTGCTGGGCGGCCAGCAGGCCGCAGCCCACCAGCTGCAGCAGGGCCACCAGCCGCCGGCCGGTGCGGTCGCGGGCCTCCAGCAGCTTCAGGCCCGCCATCAGCACGAGTGCCAGGGTGAAGCCCCCCAGCAGCCAGCCAGGATCCAACCCGACGCAGCCGGCGATCAGCACCGCCTGGGCCAACCATTGCAAGCGTCGGGAGGGCAGGGCCATGGCCGTCTCAGCTGGTAAGAGCGAGAGCGAGCAAGCAGCGGTCGCGATGCTCGCGCCCGTGGCCCGGCGGGATCAGCGTGTCGGCCAGCCGCAGGCCGTAGCGCTCACCCCGCTGGCTGAGCTGCCAGATCGCCGCGCTGAGATGCTGCAGAGCCCGCTCGTGGGGCACACCCGGTTCCGGAGCCAGCACCACGGTTTCCGTTTCCTCGTCGCGGAACACCTTGCTCAGGCGCCCCCGCCCCTGGGCCAGCGCCTTCCAGGCCAGACGGGCCTGGCTGTCCTGGGGCCGGTGGGGCCGCAGGTCATGCCAGTGTTCGCTGCCCTCGCGGGCACCGATGCGCTGTTCGGCCAGCGACCGCTCCGGCTGGTCAGCTCCTGCTGAACCCACCGGCCCCTGCCGCCGCGCCGGAATCACCGCCTGCTCCCAGGTGGGCTGCCAGCGGCTCCAGCACAGGAACAGCCCCAGGGGCGCCGTGCTACGGATCAGCACAGGGCCGGGCCGCTGCAGCCCGCGCCGGCTGCAGTTCCAGCTGAGCCCCACGCGGGTGATGCCGGGATCCAGGCGTTGGGGCTGGAGCGGCTCACCGTTCTCCAGCTGCAGGCATATGGCTTCTCGGCGGCCGTCGCTGCGCAGCTGCAGCGGGTAGCGCAGGGGTTCATCGGCAAAGCCGGGCCGCGGTTCGGTGCTTTGCAGCTCCAGCCCCTGCAGATTGAAGTGGGTGAGGTGCAGGGCCAGCAGCATCAGCGCCAGCATCAGGAAGCTGAGCAGCAGCGGACCATTGCGTTGGGTCTGGATGCCAACCATCTGCAACAGGGCGGCGCCCGCCAGCCAGAGTGCACCGAAGCGGGTCGGCAGCACGTAGAGATTGCGGAGGCCAAGGCGCAGCTCCGAGCCGGTCTGGACCGGACCCAGGCGGGTCACGTCAACGAATCGCATGCACCTGGCGCAGCAGGGTTGCACTGCGTTCGCCATGGCCGCTCGGATCCAGGCGGTGCTCGGCCACGGCTGTAAACACCGCCTGAATGTCGGCCGGGGTCACGAAGTCGCGTTTCTCCAGCAGTGCCCAGGCCCGGGCTGCGGCCAGGAGCCCCTGGGAGGCACGGGGCGAGAGGGGGGCGCCCTCTCGGTTTTCAGACCTGCTGGCGGCCATCAGGTCGAGCACATACTCCAGCAGGGCATCAGTGGCGTGCTGCTGCCGGCACTGCTCCTGCCAGGCGAGCAGATCGCTGGCTGTGTTGGGGCGGGCCATCGCGTCGAGGGACAGGCACTCGCGGGCCAGCAGGGCCCGCTCCGCCTCCCGTGTCGGGAAGCCCAGGCTGATCCGCATCAGGAAGCGGTCGAGCTGGGATTCGGGTAGGGGCGCAGTGCCCACTTGATCGAGCCCGTTCTGGGTGGCGATCACCATGAACGGCCGTGGCAGGGCGTGGGTGGTGCCGTCCACACTCACCCGCCCGGTGGCCATGGCTTCCAGCAGGGCGCTCTGGGTGCGGGGGCTGGCGCGGTTGATCTCATCGGCCAGCAGCACCTGGCTGAACAGGGGGCCTGGCTGGAAACGGAAGCTGCCCGTGGTCGGGTCGAGCACGTTGATGCCGGTGAGATCCGCTGGCAGGAGGTCGCTGGTGAAGCTGACCCGCTTGAACTCCAAACCAAAGGCCCGGGCCAGGCCTTCCGCCAGGGTGGTCTTGCCCATGCCAGGCAGATCTTCGATCAGCAGGTGACCGCCGGCCAGCAGGCAGCTCACCGCCAGCTTCACCTGAGGCTCCTTGCCCAGCAGCACGCCGTTGATGGCCGCCAGGAGGTTGTGGAGGGGGGCGGATCCCATCGCGGCGGAGCACTCGGGCCTGCGGGCAGTCAGGCTAAGCAGACACGCCGCAGATTCCGTGAGCGCCGCCGCCGCCAGCAGTTGTCAGCGCCACGGCGGCAACCTGGCGGCGGCGGCGGCACGCCTGGGCTGTCGCCCGGAGCAGCTGCTGGATGCCAGCGCCTCGCTGGTGCCGTTCCGGCCGCCTGCGCTGTTGCGGCGGGCCCTGCGCCAGGCAGCGCTGCGGCCCTACCCCGATCGCGATTACAGCGATCTACGCCGGGCCATCGCGGCGCTGCACCAGCTCGATCCGGCCTGGGTGCTGCCGGGCAACGGCGCTGCCGAACTGTTCACCTGGGCGGCCCGTGATGCCGCCGCTCTGGGCCGCAGCCAGCTGCCGGAGCCGGGCTTCGCCGACTACCGGCGGGCGCTGGCCTGCTGGGGGGGCGACCTTGTGGCTGCCCCGCTCCCCCTGGAGTGGGTGCAGGCGGGGGCGCAGGTGGGCGGCCAGCCGGGGCTGCAGCCCAACCCCCAGCCCTGGCCCCTGCCCGAGGCTGCGGGCCGGGCTGATGCTGTGGCCGTGTTGTGGGTCACCAACCCCCACAACCCCACAGGCCAGCTCTGGGGCCGCGCCTCGCTTGAGCCGCTGCTCCGGAGCCATGCGCTGGTGATCTGCGATGAGGCTTTCCTGTCGCTGGTTCCCGGCGGCGAGGCGCAGTCGCTGGTGCCGCTGCTGGCTCACCATCCCAATCTGGTGGTGATCCGCAGCCTCACCAAGCTGTTCGCCATCGCCGGGCTGCGGCTGGGCTACGCCCTGGGAGATCCGCAGCGCCTGGCTCGCTGGAGCGCCTGGCGCGACCCCTGGCCGGTGAACGGCCTGGCCGCCGCTGCCGGAGAAGCCCTGCTGGCCGATGCCCACTTCTACGGGCGCTGGTGCGAGCGCGTGCAGGGCTGGGTGGCGGCGGAGGGGGCCTGGCTGCAGCAGCGGCTTGGGCGGCTGCCGGGACTGCGCCCTATGCCCTCGGCCGCCAATTTTCTGCTGCTGCAGGGGGTGCAGCAGGGCCGGCCGATCAGCCTGGAGCCGCTGCGCCTGGCCCTGGAGCAGCGCCATCGCATCCTGCTGCGCGACTGCCGCTCCTTCGAGGGTCTGGGGGAGAGCTGGTTGCGCCTCGGCTACCAGGACCGCTCCGGCAACCGCCGCCTTGTTGACGCCCTTGCCCGCGAGCTCCGTGGCTGAGGCGCATCAGCCGCTGAGCTCGAGCAGCAGCTGCGCCAGCAGCTGATCGGCATCGCGCACCGCCAGTCGCTCCATGCCGGCCCTCAGCCTGTGCAGCGGATCCAGTGCCGGCTCACAGCCGCGCAGCCGCGGGCCCAGCAGCCGCCAGATCGCCTGGGCCAGGGCGGGATGCTCCGGCGGGTGCTGCCACACGATCACGGCCGCTCCCACGGCGGCCGCAGCCCCGGCGTTGGCGTTCTGGTGGCGGTCGGCCGCCTGGGGGAAGGGCACCAGGATCGCCGGGCTGCCGCACACCGCCAGCTCGCTGAGGCTGCCGGCACCGGCGCGGCTGATCACCAGATCGGCGTGCTGCAGCAGGCCCGGCATCTCCTCGCTGAACGGGCGCTCCACGTGGGCGTGGTGGTGCAGCTGGCCGCTGTCGGGATCGTTGCTGCCGCTCAGGTGCACCACCCGGCAGCCGCAGGCCAGCAGCTGTGGCAGCAGTGGCCGCACCATCCGGTTCAGGCCCACTGCCCCCTGGCTGCCGCCCATCACCAGCAGCAGCGGGCCGCTTCCGGCAGGTACCCAGTCGGGCAGGGGCGCCGCTTGCAGGAACGCCTGGCGCACGGGCGTGCCGGTGACGCGCGGCTGGCAGCGGGGCAGCCGCTCGGCTGCCTGGGGCAGGCCCACCGCCACCCGGGTGCAGAGCCGGCCGAGCAGCCGCGTCACCTTGCCTGGCACACCATTGGATTCGTGCAGCACCACGGGGATGCCGCACCAGCGCGCCGCCAGGATCGCCGGCGCGGCGATGTAGCCACCGCTGCTGAACACCAGCCGGATCCGCTCCCGCCGGATCAGACGGCGAACGCTCCAGGTGGCGGCCAGCAGCCGCAGCAGGTTGAGCAGCTTCTGCAGGCCACGGCCCTGCAGTCCACCGGCGTTCACAGTGTGCAGCGGGTAGGCCGCCGGCACCAGCTGCTGCTCCAGCCGGTCAGGCACCCCGAGCCAGTGGATCGTCCAGTCCGAGGGCAGGGCCTGCGCCACCGCCAGGGCCGGAAACAGGTGCCCACCGGTGCCGCTGGCTGCGATCAGCAGGCGGGTCATGGGCGTGGCATGGGCGAGGGCCTGAAAGCGCGCCTAACTTAAGGACCAGATCACTGTTCTGCCCCCGTGCCGCTGCGCCGTCTCCCGCCTGCCGCCCTCGCTCTGGCCGGTGTGGTGATGAGCTCCGGCCTGCTGGCGGCGCCGCTGCGGGCCGCCCCGAGCCTGCAGGCCCTGCAGGATGCCCTCAACGACCCTTCGCCGGCGGCGCTCTCCGCTGTGCTCGAGTCGGGTCCGGGGCTGGATCCGGCCCAGATTGAACAGCGGCGCCTTGCCGTGCGCCAGCGCTTTCCCGATGCCCGCTGGCGTGTGCAGCCCGGCCCGCCGTTGCGCGACGGCCGTCCCACCACCGAGGTGGTCGTGACCGGCAGCCAAAGCGACGGCCCCACCCGCTTCCGCCTGGAGGCCCGCCAGCAGCTGCTGCTCGGTGGCAGCGGACCGCGGTTCAGCCGTCAGGAGGTGATCCGTGAAAGTTCGATCGTGCGCAGCGGCGATGCCGATCTGAAGGTCAGCCTGCTGATCCCTGATGCGGTGCTCACCGGCCAGCGCTACGACCTCGATGTGGTCTTCGACGAGCCGCTGGATGGCGCGGTTGTCGCCGGCGCGATCCAGCCGGTCAGCGCCGCCCAGCTGCTGCGCCTGCAGACCCCCGATCTTCCGCTGGAAGCCCTCGGCGGTGGTGGTCTGTTCAAGACCGTGCAGGCGCCGTATCAGCCCGGCAGCCAGACCTGGGCCGTGCTGCTCGTGCACCCCAAGGGTGTGGTTGCTGCCAGCAAGCAGGTGCGGGTGGTCGCGGACAGGGCGTCGCTGCAGCCCTGATGGCGTCGCGGAAGTCCCGACTGCGGTGAGGCTCAGCGCGGCTCCGGTCGGCTGGAGCCACCGTTGCCACGCAGCTGGCGCAGCTCATCGCCACTGATTCGCCCATCGTCGTTGCGGTCGATCGCATCGAACAGCCGCTGCAGCCAGGGGAAGGGCTCCGCTTCCTGCCGGTCCAGCTGATTGTCGCCGTTGCGGTCGGCACGGGTGAGGAAGCGCTGCGCCCGCTCGTTGGCGCCGGCAGCGCCGGCTGGAGGGCGCAGATCAGCCGGAGCGAGATAGCCCCGTTTCTGCTGATCGAGCCGCTCGAAATGCCGCTCCAGGTAGGGATGACCCTCCACCTCGCTGCGCTCAAGCCGCTGGTCGCTGTCGCGATCGAGGCGCTGGAAGAGCCTCTGCAGGCGCTGCTGGTAAGTCCTGACCTCCAGCTGGGTCTGGGCCCGCCCGGCCCCGATGCCGCCGCCGATCCCGCTCGCCAGGCCAGCAGCGAGCAGCAGCAACCCGATCACGGTTGCCCCCTTGCCACTGCTGATCCGCTGGCCTGCCATGGGCCAAGGCTATGGAGCGTTCGCCGCGGTGAACCCTGCGCTTTGCCCCACAGGTATGACCAGATCTGTCTGGCGCTGACGCCAGGGAGTGAGCTCCATACAGTCGGCCAAGTCCTGCCGACCCCTGGCCGCCGCCATGGCCCTCTCACAGCGCAGCGCTCCGGCGCGTATCTGGGTGGTGGACGACGATGCGGAGCAGCGCCGGCTGGTGGGCACCTACCTCACGGATCAGGGCTACGACGTGCGTTGTCTGGCCAGTGGCGAGCAGCTGATGGCACGGCTGGCGGGGCAGCGGCCCGACCTGGTGGTGCTCGATGTGATGCTGCCGGGCGATGACGGCCTGACCCTGCTGCGGCGCCTGCGGGACAGTGGCGATGATCTGCCTGTGGTGATGCTCACCGCCCGGGGCGACGGCGTTGACCGGATCATCGGTCTGGAGCAGGGGGCTGACGACTATCTGGGCAAACCCTTCCTGCCGCGGGAGCTCACGGCCCGGATCGAGGCGGTGCTGCGTCGCCGTATCGCCCTGCCCGCCGGCACACCGCTCGCCGAGGGCCAGCTGGTGGAGTTCGGCGCCTGCCGGCTGGATCTGGCGGCACGCTGCCTGGAGCGGGAGGGTCAGCCTGTGGTGATCACCAGCGGAGAGTTCAGCCTGCTGGCGGCCTTTGTGCAGCACCCTCATCGGCCGCTGTCGCGGGAGCGGCTGATCGAGCTGGCCCGCGGTCCTGGATCGGATACCGACAGCCGCAGCATGGATGTGCAGGTGTCACGGGTGCGCCGGTTGGTGGAGCCGGATCCCGCCCGGCCCCGCTATGTGCAGACGGTCTGGGGCTACGGCTATGTCTTCGTGCCCGATGGCCAGCCCCGCACCCGTTAGGTATGCCCTGCTGGGGGCCGGCATCTCCGCCCTGGCCCTGGCTCTGCTGCAGACCCTGCTGGCCCAGCGGCTCGAGCGGGCTCAGATCGCCCAGATGGGGCCGGAGGTGGCCTTCAATCTGCGCCTGGCGGAGCTCGCCCTGGATCGTCTGCCCCCCCAGGCCCTGGCACGGCTCAGCGGACTGCCGCTGCTGATCGGCGAGCGCCCCCCCATCAGCAACGAGGGCCGCCTGCGCCGCCAGGCCGATCAGCTGCGCCGCGATCTGTGCCAGCGGCTCGATCCCTGCCCACCGGTGCTGCCGGCGGCGGTGGAGGTGCCGGGGCTGTGGGTGGAGGTGCTCTCGCCGCTGGAACGGGTGTGGCTGCTGGCTCCGGTCGGGTCGCCCCGGCGCTGGCCGCCGGATCCGCTTCTTCTGGCGGCGGCCCTGCTCGCGGGGAGTATCTCCGCGTCGTTCCTCTACCTGTGGCTTGAGGTGCAGCGCCCCCTGCAGCAGCTTGAGCAGGGCCTGGCCCAGGTGGGTCGGCAGACCACCGCTCAGGCGCCCATGCAGGCCCCGCTGTCGCCGCGGGGAGCGGCGGCCGTGCGCCGGCTCACCGGTCACTTCAATGCCATGGTGCGGCGGCTGGTCGACAGCGACCGCGATCGGGCCACGATGCTGGCCGGCATCGCCCACGACCTCAAGAGCCCACTCACCCGCCTGCGTCTGCGGCTTGGCCTGGACCACCCCGCCGCGGATGACCTGCAGAGGGCCGGGGCCGACCTTGATGCCCTCGAGCGCATCACCGGACAGTTCCTGCTGTTCGCCGGCGGCGGGGATGCGGAACCGGCCGTGCGGGTTCCACTGGAGCAGTGGCTGGCGGAGCTCACGGCGGTCCTCGACCCCGGAGATCTGGAGCTGGATCTGGAGCCGATCGAGGCCTGCATCCAGCCCACGGCTCTGGGCAGGGCCGTCGGCAACCTGATCGACAACGCCCTTTGCCATGGCCGGCCACCCCTGCGGCTGGTGCTGAGGCCGGATGACGTCGACGGTGTGCACTTCGGCTTTCGGATCGAGGTCTGGGACCGGGGCGACGGCATTTCGCAGGCCGCCTGGCCCCAGGCCCTGCAGCCCTTTCAGCGGCTGGATCAGGCCCGTGGCGGTAGCGGCCACTGCGGCCTGGGGCTGGCCATCGCCGCCCGGGTGGCCATGGCTCACGGCGGAGGGCTGGACATCCGTCGCGGCGAGGCCGCGGCCGGGGGCTTCGCGGTGGTGCTGCGGGCACGCTCGCTGCCGGACCCTTCGGACCCGCTGCCGGGGGCAGGGCCGGGGCCGGGCAGTGGCAGCCGCTGACGACAGCTGCTGCTGCAGGTGTGCGTGTCGTGCTGGTCGCATCTGGTCACATCCCGCAGGCAGGGCGGATGCACCCTCCCGGAGGCTCGGCGGCAGCCTGCAGGAGTCACCTGTTCCACGCTCATGGCAGTTCCGTCCCATCGTTCCCGTATCGCGCTGTCCCTCACGGGCGTGCTGCTGCTGGGCGCCGGCTCCGGCTGGAGCCAGTCGGCGCCCGCCGGGCCGCAGCAGGGCCCGTATGACGGCCAGGCACAGCCCATGCTCGAGGCACTGAGCAGCCTCACCCCAGCCCAGCGCCGCGAGTATCTGCAGGCCCTGCGGACCCTGGAGGACACGCGCAGCCGTGCGCACATTACCCAGCTGGATCAGGCCCAGCGCTGTCTGGCCCAGGCCAGCGTTGGGCCTGCCGTCCGCGGCTGCTGGCAGAGCCTGGCCAGTGCCCAGAAGCAGCAGCGCCGGCAGCAGATGCAGCAGCAGCAGGCCCTTCTCCAGCGCTTTGGACTGCCGATGCCGCGCTCCCGAGGTTGGCAGGGGGCTCAGGCGCGCCCCCAGCAATGGCAGCAGCAGTGGCGGCAGCAGTGGCAGGGCCAGCAGTCCCAGCGTCAGCCGCTGCAACCGATGCAACAGCCCCAGGCGGAGCCGCAGCTTCCCTACGGCTGGTACTGAGTCGGCGGCGGATCGCCTGCGGCGCGGAACCAGCGGGCCAGGGCGGAGACGTCCTCGTCGCCATGGCCGCGGGCGATCAGCTCGTCCTCCAGCTGGGCGATGCGCCGGCTGAGGGGAAGATCCAACTCCACCGCTGCCGCCGTCTCCATGGCGATGGCCAGGTCCTTGCGGTGCAGGGCCAGGCGAAAGCCCAGGGGGTGGTTCCCCTCAAGCATGTGGCCAGAGCGATGGGTGAGGGCCCAGGAGCCGGCGGCGCCGGCCTGCAGCGCCTCGACCAGCTGCGCCATCGGTAGCCCCAGCCGGTGGCCGAGGGCTAGGGCTTCAGCCACGGCGCCATAGCTGCCTGCCACCAGCACCTGGTTCACGGCCTTGGCCTGCTGCCCCGCCCCCAGCGAGCCCAGGTGGGTGATGCGGCTGCCGATCACTTCGAGCAGCGGCCGCGCCCGCTGCAGATCCGCCGCCTCTCCGCCCACCAGCACCGAGAGCGTGCCGGCCCTGGCGCCTTCGGTGCCGCCCGTCACCGGCGCATCCAGCCAGGCCACACCTGCTTGCGCCAGCCGTTCGGCCAGCCGGTGGGTGGTGGCGGGGCTGATGGTTGAGAAATCGATCAGCAGGGAACCGGGCTGCAGGCCATGGATGGCGGCATCGATGGCGGCACCGTCGCCCCCCAGCAGCACCGCTTCCACGGCGGCGTCATCGCTGAGGCAGAGGCAGAGGATGCTGCTGCCCCGGGCCACGGCAGCCGGACTGTCGGCGCTGATGGCATGGGCGTGACTGTCGGAGTGACTGGCGGCCTCTTGCAGCACAACGGCCTCCCGCTGGCGGCTGCGGTTGTGCAGCGTGAGCGGGAAGCCGGCCTTGAGCAGATTGGCGGCCATGGGGGCCCCGAGGGCCCCCAGACCGATGAAGCCGATGGCGTCGCGGCCGATGGCGGCCGGATCAGGCCTCATCCAGGGCTGCCACGCCAGGCAGCACCTTGCCTTCGAGCAGCTCGAGGCTGGCGCCGCCACCGGTGGAGATGTGCGACATCTGGTCGGCCAGACCGGCCTTCTCCACAGCGGCCACGGAGTCGCCACCGCCGATGATCGTGCAGCAACCCTTGCCGCTCAGGTCGGCCAGGGTGGTGGCAATGGCGTTGGTGCCGGCGGCGAAGGCGTCGAACTCGAACACGCCCATCGGGCCGTTCCAGATCACGGTCTTGCAGTCGGCCAGGGCGTCCTGGAACACCTTCACCGAGTCGGGGCCGATGTCGAGGCCCATCCAGCCGTCGGGGATGGCGTCCACGCTGGCGATCTGGCTGTTGGCATCGGGGGCGAAGTTGTCGGCCAGCACCACATCGGTGGGCAGCAGGAACTGCACGCCCTTGGCGGCTGCCTTGGCCTCCAGCTCCTTGGCCAGCTCCAACTTGTCCTCCTCCACCAGGCTCTTGCCGACGGCCAGGCCGCGCGCCTTGTAGAAGGTGAAGATCATGCCGCCGCCGACAAGGATCTTGTCGCACTTGTCGAGCAGGGCCTCGAGCACGCCGATCTTGGAGCTCACCTTCGAGCCGCCCACGATCGCGGCCAGGGGACGCTTGGGCTCATCGATGGCACCCTGCAAATACTGCAGTTCCTTCTCCATCAGGTAGCCGGCCACGCTGGGGCTCAGGTACTGGGTCACGCCCTCGGTGGAGGCGTGGGCGCGGTGGGCGGCGCCGAAGGCGTCGTTCACATACACATCGGCTAGGGCAGCCAGCTGCTTGGCGAAGTCGCTCTCGTTCTTCTCCTCCTCGGCGAAGAAGCGCACGTTCTCGAGCAGCACCACATCGCCCTCGGCCATGGCGGCCACCTTGGCCTCGGCGTCAGCGCCGATGCAGCTGTCGGTCTTGACCACAGGCTTGCCGAGCAGCTCGCTCAGGCGAGCGGCCACGGGGGTGAGCCGCATGCCCTCGTTCACCTGACCCTTAGGGCGGCCGAAGTGGGCCGCCAGGATCACCTTGGCGCCCTTGCCGGTCAGGTCGTTGATCGTCGGCAGGGCGGCGCGGATGCGGGTGTCGTCGGTGATGACACCGGCGTCGTTGAGGGGCACGTTGAAGTCGACCCGGACCAGCACGCGCTTGCCGCGCAGTGTGTCAGCGGAGAGGCTGGCCAGGGAGCGCTTCGCCATGGCGATGAGCAACAGAGGGTCGGGCGAATTTAGCGGGCCGGTCAAGGGGTGATCCCGCCGCCTGGTGCGGTCTGCTCCCCTGGCCCCTGCGGCAGCGGGCGCTAGACAGTGAAGGCACGACAGCGGCACCCCGGCCCACCGGCCATGTTCGAGATCGTTCTCTTCCCCATCGATCGCAGCCGCCAGGCCGCTGAGACCGCCGCCACGGCCCTGAAGCTGGCCCGGCAGCACGGCAGCCGCCTCGTGCTGCTTTCGGTGGTGGAGCCCGGCGAGGACGATCCCGTTGCGGTGGCCGATCTGCTGCAGCAGGCCCGCAGCCGCTTTCAGGAGCAGGGAGTGGCCTGCGAGGTGATCGAGCGGGAGGGCAAGCCGGCCTTCGTGATCTGCGATGTGGCGGATGAGATCAATGCCGATGTGATCGTGATGGGTACCCGCGGCCTGAGTCTGGAGGCCGATGAGGCCCCCAGCACCGCCTCGCGGGTGATCCAGCTGGCGCCCTGCCCCGTGCTGGTGGTTCCGTGAGTGAGGTTTCCGGCGCGGCCGGTCTGCTGAGCGCGGCCGCTCCGGCGATCCAGTGGTACCCGGGCCACATCGCCAAGGCGGAGCGGGCCCTCACCGACAACCTGGCCAAGGTGGACCTGGTGATCGAGGTGCGCGACGCGCGCATCCCGCTGGCCACCAGCCATCCGCGCCTGCAGCGCTGGATCGGTAACAAGCAGCACCTGCTGGTGCTCAACCGTCGCGACATGGTTCCTGCCCCGGCCCGCGAGGCCTGGGATGCCTGGTTCCGCGCCGCCGGTCAGACGGTGTGGTGGTGCGACGCCAAGGCCGGCACCGGTGTGAAACAGCTGCAGCAGGCGGCGATCCGCGCTGGTGCGGCCCTGAATGCCCGCCGCCGCGAGCGGGGCATGAAGCCGCGGCCGGTGCGGGCGCTGACGCTGGGCTTCCCGAACGTGGGCAAGTCGGCTCTGATCAACCGGCTGGTGCGCCAGAAGGTGGTGGAGAGCGCCCGCCGCGCCGGCGTCACCCGCAGCCTGCGCTGGGTGCGGCTGGGCCAGGACATCGACCTGCTCGATGCCCCTGGCGTGTTGCCGCCCCGCCTCGACAACCAGCTGGCGGCTCTGCACCTGGCCCTGTGCGATGACATCGGCCAGGCCGCCTACGACGGCGAAGCTGTGGCTATGGCCTTCGTGATGCTGCTGGCAGGCCTGGAGCCGGTGCTGGCGGCCGGCGTGCCGGTGGGCCTGCTGGAGCGGCGCTACGGCGTGGCGCTGGAGAGCTTGATGGCCGATCGCGCAGATGGCGGCGCGGCTCGGGGTGTGGCTGAGGAGCCTGAGCGGGATGGGGAGCTGGGTGTGGAGCGGGATGGGGCTCGGCTGGAGCCCCCTCACGACACTATCCCTGATTCTGTACAGCCTGTACGGAATGCCGGAGAGTCCGTGGAGGCTGCCACGGCCGTCACTAAATCCCTGCCGCCTGATGCCGCCGGCTGGCTCGCCGCCGCCGCCGCCCGCCACACCAGCGGCGATACGGCCCGCATGGCCCAGCGCCTGCTCGATGACTTCCGCCGCGGTCAGCTCGGGGCGATCGCCCTCGAGCTGCCGCCCCGCCGATGAGCGCATTTGGTGAAGGCGAAGGCGAGCTGCTGACGCTCACCTACCCCAAGCCGCTGCCGATGCGGCTGGATCGCTGGTTGGTGGCCCAGCGGCCGGAGCAGAGCCGGGCCCGCATCCAGAAGTTCATTGATGCTGGCTATGTGCGCGTCAACGGCGTCACCGGCCGGGCCAAGACGCCCCTGCGCCAGCACGACACGGTGGAGCTGTGGATGCCGCCACCGGAGCCCCTGCCTTACCTGCTGGCCCAGGACATCCCCCTGGATGTGCTCTACGAGGACGCCCATCTGATCGTGCTGAATAAGCCCGCTGGCCTCACCGTGCATCCGGCGCCCGGTAACAAGGACGGCACCCTGGTGAACGGCCTGCTGCACCACTGCCCCGACCTGCCCGGCATCGGCGGTGAGATGCGCCCGGGCATCGTGCATCGGCTCGATAAGAACACCACCGGCTGCATCGTGGTGGCCAAGAGCCAGGAGGCGCTGGTGAAGCTGCAGGTGCAGATCCAGCAGCGGGTGGCCTCACGTGAGTACCTGGCGGTGGTGCACGGCGCCCCGGCGGCGGATCACGGCACGATCGTGGGCGCCATCGGCCGCCACCCGGCCGACCGCAAGAAGTACGCCGTGGTGCATGACGACTCCGGCCGCCACGCCTGCACCCACTGGACTCTGCTGGAGCGACTGGGCGACTACGCCCTGCTGCGCTTCAAGCTCGACACCGGCCGCACCCACCAGATCCGTGTGCACTGCGCCCACATCGGCCATCCGATCGTGGGTGATCCCGTGTATTCCCGCTGCCGCAAGCTGCCGATTGCCCTGCCGGGCCAGGCCTTGCATGCTTTTCAGCTGGGACTGGATCACCCGATCACGCGCGAGCGGCTGCTGTTCGAGGCGCCGCCGCCGCCGGTGTTCGAGAAGCTGCTGGCGCTGCTGAGGCGGCGGGTCGCCTGATCGCCGCGACTTGAGGCACCTGGCCGGCTCGGGCGGCGGCTGCACCGGGCTGGGCTCTCCCCGGAGTTCTCGGCAGACTTGAACCCCCTGGGCCTCAGCCATGGCCACGCCGCCGCGTCGGCTGTTCGTCGATCAGTTCTTCGTGGGCTGGGTGTACGGCCCCTGGGTGGTGGCCGGACTGCTGGTGATCCTGGCCCTGCGGCTGCTGCTTGCCGAGGACTTCAATCTGCACAGCCACGCCTGGGGGCTGTTCGGCAACGCCTCGATCTGCTTCTCGATCGGGTGCGTTTGCAAGCTCTCCTGGACCATGGCCCGCTTCAATGCCGTGCGCCAGCTGGAGCTGCAGCTGCGGCAGCAGCTGGGACTGCGCTGATGGAGATGAGCCGCTCCCAGCTGGCGATGGTCGTCACCCTGCCCTGGTTGGCCGCGGGGGTGGTGCTGCTGGCCATGACCCGCATCGAGGCTGAGAGCCAGGAGGTGAAGCTCGGGCTGTTCGGCAGCGCCGCCATCTGCTTCTCAATCGGCTGCCTGGCGCGCACCACCCTGGGGCTGCACGATCTGATGCTGGCCTCCCAGGCGCGGGCGGCTGCTCCCCAGCCGCCTTCGCCTCCGGCTGGGACCGACCCGGCATGAGCAGGGGCCCTCGGCTGCGCCTGAGGCGCGCTCTCGCCATCGCCTGGCTGGCGCTGCTGCCACCCGCCAGCGCCCAGACGCTGATTCAGGCCCCGGCGCCGCGCCGCTTGCCGCCACCGTCAGCGGCGCTGCTGCGCAGCCTGGAGGGCTTTCAGAACGACCTTGACGCCCTCGATCAGACCCTGATTCCCGGGGCGGCCGGTGCCGGCCGTGCCGAAACGGCCCGGAAATCAGCTCTACCGCCGCTGCCAGCTCCCGCCGCCACGGCCTTGCCCAGCACCGTGCAGGCGGTGCAGATCCAACGCCGCCTGCCGCTCAGCCTGGCGGAGGCCCTGCAGGTGGCCGTGCAGAACGACCCCGATCTGGCGGTCGCCGTGCAGGGCGTTCGCGAGCAGCAGGGGTTGGTGGCCTCGGCCCGGGGCCGTTGGTGGCCTGAGCTGGGCTTGAACCTGGGGGGCGGGTTCGCTCAGCAGCGCTCGTACAGCTCGGTCTGGACCGATAACGCCGGCTTGTATCCCGCCGGATCGCCCTTTCTGGTGCAGCCCCAGGGCTGGAACCTGGTGCAGACCAACCTGGGGATCGGCACGGCTCGGATGGAGCTCGGCTGGGAGCTGATCAGCCCGGGCCGCTCCGCCGCGATTGCGGAAGCCGACGACAGCCTGCGGGCCTCCCGGCAGCGCTATGCCGATCGGCTGCGCCAGCTGCAGCTGGACGTGAGCGTGGCCTTCTACGGCCTGCAGCTCGCCAATCAGCTGCAGCGCATCCGTAAGGCCATGGTGGAGAGCGACACGGTGGTGCGTGATCAGGTGGCAGCCCTCAAACAGGTGGGGTTGGTGCCGCGGCTGGATCTGCTGCGGGCTGAAGCCGCCCTGCAGCAGAGCCGCTATCGCCTGGAGCAGGCCGAGGCCCTGCGCCTCAGCCGTCAGCGCCAGCTGAGCAACCTGATCAACGTGCCCTTCGATGTGACGCTCACGGCCATCGAGGCGGTGCGGCTGCAGCCCCCCTGGCCCCTCGATCTGGAGCAGACGATCCTGCGCGGCTGGACGGACAACCCCCAGCTCCGGGCCCTGCAGGCCGCCCGCGACGCCCTGCTGCGTCAGGCGGATCGCCGGGCGGCGGAGCTGCTGCCCAGCCTGCGGCTGGTGGCCGGCGCGGGCTACGGCCAGGGGGTGGTCACCCAGCCCCTGATCGAGCTCAAGGGTTGCTGCGGCAGCGCCCATATCCCCCAGCTGCTCAATCAGAGCTCCGACTGGGCGGCCGGCCTGCAACTGCACTGGCGCTTCTTTGATGGTGGCGTCACCTCCGGGGCGGTGGCCGCCAGCCGTGCTGCCGCCGCCCGCACCGATCAGACCCTGGCCCGGGAGCGCAATGCCATCCGCCAGCGCCTCGAGGCCGCCTTCTTTGACCATCGGGCGGCCCTGGGGCAGATCGTGGCCGCACGGGCCTCCTACAGCGCCTCCCGCGAGGCGTTTCGCGATGTGCGGGCCCGCTATCAGCTGGGCCTGGCCAATTACACCGATGTGGCTGACACCGTGACGACCCTCACCGCCGCGATGGAGGGGGTGGCGGAATCCACCACCCTGGCCAACGTGAGTTATGCCCAGCTGCTGCGGGAACTGCTGCCGGTGCCGGATCAGCCCGGCGCGTCGGTGGCGCTGCCGCTGGTGCTCGGCGGCTCCTGAGGATCAGCCTGAAGCCGCTCCCAGCGGCGGTTCAGCCAGGCCATGGTGCGCCAGATCAGCAGCACCAGCAACGCGGCGAACCAGAACCACACCTCGGGGGCGTTGGCATGCAGCAGCACCACCAGCACCGCCGTGATCAGCAGCAGCCAGGGCAGTTCCTGGCGCAGGTTGCCCGTCGTCGGCGTGGTCATGGCAGGGTCCCGCGCTGCCGCAGCTGTGGCGCATCCTGGCGCTCCTGCTCAGGCAGGGTTCGGTAACTGCCGGTGAGGTCGCGCAGGATCGGCAGCAAGTAGCTCACCGGCGTGCGCCATTCCACGTAGCCATGGGCCTTGAGGGTCAGCCCCTCACGGATCGGGAAGACGCTGCTGCCGCGGCTGAGGGTCCAGCGGAAGCCATCACCACCGGCGCGCCCGGCCCCGCCCGGCCCCGAGGCACCGGCGGGCAGCAGGTCGATCTCGGTGCGCATCACCGGCCCGTTGCGCACCAGGGCCTCCGCCAGCTGGGGATTGCCCATGGTGGTGTTCACGTCTTCCCGGGTGGCGGGCAGCAGGCTCACGCGGCTCACCCGGCCGCGGATGCCGCCGAAGCGACCGCGCTCGTCCCAGTCCGGCACCACCTCCATGGCCAGGCCGGGCCGCAGCCGCCGGGCATCGGCCGGTGCGAAGTAGGCCACCGCCCGCAGGGGGCCACCGGTGCTGCTGCCGAGGGTGCCGAGCCGCTCCCCGGGCTTCACCGTCTGGCCGCGCACCACCTGCAGGTCGAGGATGCGGCCGTCGCGGTCGGCGCGCAGGGTGCCGTCGTACCCGAGGCGGGCCTGGGTCACCTTGATGGCGCGGCGGGCGTCGTCGATGGCATAGCGGCGGCGCAGTCTGTCGGTGTCGATCTCGAGCTTCACCTTCTGCCAGCTGTCGAGGGCCTCCCGTTCGCGGATGCGCAGCTCGGCCACGCTGGCGTCCAGCTGGATGGCGCGATCTTCGCTGGCCACCACCTCCTGGGCCAGGGGGGCCACCACCTCGCGCCGGGCCAGATGGCGGAAATCGGCCACCTTCTGGTCGTAGATGCGCCGCAGGGCATCGAAGCGGCGGCGGTCCTCCTCCAGCTTGGCCAGGGCGGTGTTGCGCAGCCGTTGCGCGGCGCTCAGCCGGATCTGATCGCGCTTGTCGAGATCGGCGTTGATGCGGATCAACTCGGCGAGATCCCGCTCCTGACGCTGCAACTGCTGCTCCAGGGTGGGCAGGTAGAGGCGGATCAGGGGCTGCTGGCGCCTCACCGCTTCGCCCACCCGCACCGGCAGGTTGAGGATCTGGCCTTCGGCGCGGGCGTCGATCACCGTGGAGCCGCCGGGCACGATCACCACGCCACGGCCGATCACCTCGGTGGGCACCGGCCAGAACAGAAACCAGCCCGCCGTGAGGGCCCAGGCCGCTCCAAGGGCGATCAGCACCTGCTGTTCGGATTGCCGTGCCCCGGCCACCCGTTGCGCAACGCGCTTCAGCACAACGACCGCCAAACCTGCACCAGGATCATGGCGAGTCAGGCCAGTGCCGGCAGCCGGGGGCAGGCCTCCACGAGCGTGCGGGTGATCGCTGCCTGCGGGTCGGCCAGGAGCCGATCGCCGGGGCCCTCCTCCACGATGCGGCCACCGTCGAGCACGATCAGCCGCTGGCAGAAGCCGCTGGCCACCGAGAGGTCGTGGGTGACGAAGATCATCCCCAGCCCCAGCCGGCCCTGCAGCTCCTTGAGCAGGGCCAGCACCTCCGCCTGGATCTCGGCATCGAGCATGCTCACGCTCTCATCGCAGAGCAGCACGCGCGGCTCCAGCACCAGGGCCCGTGCGATCGCCACCCGCTGCTGCTGGCCGCCGGAGAGCTGGCGGGGCAGGCGCTGCACGAACGCCTCCGCCGGCGTCAGCCCGACGGCCTCCAGCACGTCGCGGGCCCGGGCGCGGGCGGCGCCGCGCCTGGCTAACCCGTGGATCAGCAGTGGATCGGCCACCGCCTCGCCCACGCTCATGCGCGGATTGAGGCAGGCCAGCGGGTCCTGAAACACCATCTGGATCGAGCGGCGTGCCCGGCGCAGGGCTCGGCCCCGCAGGGTTCCCAGCTCCTGGCCCTGCAGCCGCACGGTGCCGCCGCGCACGGGCGTCAGCCCCATCAGCGCCCGGCAGAGGGTGCTCTTGCCGCACCCCGACGCCCCCACCACGCCGAGGATCTCCCCTTCGCGCAACTGCAGGCTGACGCCGTCCACGGCGCGATACCAGCGGCGCTGCCAGGGCAGCCCCGGCAGCGGATGCCAGCAGCGGAGCTCCTCGAGCTCCAGCAACAGCGGCGCCGCCGTGGGAGTTGGCGGCGTGGCGCTGCCTTCGCGGGTGCGGGCGGCCCCCACCAGCCGCTTGGCCAGGGCCGACTGCGGCGCCGTGAGCAGCTGCTGCGCCGGCGCCTGCTCCACCAGCCGCCCCTGATCGAGCACGGCGATCTGCTGGCACCAGCGGCCGGCCATGGCCAGGTCGTGGCTGATCAGCAGCAGGGCGCTGCCGGCTTCCTCGCACAGCTGGCAGAGCTCTGCCATCACCTGGCCCGCCACCGCCACATCGAGGCTGGTGGTGGGCTCATCGGCGATCACCAGCGCCGGCTGCAGGGCCATGGCCAGGGCGATCGCCAGGCGCTGGCGCATGCCGCCGCTGAATTCGTGCGGGTAGTTGCCGTAGCGCTCCGGTGTGATTCCCACCCGCTCCAGCAGCTGCTCAGCCCGCTGGCGCACCTGGCGACGCCGCCAGCTGGGGCGGTGCTCCGCCAGGGTGTCGCTGAGGTGATCGCCCACGTTCAGCAGAGGGTTGAGCCGCGTCATCGGGTCCTGGAACACCAGCCCCACCGCCTCGCCCCGCAGCCGCCGCAGGGCGCCCCGCCGCAGCGTGCGCGGATCCTGGCCCTGCAGGCGCAGCTCGCCACTGCACTGGCTGCCGGCCGGCAGCAGCTGCAGCACGGCGCGGGCCACGGTGCTCTTGCCGCAACCGGAGGGCCCCACCAGGGCCAGGCGCTCCCCGGCCGCCAGGCTCAGATCGAGCCCATCGAGGGTGGCGGCGCCTGCGCCCGGGTAGCGCACCACCAGCTGCTGCAGGCTGAGAACCGGATCGGGCTTGGACTCGGGCACAGGCACTCAGGAACGGCGACAGCAGCGCGCGCACGTTCCAGCAGCTTGACCGGGGAAGCAACACCTGAGGGCGGGAGGCGGATGCTTTGTCTCAGCCCCTGCATACGATGGTCTGAAACGCAGCACTCCATGCTTCAGGTGGTGCCCGACACGGCGGAGACCGCGGCTTCCGAGGCCGCGCCCGCAGCTGCTGCGGCACTCCTGGATGGCGTTCCTGCTGGGCTGAGCGGCCCGCGCTCGATCCGCTGCGCCGACGACTACGGCATCGCCCTGCCGGACTGGCTGCGCCGCTGCATCGAGCACGTGCCGCCCGGCGCGGGTGACAGCTGCCCCACCGACACCGAGGGGCTGCTCGCTTCCGCCTTCCACTTCGCTTATCAGCTGCATAACGGCCAGGTGCGGGCCAGCGGCGAGCCCTACATCTGCCACCCGGTGGCGGTGGCCGACCTGCTGCGCGACATCGGCGCCAGCGCCGGTGTGATCGCTGCCGGCTTCCTGCACGACGTGGTGGAGGACACCGATGTCACCCCCGAGGAGATCGAGGCGCACTTCGGCGCTGAGGTGCGCGGCCTGGTGGAGGGGGTCACCAAGCTGGGCGGCATCCATTTCACCAACAAGACCGAAGCCCAGGCGGAGAACCTGCGGCGCATGTTCCTGGCGATGGCCAGCGACATCCGCGTGGTGCTGGTGAAGCTGGCCGACCGCCTGCACAACATGCGCACCCTCGGGGCGCTGAAGCCGGAGAAGCAGCAGCGCATCGCCCGCGAAACCCGCGAGATCTACGGGCCCCTGGCCAACCGCCTCGGCATCGGCCGGCTGAAGTGGGAACTGGAGGATCTGGCCTTCAAGATCCTCGAGCCGGAGGCCTTCCGCGAGATCCAGCAGCAGGTGGCCAGCAAGCGCTCCGATCGCGAGGAGCGCCTGGGGGTGACGGCCGGACTGCTGCGCGAGCGGCTGCTGGCGGCGGGGCTGGAGGGGGTGGACGTGAGCGGCCGGCCCAAGCATCTCTATGGCATCTGGAGCAAGATGCAGCGCCAGCAGAAGGCGTTCCACGAGATCTACGACGTGGCGGCGCTGCGCATCATCTGCCCGAATCTCGAGAGCTGTTACCGCGCCCTGGCGGTGGTGCACGACACCTTCCGGCCGATCCCCGGCCGCTTCAAGGATTACATCGGTCTGCCCAAGCCCAATGGTTATCAGTCGCTGCACACGGCGGTGATCGGCCGTCACCGGCCGATCGAGGTGCAGATCCGCACCGCCGAGATGCATCAGGTGGCGGAGTTCGGTATTGCGGCGCACTGGAAGTACAAGGAGGGAGGGTCGCCTGCTGCGATCGGCAACGACGCCGAGCGCTTCAACTGGCTGCGCCAGCTGGTGGATTGGCAGAAGGATGATGTCGGTGAAGACAGCAGCGACTTTCTGCGCTCGATCAAGGAAGACCTCTTCGATGAGGAGGTGTATGTGTTCACCCCCAGCGGTGATGTGGTGGGACTGCGTAAGGGCTCGACGGCGGTGGATTTCGCCTATCGCATCCACTCCGAGGTGGGCAATCACTGCCAGGGCGTGCGCATCAACGACCGCCTCTGTCCGCTGGCCACGCCGCTGCAGAACGGTGATTTCGTGCAGATCGTCACCGCCAAGTCGGCCCATCCCAGCCTCGACTGGCTGAATTTCGTGGCCACCCCCACGGCGCGCAATCGCATCCGCCAGTGGTACAAGAAGAGCCACCGCGAGGACAACATCACGCGCGGCATGGCCATGCTGGAGCGGGAGCTGGGCCGCGACGGTTTCGATGCCCTGCTCAACGGCGAGGCGATGGCCAAGGTGGCCCGCCGCTGCAACCTGGTGGGCACTGAGGATCTGCTGGCCGCCATCGGCTTCGGCGGGGTGACCCTGCACCAGGCGCTCAATCGCCTGCGCGAGGAGCTGCGCCTGCTTTCGGCTGCGGCGGTGCCGGTTCAGAGCAATGAGGAGCTGGCCCGCACGGTGTCGGCCCAGGGGGAGCAGGCCGCCGCCTCGGCAGCTCCGCCGGCCACCGCCCACGGCGACGCCAGCCCGATCGTGGGGCTCGAGGGTCTGGAATACCGGCTCGGGGGCTGCTGCAGCCCATTGCCGGGTGAGGAGATTTTGGGCACGGTCGCCCTTGGCAACCACGGCATCACGATTCACCGCCAAGACTGCGGCAACTTGGTCAACGTGCCTGCCGAGCGGCGCCTGCCGGTGCGCTGGAACCCGCTGGCGGTCGAGGAGCAGCGCCGCCGCTACCCGGTGCAGCTGCGCATCGAGGTGCTCGATCGGGTGGGTGTGCTCAAGGACATCCTCACCCGCCTCTCCGATCACCGCATCAACGTGAGTGACGCCCGCGTGCGCACCAACCCCGGCAAACCGGCCCGGATCGACCTGCGCGTGGAGCTGCTCAGCGCCGTCCAGTTGCGCAACACCATGGATCAAATCCGCTCGATGGCGGATGTGCTCGACATCGCCCGTACGGGGATCGGCTGAGGATCAGTGGGCGACGGGGATGGCGTCGACCGGTTCGATGAACGCGATGAACAGCACGCAGGAGTGCTTGCTGAAGCACGTTGCCGTGTGGGCCAGGCCGGCGGGGCCTCAGTGGCTGATGGTGTCCGGCTGCCAGGGCTCGTCCATGGCCAGATCCAGTGCCATGTGCAGTGCCCCCAGCACGGCCTTCAGCTCCGCGCGAGTGATCCTCCCCAAGGGGCCGGCCAGTTGCTCTCGTTCCACGCTGGTGGGCAGCCAGGCCATGGCATGGCTGGGCTGATGCAGACCCGTTTGCGCCGTTGCCGCGAGCGATACGGCCAGGGGATGGCCCGCGAGGCGTGCATCCGTGCTGATGGGCACAACGACCCACCGTTGACTGCTGCGTGTGGCGGCATCCGGGGCGATCACCAGCACTGGCCTGGCCTTGCTGTCGCCGAAGGCGCGATTGCGGGGCCAGGTGTAGAGGCGGCCGCGCTGGGGCTGGCTGAGATCCGGTTTAGTCATCGAGCCGCTCAAGGCTGGCGCTCCCCATGGCAGTGGCAGCGGCTGCGGCGGCTGCGGCGTCACCGCCCTCCAGCCGCCCCAGCTGGTGATACGCCTGCTGCAGGGCCGCAAGACGGCGTTGCTTCAGCCAGAGCTCGAGCGCCTCGCTCAGCGCGGAGGAGCGGTTGCGCCGGTCCGGGCCGCAGGCGCGGTTCAGCTCCTCGTCCAGTTGCTGTAGCTGGGCTTCATCTAGCGAGATGGAGATCGACCGGGTGGCCATCGGTCTTGCCATGATTGATGGCATGAATCCTATTGGCTTTTGTGGCAGCCCTCTGCTGCTCTGCTTCTGGGTGCAATCCCATCACTCCAGCAGCTCAGGATCGCTGTGGAGGATGTCCTCCCAGAACGACTGAAACCCCAGCCAGCCGTCCTGGGGTCTGCCGATGTTGCGCTGGGTGTAGGCAGCCCACTCCTCGCGGATCAGCTGCGGGCTGCCGGCCGCTTCGGCCAGCAGCTGGGTCTGGCAGCAGCGCTCCAAGGCGATGAACCAGAAGGCGGCGGCATCCACGCTCTCGCCGACGGTGAACAGGCCGTGGTTCTGGTGGATGGCGGCCTTGCCCTGCAGGAAGAGGTCGGCAAAGGTCTGGCCTGAGGCCTCCTCGAACACCACCTTGCCGCCATCCGCCTGGATCAGCTGGTGGTCGTCGAAGAACAGGCAGCAGTCCTGCGTGATCGGATCGAGGCGTTTGCCCAGGCTCGAGAAGGCCTTGCCGTAGGGCGAGTGGGCATGGGCCGCGGCGATCACCTCCGGCCGCCGCGCGTGGATGGCGGCATGCAGCACGAACGCGGCTCGGTTCACGGGCCGATCGCCGATCACCACCTCGCCGGAGTGGTTCACCAGCAGCAGGTCGCTGACGCGCACGCGATTAAACGACAGGGCAAAGGGATTCACCCAGAAGTGATCCGGAAACTCCGGATCGCGGGCGGTGATGTGGCCGGCCACGCCTTCCCCAAACCCCATCCGGCCGAAGATGCGCAGCGCTCCGGCCAGGCGTTCCTGGCGATGGCGTCGCTCCTCCTCCACGTTGCTGAAACGCGGTGGCGAGAGATCCCGCAGCGGCTTCGGGGTGAGGGGGATCCCGTCGATTGCGCCTGGACTGAGTGGATCGGCCATGGGGCTTGTGCCGCTCTCACCATGCTCTCAAGCCCCCCGCCCCGTTCCGATCCGCCCACACAGCTCCGCCGGGTGTACCCCACTACAGATCCAGCGGCGTGGGCTGCCTAAAAACGCTGCACTTACTGGAGTTGCCATGACCTCGGAGCAGGCCGCTCAACTGATCGACGACACCCTGGATCTGGTGCACCAGCGCCTCGTGGAGCTGGAGCAGATGCAGCAGGGCCGGGCTCACCGCGCCCTGGCTGAGGAGTTCCGTGAATGGCGTCACCCCGATGGCGGCCACATCGATCTGATGATCTGCCCGTGTTTCCCCGCCGCCTGACTCCAGCTTCAGACCCTCCTACCCGAAGTTCGTGGACACTTTTTGCTCTGGTATGCAGCTGGATGCAGCCGCTCTACAGCCGTTAACAAGGATATGCATGCCAGTGCAGCAGATAGGCCTTAGATTGCTGGCGGACAACACCCTTCCTTCCCTGCCCCCCCCCCCGTCAATGTTGCAGCCAGTGGCAAGGCAGCGGCGTTCCGCCCAGAAGTGGTTAGCCGCTTTTGCTGCCGTGGTTTCGGCTCTGTTGCCCCTCAGGGCTTGGGCCCAGGCCAATCCGGCGGCCACTGCGTCGTCTGCCGCGAATGCGGCCGGAACCACGGTGAACAACCAAAATAATTCGCAGATCAACACCAGCACCTTCTACGGTTTTGGTCCGGGTATCAACTGTCCCACGCCTTCGTTCACTGTGTCCGGTTTCGGCGGTGGTGGAGCTGGTTCCAGCGCCGGCGATACGATTGGCGCCAATGTGAATAGTGATAACTACGGTGGAATCGTCGCGTTGACCTTGCCGATTGGCGGAGCCAATGCCGAAATCTGTAAGGAAATCGGTAAGGCGCAGGTGGAGGCTCTGAAGTCTCAGGCCATGCGCACCAATTTGGAAGCTGCCAAAACCCAGGCTGATATCAACTTGGTCACGGCCTTGAAATGCGTTGAAATCCTAAAGGTTGCTGTATTGGCAGGCCCTTTTCAGCAGGTCTGCGCCGGCGTGTTTCCCCGGGGGGTGAACGTCGTTAGCAGCCAAGGTGGACGCCAAGTCCAAACCTTCACTCCCTGAATCTCCGCGCTTTTTAGCTCTTCGCCTAGCTAGCCCCTCATGTCTACCCTCCGCCGTTCTGTCACAATTGCTGGTCTTGCGACCATCGCCGTGATCGCCGGTTTGAGCCAGGCGCCGGCAAAGGCTCAGGCCAATGCGCTGCAGGAGTTGAGCCGTCAGATGATCGGCAGCAACTTCGATGGCATCACTAGTCCAACCACCTTGCCGGGTAGTCCGAGCCTTGTGCAGAGCGGTAGTGAGAGCAGCGGTCGCGTGGTTGTCGATCTCGTGGATCAGGAAATCCGCCGCCGAACCACCGCGCCCAGGTCGGTTGGCACGAAGAAGGCTGCGAAAACGGTGCAACTCTTGGTGCCGGTGCGCACCGGTCTTGAATTTGCCCAGATTGAGCAGCTGGTTCCTGGCGCGAAGATTCTGGAAATGAATGGCGCTGTGTTTGTACTGGCCAGTGAAAATGCACAGGCCCTCCCCGTCTACCAACAAGGTCGCCTGTTGCAAGCCAAGCTTGGCGTTGCGTTTCAGCTTGCCTACAGCGATGGCCATCCTGATCTGAATCTAGCCTGGATGTCTGCTGTTCACGCGGATGTCGCTTCCGCTCCCAAGCCGGCTTCTCCGCAGCAGGTGGCTGCCGAAAAGCCGCCTGAACCCGTTAAGCCCGGCACGGCGAAGGATCTGGGTTTGGTGGTGCTACAGGCCCCTTGGGGGCACCAAGCCTCGCAAGCCTCGGCGGCTGCCCCTTCGCTACCGCCAACCTCTCGCCGGCCAGCACCCGATTCACGTTTGCTCAACAACATGGCAGCGATCGAGTCCAGTGCCACGGCAACGCATGCCGTTCCGAAACAAGCTGATACTCAGCCCCCACTGTTGGCCGCAGCAGCCAGCCAGCCAGTTCTTGTGGCTCAGCCTCAGCCCGTTGCAGTGAATGCTCCAGTTGCTCAGCCGCCATCCAATCGAAGCTTGCGTGATTCGCTGGCAGAACTGCGTGCCATGCGCCAGGCTTCAGCCGAGCCTGAGCCAGTTGCATCGGCCCAGACTACTCCACCTGCACGTTCCGCATCTCTCGTTAAAGCTGTTGCCATCCTTCCCCATCAGGTTGGCAATGTAGTACTACTCAGTAGTTCGTTCATGGCTGTTAACCAAGAACTGGCTTATGTCTATGTGAAGCTGCGTGATATGGTTGAAGTTGCATCGTTGAATCATGTTACACCAGTGGTTGCTGTTCATAACCGTGATGGACAGCTGCTGGCCCGTGTTGGTGTCTACACCAATACCCGCGTTGGAGGTCGGCTGCTCAATCAACAAATGCACATGTTGCGGCAGCAAGGTTATGAGGCGGAGCTTGTGGCCGGTAGCAACTGGAGTGCATCGGCGAGCAAAGGCTAGGCCAGAGCTGCCCCGCAGGTTGTGGTTTATTAAGGGAACAAATCCGGAATTGTTAAGTCCATATCAACTGTAGGAATGGCGATCTGATCCTTAATCACGCTGGGGCTGGGCAGAAGATCACCACTGTTCTTGCGTTGGCTGCTGCAGGCAAAGCTGCCATTACCGACGTAGGTGCAGTCGTCTCCTTTGCCAGAGCGTCCAGTGGTCTTCAGGGGATTCTGGCAGGTGGTGACGCCACCACTGTCTTGAACGCAGGTGAACTGCCGGCCAGTGTTGGATTGACAACTCGCCACCCCACCCGCTGAGGACACACAGGTCAGGGTGCTGCCATCGCTCCAGCCTGAGCAGGTGCTTACACCATCAACACTGGGGACGCAGTACACATCAAACGAGTCAGCTGTCGCCTGCGTTGGTATCATGCAACACATGACGCCGGCAAGAAGTATCGCCACGTAAGGGGGTTGTGGTCGTGGTTGGCGTGGCACTGATGGTGAAAGTGCGTTCGTCTCTACGCTAGGTCATAACCTCACCATGCCTGTGGCTTCGATGGTGTCGCAATGACCAAAAGTGAGAAATTGGGCAGAAATCTCCACAAGTTGCTATAGTAAGAAGGTTGGGGACACCCGACGATCCTCATAATGAGACTCATGATCTCTCAAAGAACCGCCCAAAAGGTGGCACTCGTCTTGGGTGTCGCTTCTGTTGCATCCAGCATCAGCAGTGTGGCCGTAAAGGCCGGTCCTGCTCTGCAGACCCTCAACAACCTCACCAACACGGCTGAGTTCACGATCAACAACACCTACGGCCAGAGCTTCTCGGTCGATGGCGTGATGACTGCCGCTGTAACACCGTTTGCTGTAGGTGCGGCTGGAGACCTTGCCAATTTCACGGCAGGTTCAGCAACTCTAACCACGAATTTTACGGGGACTGGTTTCGGTAACTACACGCCCGTTACTGCCATCTCGGCTAACGTGCAAACTGTTGCTGCTATTGTGCCTCCTCTGCTACTCAACGCAACTGGTGTCGGGGCTATTAGCTTGAGTGGGGCAGACTCAACCCAGACCATCGGCGCGAGCATCAGCTCCACCCTCTTCGGCCCCTCCAGCTTGAAGGCTACCAGCTCGTTCACCAATCAGCTGATCAACGACCTCTCGGCGTTCTGATCCTCTCGTTTGTTGTGATCCGCCCCACCGTTTGGTGGGGCTTTTGCTTATGAAGCAACTCTGTGTCTCGATTTTAGCTGCAGTGGCCTACTGCTGTGGGGCATCAGGTGTTCGTGGGCAATCGGCCACGGTAATTGAAACCACAAAGCAATCTCAGAGTTACACCTTCAGTAATGCAGCTGGTTTTTCGATCACCAACAACGGAACCTTGAGCTACCCAGGCCCGCTCAACCAACTGACCGGTAGCCCCTGTTGCAGTTCGGCTACCTTGAATGTTGATGGGCAAGCCATTGTGGTTACGTCCTCCACCTTCGAAGCAGACACGGGATTGAAAGCCAATCTGGTTGGTGGCAATACCCTGAGCAGTCAGCTGGCTAATTCCACAATGAACAACAGCTCTGGGACCAATCAGCTGTCCATTCAGTACGATGTGGTGATTGGCGGTGTTACCCGTGTTGGCGTGTCATCCTCGTACAGCATCCAGGAGAAAGTGGATGGCCAGAGTATGTCAATTTTCCCTAAGTTTCAGCCGTCCGTCTTCCCATGACGCTTAGGCGCTTCGTTGCTGCTGCCGTAACTCTGCTTCTGGGAAGTTTGCTGGATCGAGCTGCAGCGCAGGTAACCGTTGGCTATAGCAGTATCACGTCTGCGGTGGGAGCCGCCATCTCTGATTCCAGCTACCGCCAGCGTCTCACGGATCAATACGCCATCACAGGTGTGAACGTAGAGCCGATTGATGGTGGTGATGTTTTTGATCGTAATACGATCTGGAAAACCAACGATTCCGCGATGCCTTGGACGCTCACCATCCGTGACGATTCCCTCAAGGCAGATGTGAAGAAGGAAACGTCCCAATCTCAACTGGTTCAGGCAGGACGCAGTGAATCTGTCTACTCTGTTATTTCTGGGCCATTGTACGGCACGGTTCAGCGGTATACGCTGAGTCCATTCGCGCCAGTTCAGCTCCCCGCGATTATTCCAGTTTCTACAACTGTGTTTTCCGAATGATTAATACATTCCGTACTGCTGCTAGTTGTAATTGGCGAATCCTTCTTCAATGTTGTGCCGCTGCTTGCCTCTCTTGTTTTCCAGTTGCTGTTCAGGCGCAGCTTCTGCTGAACGGCTATACATTCACCAGGCAGCAGGGCCTTTCGACAAGTAGCTCGGCTAAATCTGTTGTGCAGGGCGCCAGTCGAGTTCTTGGAGCTAGTTGCCGTGATCAGGTGCAAGCCTGGTATAAACAGCAGAACATTGCCAACTGGGCTGATCAGGGTTGCATCACGGAGCCCGAGAACGTGGTTGCATTGCCTCTGGTTCCAGGTCAGATCGAACAGTTTCAGATCATCGATAAAGCAAGAAAGTTTGGGGTCGCTGATCGCACAGTCTCTTCGTCGAGTGAATCTACATCGAATCAAAAAAGCTTCACTGGCTTTGCTGGCATTGGCTATTCGGTCTTTGTGCAACCTCAAAACTAATCTCCGACAATTCCGCTTCCCTCATGCCGGCTGCCGCTGATTATCAGGCTCTCGAAACTCTGTTGCTGGATTTGCAGCTGCAAATCCAGACTCGCGGTGTTTTTGCAACATTGCTGGATCTTCAGGTCAACACCGCACATCGCCGGCCATTGCTGGCTCGGCTCGATGTTGCGCCGATTGAGCGCTACGCGCAACAATTTCATTCTTCTCTGCGCCAGGTCGCGCTGCTCAGCCTGCAGCTTGCCGATGAGCTGCCGCATTTGCCGGCTTGTCTGCCACTGATCATTGCCAGCCTGCAGGCCGGCCTGCATCGCGATGTGCTGCAGTTGGTGGATCAGATGGCGCCAGCTGACCCCGCCGCTGCCCCGTTGGCGATTCAGGCCGCCTATCGCCTTGGGCTGTGGCCTGAGCTGTTGCTCTATGCCACTCTGCTGCCTGACGAGGTGATGCCGATCGCACTTCAGCTGATGGTTGCTCGGGCGCAGCTGCAAGAGGGGCTCCCCTGTGCCGCCCTTGCCCTTCTGGCGAAGCTGCAGCCTCATTCAGGATCTGAGCAGCGTCAGCTCCAGCTTCTTCAGCTGCTCGCACGGCATCGCTGTGGTCTGTTCACCCAGGCGGATCTGCGCCGATTCCTGGCTCTGTTCCCCAACGCATCAGCAGCTGAACGCGCGGCACTGGCTGCTCTCTGGCCGGCTGCTGAAGCGTTGCTCACACGGGCCGAGCTCAGCTCTCCCACACTGCACCTAGCTCTGCGCCACTTCTGGCAGGGTCTCTGCCAGGTCACCATGCTCGTGGATGGCTCCGAGGTCGTACCGGCGTTGCGGAGCGGGTCTTCCATCGAGCGCCTGGCTCTTGTCATCGCGGACGGATCCCAGCTGCCTCTCTATGAGCAGCTTCTGCAGGCTCTCAGCGCTCGATCCAAGGGTGATCTCAACGTGCAGCTGCTGGTTTTGCATCCTGGAGCCACGGATCTCGCGGCCTCGGTTTCCCGCCTGGATCTGCATGGTTTGAGCGTTTCAGGCATGGTGCATCAGCTGCGCCGGCTGGAACTCGATGCAGTGATCGACACCGTGGGGCTTCACGATGCCCGCTGGCTTGAGGTGTTGGCTCAGCGGGTGGCAGCGCTTCAGATTGGCTGGCTGGCGCCGGATTTGGCCACAGTGCAGGCACCGCTCTACGACGCCCTTGTGGTGGACCGCTGGACCCAACCAGCCGAGTCTCTGCAGTTCCAGGTCCGGTTGCTACAGGTGTCCGGCTTGGCCGTGCTCACCCATCCCGCAGCGCTGCCATCGCGCCGGTCAAGCTCACCTGCCGCTGCAGATGGCACTCTGCAGGTGCTTGTGCTTGGTTCCCCAGAGCAGCTTCTTCCAGGTTCTGCTGTGCTGCTGCGCCAGATCCTTGCGCAGGCTCCAGCCCTCACCATCGCCTTCCTCGATCCAGCCTGGAGCGAACCAGGTCTGCTGGAGGCGTGGTGGTCTGCCGAACAGCCGCAGCCTCTACCAGCCCAGCTGCAGCTGATGTCTGGCCTCGAGGCGATAACTTCCGCTGATCCGAGCTTCTGCGTTGGCCTGTCTCTCAACCAGTGCAGTCCCACCGTTTCTGCGCTGCAGCTGATCAGCCTGGGCATCCCAATTGTCTGCCTCGCGAGCCAACTTCAGGGCATCCAACCCCTGTGTGGCCTGCTGGAGGCGCTAGGGCTACAGGCGTTTGTTACGGCTGATCCGCAGCACTGCCTAGCCATCCTGGCGGAATGGGCTGCTGATCCAGAATTGCGCAGCCACTTGGGCGAGGCCTTGCCAACCCAGCTGGCAAACAGCCTGGCCATGGATCTGGATCTGTTTGCCTCAGATCTGCTTCAGGGCCTCCATCTCCTCAAGCACGCTGCGTAGCTTGTGCTCATGCAGGTTGGACAGAGATAGCGAATAGCTCAGCATCTCCAGGCTGAGGGCCTCCATTGAATTGATGCAGCTCAGCAGAATGTGCCGGCAATGCTTCTCCCATTCTGCCTCCGCCTGCTGTGGGATCAGGCGACTGAGAACCAGTAGATCGATCCAGATGCGTGAGAGGGTACCGCCAAATAGCCGTGTCACTACCTGGTCGATCATTGTGCCTACGTTGCGATCGGCGCAGCTCTGCCGGAACAGATCATGGTGATGTTCATTCAGGGGCTGATCGGCCAGTTGTCGCATGATCCTGCATTGCAGCCTGATCCTGGCTGGTAAATCGCAGCCAAGCAGGCGCTCGCGGCCGAGGTGCTGTAGATCAGTTTTTTCTATGGCCGCTTTGATGCAGTTTACAGCTGCAGAACCCTGTAGATTGCGGTTGAATGATTCGGGTTTGGCGCTGATTGTGCGCGGGATGCGCTGCCCGTCGCTGTAATTGTATACTTTCGTGTTTTCTACGCTGCCGCGTGCGGGCTCATACAAATCGGGATTGAGGAATGTGCCCGTCCACTCGGCGGCATCCTTTAGCGCCTGTGACGTATAGACTGTGGCTCGCAGATTTCCCTCAACAGCCAGATTCATCGTGCGCTCGGAATGATGAAGCGCCCCCTCGATCCGTTTGGCGCTGCTCGGGTCTACAGCGCCGAAATCCACGCCGAACAGGTGGAGCGTGCGGTAGCCCAGCAATACCGCGAATACGACGGCGGCATTGGCGGCTTCTGACCCTTCTGAGCCGATGACTTCGCTGGCTTTCGAAGCAAAAAGTGCTGAGCTTGTGGAGGCGCTTCGCAAAAAAGTGAACGTGTTCTGATAAAGTTGAACTAGGCGAGGATCCACATTGGCGCTGCTCAGTAGCGTTGCGTTGCGGCTGAAGGCTTCCAGCTCTGGCGACGCTTGCATGAAGCGTGCATCGGCATGCCGTTCCATGTGGCAGTGATAATCAGGGGTGATTCCGGCTCCCAGGACTGGCCCTATGGTGCTGAAGCAGCAGATCAGATCGAAGCGTTCCCTATCGACCTTCAGGAGTGGCAGGGAGTCAGCCAGCGAAGGGCCACTGGCCACAATCACGGCATGGCGCTCATGCTCGTTCACTCTGCCATAGCTCACGATGCGAGCATCGGTGTGGGTAAAGCTGAGGATGCTGTTCATCAGTATGTGCAGCTCATCCACGAAAAATCCGAGGTAGCGCAAGGCCTTCAGGCATGCATCAGGGCCGGCCAAACGTTTATCGAGTTCGTCGGCCAGGGCTATCTCGCGGAAACGGAAACGGAAGCAGTAGGTCTGCGCGCGCAGACTGGTAATCGCAATCAGTAGATTGGCATGGTACACGGCATGGTCGCCATCCGTATCGGTGATCAGAAACAGTGTGCTCCCAGCGAGCTGAAGAGCCAGTAGCAGTTGCTCGTTTTGGCTGCGGTCGTCCACCCGATTGGCGATCAGGTCAAGGTCGGTTTCGAACAGCAGCACCAGCCGTGGTTTCAGCGTGGTTACCAATCGCGCAATTGCTGTGCAGCTACCCATGCCATGAATCAGCAGCAAGCCGGCGTCGTGGTGTTTTGGTGCTGACAGCAAGGTTGTTTGATGTTTGCTCAGAAACTCCTCGATCTGCTGGCAGCTCCAGAGCAGCTGTAGATCGTCAGCAGAATCGTGAATGTTGGCAATGGTGAGATTAGCCAGGCTTTCGTAGCCAAGGCTGCGCCATTTACTGCTGGAGGTGCTGATCACGGTCTGCAAGGTGGCTGTGTCGGCGATCTGCAGGCAATCTGCTTGTCTCAGCCAGCTGTTGACGGCCTCATCCTCCAGTTCGGTGTCGGGCTTGTCTTCTTTATACAGGCGCTCTCCGCTTTCGCGGTCCGTCAGTTTCTGTTCTTGCATCACCCACCGCTGCGGCTTGGCTCGGCCTGCGTCGATCGCTTGGCGCAGGTCGGGCGAGAGTGCCGCGATGTGGTCGAACGCGTCTAGGACCGTCATCGGCTTGCTTCATCCATGTAACTATCCAGCGACTCTATCCTGTTCCGCTGGTAATGGAGCTAGCATGGGTTGATCCTGACATAGTCTCTGTGTTGTTTGCTCGATGCACTCTGATCGCCCCCTTCGTCTTCTCGTCACTGGTGGAACCGGCAGCTTCGGCCGAGCTTTTGTGCAAACGCTTCTCGATTCTTGCCCTGAGGTTGAGCGTATCGTTGTCTTCAGTCGTGATGAGTTGAAGCAATGGGAAATGCAGCAGCAGTTCCCCGAGGCTCGTTTTCCTCAGCTACGCTTTTTTCTTGGGGATGTCCGCGATCACGGCCGTCTTGTGCGTGCATTGCAGGGGGTCGACACCGTTGTCCATGCCGCTGCCCTCAAGCAGGTGCCTGCTGCTGAATACAATCCGATCGAGTTCATCAAAACCAATGTTCTAGGCGCCGAGAATGTTGTTCAGGCAAGTCTGGATGCTGGCGTGAAACGTGTGGTGGCGTTGAGCACGGATAAGGCGGCTGCGCCTATTAACCTCTATGGCGCAACTAAGCTATGCTCCGACAAGCTCTTCATCGCTGCCAACAACATCAAGGGCAAGCGTGATCTGCGTTTTTCAGTTGTCCGTTATGGCAATGTAATGGGTTCTCGCGGGTCGGTGATTCCTTTCTTCCTTGAGAAGGCGATGACGGGCGTACTGCCCATCACCGATCCTGCAATGACCCGCTTCAACATCTCGCTGAGCGAGGGGGTGGCGATGGTGCTCTGGGCCCTGGAGAACGCCCTTGGCGGCGAGCTGTTCGTGCCCAAGATCCCGAGCTACCGGATCACTGACGTGGCCGAGGCGATCGGACCCACCTGCGAGAAGCCAATCACCGGTATCCGACCCGGCGAAAAGATCCACGAAGAGATGATCACCGCCTCGGACAGCTTCACCACGATGGATCTGGGTGAGTACTACGCGATCCTCCCCAGCGATGGCCGGCTGCTGCAGCGCTACCAGGGCGAGGGGCGCAGTGTCATGGCCGTTGAACCCGGCTTTGCCTATAACTCCAGCACAAACCCGGAATTCCTCACAGTAAAGCAGTTGCGTGAGCTGATCCGTGATCACGTGGATCCGCAGTTTCAGCCGGTATGAGCAACGCGCCACAGGCCTTCCTCCCGTATGGCCGGCAAACGATCACGGAGGCCGATGTCGCCGCTGTAGTGGCGGTGTTGCACAGCCCCTTCCTGACCCAGGGACCTGCGGTGCCTACGTTTGAGCAGGCGGTAGCCGCAAAGGTGGATGCTGTCCATGGCGTGGCGGTGAACAGTGCCACCAGCGCGCTGCATATCGCCTGCCTGGCCTTGGGTCTGGGGCCTGGTGATCGGCTCTGGACCTCGCCGATCACTTTTGTGGCCTCCGCCAACTGCGGCCGCTATTGCGGCGCTGACGTGGACTTTGTGGACATCGAGCCGGCCACGGGTCTGATGAGTTTGGCGGCCCTGGAGCAGAAGCTGCAGCAGGCCGAACGGGACGGCACCCTGCCGAAGGTGGTGGTGCCGGTGCATCTGGCCGGCAGCAGCTGCGACATGGCGGCGATCGGGGCGCTGGCGAAGCGCTATGGCTTTGCCGTGTTGGAAGATGCCAGCCATGCAATCGGCGGCTCGTACCGTGGAGAACCGGTGGGCAACTGCCGCCACAGCGCCATCACGGTGTTCAGCTTTCACCCTGTGAAGATCATCACCACCGGAGAAGGAGGGCTGGCCACCACCAACGACCCGCAACTAGCCCAGTCGATGGCGGAGTTGCGCAGCCACGGCATCACCAAAGAGGAGGCCCGCTTCGAGCGGCCGGCCCCTGGTCCCTGGTCCTACGAACAGCAGGAGCTGGGTTTCAACTACCGGCTAACCGATCTGCAAGCTGCCCTCGGCCTGAGTCAACTGGAGCGACTTGAGGGGATCGTGGCCGAACGCCAACGTTTACTCGAGGTCTACTGCCAGAAGCTCGCAGCGTTGCAGGTGAGCCTTCTGGAGATCCCACCCTCCGTACGATCAGCACTGCATCTGGCGGTGATTCGCTTGCACAAAACCGAGCCTAAGCATCACCGCCGCGTGTTCGAGGGTCTGCGCGCTGCTGGCATCGGTGTGCAGCTGCACTACAGCCCGGTGCACCTTCAGCCCTATTACCGGCGGCTTGGCTTCGCAGAAGGCGACTTTCCTGAAGCGGAGGCCTATGCCCGCAACGCCATCAGCCTGCCTCTGTATCCGGGGTTGAAGGCGCAGGAGCAGGAGCTGGTGGTGCAGGTGCTGTCGAGGCTGATCAGCTGATGGCACCCCAGCTTTGCCTGGGCACCGCTCAGTTTGGTCTGCCTTATGGCATCACAAATAAGGCCGGCCAGGTGGCGGAATCCGAGGTGCGGCGGATTCTGGCTGTGGCGGCTCAACACGGGATTGAGATGTTCGATACGGCCCAGGCCTATGGGTCTGCGGAGAGCGTTCTGGGGCAATGTTCGCCCCCCCCATTGAGACGCCGCCTGATCAGCAAGCTGCCCGCCCAGGCTGATCCCGATGTCTGGGAACAGTCCTTTCAAGCCAGCCTCATCCGTCTCCAAACAGACAGGCTGGATGGATTTCTCCTCCATCGATCCGCTGATCTACTGGGCCCACAGGCGGATCGTCTTTTGGACTGGCTGGAAAGTTTGGGCGATCGAGGTCTGGTTCAGCGTCTTGGGGTGTCCATCTACGACGCATCTGAGCTCGAGGGGCTCCCACTTGATCGGTTGCAGCTGGTCCAGCTTCCTCTCTCGCTCTACGACCAGCGTTTGCTTCAGGATGGCACCGTGGACCAACTCAAGTCCGCTGGCCTGGCCGTTCATGCCCGAAGCCTGCTGTTGCAGGGACTTCTCCTCAAGCCGGCTGACCAGTGGCCGTTGTTCCTGTCCCCTGGTTTTCGCGAGCACCATCGCCAGCTGATGCTGCACCTGACAGAGCGTGGGTTGTCTCTGCTGCACGCCGCCCTGGCCTTGGCACGTAGCTGCGACGGGTTGGAAGCTGTGCTGGTGGGTGTTCTGTCAGCCGAGGAGTTGAGTGAACTACTGGCCACCTGGAACGCGATGGATGCATTTGCAATAGGCCCTGTTGCAGCCTGGGCCTGGGATAATCGGCAGGATCTTGACCCCCGCTGCTGGCCTCTGCGATGACACAGCCATCCCAGCGTCAGATCTTTCTTAATGGAGAAGGGGATGCTTGGTATGAGCGCAATTGCCAGAGCAGCCCTGAGCAGCGAGAGCAGTGGCAGGAACAGGACCCACTGGCTCGCCTGCTGACTGAACTGCCTTTGCCGCGTGGATCAGAGGTCTCGGTTCTGGAGGTCGGTTGCGGTCAGGGGCTGCGTTTGCTGAGGATGCGACAGGAGTTTGGCTGGAGGGTGGCAGGCGTGGATCCCAGTTCCGCAGCTGTTGACGCTGTTGCATCGCTGGGGTTGAAGGCTCATGTGGCTACCGCCGATATTTTGCCCCTGCCTGATGCATCTGTCGATCTGTTGATCTACGGATTCTGTCTCTACTTGTGTGACCGATCCGACTTGTTCAAGATCGCGGCGGAGGCGCATCGTGTTCTAAGGCCAGAGTCTTGGTTGGCCATTTTGGATTTCTGGTCGCCCCATCAGAAGGTGAATCCTTATCATCATCGTAGTGGAGTCTTTAGTTATAAGGATGATCTTTCGGCGATGTTCACTTGGCATCCATCCTATGTGATCACGGATCATCGGCTGCGCCACCACGTAACTCGTGCCCATACCGACGACCCCCAGGAATGGGTTGCGACCACGATGCTGCGCCGATGTGACCTCTCGCCCTCTACCTCACTTGGTTGATCAAGTTGCTGTCATCCTCCAGGCCCGGACTGGTTCCAGTCGTCTGCCGGGCAAAGTTCTGGCTGATCTGGCCGGTCGTCCGATGTTGGCGTTCCTGGTGGAACGGCTCCAGCGCTGCAAGACGGTGGATCGGCTGATCCTAGCTACCACGGATCTGCCTACTGATGACCAGCTTGCTGACTTGGGTGTTTCATTGGGGCTGGAGGTTGTTCGGGGTTGCCAGCAGGATGTTCTCGCTCGCTTTGCACTGGCTGCGGCGAGTACTGATGCCCAAATTCTAGTGCGTGTCACGGGTGACTGCCCCTTGCTGGATCCGGACTTGCTCGCGGAAGCGATCGAGGAGTTTCGAGAGCAGAGTGTTGACTATCTCAGCAACTGTGTGCCTCCTACCTATCCAGATGGCCTTGATGTAGAGGTTTTCACCAGAGACTCCTTGCAGATCGCTCAGCAAGAATGTAGCGATCCTGTGCAGCGTGAGCATGTAACGCCTTGGATTCGCGAGAGTGGCCAATTCCGTCTGGCTAGTAAGTTTCATGGGCAAGATTTGTCGTCGCTGCGTTGGACCGTCGATGAGCCTGAAGATCTGCAGGTGATCAGGGCGGTCGTCAATCATTTTGGTGGACGCTCTGACTTCACCTGGCAGCAAGTGTTGGAGTTGCAGCAACAGCAACCTGATCTTTTCGCTGCCAATGCCAAGTTCTCCCGCAACGAAGGAGCATCGATGGGAGAGGGTCAAAAGCTGTGGCGTCGTGCCAAGCGTGTGATTCCGGGCGGCAACATGCTGCTCTCCAAACGAGCCGAGATGTTCCTGCCGGAGCAGTGGCCCGCCTACTTCTCACGGGCAAAAGGTTGCCGGGTGTGGGATCTCGACGGCCGTGAGCTGATCGACATGAGCATCATGGGGATCGGCACGAACCTGCTCGGTTATGGGCATCCCGAGGTGGATGCGGCGGTGGCGGCCACCGTGGCGGCCGGCAACATGAGCACCCTCAACTGCCCCGAGGAGGTGGGCCTGGCCGAGCGGCTGGTGGAGCTACACCCCTGGGCTGAAATGGCCCGCTTCGCCCGCAGCGGCGGTGAGGCTAATGCGATCGCGATCCGCATCGCTCGCGCCGCCACGGGCCGCGACACGGTGGCGATCTGCGGCTACCACGGCTGGCACGATTGGTATCTGGCCACCAACCTCCAGAACGCCTCTGGCCTCGAGGAACACCTGCTGCCAGGCCTGGAGCCCAACGGCGTGCCAAGTGCCCTGGCGGGAACGGTGCAACCGTTCAGCTTCAACCGCCTCGATCAGCTCGAGGCGGTTGCCTCTCTCCATGGACTTGCTGCCGTGAAGATGGAAGTGCAGCGCACCCAGCCGCCTGATCCTGGCTTTCTGGAGGGTGTGCGTGAGCTCTGCAGCCGCCGCGGCATCGTGCTGATCTTCGATGAGTGCACCTCAGGTTTCCGCGAAACCTATGGCGGGCTGCACCAGAAATACGGGGTTGAGCCGGATATGGCGATGTTCGGCAAAGCTCTGGGCAATGGTTATGCCATCACCGCCACCATCGGTCGCCGCGCCGTGATGGAAGCCGCGCAGACGAGTTTTATCAGCAGTACGTTCTGGACTGAGCGGATCGGTCCCACGGCTGCCCTCAAAACTTTGGAAGTGATGGAGCGCGAACGCAGCTGGGAGCGGGTCACCGTTACCGGGCTGGAATTGCGCCAGCAGTGGCAGACCCTGGCCGATCGCCATGGGCTGGCGATCACGCACAACGGCTTGCCAGCCCTTACCGGCTTTGCCTTCCAGAGCCCCAGGGCAATGGAATACAAAACTCTCATCACCCAGGAGATGCTCAAGAAGGGCTATCTGGCCGCCACCAGTTGCTACATATCCCTGGCACATACTCCTGATGTGATCGAGCCCTACCTGGAAGCCCTGGATGGGGTCTTTGGTCTGATCGCCGAGTGTGAAGCTGGTCGCTCCGTGGAGGAGCTACTGGAGGGGCCGGTCTGCCACAGCGGCTTCCGGCGCTTGAACTGATGCTTACTTCGATGCCCCAGAGAATCCTGATCGTTGCCGCCCACCCCGACGACGAAGTGCTCGGCTGCGGTGGCACCATCGCCCGCCACGCCGATGCCGGAGATCAGGTGCAGGTGCTGATCGTGGCCGAGGGGGCCACTTCCAGGCAAGGGAAGCGCGATCGCGACGTGGTGGCCGGAGACCTCTCCGCGCTGGCCAAGGCTGCCCAGACGGCCGGCGCGATCCTGGGCGTGGCTGGTGTGGAGCTGCTGGATTTGCCCGACAACCGGCTCGATTCCCTCGACCGGCTCGATCTGATTAAGCAGATCGAAGAACGGATCACACGCCATCAACCCCAAGTGGTGTACGTGCACCATGCCGGCGATGTGAATATCGACCACAAGCGCCTCCATGAAGCGGTGGTCACCGCCTGCCGGCCCACACCCGGCCAGCCGGTGCGGCGGCTGCTCAGCTACGAGGTGGCCAGCAGCACCGAGTGGCAGCCACCCGGCTCGGCACCGGCCTTTCAGCCCAACTGGTTTGTAGACATCGCAGATCAGTGGCCCCGAAAACGCCAGGCCCTGGAGGCCTACGCCGCCGAGATGCGCCCCTGGCCCCACGCCCGCTCCATCGCCGCCCTGGAACATCTGGCTCGCTGGCGCGGCGCTCAAGTGGGGGTGGAGGCCGCTGAAGCGTTCTGCTTGCTGCGGCAGTTGGCATGACCACCGTCCTCATCCGCGCTGACGCCTCCCTCTCGATCGGCAGCGGCCATGTGATGCGCTGCCGCACCCTGGCGCGGGAGCTGAAGCGGCGCGGGGCGGCGATCACCTTTCTCTGCCGGCGCCAGAGGGGCGATCTGATCAGCCTGCTTGAGCAGGAATTCCAGGTGCTGGCTCTGCCGGAGCTGCCGTTGGCGAACACCCAGCAACCAGATAAACAAACGCTGCATGGGAGAGAGCTCTATGCCGCTTGGCTGGGCTGCAGCCAAGCGCAGGACGCCACCGATTGCCTGCAAGCCCTTGCCCAAGCCAATATCAGCAGCGCCAGCTGGCTGGTGGTGGACCACTACGGGCTCGATGCCCACTGGGAAGGGCACTTGCTGGCGGGCCTGGCCGTCGATGGAGCACCCAGGCTGCTGGTGATCGACGACCTTGCCGATCGTCCCCACCAGGCAGATCTGCTGCTGGATCAGAACTTCTTTGGGGAGGCGACCGAGGATCGATATTCAGGCCTGGTTCCTGCCCACTGCTGCCAGTTACTGGGGCCTCACTACGCCCTGCTGGGGCCCGAATACGCCCAGCTTCATCCGCTGGTGCCGCCGCGCACGGAGTTGCGGCGGGTGCTGGTGTTTTTCGGAGGCGTGGATCCGGCCAACCTCACGGGCCGCTCCCTGGAAGCACTGCAGGCGCCGGAGCTGGCCCACCTGGCGGTGGATGTGGTGCTGGGCCTGCAGTCGCCCCATCGCCAGGCGGTGGCGGAGCTGGCGGCCCGCCGGCCTCACACCACCCTGCACAATCCCCAGCCTAGCCTTGCGGGGCTGATTGCTAGGGCCGACCTGGCGATCGGTGCTGGTGGGGCCACCACCTGGGAGCGTGCCTGCTTGGGGCTGCCCTCATTGGTGGTGGCCATTGCCGACAACCAGCTGCCCTTCGCCCGAGCCCTTGATGAGGCCAGCCAGATTCGGCTGCTGGGCTGCTCCGCCTTAGTGAGCGCTGAGCAAATCCGCCAGGCTTTGGTGGACGCCATACAGAGAGCTTGGCCCGGAACCAGTGGCTATGGCCTCACAGATGGTTGGGGAGCAGCGCGAGTGACCTCAGCGTTGCTGGGATTGCAGCGCCCGCTGCAACTGCGCCCCGCCACTGCCGCCGATGAAGCCCTGCTGCTGCGCTGGGCCAATGACCCCCAGGTGCGCGCTCATAGCTTTTCGCCCGATCCAATCGCCCCGGCCGATCACCAGCGCTGGTTTCAGGCCGGCCTGGCCGCTTCCAACCGGCTGCTCTTGATCGCCACTGATTTCAATGGCTGCCGGCTGGGCCAGATCCGCTTCGATCGCCAGCCTCCTGCCAGCGGCAGTGGGCCACACGAGGCGCTGATTGATCTGTCGCTGGATCGCTGCGCTCGCGGCCAGGGGCTGGCCGCGGAGCTTGTGCGCCTCGGTTTGCAGGCCATGGAGCAGCGGTGGGGCCCCGGCGCCGAGGCGGTGGCAGAGGTACTGGCTGGCAACATTGCCAGCCAGGCCACCTTCGCGAAAGCAGGCTTCCGCTCAGATCCAGTCGCACCCGTCCCCCCCCCCGTCTCAGGCTGTGACGCGCTTGCGCTGGAGCCCAGCTGCCTCACCCTGCTCAGCGACGCCGGCAGTTGGCTCAACGATCACCTCCCCCAGCTGATTGAGGCCCTCTGGCAGCGCGGCCACGCCGTGCGCTGGATCCACCACCCCGCCGATCTAGCTCCAGGCGATGTCTGCCTGCTGCTGAGCTGCGGCCGCCTGCTCAGCGCCGAGCAGTTGGCCCTGCACCGCCACAACTTAGTGGTGCACGAGAGCGCCTTGCCCCAGGGCCAGGGCTGGAGCCCGATGACCTGGCAGATCCTCGAAGGCGCCAGCCAGATCCCGATCACTCTCTTTGGGGCCACCGCCGAGCTGGATTCCGGGCCGATCTATCTACAGCACACGATCGACCTGCAGGGTACGGAGCTGGTCAACGAGTGGCGCGCCCTGCAGGCGAAAGCCACGATCGCCCTATGCCTGAATTGGCTGGATCGCTATGCCGACGTGCTTGAGCAAGCCCGACCCCAGCAGGGAAAGACCAGCCACTACCGCCGCCGCCGGCCAACTGATTCCGAGCTGGATCCCCAGCGTTCCCTGGCAGAACAGCTGAACCTGCTGCGGGTGGTGGACAACCAGCGCTACCCCGCTTTTGTGGAGCTGCGGGGGCGGCGGTATGAGCTGCAGATCCAGGCAGCGAAGCCCACGAGCAAATCCACCCCACCACACTCGCCCTTGGCATAACCTTCAGCGAATGGCCGCAACACAGCACCCACTACTGCTGCTTTCCATTCGCCCCTGGAATGCTGGTCTCGCAGAGCGGCTGAGTAGCACCCTTGGGCGGCCCGTACATCCGATCAGCAACCCTCTCGAGCTCGAGCTGGAAGCCGTGGCAGCTCTGGACCCAGAGTGGATCTTCGTACCGCATTGGAGCCACCAGATCCCGGAGACCATCTGGAGCCGCTGGCCTACGGTGATCTTCCACATGACCGACCTGCCTTACGGCCGGGGCGGTAGCCCACTGCAGAACCTGATCCAGCGAGGCCACAGCAGCACCATGCTCACCGCCCTGCGCTGCTCCGCCGAACTCGATGCCGGCCCGATCTACTGCAAAGAACCGCTCAGCCTGCTCGGAAGCGCTGAGGAGATCTTTCTGCGGGCCGACGCCCTGATCGAGGCGATGATTGCCCGGATCGTGCGAGAACAGCCTCTGCCGCAGCCCCAGCAGGGAGAGCCGGTACTGTTTAGCCGGCGCAAGCCCAAACAGAGCAACCTGGCGGACTGTCCGTTCGGCGATCTTCCTGCCTGGTATGACCAGATCCGCATGCTGGATGCCGAGGGTTACCCCCACGCCTTCCTGGAAGCCCATGGCCTACGCCTGGAGTTTCGCCGCGTCAGCCATCGCAGTAATGGCCTCCACGCCGACGTGAGAATCACCAGTCTCAAGAGCAATCCCCCCCCCGCCGATGCCGAGGGCTGAGGACAAGCCGGGGATGGCCTGATCGCCATGCAGCGCCCAGCACTGATCGGGCTACGGCCTGGAGCGCAGCCTGATGGCCTTTGCGCTCGGCGAGCATTCCTTGGAGGCGGCTCCCTGGCAGCAGCTGCAGCCGTTGCTCGATGCCTGCTTTCCCCGGCCACCCCGCAACGTGTTCGAGCGGGTGCTGGCCGCCAGCCACCGCCGCCAGCGCCTGTGGATCGCAGCGGCCCAGGGCGGCGAGCTGCTTGGCATGGTGATGCTCTGCCCCCACAGCAAAGGTGGCCACCTCGACAACCTGGCCGTGGCGCCCCAAGCGCGCGGTCAGGGTGTGGGGAAAGCCCTGGTGCACCGCCTGATTGCCGACACGTCCCCCGCCGGACCAGGCATGGTGAGCCTCACCACCCGAATACCCGAGTTCTTTGAGCCTCTTGGCTTCCAGCACTGCGGCCAGCTGGCCGATGGATCCACGGCCATGATGGTGCTCTTGCCTCAAACCCCCTCAATCACTGCTCGTTGATGAGCTCAACCACCCCATGACCATCCACATCGCCGGCCGGCCGATCGGTGCGGAGCATCCGCCGTTTGTGATTGCTGAAATGAGCGGCAATCACAACCAGAGCCTCGATCGAGCCCTAGCCATCGTGGATGCTGCGGCAGCGGCTGGAGCCCATGCCATCAAGCTGCAGACCTACACCGCCGATACGATGACGCTCGACGTGCGCGGCGGCAGCTTCAAGATCAGCGATCCAGATTCCCTCTGGTCTGGCCAGAACCTGCATGATCTCTACAAACAGGCACACACACCCTGGGAGTGGCACGCCCCGATCATGAAGCGGGCTCGGGAGCTTGGCTTGATCTGCTTCAGTTCACCGTTTGATGAAACAGCTGTTGATTTCCTGGAGGAGCTGGATGTGCCGGCCTTCAAGATTGCCAGCTTCGAGAACAACCACCTGCCCCTGATCGAAAAGGCCGCATCAACCGGCAAGCCGCTGATCATCTCTACCGGTATGGCCAGTTTGGGCGAACTTGAGCAGGCGGTGGCAGCTGCCCGCGAGGCAGGCTGCCTTGATCTGGTGTTACTCAAATGCACCAGCACATATCCCGCCTCACCCGCTAATACCAACATCCGAACCATTCCGCATCTGCGGGAGTTATTCGGCTGCGAGGTGGGTCTATCTGATCACACGATGGGTGTTGGTGTCTCCGTGGCATCAGTAGCGTTGGGGGCCACGGTGATTGAGAAGCATTTTACTTTGTCGCGCGCGGAAGGTGGAGTCGACAGTGTATTTTCGCTGGAGCCCCAGGAGCTTGCGGCCCTAGTGCAGGAGAGCGAGCGGGCCTGGCAGGCCCTCGGCCAGGTGCGCTACGGCCCAACCGAGGCGGAACGCAAGAGCCTGCAGTTTCGTCGCTCCATCTATGTGGCGGCCGACATCGACGAGGGTGATGTGTTCACCACCGCAAACCTGCGCATCGTGCGGCCGGGCCATGGCGCGCCTCCGCATCTACTTGAAATGCTCCTTGGCCGCCAGGCCCGTCGTTCCTTTCAGCGCGGTGCTGCGCTGAGCCTGGATCAGTTGCTATGAGCAGCACAGCCACCGGTTCAGAATCCATTGCCATCGGCGATCGGCCTTTCGCTACAGGGCCATACCCCCGCGGCCTGAGGAGGTGGTACTGCAGCTCGAATGATCCTGGTCCGGTATGTCCCATCCATTTCAGGCTTTCTGGGGTGGTAGTCGAGAGATCAAAATTCAAACACGCTGGTTCCCGGGATGCTTTGGCCTGATCGGTGGCGTGCTGCGCTCGTGCAGGTGAAGATTCCGCCCCCATCACTGGTGCAGGTGATCGGTTCGTCTCGCCCTGGCACCACCTCTCGGCTTTTGCACGTGCTCACGCCCCCCATGCTGCGCGCGCAGTCGAACCACTCTCCATCTCGCAACCGTTGGCAGCTCACCGTGCCGTCGCCATTGCTGTAGCAGTCCACATTCACCACATTGGCCATACCAGGAGTGGGAATCAGAGCAGTGATCCCAGTGGCCAGCACCACCAGATGGTGAATCGGCACCCGAATGTTCATGTCACCAGTCGGTCAGACTTCTGGAGTCTATCGCTGCAGTGCAGGTTGGTTGTCGGCTGGCCCTTAGTGTGCTTGTGGGTCTCAATAGTTGGCAGTTCAGACCAGTGAAGCGAGTGCTTCGATTGCGGCAGGGCAACACACACAAATCACTCGTCCTTGGCAATTCCCATCCCAGGGGTTCGATCCGGATCCTCTCAAACGCTTCATGCCCCCAACGCTCAGGGCAGCAACCTGGAGCTCACCCACTACCTACACCTGCAGAACTTGCATGAGTGGGAGTTGACACTAATTTCGAATCGCTTGTATCCAGCACGCCAGAGCCGAATAGGCTTTCCGCCCTTCAATGGATACCAATTGCCGGGATCCACATCACTCGTATTCTAGGTGCGCCAGAGACAGCGATGGCTCGGCAATGATGGCCATCATGTTGAAGAGCAGGGGTAAGATGCCTGTACTGCCCAGGAAAGTTCTGGTGAACAAAGAAAACGTCCACTCGCTTTGTCTATTGATACAACTTCAGCAAGTGTAGATGCGGATTCAGGCCGGATTACGCCAATGCTCAATGACCGCCGCTTCCAACACCAGTGGCCTGTTTGCGTAGCGCTAATCGTCATCTCGGGCTGCTTTATAGAGGCCGTCCACTGAGCTCCCGACGAACGGCGAGTCTCACTGTTGCGATGCAAAAGAATCTTAAGCTTTTGGCTTGGCCGTGCCAGTTAGTGCGGGCAGTTGTTGCATTGCGACTCAATTCGGCCTTGAGGTTTGGTTGTCCCGCACTGCATGACGTTATTGACTCTCTTGCCGTGTTGTCCTTTAGGAGGCATGATGGCGCTCAAGGAGCTATAATAAAAGCATCTAGCTGTAGCCGCACGCAGGTACGAGAGCATGGACGGACTGATTTCTGCATCCACGAGAACAAGCCTGCTGCCTGCGGCTTGGCCAGATTGGCCAGGGCTGTCTGAAGACAATCCGTTAAGACTGGCGGCCACGCTGCCGCTTGTCAGCCATTTGCCAGTTCCGGAGTCGAGCAGCAGCGGCTTGTCTCAAGCTGAAAGCGGGTTGAGCGCTGTTGCCTTGGCAACCAATGGGCTGTCGGTAATTGGCGATGGCCTCAATTCTGCCATCGGTGCCGACGCTATTACGGGAATTTCTGCCTCCCAGATCATTCAAGATGGCAGGATTGCCCCCCATCCGACGAATATTCTGTTTGTCGCAAGCGACTTGCTTGCCAGCGTACAAGGGATTGACTCCAGCATCACTGGACCCGATACGGATTTTGTGATCTCCAGCCTGGATCAGAGCCGATCGTTTGTCGACCAGATTACAGGTAAGTTACAGGGCTTTGGGGATGGATCAATTGGTGATCTCCATATATTAACCCATGGGGCCTCGGGCGTCATCGTGCTTGGCGAGAATGAGATCAATCGAAACGCACTGCTGGCCAATTCTGAATCCATTGGCAGTTGGAAGTCTAAATTCTCTAAAAACTCGGACATCCTATTGTATGGGTGCAATATCGCTGCAGGCGAAACTGGCCGTCAGTTCATTAATGAGCTAGCTAGCCTCAGCGGTGCTGATGTTGCCGCATCAACCGATATCTCAGGTTCGCTATCAGATGGCTTCAATCTTATCCTGGAAACAGCAACTGGCATGGTGGATTCGCAGCTGGATCCAGCATGGCTGTCGCTTGACACTCCTTTAGGGCCCAGTGCAATTACTGACGCAACAACGAATATCTATCAAGTATCAGCGGCCACGACGCGCCTGGATCTCTCTGTAACCACCGACAGCAGCGAAAGCGTTGGGCTCATTCGCGCCTACGACTCACTCGGGAATAGTGTTGACATTGGCACGAGGATTAAGAGCTTTTCTGCCTTTACAATTGATGCTAGTGCGCTGACGGCTTCGATCACGGTCAGCATTTCATCTACATTGCAAGACATTCGAAAAGTAACGAGCAGTATTGTTATCTTAACGGGCTCAGGAGATGACATCTTCGACTTCTCCGCCCTCGGCAGCACGGCTGATGCAAGTGTGCTCGTACTCAACGCTGGCGCTGGTAATGATCAAATCCTGTTACGCAGTAGTTCGCTAACAGAAAGCAACATTGCCGATACCGTTGAAATTACAGGAGCAGGCAGCGGCTCAATTAACGGTCTTGGTATTTTCAGCGGATTCGAGACCCTCCTAACCGGTAGCGGTGATGACATTGTCAAACTCGGTTACGAAGCAAGTGGGATCGCCATCGACCTTGGGGATGGGAACGATGCGGTCGGTGGACCCAGTTTCACAACTTCAGTGGCGAGTTTCAACGGTGCCCAAGCGGCCATCACCTTCACAGCCGATGCCGATAGAGGAGATACGCTGGCGAGGGCAGGTGGCTGGTCAGGTGTCAGCGCTGGCCAATATGTGCGTGTCAGTGGTACTTCTCTAAAACCTGAAAACATCACGGCTCCAGGACTGCTGTGGCGAATTGAAAGTATTTCTGGAAATACTCTGACGCTAGAAAGCAAAGGAACGCTTGTCTCCGAGGTTGCTACCCAAGGGGATGTGATCGTTGACGTTGTGGCTGCGGCATCCAGCACCTGGCAGATCAATGGGGCCGGCTCAGGAGATCTGCGCAAAAGCGGCGATACAAGCTCCCGTGTCAGCTTTAGCAATGTGGAAACACTCGCTGGTGGCGACTTCGCTGATGTCTTTCAATTCACTAGCAGCACAGCAAGCTTGGCAGGTGGCATCGACGGTGGACGTCAGGTCTTGCCCAGTGTCTATCGGGATTCCCTTGACATCGCCGCTACTGGTTCGGCGCTGACCGTTGATCTCTACTCCCAGACACTCAAAACCTCTGGCAGTACTCAACTCAGTGGCTTCATAAACATCGCCAACTTCATTGGTGGGGGCGGACAAGCCGACACTCTTAAAGGACCAGGAAATGCCAATCAAGCCATCGATTGGATGATCACCAATGTAGACGACGGAACGATCAGCTTTGCCGGTAATGAGCTGTACCGTTTCACGGATTTCGGCAATATTATAGGGCGCAACGATGTGGCGGATAGCTTTGAACTGCAATCCACGGCACGCATCACAGGAACATTGGATGGAGGCACAGGCTCAGAAGATTCACTCTTCTATTGGGATAACGCAACTGGTGGTCTAGCTGTTCTGATACCAGCAAGCACTAATTCAGTCGGTTCAATCACAGTCAGTACAGGCCTGGCTAGCTATGTAACCAACTACAGCAATATCGACCCCGCCTTTTCGAGCAGCAACAGCGGAGATAGCATAACTGCCGACGGGACAGCCTTAAGAGACTATATCGAAGTCGACTACAACTCATCCAACCAAAAGCTCTATCTCAACTTTTATTTCCTTAATAATGCTGGAACTGGCGCCTCTGGGTCCGCCTACAACTCGATTGACATCACCGATGCTTCAAAAGTGGAGGCCTATGGTCGCGGTGGGAATGATCTGATCGTTGTAAAGGGAATACCAGCAATTTCTGGATTCAAGGGGTCTCTAGGACTCTATGGCGGAAGTGAGGACAGCTTTACAGCTGGCGTCACTGATCCGTTTAATGACAGTGTAGTTCTTGACGGCGACATCTACACAAGCGGTGGCGACATTGATGTCTTCGCAGACAATATCAAGGTTTCAGAGGGAGTCACCCTGTCCACATTGGTGACGAGTCCATTTACGAACAAGCTGAATGCACTCACATTCAAACGATCTGATTTAACATCAGGCACAAGGTTTGCCGTCTCCAACAATTTTGTTGAGGGCCAGATTGTGGTGCTCTCGGAAGAGAGTGCGGCTGCAAGCAAAACGTCTAACAGAATTACGGGCCTTACACTGGGTCAAACCTATTATGTAAAGGATCAGACCAGTTCAGGATTTAAGCTGGCTGCGACCAGAGGGGGAAGTGCCCTCACTGGATTGTCGATCGCAGATGGCTCCGATGTTGACCAACTGTACCGCTTCACACCGAGCACAGGTTTAAGCTTCAAGCACCCCACGTTGACCAATGGCCTATTTGGCTTTGGTAACGATTTCAAAGATGGTGAAGCTGTCCGATTCGCAGCTCCGACAGGTTCCTCAATTACAAATCTAGTAAGTGGGAATACATACTACATTCGTGACCGTCAAGATAACAGTTTCAAGCTAGCAGCGACCGAGAACGGCACTGCCATTGATGGACTTGTATACAGCGGCAATGGTCTATTTTCCCTGACACCCATAGGGTATAAAAGTGATCTACTGCGGGGCGAGAACTGGCAGGCGTGGGGCGAGCAGAAAGCAGGGAGTCTTAATCTCAGTGTTAGAGAACTATCCAGTGCCGAGCTAGAGAATCTGCTTCCCTTTGGCTACATCCAGAAATCAGTCAGCATCACCCTAGAAAAAAATACGACACTTCTTGGCAATGAAGTAAATATAGAAGCCAAGGCATTGGATCTCACACTTGCTGAAACCCTAGGCCAGCAAGGAACAAGGGCGGCCATGTTGGATGGCGCTGGCGGCATGCTCTCATCACTCTTGGCACTACCCGTAAAGGCGATCCAGAAGAATGCGGGCGCCAAGATCGTGATCAATGAGGGAAGCGTCATTCGCTCCATTGATTCCTTGATGATCAAGGCAGAAGCCAAGGCGAATGCCAGTGGCAAAGCGATTAGTCAGCTGTTCAGCCTTGGCTATACAGGAGCAACAGCAACTGCAGATGTTCAAATCAAATCGGGGGCCGATCTGAAGTCCGGCGGACCACTCGTGATTGAGAGTTCAGGCACTTCAATTGCGGACATCAAAACAGCCACTGAACGTTCAGAAGACTTTAAAGTTCCAAGTGTGATCAAGAGCGCGGCAGGGTCTGCAGGTATCAGTAGAGCGGATCTTACTTCCAGCGTCACCATCGCCAACTCAGCACGGGTCTATGGCGGCAGAACCGTCAACATCCGCGCACTCGGTGAACAGCAATCAGGCGCTGACGCTACTGCAGCAATGAATGCTGATGGGACAGCTGCATTGGCATTAGCCATTGATCTATCCAAGGCCAATGTGATTGCAGACATCGCTGGGAAGATCACTTCAGACCAATCCACCCCTGGTGGAGAAGTGGTGAAGTTTGAATTCGACCCCACTGTTAAAGCTGCTGATTATGATCTTGAGACCGGCAGTGGTGTTGTATCGGCAAGGATTTATGCAGATAATTCAAGCCTGGGCACTTCCGCATCCACCGTACGTGTGCGTGGTGGTGTAGTCAAGCGAAGCGATCACAGCTTCACAGCAGATAAGTTGGCAAACAATACGTTTTCTTTTTCAAACTCTAATTTTTCCGATGGAGAAGCTGTCATTTTTGATGCACCGACTGGTTCAAGCATCAGCGGCTTAATAGGTGGCGGCACGTACTACATCTCAGGCCGCAACAATAACGGCTTCAGGCTCTCCACAACACCGGGCGGTGCAGCTCTAAGTGGCCTTACAGCATCTGGGAGCGGCACATTCAAGTTCAGGCAGCTCATCATGCCTGAAGACATTATCTTTAAATATGTTGGGGCCGCTGATGATCCAGCTACATCTGGCACCACTGAGCGCTTCAAAACGATTGATCTGCGCAGTACAAACTTTAGGGACGAAAGGTTGTGGCAAGTGACCACCGAGCCAGTGGGCTATGTTGACATCAATAATAATCGAATTACCCGATATGATGTATCCACTGGCGCCACCAATTTTGTAGCCATATCAGGTGATGAAATAACTTACGAGCGCCGCGGTGGCAATAGTATTGGAGGCTTGGAGCCCCGCACCTATTTCGTCATTGCTCTCGAAGATGATACTACTACGGCCATCAATGAAAGTCATTATTTCAAGCTTGCACGCAGTGATGAACATGCTCGGGATACCAGCAATGCTGTTGATTTAAAATCGGAGAGCTTGTTTGGGCAAACAGTAAGCCTAAATACACGCACTTTTAGTACATCAGATGTTCGGGGTAGCTCCATCTACCTGCCTGGTGCAGGTGACAAGTTTGTGCACGGCCAGTCAGTCATTTATCGAGAGCCTGGTCGAAGTGATGCAGACAAGCTCATCGAGCGTTCCGATGGAGTCTTCGTTTGGCAGAGCCCCAACAGCACCATCGATGGAACGGTATACACGCCATTGCTGGCAGGCCTGGAACATGGCTCGATGTATTTCGTGCTGACAGCCACCAATGAATTCAATACCGATGGCAATTCTCGATTGCTAACGGGCCAAACTATTGAATTGGGTGCACTTGAGAAGGAAGTCCTGGGCGGGGTTGCACGCATCCAGATCACCCCCTCTGCGACAGCAACATCAACTTGGAGTGGAACCAATCCAAGCCTCACTGCTATTGACGCCAACACAAATCGGCTCACAACAGCGTCTGCCCACGGATTGAACACGGGCGATGTTGTTACTTATGATCCACTCACCAGTGATCCACTCTCTGGGCTAGAGCGCAATCGCACATATGGCGTACTTAAGCATGACAACACCCAGTTAGCACTCGGGGAGAGCTTTGCTTCCAGCAGTATAGACCTAGCCAAAGATCTCATCACGTTTGCCTCTGCGCACCACCTTGTTAGCGGCGATGCCGTAGTTTATCGAGCCGGGACACAGCCGATTGGTGGCCTGAACGATGGCGGCACCTATTACGCTTCCGTCGTCGATGAGCTCAGGATTCGCTTGTTCGCCAGCAGAGATCTGGCACTTGATTATTCCTTGCGGGGCGTTAAAGTTGTTATCCCCGAGATTACAGCAGCCTCTGGTACGTTCAATGCAAGCAATAGTTTTGCCAATGGTGATGCTGTCACCTTCAAGAATGTTGCCGAGACATTCACATCCAATCAAGTCGATATCGGCGCGCTCAATATTAAGCCAGCCGACCTAGCAGGCGGCTCAACCTTCAACCTCGATAATGACTTCCAAAATGGCGACGCTGTTGTCTATCTGAAGGGTTCTGCTACACCTATCACTGGTCTAACCGACGGAACCACTTATTACATTGCTAATCGCACTTCATCCACCTTTCAATTAGCCACCTCCCAAGCCCTAGCCCATTTGGGCAATGTGCTAAGCAGTCTCTCAGCAGCGGCGGGAAGTGGCGGGGATCTCGTTTATCGAGATCTAAGGGCGATTGATGATTCCAGCATCCGTAATGGTGGGTCAGCAGACACCATCTATTTATCAAGCACCCCATTTGCTGATGGGGCCTCTGTAATCTATCGAAAGCCCACAAATCGTGGCGCTTTCGTACTTGACGGACTCACCAATGGCGCCACCTACACGGTAGATGTGGTTCATACCTATGCAGATGGGGGTTGCTTAATCCGCCTTCTCAGTTTGGGCAATGTCGTCAGTCTTCGCCCTTACGCTGATGCCGAGCAGGCTTTGCTTGACAGTGGGGCCATTGAAGGAGATGCACTCCCAGATCATCAGCTGATTCCTCTTGCAATCAATAATCTCACCGACGAAAACACCTATTACATTGTTAATCGTACAGATACATCATTCCAGCTTGCGGCCACCAGATCCGGTCCGGCCATCACGAATCTGACATTGAATAGCGCAACCAATCCGGGAGCGCTATTCACGCTTGTACCCGGTGCCATTGATCTAACCAGCATTGGTAACTCGGTGGCTGCTAATCATCAGCTTCAACTTGACCTAGATGGCTCATTGGTTGGCAGTGATCAACGCCTGATCAAACCAGCATCCACAACCTCAGGCTTTAGCTTGGCTGCCGCTCAGATCATGGATACAACCTTCTACACCGCCGGTGTGAAGACTGAGCTTGTATCTACCAATGCGGCATCGGCTTCCTCAGGTGACTCGGAAGATCCAGAAGCAGGAAGTTTCGGTGCCAGCAACATCGGAAAGCTAGTGTTATCGCCAGGGGGCGCGGTCTTTGACCTTGCCTTTGGCAAGTTAATGGACAAATATTCCTCCAATAGCAACAAAGGCAACAGCAATTCCAAGAAATCGCTGCAGGTAGCGGGTGCGCTGGCATTCAGCGACGTTGAGCATACTGTTAAAACTCTCATCAGAACAACTGCTTCTCTGGGCTCAAATGACGACATGGAGTTGACGTCTGACATCTCTCAGACCTCTCAACTAGCTGCAGAAAGCACCACCGAAGAAGAAAAAGACTCAAAGGGAAAATCAGTAGAAGGTTCTGCTTCTACTAGCGTGAGCGCCGCCGTTGTTGTGGGACTGCTCAATAATTCTGCCGAGGTGATCGTTGAAGACAACGCATCGCTCAATGCAGGCCGAGCCCTAGTCATCCACGCCCTGGTTGACTACCCATTTCTTGCGCAGCCTGACGCCTTGGTACCGCTCAAGGTGGCAGACCTTGAGGACATGATCCTTTCGAGCGATGCCACGGCGGGCCTGGGCAAGTTTCTTGATGGAACGTTTGGGCTGAAAACAACCCTTCAAAGCAGCCTCAACACCTGGGTTTCAAGCAATTCAAGCGCCAAGGATGTAGGCCTGGCTGGTTCCATCAATTTCATGCAGTTCAACAACGTCGCACAGGCGATTGTTGGAGAGGGAGTGCGCATCAATCAGGATCCTTTCTACCGAGCGGCCTACAACGGATCCAATCTGGTTCCAACCAGTGATGATATCTATGACAACATCAATCGCAGCACGCACGACAACAATGTTGACGAGCAAGTTGTTACCGTAGAAGCCTCCAACCGGATGCAATGGTTGGACATGACAGGCAACTTCCAGTTGCCGAGTCTGGGGCTTAACTTTAACAAAAGAGGAATCCTGGATCCCGATTCAGGATCGAAAGGATCTTCCGGTGGGAAGGCAGGCGTGGGTGGGTCCATTGCCATCCGCCTGCTCAACACCACCACCAATGCCCAGATCAAGTCCGGCGCCCAGGTCTACAGCGGTTCCAATTCCGGACTTAATCTCAAGGCTAAGGAGGCCATTCTGGTCGGTGCTCTCGTGCAGGCCGGCGGCTCGGCGGGCAGTGTCGGCGTCGCGGGCAGTGTTTCCTATTTCGAACAGGACAGTGCGATCAATGCCCAGATCGGCACCCGGGTCACGATCGAGGGCGGGCGTGTCGATGTTCAGGCGATCAGCCTAGAAACATTGATGAATGTGGTTGGCGGAGTCACCGCCAGCAAGGCTCTAGGTGTCGGCCTCGCCGTGGCGATCAACGATGTCGATCGCAAGACCAAGGCCACGATCGGCGAAATGGATCTGAGCCGTAGCGGTGCACTGGACACAGCCGCAACGACAACGATCAACGTCAAGGGGGCTGTGACGGCAAGGGCCAGCACTTCCGGCGGCATCTATTCCTTTGTTGTTGCAGGATCGAAGGCCAACAGCAAGGTAACGCCGGCAGATCAGGCAGGTGGTAGCGGTTCAGGTGTACAAGGTGCAACTTCCACAGATCCCCTGGCTGGCGTGAGCTTGCCAGCTCTGTCTACGAATCCGGCTTCCAAAGCATCCACCCCCCCAGCGGCGCAAGCCCAGCAGCAGAAGGCCACGAGCGGCATCGGCATCGCCGGCGCCGCCGGTGTGAACCTGGTCACGGATGTCACCCAGGCCTCGATGGCCAATGTGGTGATCACCGCGGATGCACTTGAGGTCAAAGCCAACAACCAGAGCAACATCATTGCAGCCAGTGGTGGCGGTGCCTTTGCCTTCTCCGATTCGGGCACCACTGCCGGTGGATTGGCCGGTGCATTCAGTTGGAACCAGGTGAATCAACAAGCCGACGCTCTGCTGCGCGATGGCACGGTGAACCTGCGGCGAACCGTTGATCCCGAAGCGTTGATCGGTTCCTACGCCACCCAGCGGCTCACGATCACGGCCGACAACCGCTCCAACATCTGGAGCATGGCGGTAGGCCTGGCCGGCAGCAGTGCAGGGGGCGGCACCACGCCAAGCACCGGCAACACCAATGCCGTTGGTGTGGCAGGGAGTGTTTCACTCAACCAGCAAACGGGGACGACACGGGCGCGGCTCATCGACAGCAGTATCACCACCAACAGCGGTGGAACGGGCAGGGGGGATGTGCGCATCCGCGCTCAGGATGGCGCCACCATTTTTGCCCTGGCTGGGGCCGTTTCCATCAGTCTGGCCAAGGGCAGCACCAGTGGTGCCACCGCGGCGTCGGCTGGCGCTGCCATCGCCGTAAACAAAGTGAGCGGCACCACGGAAGCGAAGGTGCAATCCAGCACAGTTCTGATCGACGCCAACGCTTACTCGCGATTCGAACTCACAGCAAACTTCAAGGGAGCAATCAAGGCATTCACCGTGGCTGGTGCAGGCGCCATGGCCAGCGGCGGCAGCTCAGGCTCGGGTGTGAGCGGAACCCTCGCTGGTGCCGGCTCCGTGAATGTGATCGACGCCAGCACAACGGCCTCGCTCAACAGCACAACACTCACAACACCGGGCACGGTGGCCGTCCTGGCCAATGACACCTCGACGATCATCGCCGGTGCAGGTGTCGTCGCCGTCTCGATCGGCGTGAGCGCGTCGAGTGGCACAGCTGCCGGTGTGGGCCTGGGTGCCTCATTTGCGGTCAACAGCATCGGCTCCTCAGGCAATCGCTCCACACTCACCGCCTTGATCGATGGTTCCAACCTGAGTGTGGGTGGAACAGCCAGCAGCGGTCAGGTGTCAGCCCAGGCGGTGAGGGTTGAAGCCAACGCCGAAGCCACGATCTTCAGTGTGGCGGCTGGGGCTGTTGTCGGGGCTGCCTCAGGAAACACCGGCACGGCGGTCGCGGGTAGCGGGGCTGGATCGGCCTCGGTGAACGAAACCTACAAAACCACGACAGCCCGGATCAGCAGTAGCACGGTCACCACCGCGGCTGCAGGAGCAGGGCTGGCCGTGCTCGCCAGCAACGATTCCTCGATCCGAGCCACGGCCGGAACGGTTCAACTCCAACTCAGCCGCAGCACCAGCGGCAGCGCCGGTGGCCTGGGCTTGGGCATCTCGCTGTCCATCAATACCATCTCCGACACGGCTCTTGCAGCCGTCGACAACAGCACCATCAACGTGAATGGGGCGGTTTCGGTGGAAGCCAAGAGTGTTGAGGCGGATATCCGTGCACTCTCATTTGGGGTAGCCGTAGGCGCCAGCCAGACCGCCAGCGGCAGTTTCAGCTTTGCGGCCAATGCCACGGGGGCAGTAAGCCTCAATGAAATCTCCAATACCGTGGAGGCCCGCATCCGCAACGATGCTGCTGTTGGTGCCGCGAATAACAAAACATTCACCGCCACCGGTGTCATCTCGCTGAAGGCCAGTGACAACTCCCTCATCGATGCCACAGCCATCGCCGCATCGGCGTCGATCGCCCTGGGGGGAGACACCTCGGCAGCGATCTCCATCGGCATGGCTTTGGCTGAGAACACGATCGCTAATACCGTAAAAGCAAGCATTATCAACACGGCCGTTGCAAACAATGGCAATGCACTGAATCTGGAGGCCAGCAGCAGCGGCAGCATCAAGGCCATTGTTGTGGCTGCCGCTGCCTCAGTGGCCGGCGGAAAAACCAACGGCATCGCTGTCGCCGGCGGCTCAGCCGTGGCGACCAACGTCATCCTTACCGACACCACGGCATCGGCGGAGGGGAGTCAGTTGGGTCGCAGCGGCGCTGCCTATGGAGTCGGCACCGTCTCAATCAAAGCCACCAGCACAGGCGAAATCAACGCTGAGGTGGGCGCCATCGCGGTGGCCGCCGCCTATGGCGCCACCACGGGTGTAGGTGTGGCCATCGGCGTCTCCGTTGCCCGCAACTACATCGGATGGAATCCAGCAGCGGTCAACACGGCGGCGAACTACGACTCGTCGAGCACCTCCGTGGGCACCCTGGCTACAGGGCAAACCGTGAAAATCAGTTCCGGGGCGCTGGATGGTGAGGTGTACGAATACATCGGCACCACGCGTAGCAGCGTTGACCTCAGCGTTGAGAACTACCGCGACACCAGCAGCTGGAAGCACCGCGGAGTGAACAGCCAGAGCGCCGATGTCCAAGCAGTCCTGCTGAACAGCAGTATCACGTCCTCCGGAGCTCTCAGCCTTGAAGCAAGCTCCACAGCCTCAATCAAGGCCACAATCTGGGCTGCCGCAGTAGGCCTCGCCGGTGGCGGCACCACAGGTGTGGGCGTGAGTGGTGCCGGCGTCTACGCCGACAACAGAATCAAAACTGTTGTAAAAGCGGCGATCGAGGGTGACGGTTCCAACGCCGCCACCGACGGCATCAGCGCCAGCAGCATCAGCCTGCTGGCCAGTGATTCCGCCAGCATTGATGCCAGGGCCCAAGCCGTAGCCATTGCAGCAGCATTCGGAGGCACCTCCGGCGTTGCCGTTGCTCTGGGTATCAGCCTGGCATTCAACGAGGTGGATGTCGACAGCCAGGCTTACATCAAGGACGCCGATGAAGGCCTGATCACCACTGGGGCCATCTCCGTACGCGCCCTATCGCAGGGGCGAGATCTAGGCACCATCGCCACGGGGGGATCACTCACCACCACCAACCTCGACGATGCCACCCGCACGGATCAGGACAATCCGAACACGTCTGGCACCAATGAAGAGACGCTCGATCGCAGCGGTGACCAAGCTACATTGACCGCGCTGGCCAATGCCCTAGTGACCAAGGGCGTTGATGTGCTGCCTGACTACGAATACACCTCCACGAATTCGTATGGAGTGAGCGTGCAGGAAGGCACGCGTGTACGCGTCGGCAACCTGGTGTACCGCTACATCGCAGGTACCGGTGGGGTCCTAAATCTCAGCAGTCAGAACTACAGCGACACAACCAAGTGGGCTGCCTATGAGCTGAAAGTCAGCCAAATTGAACCTGGCAAGCGCTGGTCGGTTCTGGCGGGTAATGGCAGCACCTACACCCTCACCATGGAGGGCAGCAATCTCAGGGTATCCGGCAACACTATCAATGCCAGCGCATCGGCCACCTCACTGGCCCTTGGCCTGGGCGGTACCACCGGTATCGCCGTAAGTGGAGCAGGGGCGTATGCACAAAACGTGGTGCTCAGCCGTGCCCGCGCTTTTGGTGATAACAGCGTATTGAAGGCAGACGGAGCTGTTGATCTTTCGGCAAGTAGTACTTCGGGCATTGCGGCCACCATTTCCTCCTTTGCGCTGAGTGTGGGAGGCGGGGGCACAACAGGCGCTGGGGTTTCGATTGGAGCCGCGATCGCCCGCAACGCGATTGGCGTGAGCATTGACGGTGATCTCAGCACACCCACTGGCGCCATTGAGGCCTACCTGAACAATTCCTCGCTGAGCAACAGCACTGGAACTGGCAGTAGTGGATTGCTGAGCATTACGGCAACGGCAGCACAAGGCATCCAGGCGGTGGTTCTCAGCACCTCTGTGGCCCTGGCTGGCGGAGGTACCACTGGTGTTGGCCTGGCCGGTTCCGGCGTGGAAGCCACCAACAAGATCGCCGTCAAGGTGGGGTCGTGGATCGAGGCTGATCGCAGCAGTGGCTTGGCTGCCGCAGGGCTCAATCTCACGGCCACGGATCGATCGGCCATCAACAGTGAAGCCGGTGCCGTGGCTTTGGCAGCGGCTCTCGGTGGAACGGGCGGTGTGGCGATTTCGGTGGGTGTATCACTGGCCCGCAATACGATCGCCAATCAAGTACTGGCTGAAATCAAGAATGCGGATGGAGATGGGAATACAAGCACCGCAGACTTCGGGATACGCGCAGGAGGTTCTGGTATCAGCCTTATCGCTGATGAGCAGGCTTGGATCCGCACAAATGCATCAGCGGCAGCCATTACGGCCGCATTCGGTGGCACGGCTGGGGTAGGCCTCAGTGGTGCGGGGGCTGAAGCTAACAACGTGATTCTCACCAGCAATCAGGCCAGGGTGAGTGGAAGCCTGATCAGCAGCAACGGAAAAGTAGATGTCAAGGCAACCAACACAGCAGCAATCGATGCAACCATAGAGAGCAGTGCTTTTTCGCTCGCAGTTGGCGGAACTGTGGGTGTAGGCGCCTCAATTGGTGCCGCCGTAGCCCACAACAGCATTGGCTGGGCTGCGACCTCAACGAATCCCACTTACACAACGGCTAACAATCCTGATTCGATCAGTAATGGCAACACCGTTGGCATCGAAGCGGGAGCCAGAGGAGGCCAGGTTTACAGATACATCGGCAGCTCTTCGTTGGCACGTCCCTCATCGGGATCGGATGCCAGCCGCTGGCTGAAGCGCCTGAACTTCTCCGACACCAGCCTTTGGGAGCTGGTCAGCCTGAGCAAGGTCGGCAGCCCTACAACGGCTCAGATCCTGAACTCAGCCGTCACGGCCAGCGGAGCCCTCACACTCGACGCCATCAGTCATCAGACCATCAACGCCAGGGTCAAATCGGGCTCTGTCGCTCTCTCGGGCGGCCAAGTAGGGGTGGCCCTCAGCGGTGCGGGCTCTTCAGCAGAAAATCGGATCGCCGCACAAACCAGCGCCACCATTGAGGGCGATAAGGACAATCGCGGAATCAGCTCCGGAAGCCTGACGATCACAGCTGAGAACCGTTCGGCAATCGAAGCCGATGTTCAGTCGTCGGCTGTAGCGGCCTCGGTTGGAGTAGTGGGCGTGGGCCTAGCGGTGGGGATATCACTGGCCCAGAACAGGATTGATGCCGACGTATTGGCCTCGATCACGGATGTTGACGCGGGTGTTTCCAGCGGTGCCATCAGCATCCGAGCAAAAGAATTCGCCACCATTCGGGCCAGTAGCGCAGCTGCGGCAGTGGCCATTGCTGCTGGTGCCGTGGGTGTGGCCGTGAGTGGCGGCGGTGGTGATGCCGTGAACGTGATTAGTGGCAGCGCCAAAGCCACCATCACGAACAGCGTGGTGACCAGTAGCGGGGCTGTTGAGATCGCAGCCAACAACAGTTCCACCATCAACGCAGAGATCAAGGCTTCAGCCGTATCTGTGGCCGGTGGGGTATATAGCGGTGCCATTGCCATCGGGGTTGCAACGGCACGCAACTTCATCGGTTACGCACTCGATGGCAGCGACGATGCCGTGGATGTGGCAGCCACGATCACCAACAGCCGGATCAACGCGACCGGCTCCTTGAGTGTGCTGGCTGATTCCACCGCCAGCATCAAGGCAGAGGTGAAGGCCAGCGCCAACGCCGTGGCAGCCGGCGGACTGGCGGTTGGGGCTGCGGCTACAGGAGCCTCCTCTGATAACAGGATACGTACCCTTATCAAAGCCAGCGTCAATGGTGACACCGTTGCCAGCGTGCATGGCATCAATGCTGGCTCCGTGCTGGTACGCGCTCAAGATACCTCCAGCATTCGCGCCATCACAGCCACCAGCGCCGTTGCAGTGGCTGTAGGAGCCTTCAGCGGAGGCCTCACCATTGGCGTGGGACTGGCACGAAACACCATCGACAATGAAGTAGAAGCTTCCGTATTGAATGTGGATGGATCGAGCTCCACCAGCGACTACGGATTGACAACAACGGGCGACATCACCGTACAGGCAGTTAGTCAGTCAACAATTGAAGCCAGGGCATCAGCCTCATCCGTCGCCGTCGGTGTGGGATTGGTGGGCGTGGCGGTTAGCGGGGCTGGAGCGGAATCGACCAATGTCATTCTCTCTAAAACTTATGCCAAAGTCCAAAACAGTGACTTGACTTCGGGCCGTGATGTAGCCATCACATCGGCCAACACCTCCACAATCACTGCTGACATCGTCTCGGCAGCTACTTCAGTCGGCGCCGGTGCAATCGGCGTCGGCGTTTCGATCGGCACATCCCTAGCCAGAAATCTGATCGGCATCACGGCTGCCGGCAGCAATGATCTGTTTGAGACAGTTGCTACAAGCAGCAACTCCAGCATCAATGCTGTTCGAAACCTCACGATCACGGCGAATTCGACAGCCACAATCCGGGCCAAGGTTGATTCTGCCTCAGTGGCCGTGGCGGCAGGGGGCCTGGTGGGCGTGGCCATGGGTGGCGCTGGCGCATCAGCCGACAATCGAATCGCACTGCTCACCAAGGCCACGATTGAAGGCGACAAAGACAACCGCGGCATCAGCTCCGGCAGCCTCACGATCAAGGCAGAAGATGGCTCTCTCATTAATGCTGACGTCCTGTCGTCGGCAGTAAGCGCCACAGTTGGAGCTGTGGGGGTGGGCCTAGCGGTCGGGGTCTCTGTGGCCCAGAACCAGATCGATGCAGACGTTCTGGCCTCGATCATCAATGTGGATGCTGGCGTCTCCAGCGGTGCCGTCAGCATCACGGCGCAAGAATCCGCCGTGATCGAGGCCAGCTGTGCGGCAGCGGCCGTCGCCATCGCCGGTGGCGTCGTGGGTGTGGCGGTCAGTGGCGGCGGCGCCGATGCGCTCAATGTGATCAGCGGCGGCGCTATCGCCACCATCGAGGGCAGCCTCGTTAGCAGCCGCGGCGGTCTCACCTTGAAGGCGGAGAACTCCTCCAGCATCGATGCTGTTGTGCGGGCCTCGGCGGTTTCCGCGGCTGGAGGTGCATTGAGCGGTGCCATCGGCATCGGCGTGAGCCTGGCCCGCAACCTCATCGGCCGCGGTCTCGATGGCGGTGACGATGCCCTCGCTGTGCGGGCCTCGATCAACAACAGCAGCGTCGATGCCGCCGGCGCCCTCAGTCTCGAATCGGTCTCCGAGGCCGACATCGAGGCGAAGGTGGAGGCCAGCGCCGTCGCGGCGGCCGGAGGTGGTATTGCCCTGGGTGGAGCGGGAGCTGGCGCATCAACCGAGAACACGATCCGCACCCTGATCAAGGCCCTCGTAGATGGCGACAGTGTGGGCGGCCGCCATGGCATCAATGCCTCCTCGGCCCGGATCCGGGCCGAAGACGTCTCCACCATCCGGGCGCTCACGGGCAGTTCCGGACTGGCTGCCACCGCGGGAGGGCTGGCGGGCAGTGTGGCGATCGCCGTGGGTCTGGCTCGCAACACCATCGATAACGAGGTGGAGGCCTCGGTGCTGTCACTGGATGGCTCGCCCGCTCTGAGCGGTGATGCCGGTCTCAGTACCGCTCCCGACTACATCAGCACCGCTGGAACGGTGGCGCTGCAGGCGAACGATCGGGTCCAGATCGCCTCCAACGGCATCACCCCACGCTTTGACACCAGCTCCCTGGGATCGAGCAATGGCGTCAAGAAGTTGGCGCTGCAGCAAGGGGATCTGGTGCGCTTCGAGGTCGACTACGACTCGGCCCCCACGGCGGGCTCAGCGAATCCCGTGCCCCTGCGCACGGGCAACTTCGTGCAGCGGTTGAGCTCCGGCGGCACCGGCGGGGAGGTGGGGGCCGTCTACCGCTACATCGGCGACTCGGTGCCCAGCATGAATGCTGAAGATCTGATCGATCTGTCGGCAGCCAACTACGGCGACACCGCAAAATGGCAGAAGGTCAATGGAACGGCCGGTGCTGTCTATCGCTACGCCGGTGCGAGCAGCAGCTTTGATTTCGACTATTCCAATACCTCGGCGACGCTGGTAAAAGACAGCACCAGGGTGCGCAAGGGTGATCTCGTTTACCTCTACAAAGGTGATAACCGCAGCGCCGTCAATCTCGCCGAGGACGATGAATACGATGCTTCTAATTGGGAGTTGATAGGCATTGACATCCGCGCCCAGGATTTCAGCAATGCATCCAATTGGACACAGGTTGGAGGCAACGCCGGTGCTATCTACCTCTACAAGGGCAGCGCGGCAAGCCGTGATCTGCGTGCTCAGAATTACGCCGATTCCAGCCTCTGGGAGTTGATGAGCGTCGGCGACATCAGGATCGAGGCTGTCAGCCGCGCCACCATTGACGCTAGGGCCTCCGCAGCTTCCGTGGCCGCGGCGCTCAGCGGCCTTGGTTCACTTTCCCTCTCGGGAGCCGGAGCGGAATCCACCAACGTGATTCTTTCCAAGGTCCGCGCCACCGCCCAGAACAGTGACTTGCGCACGGCCGGCGACCTAGTGATCAGCGCCGACGACATATCAACGATCACGGCCGACATCGTGTCTGCGGCCGTGGCCGTCAGTGGTGGCGCTCTCGCCTTCAGCGCAGCGGTGGGTGCCTCTCTGGCCAGGAATCTGATCGGTTACACGGCCACAGGCACTCAGGATTCGCTGGAGGTTTCCGCCACGGCCACCAACATCTCCGCTGTCGTTGGGCGCAACCTCTCACTCAGCGCCAGTGAGAACGCCACGATCGAGGCCGATGTGGTGGCGGCTGCTGTGGCGGTCGCTGGCGGCGCCATCGGGCTCAGCGGCGCCGGCGCCGGCTCCCACACCGTCAACCGAATCAGCACCCGCGTGCGCGCCGGCATCGACGGCAGCCGCACCAACCCCATCGAGGTCGGCGCCCGCGCCGTGATCAGCGCCACAGATACTTCCACGGTGACCGCCTTCGCCGGCGCCGCGTCGGTAGCTACCTCTGTTGGCGTGGTCGCCTCGGGCTCCCTCGCAATCGGAGTCGCGATTGCCGACAACAGCATTGGCAACGTCGTGGAAGCTACGTTGAGCGGGGTCACCCTCAGCGGCGCGGCCGGTGGCGTCAGCCTGGTCGCCGATGAGGCTGCCACGGTGGGGGCCCGGGCGCAGGCGTCGGCTGTGAGTGCCAGCTACGGTGGTGTTTCTCTCAGTGGCGGCGGTGCCCGCACCAGGGCTGACATCGGCTCCATCACCGGAGCCAGGATCACCGGCAGCACCCTCACTCTCAGCGGCGATCTCAGCCTCCGGGCAGAGGACACCAGCCGGGCCAGCTCCAGGGTGGATGTCACCTCGGTGAGTTTTGGGGTGATCGCTGCCGCCGCGGCTGGATCCGACGCGGCGGCCACCTTGACCCCAACGGTGGATGCCAGCGTCAGCAACTCCACGATCGATGCTGCATCCCTCTCGATCCTGGCCAGCGCCGATCCATCGGCTGCCGTGGAAGCCCGCGGCTTCAGTCTCAGCAGCGGCGCCTCCGTGGGCGTGTCGAAGGCGGTCGCGATCGTCACCCCGACAATCACAGCCTCTCTGGGCAGCAGCGGCAGCGGCCGTATCAGGGCGGCATCGGTGCAGGTGTCGGCCCGGCAGATCACACCCGGAGATACCGTTAATCAGGATCGCAGCGCTTCTGCAAAGGCCACCGGATCCGCTGGTGGGCTATTGCTCGGCTTCGATGCAACCTTCACCCAGGCCATCAACAACGGTAGTGTTTCTGCGTATCTGGCGAACAACTCAACCCTCGACATCACTGGCCTCACCACGGTCGAGGCCAGTAACAACACCCAGCAGTATGCAGAGTCGACCAGCGATGCCTTCGGCCTGATTGCAGTTGGCGTAACCAAGGCAGAAGCGAGGGCCGCCACTGCAACCAAGGCCTACCTCGGCACCGGCGTCAGGCTCACCGGCGGCGGACTCTCGGTGATCGCTGAGGGCAACGATACCAACATCACCTCCACCGTCGCCGGAGCGGGTGGTCTGGGAGCCGGCGCCTCCGTCCAGGCCTCAACCACGAACAACAGCACAGTCACCGCGGAGATCGAAGCCGGCAGCGCAGGACGCATCATTGATCTGAGCAGCCGAGGCAACGGCCAGTTCAGCTTGCAGGCCACGCACATCGCCACATTCAATGCCCGTCAGCGCGCTAATGCCTCGGGCTTCATTTCAGGGGCTGGAGCTAACACAAGCCACAACATCACCTCCAATGTCACAGCGGCGATTGCCAATGGGGTGGTGATCAAGGCGAAGACGATCGAGGTGGATGCCGTCAACTCGATTGCCAAGCCGTCATGGAGTGGTGGAAGCGCCAACCTCGATGGTGCCGCAAAGGCTCTGGCCAGCGGAGCCGGGGTTGGCAGCAGCACCAACCTGAGTTTGACCACGTTGATCAACGTGGGGGACGCCGATCTGATCGCAACGGAAGACGCCAGTGCCGCCAGCGTCCTGAGGCTGGAGGCACGCAATCGCTTCGATGCGGTTGAGCGCATGGCCTTCCAGGCCGCAGGCCTGGGCTCCGGGGTGTCGATGAACACGAGCATTAAGGCACTGACTGACATCGCCAGGGTTCAGATCGGCAGCGGAGCCCTCCTGCGTGCCGCCGGCAAGGCGACGATTAGTGCCCGTGGTGGGGCCGACATCACGATTGCCGCCAGTGCTGAAGCCAATGGAGCAGTCGGTGTGGTCAAGGGTGACTCCACCATTGATCTGCGGCCACTCAATGAGGTGCTGATCGGGAACAATGCCAGAATAATTGCCGCAGACGATCTGTGGATCTCAGCAGGCACCAGCGCCGACTATCAATACGATTTCTACAGTCTGAAGGCGAATTTCGACTCCTATTCGCAGGCGGCGATTCCCGTTGACGACATTGACGCCCATGCCTATGTCTTCAGCAGGAACAACATCACGATCAATACCGGTGCTCTGCTCCAGAGTGCCGGCGATCTGCGCCTGCATGCCGAGAAGCTGGGGTACAACGATCTCACAGCCCGAGCCAAGGGCCACAGCTGGGCCGCCAATGCCTTCAGTTCACCGAGCACGGCAGAAAACGGCGACCTGCTGAGTGAATCCCAGGCCTTGATCACCAACAACGGGACCGTTGAGACCGGCATCACCCGCAACCAGTCGCTGCGACTGACGGCCTGGGATCCTGCAACCCAACGGATTACGGGTTACATCGCCAGCCAGGGCATCGCCGAGAAGGCCATCGCCACAGCTCGTTCGGGCAACAACATCTCTGAGACCAGCTTCACGCTCACCTACGACGGCATCGACTACACAGTCAATGTAGGAGCCAGCAATCAGAGCACTGCAGCTGCCCTCGCATCACACATCCAGAGCGCTGTCAATGCAGCGATCGGAACCAATGGCGCCGTGCTCGTGACAACCAACAGCTCCGGTGTGATCGGCTTTGATCTGCCCGCGGGCGCCAACCATGTGCTCGGCAGCTTCGATCCAGGCTTCACGACACAGTCTGTCGATGTCAAGTCCGGCCTGTTCAGCCAGCTCACCTACGCCCAACAGCAGAAGTCTCTCTATCCCAACAACGCCACGCTGCAGAGTTTCTACGCCAACGAAATTACAAGAATTACCAACGAACTCACCGCTTTAGGTTTGATGGAGCGTGTCGACTCCAACGGAAATACGGTGAACTCAGGCGGCACCCTGGTGCCGGTAGAGCGCAGCTCCTTCGCAGTGGTGATCAACCCGATCAATGCCAGTGCCGGTGAGATCGATATCCGCTCAGATCAGGTGGCCGGCAGTGGGCGTTGGATCGCACCAGGCGACGTCAACGTCACCATCACCAATGACACGGCCGCCTTCCTGCAGATCCGGGGCATCACCATCTCCCAGGGCAGTGGTGGTTTGCGCTTCAACGGTGAAGCTCTCGATGGCGCCACCCTGAGCGCCCGCAACCAGAGCCTCAATGCCAAGAACCAGGGCAACGTCGATCTCGACAACCAATACAACAGGAGTTCACTCAGCGACAGCATTGGAAGTCGGGCCACAGCGGCGTTTGCCGAAGCGCCAAGCCCCTCGAGTGCAGGCTCACCCAGCATCACCATTGAGAACACATTCATTCCCGGCAGCCGCTACGCGAATATCAATACCGTTGCAGCTGGCTACGACGATTCGACCTGGAACGATATCACCATTCTCGGTTCTGCTGGAGCAGGCATCGGCATCAATGCCCCTACGGCGAATCTGACGATCAAGATGCCAACAGCTGGCAAGGGGGATTACTACCAATATGGTTCGATCACCACGGCTAGCACCTCCATCGTTGCCGGAGGTGCAATCTATATCGGCCCTGTTTCCCAACATGAGGTGTCAGGCAAGCCCTACACCGCCTGGGCTGGGGTGACAACCGGCACCTACTCAGGCTCGGGACAATCGACTGCCCAATGGGTCAAGCGTGCCACAAACATATCCAGCCCCTATGCCCCCGGAGGAGTGGGGTTGTTTGCCGATCGCATCGTGGTGGAGGCGGAGTACCTCAACATCAACGGCACCATCCAGAGCGGCCGCGACAACCTCAGCCTGAATCTCAATGCCACAACGCAGGCAGAAATCACGCGCATGCTGGCCACCCCCGGCACCCCGTCGCGCTTCCTGCTCAGGGAAGCAACCAATATCAATCCAGGCTTCCTTGTCTTTTACAACAAAGGCGCGAATGGCCAGCCCGGCTACATCGAGGTAGGCGATGCCGGCATTCGCGGAGGCTACATCGAACTGACCGGCAAGATCCTCAGCACCGCAGGCGGCACCGTGAGGGCCCTCGGAGGTTACGGCAACATCACCGTCAACAACAGCACCAACAACGATCTGGTGCTCAATGGCCTAGATGCCTCCAAGCGCGGCACCGGTGTGATCCTGATCAAAGACAAAGCCCGCGGGAATCCCCTGGTCAGTCTTTACGAGTCGACCGGAGAAGGAATCTATCAGAATGGCGCGCTAACCTCATCTACCCTGGGCAACACCTTCACTTACGATGTTGCCAACAACTGGCGTTACGGCTGGACGGTCGGCCTTTCGCTGGAAACAGTATCACGCTCCAGTATCAGCAGCAGCTCCTGGTTGTTCTTTGATCTGGGCAGCAATTTCAAGGGTCCCTGGCAGACCACCGAAGTGAGGGACAAGCCCACTCTCCAAAGTGAATCTGCTTATTACTACCTGGACAACAATATAGGCGAAAACTCTGCCAACGACGACTACACCTACCAGTTGGTCGAGAATAGGGACCCTGGTCCCGTCAGAGAGACTTCTAAGAGGGTCACTAAGACCTGGTACGGCAAGAAGACCGTTCATGTCAGCTACATGCAGGTCACCGGGGTCACGCAGGAGATCCGCCATTCGATCGAGGCTGATCGCGATGTGAGCCTGCAGTTCTATGGCGCCTCTGAAGGTCGCATCGATATCGCCAGCACCGGCACTGGCAAGGTCACGCTTAAGGGTCAGGTGCTCAATCCAACAGGCGCCACCACGATTAGCTCCAACCGAAGCATCGAAAGCCAGGGGGACAACGCACTGGTGGCTGGTCGTCAGCTCACACTAGCGGCGTCCAATTCCATCGGCGCAGCCGCGACGAACCCGATCCGCACCAGGGTCACCGACACGGTGCTCGGCGATAAGGACAACTTCGGTGTCCGCGTCATCGCCGGTGGTTCCGAGAAGAAGAACTACATCTACAACGGTGTGGGAGGACTGAATGCCACCTCCACCGGGGGATCCATCTTCATCGCCGAGCAGCAAAATGATCTTCCGATCCACCAGATCAAGGCCCTCGCGGGCGGAAATGTCCTGCTTTCGGCACCGGGTTCGATCAAGGCGGCAAACAGTGCGGTCAACACCGCTGTCACCACCAGCATCGATGCCGGCACGATCACTCTGCTTGCTGGCCGCTCCTTGGATGCAATCCTGCCTGAGGGAGGCACTTCAGCTGAACCGACTGTCGCCATTGGCTCAGCCACCTACACCACGACAGCGAAGGGAGCTGGTGGCATCGGCACCGCTTCCAATCGGATCATCCTGAATTCCGGGCTGATTTCACCCAACACGGGCAAGGTCAGCGCGGCAGCCAGTGGTGATGTCTACCTGCGGGAAGCCGACGGCGATCTTCGGATTCATAGCATCAGCAGTGGCGGCAGAGTGGATCTCCATATCCCCAACGGTCATCTCATCGATGCAAACCGCATCGCTAGCCGCGATGACCGCACCTATGAACAACTAAAGGGGGGGGTTTGGGCGGATCTTTCCCTAACTCGTGATACCGGTGCGCTCGCCAAGATCGAAGCCGCCAAAGTGACGCTGCGTGCCACCAAGGAGAGCGAGTACGAAACCTACTGGAGCTGGAGGGGACAGCAATCCAATCCCAGCACGTTTGATTCCGATTTCATCCCCGTTTCCAGCGCTGAAGAGGCCTGGTACCGCGAATACTACGCAGGCTTGGGGTATAACGCCGCTTCGATCGATACTGCAATCACAACCCTGCGTAACTCTCGCAAGCAACAGTATGCCGATCTGCATGCGAAGTACGGCAGCTATGGAAGTGCCTATCAGAGCCAAAGTCGCGTTGAGCTGAGTTCCTTGCAGCTTGCCACTGACAACAGCGATCGAATCCTCTTCGCTGCTCCTCATGGCTATATAAATGGCGACAAGGTCGTTTACCGCAGCAATGGCAACAATGCCATTCAGCTCAGCAACGGCAGCAGCCTCGTTGATGGTGGCATCTATTACGTGCGCGATGTAGACGCCACCAGCCTTCGTCTGGCAGCTTCAGCAACGGGAGCTGCTCTTGATCTCAAGTCCGCGCAGTCGCTTGACACCCAGTTCGGCTCTCAGATCCTGCGTAAGGGCTTCATCTATGAGCTATCGGCGGAAGAGGAGTCAGCGCTGACATCCAGCTTCAAGATCTGGAGCGAGTCAGAGTTGCTGTTCGCTGTCAATGAAGGGCTGCTGAAGGAAGTTTCTGATACCACTGTATTGGTGGAGGATCCGAACATCACAGCCGCGTCAATCACCGTTAATGCATCTGGCCAGATCGGTCAGGCCAGCGGCGTGATGGACATTGATTTGCTGGCCCTCAAGGAGCCAGGTGTCACCCAGACGATGACGCTGAACGGATCCAGCTTGACCCGCACTGTCGGCGACTGGTCAAGCAACTTTGCAGCTGGCAAGCAGATCTTCCTAGAAGGCAGTCAAGCGGGTAACAGCGGTGCCTATGTGATAGTTAACAAGTCGGGCAAAACGCTCAATCTGCAGCAAGTCGGTGGTACTGCTGTTTCCTTCAGCGCTGAAACAGTCAATGCCACGGTGTCCATCACCCTCACCGACGATGAACGGGTGAATCTCGCGGCTGCCGAACGCGGTGATCTTAGTTATCTCTCTAAGAAGCCGCTGAGCATCATTGCCAATTTTGTCGTTAGCAATAACACCCTCACTCGACAGTCTGGCTCCCTCGATACTACAAGTTTCAGCAGTGTTTTTGCTGTCGACGATAAGGTACAGGTTGTAGGCACCAGTTCCAACGCCACATTCAAGAGCAACTATCTCGAGGTCGCTGCTGTCAGTGCCAACTCCCTGACGTTCAAATCACTGCGCCCATTGGTTGCCAATGAGAATAGAGTTACTGTCTCGATTGCACCGGTTGCTACTGTCGCTTCTACCGCTGTCACCGCCAGAATCAATTTGGTCGATGACGTCAACGTCAGTGTAACAGGCACGATCGATGTAGTTGCCGGCCGGCAGCTCTTCCTTGGTTCTGAGGGTAACGGCAATCTGGGTACAATCACGGCCGGGGATGAGACCACAGGCGCAGAAGCACGGCTCAAGTTCGGTGGCTCTCTTGCCCGAGTGAGCAATGCCACGGCCACCCAGATTGTCCGATCCGCCGATCTAGTTTTGGAGGCTTCCGGTGGACCGATCGGCTCCAGTGCCAATCCCTTCACCATAAACCTGTTGGGCAGTGGAGTGCTGACGGCGCGCTCCAGCGCCGATATTTACTTGCGTGAGAGCGCCGGTAATCTTCAGCTCGCTAGTGTTTTTGCAGCCAGTGGTCTTATTGATCTGAGCACCGCTGTCGGCTCGATCGTGGATGGTGTCAACAATGACTACGTCAAAATCAAGGCGCCCCAGATTCGACTGAATGCGGTTGGAGGCACCATTGGAGAGCTAGATGATTACCTGGAAACAGACGTCAGCTACGACTTGCTCACTGGAGCTGATTTCAACGTTAGCGGCTCAGGCACAGGCTCACTGACGCTGACTGCGGACCAATCAATCTGGCTCAATGAACTGCAGGGCAACCTGGCGATTCGCAACGTTCTCTCGCGCACGGGTGATGTTGATCTCAAGGCCTATGGGTCGATCATCGATGCTGTTGATCTCAGTAATGAGCTGAATCCAAACTCTTCTCAGGTTGCCGTTTCTAGTTCTAAATCAGGAATTGACATCACAGCGCGCAGTATTCGCCTAGAGTCGTTGTATGGAGGCATCGGCGAGGCAGGCAACGAACTCGATATCAACAGTTCTTATAGCGACGCCGGCACGCTCACGATTGCAGGAACGAAGGGGGACGTGCGTCTGATCGAGGTCACAGGTGATCTAAACCTCAACACGATTTACGGCGGACCCGATCTCAATGGTGAACCAACCACCACTTACCTCTCGGCTCTGACAGGCAGAATCCTCAACCGATCTGTCGATGGCAGTGCCAACATCAGGTCTGGCAGAACCTGGCTTTACGCCAGTGGCACGATCGGAGAATCCGGGCTTGCGATCCACTCGATCACCAGTGCCCTCGAGGCAGTCTCCACCACAGGCTTGGTCAATCTCAGCAATACCGGGCTACTTCAGCTGGGTGGAATCACAGCGTCTCAAAGCAGCGTTGATGCCAGCGGCACCGTCAGTATTCTGGCCCACAGTCCCATCATCATTGCCAAAAATGTCAAGGCCGGTGGCGATCTGACGATCGTTGCTGATGACAGTGCAGACATCGGTGATGACGTCACCATTTCCACTGGCATCGTGCTGGAGTCCACCGGCGGAAATATCGACATTATTGCCGGTGACAACCTCACCATCCAATCGGGAGTCACGATCAAGGCCAAGAACCGTGTTGTGCTGGTAGCCGATCTGCGCAAGGACGAGAATGAGTCAGCAACGGTGCTTGGCGATATCTCCATCAGTTCCAGCATCATTGAGTCGACTGACAGCTTTGTGACGTTCCGCTCCTCCGGCGCAACGACCATCAGCAACTCGACGCTCAAGGGAAGATCGATCGCCGGCACTACTGACCAGCGTGATCTCGCGATTGATGCGAGCAGCTTCTTGCAAGTCTCTGGAGATCTATCGGGCGATCTGACCCTTACCTCCGGCCGGGATCTTGCGATCAGAGCTGCTGCATTAACAGTTACAGGCAGTAATAAGAAGCTCAGTCTCCGTGCTGCCCGAGATTTATCAACCACAACGGCAAGCACATTGGTCTCCGCCGGTGACATTGAACTGTTCTCTGACTACCTCGGCGTCACTGATGCTGAGGGATCAATTCTCACCGTTCGAGGTTCCGTGAAAGCCACGAGGTCCATCACGATCGCAGGTGGCCGCGAAGATGACGTCATTACTTTGAAGGATCTATCCAAGCTGGAAGGCAAAACCACTGTTTATGGTGCACGAGACACCCTGGCAGGTGGGGGCGATTCGTTCATCATCACCGATCTGCCTGGCGGAACAGATATTACCATTGATGGTCGCGGTGGCAGCGATCAATACACAATCACAGTTCAGGGAACTGTTGCATTGGCTCCCGATTACAGCATCTACCTGCTGGATACAGGTACTGACGGTAGCGATCAGGCCACAATCCAGACCAATCTCACGGCATCCACTGCTGATGCTGTTCTGGTGCGCAGCGTGGCGTCCCTCCCCGGGATCACCACCAACGCCAAACTGGGCTTGCTTGCCTTCCTGATTCCAGATAGCTCCGACTACAAATCTGTTGACCAGCGCGTTTACCTCTCCTCCAATCTTGAGAGCTTATCCCTGTCTACCGGTGCTGGAGGCGACCGGATTTGGATTGATGACACCGTATGTAGTCTTGACGTAGATGCTGGATCTGGTTCAGATCTCTTCGTCTCCGGGCAGGTCACTGCAGACAGCTCGGATAACCCAGGAGTGGCGCTGACAACCGGTGTTCAGCACACCACCACGCTCAGGGGTGGCGGTGGTGATGATCAATTTGTGGTGCACAGCAACAGTGCTGCCCTGACACTTGAGGGGGGATCGGGGAACGACCAGTTCACCATCCTGAGTTATGCCACCACCTCCAGCACCAGTAATCCCGCCAGCTCTGTCTATCTCAGCAATGCTGACGTGATTGTCAATGGTGGAGACAATAGTGACAATCTCACTTTCATCGGTACCCGATCCGCCGACATTCTTGCCATCAACAGTTCCACTCTGCTCGGCGCCGGTCGCGCGGTGAGCTTCAGTCCCACCCTGGAATCTTTGCTAGTGGATTCCGCTGAAGGCGACGATGCGATCAGTATTCTTGGCATTCAGAGCGGGCTTGCCGCCAGCATCTATGGCGGCTTTGGCTCTGATTCCATGTCTATTGCCGGTGATGTGATCATCACACCACAGAAGGGATCAGGCATCGCCAGCATCTCTTCCCTCGGCTCCCACACCGCTTCCAGCACCGCCATCTTTGCCGGCAGCTTGCAGCTTGATGGCAACAGCTCCAATGGTAATAGTTCCATTTGGAAGCAATCGGGGCTGCTGCCCGGAACCCGCAGGCTGCCCTCTGAGGCAGCCATCATCTCGTCATTTGCTCCGACTGAGGCCCTCAATCCAACGGATCGCCTCACCGTTTATGACGACAAGAGCAATCAAAACACCTCAGCAACAGTCAACAGTGGATCGCTCGCTCTTAATAGCAAGACTTACAACCACAATGGTTTCGAGCAGCTCGAAGTTCTGCTAGGCCAGGGTGATGACACGATCAATGTTGCTTCAACCTTGCGTCCAGCTGCTGCGGGCCTCATCACCCTCTCGGTGATTCACGGCGGCGGCGGCAACGACAACTTCGTTGTTACCCGTCAGTGGGCCGACGCTATCGATGAGACGAGTCGCCTTCTGCTCTACGGCGATACCACTGCCGATGGATTGAGCTATACCCGCTCCTCATCGCCTTCCGCTTCTGGCTACAGCTTCTCGGCCGGAGGCAATGACAGGCTGGATGCTTCCGGCTCTAATCTAGGTGTCGCCTTCTATGGCGGCTCCGGCAACGACCATGCCACAGCCGGCAGCGCGGCTTCCATCCTTGCCGGTGGTTCCGGCAACGACACGCTCCTGGGTGGCAGCGCTGCGGACCTCTTGATCGGTGATGGGGCGCTGATCACCAACTGGGCTGATTTCTCCTTCCGGCTGGTGCAACCGTCGGTTCAGTCCCTGCCTGCCAATCCCCTCGGCCAGGTGGACTATCTGCTGGCAGGCCATGACAGCCTCAGCGGTGGCGGCGGCAATGTCCAGGATCTGCTGATCGGTGATTATGGCCAGCTCACCCTTGGCTCTAATGGCTCCTGGTGGTCCCCCCTGGATTCCTGGATCAGCCTCAGCAGCAGCAACACCAACGGCGGCAACGATTCACTTGTCTCCACCGGTGGTGACGACATCCTGATCGCAGGCGCGGGCGAAGACTCGCTTGACGGCAGCTCCTCTAGTGCCGATCTCGCCCTCATCGGCGACAACGCCACCGTCTTCATCAACCGCTCTGCCAACGAACTCACGATCGAGTCGTCTAACTCCGCAGGCGGCAGGGATACCCTCACCTCAGGCACCGGCAGAGACGTTCTGCTCGGTGGCTCCGATGCCGACACCCTCAATGCCGGCAATGGCAACAACATCTCCATCGGTGATCACGCCAGGCTCATCCTCAGCAGCCTCACCCGGAGCCTCAGATCACTGACTTCGATCCTGTCTCTTGCCACCACGGGCGGCAACGATGTAATCACCACCGGCGAAGGCAACGATCTACTCGTTGGTGGGGCGGGCAACGACTACCTGAGGGGTGGCTCTGGCAACGACACTCTCGATGGAGGCGAAGGCAATGACACCCTCGCCGGTGGCAGCGGCAATGACACGCTCGATGGCGGAGCCGGCATCGACACGGCGGATTACTCGCTTACCAGCGGCGGAGTGACGGTTGACCTGAGGCTGGCGACCGGCAGCGCTACGGGTGATGGCACCGA
>JAIYAQ010000031.1 GCA_027488975.1 Cyanobium sp. E1_MAG_00006
GATGCCGGCACCACCTCTCCCTGCAACCGCCAGGCTTTCCTCCAGTTGTAGAGGGTGACGATGTGGATGCCCAGCTCTGCTGAGATCTGAGCCACGCTCTGCCTGTGCGGCGGACTCATCCGCCTTCTCACGTCAGCTTTGACGGCCTCGCTGTAGCGACGCATTGCTCATGTCCTCAAGCCCCCGGGTGTACTGATCAGAGGGGTGACAACTTTCCTGAAACCGGGGGCAGCAGCGGCGTCATCTTTCCTGGCAGTCACCGGAGCAGGTGAATGGGGAATGGGCGCTGATGGCCACCACCCACAACCTGCTCAAGCTGTTCAGGGCAACGCTGGCAACGGCCTGACGCCCCCCTCAGAACGACAGGCGTTCGGGGAGGTCAAGTCCAAGAAGCGCATCGCTGTTGTGTCGCGTCAGAAGATTGCTCTCAACGTGCGACAGGCTCCTAGATGGCCACATAATTCTTGAAATCAATGCCTACAAGAAGATCGTTGTAGTCCATATCGCCACCGCCATGCATGTCTTCTAGACCAAAAACATTAGATCCCATCATCTTGAAGTGGTTGACGCCATCGGTGTTGACAGCTGCGAAGGCAAAGTAGGTTTGCTGGGTACTGGCCACGATGGCGAAGGGTGCATAGAAAACCCCACCGGCAACGCTGAAATCCTTTTGGGCTAATTGGCGATTAGTTGTGGCGATTCCATCGAGGGCTGCAGCCCGATTGGCATCACTGAGGGCCAGTTCCCTGTAACGGGCTTGATCAGTGGCTAACAATTCTGTGGGATCGAGGGTGCGACCGGTGACAGAATCGTAGAGGGAGCCATTGCGATCGAGTACCTGGTAAAAACCAACCGTAGAATTATAGCTTGCTTCGCGGTTGTAAGATAAATAGCCATTAAGAAGATTATTCGATAAGGCGGTGGTATTCAGTACTGGGGCAAAGGACTGGTCACATGAGATCAGGGCATTCAAACCCGGTGCAGAGTTGTTGAGATGAAGCTCGATTGAGAGACCACTACTGGAATTAAGGCTGGCAGTTTTGCTGCCCTCTTGGGCGCTCCAGGTGAGGAATTGGAACTGGCTCCCTAAGGCGGCAAGATTCGTTTTGCCAGCAGCCAGTTGCTGCAAAGTGGTACCCCTGGTTTCAAAGCATAGAATCTTCTGATTATTGGTAATCTGAAGATCGCGGCTTAGCTGCGTTGATCCCAGGGTAAGATTGGAGGCCGTAGCCAAGGAACTGAACAGAATTTGACCCTTGCTGAGCAGATCCTCAAGGGAGACGCTATTGGGATCGTCATCTGGATTAAGAACTAAATAGCCGATCTCATTGAGATCAGAAGAGTTCGATTTTAGTGTCAGTGATACGAACAAGGCCGTATCAACAGTGATGCTGTTGTCACCAACTTGCAATGCGTTTGAATTAACAAGATGTAAGGCAGGCGTAGAATCAACCACTGCGGCAGATGATGGATCGGTGATTGTGCCATCCTTTTCCCCATCCATGTCACCAAGTTTGCCATCCACATAGTGAAGGTGAACAAAGTTGGCCATGCCTGAACCGGTTAAATCATAGAAGCGTGCGCCCACGCCCTCTACGGGGTCGTATAGGAAGGATGCTGTTGCACCGGTAACATCATCAACAAGGAAATAAGTCAATTGCTTATTGCTTTTCTGCAGACCAGTCTTCTCCGGATCGAGCTCATTTATCAAGGAACCACCTACAACCTTGAGGTCAAAACCGAGGGAGGTTCTGGAGCTACCAGGATTAAGAATAGCCTTAAAGTCGATCATTGTATCGTTCATTTTGACTAAGGGGTCAGGCGTCAAAAGCGGTGACTTCTTCTTGAACGTAATGGGATTAGTGGGGTCAAACTTGGCACCATTGGCCAGCACTGGTACGACTGAAGAAGCCTGATAAAGATTAACAGCGCTAGTCATCTCACTTAAGATGCCGTCGAATATTGCAGCCTTGACTTCATTCACTTTATCGAAAAATGCCTTGCCTTCATAGGCGTTGGCAATCTTGTCTAGCTCATTAAAGGCTAGTTCACTGCGGCTCGCAATATTGACAAGTAATGACTTAACCGTGGCGATGCTACGCTGGTCCGTGGTGGCTTGGCTGATATAAGCAAGCATGCCATCGGCAATCGCTGAGAAAACAGTGTTAATGGTTGAAATCGTAAGATTTGAGCCTGTTGGGTCTTGGGCGTCGGTTTCTTCGATGAAAGCAATGATTTGGGAGTAGAGTTCCTTGTTTAGCCTAAGCTTATTGGGTAAATCATTGGGAAAGATGTTTGGAAGGACATTCTCCCCAAGTGTTTCAAGATAATAGGATGCTAAGTGCAGTTTAATATGGGCCATATAGGCGTTCTTGGCGGTAACCTTTTGCTCAGGAGTTAAGAAGAATGTGGAGTTGCTATCTGCTGTTTCAGCCTGGAGCAAATCCCCCTCGGGATCGCGATTAAGGAAATCGTAGTTGTCTAGTAAGAAAAATTCCTGGATTTTGGCTTTCACTGCCTCTTCACTAAAGCCTGGCTTATCCTTCGCAATGATCAGGCTGTAGGCGTAGAGCGAGGTTAGGGGGGTGACCATCGCCCCATAGGGTGCGACAAAGGGCGTTCTGATTTGTGCTTGGCTGACGGAATCGACGCCGCCATAAACCACCAGCATGCCCTCTTCTGCATCGATCGTGCCGTTGTGGTTGGTATCAAAGGTGCGATTATCGATTTCTAGGGAATAACTGCCATCCTCTTGCGAAGTGATGGCGGTCGGTTCACCGGGATCAATAATGCCATTGAAATTACCATCAAAGAAGACTGTTGATCCTTGCAGGTAGCTGTTGGAGGCCTGGCCACTGCCGTAGGAACCGCCAATGCCAAATCTGAAGATTGGAATTGTGGCTAGGCGTTGCCGCCACACCGTCATCCAATAGGTAAAGGTGCCAGCGTCAATACCAAGCTGCACTTGCGCATTGAGAACGGCAGCAATTTGCCCCGTCAGCTGAAACAGATTTAGCGGGGTAGTAATGTTGGCAGCAATTTCTGATCCACGCAGTTTGCCATCGGATGTACCGGACACCCCACCTGGATCTAGTAATTCAAATTCGGCAGTACCTAAAAGACCACCAGTAATATCGGCTCGGATACCATTGCCCCCAATGCCAAGGCCTGCTTCCATCAGGGCTTCGAAGGTTAATTGCGGACTGCCGGTGGCAACATAGAAGCCATCAAGGGCTTTGTAACTATCCTGGAGTTTGAAGCCATCTCTGGCCCACTGCTGAATTCCGGCCGTATCAAAGCCAAAACTCAGGTCGGTAGACATTCCATAGCCCCCCCTCATCACGCCATAAAGGGCTCCATAGATTGGGTAGACTTTCTCGACACTGGAAGACAGACCGGTATCGGGCAGTTGGAAGGTAAAGAGATCGACGGTTTGGCCAAATAGCAATTTAATGATATTGGCTGGGTTCTCTATTAAAGGAATACTAAATCCAAGATCTTTGAGATCATTGAAAACCTGGCTGAGTTTGGCACCCTTACCAGTCTTGTTGCTGGCCGCAGCACTGGTTGATTGGCCAGATGCGAGGGTTCCACTTTGATTATTAACGTCTTTGTTGCTGGCAGAATCAGCTGGATTGTCAGATGATGCGTCGAAATTTTGCAGCGTGTAACTGCCAAAATCGATGGTATATGATTCATCCCTTGACATACTAGTCAATTCGCCCATCAGGTCAATGACGCCTTTTAGGGTGTCGCAAAATGCAATTGTATCCTCGATACTTTGAACTAATTGGAGGGCCTTGGGATTGCCAGGACTCAGGCTGGCAATTAGGTTGGCAGTAAATCTAGCAAGTTCAATTGTGCTTGCCTTGCCATCGTTGTCATCATCAAAGACACCGGCAATGCCAAGCTTTGAAAAAATATGGGTATCGGCATACAGTGCATTGATGATTGGATATATTGGCTTTAAAATACCATCAATTGCGGCGATTGACGGGCGTATAAAGCCAGAGACAAAGCTGCCCATGTCTAACTTTATGTTATCAAAAAAGATATTGCTTGATTGCGCCTGTGCATTGGTTGGCTCATCTGGTTTATTTGTATAATCAAACAGCGGCATGATGCTTGAAAGATCAAAGCTGAAGGAGGGAATCACCGAGCTTCCGCCAGCAGATGTTGTGACCCCTAGCGAAAGGGCCGCATTGCCATTGAATGAATATTGAAAAAGATCGCTGAAATCTGTGCTGAGTAGCTTAGAAACGCCAACCTTGGTAGCAACATTAAATGGTGAAGCTGCATTATTTGCATATGGTGAATTCAGGGTTAGGGTGAAATTGGCATTCATGCCCGTTTCCTGACCAGTAAGCCCTGGAACTGGGTCACCATTGCTATCGGTATGGGGGCTCGGCTTGTTCACCGCATCGAGCTGCAGGTAACCCAGGCCGCCAGTAAGACTAAAGTCGTCAGATAGACCTGTATTGTAATCGGCTGTAAAAGTTGTATTGGCAGTGTCTAAATAAAATCCCTTTTGCTTGTCAATGCCCATTCTAAGGACAGCTGAGTAGCTAAATGTGCCATCGATTTCTCCATTGGTCTGAAAGCCAAAGGCTGGGATACCAAAATCGGCAGCGAGGGGGATGGAATAGAGAGCATATTCGTCTTCAATTCCAAAACTTATGGCGAGTTCCTGCGAATCCATGCTCATGTTGACGGTAATACCGACACCAATTGCATCCGTTAAGAGTTTTTCTAGTTTTTTGCTGGTTAATTGTGGCGTGGTGCGAATCGAATCAATCAGTTTATCGAGAAACTCATTAAAGCCCAGGCCCACCTTGCCCTTGAGGTTGCCCACCATCGGCAAGCTCAAGGCATTAAGACCATCCATTAAGGACGTTAGGGCCTGATCGAGGCCCTGGTCGGTGGCTGGATCCAGGGGGCGATCGAGGATATCAATGGCTTGGGTGGTATTGGTGAAATGGTTGGTGGCTTTGCCTGCAGAGGCGTAATTCGTGTCATTGCTTGTGAAGCTGTATTGAATCTGCCCGGTGTGGATCCCAGTATTAAGGCGGGTGCCAGTGCCATCTTCAATCCTGTTGTCGTCATTGGCGAGAACATTGACAACCTGCAGCACATTCCAATTGTCTTTGGTGAATGTCAGCGTTGGGTTGTTGACTGTTAATTGGCTTATCGGTGTTCCGCTTTGTCCGGAGGCAACAGTACTGATATCTGACAGTTGTAGCGTGACTGTGCTCGATGGTTGGCTCAGCAAACAAACCTGGAATTGGGAGGCTGATGCTCCTTCCACGGCCATGGTGCGCTCGCCCGCCTGCACGATCATGATGCCGGCTACGTCATCGTCCTTAATGGTGATCGTGGCCGTAGACGCGCTCGGATCGAGGTTATAGCCGCTGCCAGCTTGGAGATTCAGTTGGAACGTCTTATCCACACCATCAACAGTAAAGTCATCGATCGGCATGACGAAGGCGTTGCTGGTGGTTTGGCCCGGGGCAATGCGAATCGTGCCACTGCTATTAAGACCCTGCACCATCGAATTAATCGACACAGATTCAGTGGTTGTGCCATCGAGATTGGCACTACTGAGCGCATTGCTGACGCCGTAACCCACCACCAAACCTGTGGATCCCCATGAGGTAGGGATCGGTGCATTGGAAACAAGACGCCAACTGGCCGGTTTACCGTTTTCAGCGGTTGCTTCGCTGAGTTGAACGAGCTCTAAGCGAACCGTTGGCAGGGTGTTGTGGGTGATCACCACACTCACATCTGCTGTGGTTAAATTCGTGTAGCTTGCATCGCTGCTGCTGGACTTGAGTTGCAGCTGGCTAATGGTTGTATCTTGAACAATATTGTTGGCAACAGCTTGCACCTGAACCTGTTGGGGGATATTCCAATTAGTTGGCGTAAAAACCAACACTTGATCGTTGTTGATGCTGGCGTTGTTAACCGTAAACTGACCGTCGGTGGGGTGCAGTGTTACGTTGACATTTGCCGTTGGCTTGGTATTTAGGGATACGGTGAAGGAGCCATTGCTATTGCTACCCTCACCCGTTGCCACGCTCACTGCTGAGGTGATAATAGCAGGCACATCCATGTCAACCTTGTTGATATTAAATACTTTCCCATTCGATTCAGGTCTGAGACTATTGTAAAATAAATCATCAGATGTAGCGGTGGCGTAGATGCCGACATTGACATTGCCGGTGTCGATTTGATCCCGTTGGGGAATCACGGAGAACGCTTGTGGCGTTGACCAATTGCTTGGCGTAAAGGTTAGTGGGACTCGTTTCTGGGCTTGGGTGCTGGATCCGACCTTCAACAGGGCATGGTTCGTGGCGGCGGATTCGAGAAAAACCGTGACCGTTTTGGTCGGTTGGGTCGTGAGGGCTAGGTAGCGGGTGAGGCCAGGGCCATTGCTATCGGCTTCATTGATCGAGAAGCTATCGGTTGCGAGCACGGTTTGGAGTCCAGCCGAATCGCTCGTAATTCGAAATCCTGGCCGGTCATTATCAATAACTGTGATCTGGGCCCCTGCTGCCGCAGGAAGCGATAGGGTCGCTCCGCTTGACACGGTTGCTTCGGGCGCGATTGCCGATAGGGAGGCGCTCACCGCTGTGGCTGTGGTGGTGAGGGTGACATCCGTGTTGACCCGGAGGCTGGTTCCATTGGAGAACTGCAACGCATCGCCAGCTTTAAGGCTGCGGGTGAGGGATGCATCACTTTCATTGAGTCGCAATCCAATCGTGCCGCTGAGTTGGCTGAACGCCGAATCAGGAATCACTTGATTGGTAACGGTTGTAACGCCTGGTCCGCTATAATTCCATTGTAATTGGGCTGTGGATGTTCCAGTTGTGGAGTAATAATCCATGGTGACAGCAACGAGCTGCCCTTGGGTATAGGTTTGATCGCCTGAATCAATCGTTCTCTGGGCTGAAGCCGTCCAATTGTCGATCAGTTTGGTGCCATCGACATAGAGGCGCACGCCATTGTCGGCTACTGTGTGGAAGCGATAGGTGCCTGTGCTTGGAATTTTGATGTAGCCAGTCCAGCGGGCTGCAAAATTATTTGTGGGTGATATTACTGCAAAACTGGCATCTGTCTCGTTGATGCCATTGCCATCGGTTGCTGTTGTTGTTGGAACTAGGGCATAGAGGCCTATGCTTGGATCGGTATAGCCTGAAAAGAGTTGGCGCGAGAGCCCCGTATTGGTGAAATTACTGGTGGCGACCACATTCAAATTGGGTCGATAGGACTCGGGCCGATAGGCGGCCGCCATCGTGGTGGTGAAGGCATTGGCATTGGTATGGGTGCCCGTAGCACTCACCTCGAAGCCATTGAATAGGGTGACATCGGAAGTGAGGGTGATGCTGTTGACGACACTGCCGACCGATTGTCCATCGTCTACTCGGAAATCAAGGGTGGTGCCGCTACTGAGAAGGAGGGAATCTTGAGAGGCACCATCGAGTTTAAGTTTAATTGTGGTGGTGCTGCCGGATTGTGTGTACGAACCGGCCTTTATTTTGATGCCAGGGTTGGACAGCAGCGAAAAGGATAGCTTGTCATTTTTTTGAGCAATGACATTATCAACCGTGCTCACGCTGAAGCTGGCACTGGTGCTATTGGCAGGAATCAGCACCGAATCGAGACCATTCACGCTGAAGTGATTGGCAGGGATCAGCTCATCGGTTGTGCCCACTCCTGAAGGATTGGGCCGTTGCCACCACAATTGGGCGATGCTTGTGTTGGCGGATGCTGTGTTGGAATCGTAGTAATCGTATGTTATCGGTACATAGGTGCCTCCCGTAAGATAGAGAGAATCGGCGATATAGGTTGTCGAGGGATTGGTGGCTGAGGTTGCCACATTATGCCAGCGATCAATCAGCAATTGGTTGTTGATCGTTAGGCGAACGCCGCTATCAGACTTGCTCTTAAAGACGTAGTAGCCGTCGGTTGGAATGTAAACAAAACCGGTCCAGCGCAACGCATACCTTAAGGGTGAGCTTGCACTTCCGTAGGTGCTTGCGTAGGTTTCATTGATGCCATTACTGTCTACTTGTCTGCGGCTAAAAGATGATGCTGCCAGCTGATCGCTTGAGGTTTGCTGGACGTAGTTGTCAAAGATGAATTCATTAAGGCCCTTAGATGTTGTGCGTGAGGATTCGTTGATTATGAAGTCGCTATTCACCCGCTCTTTGCTGGTGCCATCGAGCTGAAAATACACTCGAGTATCCGTTGATCTGGCCTGCTTCAGCGATACAGTGAAGGTCTGGCTGCCGGTATTGCCAGTGCCTGGGCCAAAGGTGCTGCCCACGATGGTGGCCACTTCGCTGGGATTGGTTGCGCTGGTGGCTGAATTGACCAAATCGTAGCCATACACCAAGGAGTCCTCGGCGCTGATGGCGTTGAAACGATCGGAGTTGATTTGTTCAACACTGCGGGCTTCTGAATAAACCCGTACATCGCGAATGGTGCCATTTAAATTATCATGCCAGCTCCTACTGGCTTTGCCAATCAAATTACTCGAACGGCTTAGGGTTGCTGGCAATGCTGTGGCCGTGCCAGTGCCAACAGAAACCCCATTGACATAGACTGTGGCCAGCTTATTCGCATCTATGGTGGCGGCGATATGTGTCCATTGGTTGAGTTGCAATGGCACACTTGCTATCACATCTAATACGTTGTTCCCAGCTGCATCTTGAATCAAAAATCTTGGTTTGCCTGTGGCCTCATGCAGCATGAGGATGATTTGGTTTACACCCACTCCATTGCCAAGATCAATAATGCTTGGCCAGTTGGTGTATTGCTTGACATTGACCCATGCCTCCATTGTAAGTGGGCCGCCTAGATTTTTGGCTGTCAGTGATGTGTATTGTGTTGTAGATCCATTAAAGTTGAGACCACTAGATCCACCACCCACCAGGCTGGCACCGGAGAATTGAGTGGCGGCCGGATCCCCCGTACGGGAACTATTCGCGGTGCCATTGAAGCCGTAGGCGTAGGTGAGGCTACTGTCTGTGGCGTTTACGGCTGAGTAGCGATCCGTATTGATTTGCTCTTCCGTGCGGGCGCCACTGTACATCCTCAGATCTGCTATCGAGCCATTGAGATAGGCGTTATCTCCCCCCCAGTTGCTCCGACCAACATAGTTATTGGACCGTTGTAGCGTAGCCGGCAAGCTGATCGCCACCGTTGTGCCAATAACGGCACCATTCATGTAAAGCTTGACATTTCTTTGGTCGTCTATTGTTGCAGCGATATGGGTCCATTCGTTAAGTGCAATTTGGTTAGTTGGTTCAATATCTACTATCCGGTTGCCGCTGCCATCGTAGACATGGAAAAATAGTCTACCAGAATTTTCTAGTTGCCCCAAAATAATATTGTGATTACCAGCTCCATTGCCAAAATCAATAATCCGCGACCAATTTGTATAGCTTTTTATGTTGACCCACGCTTCAATCGTGAGGGCCCCGCCAATCGATTTTGAAGGTAACGTGGCATAACCCGTGTTGCTACCATCCAGCACTAGGGCGCCTACTTCGCCAATCGAACCCCCTGGCGTCGTGCTTAGGAAGGCAACGGTGCCTGTGCTGTCTGGTTGGGCTGCCAGGCCGCTGCTGATGTTTAAGGTATCAGCATTGCTAGTCAGCACATCAACGCCACTAGTAACCGATTGATAGGTGGTATCACTGCTATTGCTTAGGCTAAAGCTGAGATACGTATTGCGATCACCAGCCGCTTGGCCGTCGTCTCGACCGACGACATCAATCATCTTGTAGGTAGACCAATCCCCGGGGGTGAAGATCAGCCCTGAGAAGGGCGTCGTTGTGCCTGCGTTGTACACATCAATCGCCGTGCTGGTGCTTGCGGGGGTCTGTACAAGCACCGTTGCCATGGGTTGACTTTTCAACCGCACACCAATGGTGTGGCGAGTGGTGATGGAAGTACCTTGGCGGTCGGCTTCTGAAACTGTGATCTTATAGTTGCCGTCGCTCAGCGGGCTCCAAGTTGCATCGGTCGTAGGATCTGCCTGATCCCTAACTAAAACAGCCAAATCCAGTCCTGCCCCGTCGTTGTCACTGAGGGTGAAGGTGGAGGTTGACGTTGTGGAGATGCCATAGCCCGCTGAGGGCAACACGTTGATTTGAACCGTGCGATCCCCCTGGGCGATGTTGTTATCAACAGAGGCCAGGGCGATGCTGGTTGCCTGCGTGCCTGCCTCGAGCATGATGCCGTAGGTAGGAGTGGTGGCAAAACTCCCACTTGAGAGGGTTTCGCCAGTCGATGTGGAGCTGAAACGACTGTTTGTATTATTATTTAGGGCGTAGCTCCATAGCAGACTTGGGTTGTTGCCTGTTGAAAGCGATTCGCTTGGGCTCGTGTAGAGATCCTCTTTGATTTGAGCCGAGCTGCGGCAAACATCATAAATATTGAGATCACGCAGGGAGCCGTTTAATGGTGCCGAGGAGAGCACCGTATTGCCTATACGCGTTTCGTTGCGCAGGAGTGTAGACGCTGCGGCACTTGCAGTTGCCGTGCCTACAGCAACGCCATTGATGTACAGAGTTGCCAGCCTATTGCTATCGATGGTCGCTGCAACATGGCTCCACTGGTTCAGGGGAACATAGTTTGTATTAGCCTTTAGCTCTAGGACTTTCGTTGAACCGTTGAAGAGCCTGAAGACGGGGCTGCCGGTAGCTCCATCGAATCCCAGGGTGATGTTATCTGATGTGGCGCCTGAGCCGATATCCACAATGGTGCCGTTGCTGGCGTAGGCACTGAGGTTGACCCATGCTTCAATGCTTAGATCGCCTCCGATCGTTTTATTCGGTAAATCAAGATATTGGTTGCTTACACCGTTAAACTTTAAGGGCCGATAGGTATGGTCAACTTGCACATTGATATCTGGCCCTGAAACCAGCGTGGCACCGCCAAAGAGGGTTGGGGCGCCATTATTGGATCCGGCAAGCGAGCTGTTGGCAGTGTTATTAAAGCTATAGGCATAGGTCAGGCTGTTATCTGAAGCGTCTACGGCCGTGTAGCGATCTTGATTGATTTGTTCCGCCGTACGGGCACCGCTGTACACCCTCAGATCGGATAGGGAGCCATTGAGATAGGCGTCCCCCCCCCCAGTTACTGCGTCCAACATAGTTGTTGGTTCTTTCCATTGTGGTGGGCAAGCTGCTTGCCACCGCCGTGCCAATAACGGCACCATTCATGTAGAGCTTGACGTTCTTTTGAGGGTCTATTGTTGCGGCGACATGGGTCCATTCATTTAATGCAATTTGCGTCGTTGGTTCGACGGTTGCCAACAGGTTGCCGCTGCCATCGTAGACATGGAAAAACAGTCTGCCTGTGGTGCCTAATTGTCCTAAAATGATATTGTGGTTACCAGCTCCATTGCCAAAATCGATAATTCGCGACCAATTCGTGTGGCTTTTAACATTCACCCACGCTTCTATTGTAAGGGCGCCGCCAATCGATTTTGAGGGTAATGTGGCATAGCCATTGGCTGTGCTATCGAGCTGGAGAATACCGCCCGAAAGACTGGCACCGACCTGATTGGATTCCACCTTGGCAATTCCGTTGCCCGTTAACCCTTGATTGAGGGTAAACAGCAGTTCGCCGCCGCCCGTTGCAACCGGATCAGTGAAGACGATGTCAAAGCCGGACTTATCCGCCTTGGTTGGGCCTTCGACGCTATTGTTTGTCGCCGAAATCGAGGCAATTGGTACGATTGCCACGACGGGGCCTCCTTCAACCAGGTCGAGTTGCTGGCTGCCGGACCATCCAAAGGGCAGCACCGTTAATGTTGAACTACGGTTGTAGTTGCTATCGCTGGAGCTGGCGCTGGCAGTGATTGTGGCCAGTTGGCTGCTGGAGATACCCGTGAGGTTGACGGTTTGGGCCGTATCCCAATTACTAGACGTGAAGGTCAGCGAGGTCCCGGAGGCAACGGTGGCGTTGGTGGCCGTGATTACCATGGTGACCGAATCGGTCGGTTGGCTGGTCAGTTTCAGTTGCAACGCAGCCGTGTTATTGGACGTTGCCCGCACCTGGGTGGTGGTGACCGTTTGCAAGCTGCCTTCCACCGTGAGCGAGGATGCGAGCGATCCGGCTGCTGCGGTGTAATCAACGATGCGATTGCTGTTGAAATCCAGCCAGTTTTTTGCGGCAGGCAGGGTCGTTGGCAATCCAGTGGCATGGTTGGAGGTTAACTCCTGATCCCAGTTGCGCAGGCTGCGGATATCACCGTTTAAATAGGAGTCCGCAGACCCACCATTTCCGTTGTACCCCACGAAGGAGGAGCTAAATGGGCCGCCGCTGGCACTGGTTTGGGCACTATTGGACGCCACCAGTTGGCCATCAACATAGAGACAATGGCCGCCATTACCCCCCACCGTGACCAGCACCCGATGCCAATTGTTATCGGCATAATTGCGAGCCGTAGTGGAGAGCAGGCTGCTAGCACCAAGCTTGGAGACTAGGTTTCCATTTTGCAGATAGAGGCCTAGGTAGTCGCTCGTGGCGTTGGCATTGAGTTGATAGAGGCCTCCATTGGCACTGGATGTGCGGAAGACGATTTCACGGCTGGTGTTTGTCGCTGCCTCGTTGATGCTGGTGCGCAGCCGATCGCTAGTGCCATTAAAACGCAGCGCGGCGGTGCCCGTTTTGCCTTGGGCTGTGATCGCTACCCCTGGTGCGTAGTAGCCCGAGTCTTTGAGATTGAGGGTTGTTTGGGAGGCGTTTGCGGCAACGCTATAGCCCGTATAGGTGAAGCCGTTGCTATTGGTTTCAATGTTATCGACTAGAGTGAGTTGAATGCTCTCAAGGCCTTCTGCCACGGCATCTTGCACACCAGGAAGGTAGATGCGCCCGCCGGTAGAACCTGCCCTAAAAAAGACGATATTTTGGGCCTGGTAGTTGGCGGCACTGGGATCCGTGCTCAGCCTGCCTGTTGGGTAGAGATAATCTTGGCCGGCTGTGGCAATGCCGCTTAGGGTGTATTTTACCTTTAAGCCTGCGGCTGATGTTACTGGCTTATCAAAACTAAGATCAACGTAGCCTAGGCTGCCTTCTGTGGGATCCACTTTGCTGAGGATCGATACCACTGGAGCATTATCACTAATGCTTAGGGAATTGGGACTGCCAACAACAGTGTAACCGTCTGCCGTGATGCCATAGGCATTATCAACGAGGTCGAGTTGAATCTGCTGATTTGGTTTGGCATAGGCGTCACCTAGTACACGCAGCCAGAGATTGTTGGCAGCTGGGCTGTCATCCACTGCATCACTTGAGCCGATGCTGGCGCCATTCAGTAAGCTTGCGCCGCTAGCACTTGCGAGGTTGCTAGGCGATTGGTTGCTCGATGCACTGTTAAAACCATAGGCATATACAAGTGTTGAATCGCTTGGATTGACAGTATTATAGCGATCATTCCTAATTGTATCGGCAGTGCGCGCCGTGTTGTAGATCCTCAGCTCGTCGATTGAGCCATTGAGATAGGCATCGGCCGACCAATTGCTACGGCCAACGTAATTATTGCTGCGTGTGGCTACAGGTGGCAGGGCTGATGCAATAGCTGAACCAATCACCTCGCCATTGAGATAGAGCGTCGCATTGCGATTGCTGTCTATCGAAGCGGCGATGTGGTTCCATTGATTCAGTGGTGGCTGTACTGATGTGGTGATATGAACGTAGGTTGCGCCGCTAGCATCGATGACCTGAAAGAAGAGGGTACCGGTATTCGATGTAAAGCCGATCATAATATTGTTATTGCCTGGCCCATTGCCAAGGTCAATAATGCGTGACCAAGCTGTATAGCTATTCAACTTCACCAACGATTCAATCGTTAGGGGGCCACCGAGAGACTGTTGCGGCAGGGTCGCGTATTGGTTATTGCCATTGAGCGACAGGAAGTTTTGTCCGCTTTGGGCCGCTGTTGTGATGCTGACCGTGCTGATGCCCGTTCCGCCTAGGGGGTTGGCCTTATTGTTGGCATCACTTTGATTGGCAAACAGCATGTAGTTGTCGCCAACACGGCTGCTCGATCCGCCGAGCTGGGCAAATCCTTGATTAATTGCCGAGGCTTGAACCGCTCCAGTCCAGTTGGCGGTGCCGATAATAGTGGCGTTACTGGGGTTGGCTGTTTTATCAACAACGGTGGAACCCGAGCCCTCATCCATGGGGAAATAGGCCACTAGGCCTGAGGGGAGGTTACCTTGATCTAGGGGATAGGTGTTGTAGTTCTTGATCTCATCGCCAGATAGCTTTCGATTCCATATTCTTACCTCATCGAACGAAGCGTTGGTTGGTTGGCTATAGTCACTCCAGCCGCCAATCGTTACGTTGTTTGTGGTCGGGCGGGGACTGCTATATGTATAGTTGTTGCTTCCAACCTGCTTGCCATCCACATAAACTGTAGCCGCGCCATCGCCAAAGGTAAGGGCTACATGGTGCCAACGATTGTCATTAAGATAGAGATCGGGCTGGATAACTGTTGTTACGTTATTTCCAAAATTATGGATTGCTAGTTTGTTGTCGACTAGTTTTAATTCGAAACTACCGTTTTTTTGAAATAGCGCACGGTCGCCTGAGCCGGCATTGCTGGTTTTGATCCAGGCTTCGACGGTTCCTGCGCTGAGCCGGAGCTTGCTTGGGTTGCCAACGTTGAGATAGGTGGATCCGTTGAGCTGCAGGGCATGTTTACTGGCGTTATTAAACGTCGCCATTTGAGCGGATTGGGAGCTATAGCTGGCACCACCAGTTGAGCCAGCAGCAACTTTTAGATCCAGGCTAGTGCTGATGTTTTTATTCGAATAAATTGTGAATCCTGGGGCGATCGTATCGGCGCCGCCATTGGGGCCTTCTGAAACGCTGCCGGTTTGCTGGGTTGGCAAGTAGGGGGCAAAGGTGCTGGAGGGAATTAGCTCTGTGATCGCTGTCCCGCCATTGGGGTTGGGCCTGGTCCAGGAGAGGCTTACCTCTTTGCCGCCATTGCCTTGGTAATAATCCAGTTGCACCGGCACCCAACTACCGGCAGTCAGTTGGATTGGCGTGGAATTATAAGATGTGGCCCCTTGCACCTTCCATTCATTAATTACCTGATTGTTATTTACCTTGAGGCGTATGCCATCATCACCCCGGGCTGTGAATACGTATTGACCTGTAGTTTGAATTTTGAGGTAGCCCTGCCAGCGCACGGCAAAATTGTCTACTAAGCCCTCAGCGTGAAACTCAGTCGAAGATTCGTTGATTGTGGCATCAAAGCTGGTGTAGGCAGCCGTTAGGCTATCGAGGGAAACCGAAGAATCGTTGTAGGGAAAATAGATCGACTTGCGCAGGGAATTGCCCATGGTGAGCACGGGCTCATCATCGCTGAGGATCGCCCGCTGGAAGGTGGTTGCGCCTGCGGCTATGGCATAGGTATCATTACTTGTGTCGTTATCGCTGATTGTAACCGTTACGTCCTTCGTGCTTTCCCAGATTGAGTCATTAATTGGCGTGATGATGATATCAACGGAGGTGCCATTTTTAATGTAGGCAGTCGAGCCATTACCTCCCATGCCATTGCTATAGCTTACCGTATAATCAACCCCGAGGGTGGCCGTGCCGCCAAAAGTGAGTGGAATATTGATGAGGGCGTTGTTGTTATCGTTTGAATATCTGACATCGTAGTAGTCATTTGGAACAAATTTGTTGGCTGTGATCGTGAATCTTGCTGAGCTGCCATTTTCGATGCCATTGATGGGTGCGCCCGTGAGTCCTACGGTGAACTGCGGGCCTGACCATCCGTATTCAGTGATGTAATTTTTACGTGAATTTGTATCGTCCCATACTCCAGCGCCCCATCCTATAGCTAGCGAATCTGCCGACCCGCTATCCCCATTTCTACCCTGAGGTTGCCAATTGCTGTACCAACCTGTAACTGCTGCGTTATTTTCCCAAAACCAACTGCCATTTTCCGGTCCTGTTTTCCATGACCATGTTCTATTATTGCCAACAAACTGACCTCCCAAATAGGCATCGCCTGTTATTCGTGCGTTATCTTTTGACCTATTCCATATAAAATCATTTTCACCCGAACTTGTGACAGTAGCGAGGTATCCCGTCAGCCCCTGATGGGTCCGCTGACTAGCATCATATTCAACATTTCCCCACCACTGATTTGAAGCGACAAATTCGTAGTAGTGGCCATTTCCCCAGTAAACAGTTGGTGCCATTTTACAAAAAGGTAGTACTCCCACTATCTTCGTTTCGCTTGCCTTCGTCAATCGACCATGGTCTATGTGTCTCTCGGTATCGCGGCTTGTAGTATTTATCCCCTACACATTTCTGCTAGGGAGGCTCTTGAGATGCCCCTCAGCAGTGACCGCAGGCCGCAGATCTTCCACTTCGACCAACGGTGCCAGTTCACTTCTGGAGACTTTGTGCCCCGGCCACAGGTGGAGGAGATCAAGATCAGCTTGACAAGCCGCAAGCGCTGCCACGACAATATTCTGGTTGAATGGCTTTGGGGAGAACCCTTCAATACGCGGTGACTGCCAGGAAAGATGAAGCCCCTGCCGCCGGTCAGGCAGCCATCAACAACGTAGCCGCAGTGACGCCGTTTTCTGGTGGCGGCGGATTGATCCAGACCACCTCCGGTTGATTCCAACAGCGGGTGGATCGACTCCAACGCCGTGGATGACGTTGACGGGCTTGCTCGTAGACGCCGGCACGGTGGCGGCTGATCGCAACGGCTTCTCCGCTGTGGCGCTGGGACGGCGTCACGAACCGGATGCCGCTGTGACGGTGCCGATCGTTGTACCAGCCCACGAACCCCGCCACCCAGGCGCAGGCCTCCTCGACGCTCTGGAAAGGACGCCTCGGATAGTCCGGCCGGTATTTCACGGTGCGGAACAGGGACTCCGAGTAGGGGTTGTCGTTGCTCACCCTCGGTCTGGAGAAGGATCTGAGCACACCCAACTGAAGTGGGTGCCTTTTACTGGACAGCTCTGGCCCCTGAAATCGTTAACTCTGGGCGGGAGGAACAGGGTTCGGTCTCAGTGTAGACCTCATGGGGAGTTTTTCCTCCCAGGGAGCTGTGTGGCCTTACATGGCAGTACCTCCACAGGAATCGGGCCAGGCTGATTTCGGCATCCCAGCCCTCGCTGTAGGCACGCAGATACACCTCCTCATACTTGAGGGTTCTCCAGAGTCGTTCAACGAGGATGTTGTCGTAGCAGCGCTTCCTTCCTGACCAGCTGATCTTGATCTCCTCAGCCTGCAGCCTGGCCACGAAGTCACCAGATGTGAATTGACAGCCCTGGTCAGAGTGGAAGATCTCTGGCCTGCGACCACCTTCCAATGCCATCTCCAGGGCATCGAGACAGAACTCCGTGTCAAGGGTGTTGGAGAGCTTCCAGCTGAGCACGTTCCTGGAGAATAGATCCACGATCGCCACCAGGTAGAGAAAGCCTTTCTGCAGCGGGATGTAGGTGATGTCGGTGGCCCAGGCTTGATCCACAGACGTGATCTCCCTGAGATCGACCAGGCAAGGAAATCGCACGGATGGATCGCCTGGAACCGTGGTGCGGGGTTTCTGGTAGATCGCTCGCAAACCCATGCGGCGCATGAGGTTTCGGACCCGGCCGCGGCTGATCGGGATCCCTTCTCGGGCCAGGTAAGCGACCATCCGCCGGCTGCCGCTGCAGGGATCCTCCAGGTAGAGGGCGTCGATCCTGGCCATGATCCGCAGCGTCGATTGACGTACTGACACCGGCCGGTAATAGAGCGTCGATCGCGGCAGGCCCAGCAGCGGGCATTGCCGGCAGACGCTGAGCTCAGGGTGGTCGTGATCGACCAGTTTTCGCAGTTCATGGGCGTCAAAGCAGCTGAGATTTTTTTTTGAGCCACTCCAGCTCCATCTGCAGCTTGCCGATCTGCTGGAACAGGTCTGCCTCCTTGGCCTGGCCTTCTTCCTTGTCCTTGCTCTTGCTGCCCCTTGTGAACAGCTCACTGGCACCATCCAGAAGCTGCCGCTTCCACTGACTGACCTGGATGGGGTGGATGGCGTGATCAGCGGCGATCTCCTGGATCGTCTTGCGACCACTGATCGCCTCCATGGCGACCCTGGCCTTGAATTCGGGGCTGTGGGTGCGGCGCTTGCTCATCGGTTGGGAGCCCCGTTCAGGGGCGGTACCCCGACTCAAAGGCTAACGATGGGGCCTGTCCAGAAAAACCAGTCCACTTCACCTCAGAGCAAAACAACGCTCAAAGCAGCGTTGCTGAACCCCGTTTGTCCAGAGTTTCCTTAACTGACTAGAGCTTATCTGGTTATTTCCAAGGCTATATGCTGAACCTGAATTCTAATCGATCTGCGATCAATCCGAACAATCAACTCTGACATTAAATGACAACGAACGTCGCTCGCCCGGCACATCAAATGGTTCCACACCATGCAACAACCAAGCAGGAAAAAGATAGAGGTCTCCAACAACCGGCACAAAGCTAATAACTGAGCGACTCAAGAACTGCCTGCCTGAATGCAAGAATGTGATCTCCCCGCGGCGACGACCCAGAAGATAGTTATCGTTTGAGGTGCACGGCTCCATGGCGGGAGTTTTTAAATACAGAATTCCCGCTACATCGCCAGAATGAAAGTGCATTGGACTTGCTGTATTTGCATACTGGCTGACAATCCAAGCGGCATCGAATGTGATCTCGCTTGGCCGGCTTCCATGAGCCAACTGAACATAACGACTTACAGATTCAGCAAAGACCGTTAGCAGGCTGCGATCTTTTGTTCCAGTATTGCAAAGTAGATCGAGTGAGAGGGCCAGCTCCGATGAGACGCCATCCGTAATCTCTAGGTCAACCTCAGAGTTCAAATTGTCAATCATTAAAGGATCTATCCTTCGTCGCCCAATCAAAGGACCAAACGGCGAAAATAGCGTAGGGTCGGCATCTGTGTGCCCTTGTCGAATAGGGATTGCTTCGGCTTCATAGGCCTTAATTCGCCTTTCAGCATCAGAAGAATCCACTGTTAACCTGCATGGTCAACTCTGATAATAGCAGTCAACCTTTCCGCCAGGAAAACAATGGGGGAAGCCAGATTTAAGAGACGCAGGCGTCAGGCATTGCTTTCAATGTAAATGTAGCCTGATGGGGTAAGGTCATCCGAGTTTGCAATGGTGTCGCAAAGCGTATGAGTCAAGTCTGTGCCCTTATCCAGCGCGATTGCACAGGCTTTCGCAACTAGTGAATAACCTTCGCGTATCAGCGATCCTTAGCGTTTGTTAAGTTCAAAGGCCAAGTCTAGCTGCATAAGGACTCTTATTAGTCGTAGACCGACTAAAGGCGGCCACACAAGAGACTTCCCTGGTCTGACTGGAGCCAAGAAAAAAGTCAATACTTAAGCCTGCTCTGACTGCATTGTGCAACCCAAATCCTGTCCGTTTGTAATTCAATGCCAAGAATGGCGATGTGCAGATCCGAGGCAGTAGACCAGATTTCCATTCGCATGGAGGCCGTGGAGCGCAGCGAGGGAGCGTGCAAGCGGGTCTGACGACAAAACACCTTGCGATGGCATTATGAAGCGGTAGGTTGGAAACGTCTCGGCAGTAATGTTGATGAGATGAATGTCCGTGAATCCTGCATTCGCACAATGCTCAACAAGCTGCCTTGGGGCTATCCAAGGCTCCGGCCATGGGCCATAGCCTGCTAAAAGTTGGGCATGCACTTCAAGGAAGGCAGTTGCAGGCATGATCAGCAGGATATCTGTTACAACGAGCCGCCCCTCAGGTTTGAGAACGCGGAAAGCCTCACTGAGAAATTCCCCTCGCGATGCGAAGTGGAACATCGCTTCCACGCAGAACAATCGATCGAAAGAGGCATCAGGGAATGGCAAACGGCTTGCGTCGGCCTCAACCCAGCGGAACATGTTGTTGGCCTTTGGCCTCAATCTATTGCAGATATTGAGCTGTCTTGGATCGATGTTCAACCCTGTGAGTTCCAATCGCCGATAGCGAGCGTTAAGCTTCTCAATCAGCCCGCCCAACCCGCACGCAACGTCCAGCACACTGAGACCGTCTGCTAGGTCTCCTGCCTTGATCACCAGGTCGTCTAGCTGAGCCTGCCCAGCAACCAGGCCACCGGATATCTTGCTTCCAACAGGCCAGTAGCCAAGGTGAATCGACCGGGATTCATGACCCTCCAAAAAGTCTTCAAGTATGGCTTCAAGATAAAGAGGCAGGCTACTTGGCATTTACTCAACCCCAGCAGTAGACAGCACGCCGATTAATGGCATGTGCCATGAAACTGCAAGCTGTCCATCGTGTTCTTATTCCCTCTACGGGGGTCACACGATGATAGTGGCGCCCTGAATCAACGACAACGATGTCGCCCGGCGATAAGGGCAGAAGTAATGAACATGCTCGCGACAGATCAGGGCGAAGAACTGTCGATGCCAGCGCGATGGGTACCCTAGCGCATGCAGGTACGACGTAGTCATAGACCTCAAGCACCCCACCGCTTTGTGGCCTATTGAATGCAAGGACTACCGAGAAAAGATCATCGCGAACAAGTGTCAGTAGATGTTCATAGGAGGGATTGTGAGCCTGCTCATTATCGCAATGAGGCGGGATGTATCCCTTGCAACCGTGACCACGAATAGTTGTCACTTGGTAGTTTTTGCCTTGCCTAGGTCCTGGGGGTGCACTATATGGCCTGCCTTCATCCAGCGATGAAAGCAGCGGCAACAACCGTTCGGTGAAACCCTCCCCTCGCGGTAGTAGTGCGTCGAGTCTCTTCAGATAGGAGGGGCCCTCGTTGAAGTATTCGTCCAAGCCGTCAGTAAGTAGATTTAAGTTCTGTCCATAAAACCAGCCGTTGAACTTTTCTGGAAACGTTGTGCGACGCACTCCGGCCATTACTCCACGGCCGCTGTCCGCCAATTCCAGCTGCTCTGTTGCCCAGGCCATTGCCACGGCGTCATAGACACCACGTACGACAAGGGCAGTGAGATCTCCATTGCGCACTTTCGTCACTGCGTTGGGATAGTGCGTGGCATCAGATGCGGAAATCTCAAGTAACTCCAACTTTGGGGATGCGTTCATGACAACTCCTTGTGGCCGACCGCTGACCTTTGGTGCATTGAAGGCAGTTGAGGATATTTGCCAATGTCGCGCTCTGTCAGCGCATCAGGGCTTGAAAACGTGCTTGGACTGACTCGCGCACTTGTTAGTCGCTTCGCTACTGGTACACCAGTATTTATGCGCGCGGGAGCTTTCGAGGCTCCTTCGGCGCCTCGTTCTGTCGCGATTTGTAACCCTTCCCGCCACTTGTATGAGGTCTTCGCGAGACGTGGCGGCGGCCCAAAAGATTCTAAGGAGTGGCCTCTGTCCAACCGAGGAAAGGGGCGAATCCCTGAGAAGTCAATCGGGGCGACAGGATTCGAGCCTGCGACCTAGTGCTCCCAAGTCATGGCCGCCACCGCATAGAGCGCTTCCCCCCCCCCCCCCCAATCCATCAAGGTCTCGCAGCCCCCTTGGGCCGGCTCTCAGGGCTGATTCAAAGTGTGTCACAGGTGCTCTGGTCGGGGCTGTCAGCATGGGTTGAGCTGAGCGGGCTTGCCCCTGCTTTGTGCCTGAAACCGCTGCTGCCGCAACCGATCTCGATCTGATCAGCTACCTCAAGGCGATCCCGGACGCGCGGATGCGGCGGGGAGTACGGTTTCCAGCTTGGTACCTGCTGCTGGTGGCCGTGCTCGGAATCCTGAGCCGCTGCCAGAGCCTGCGGGATCTGGAACGTTTTGCCCGCCGGCACCACGTCGTTCTCACCGAGGCGCTGGGCCTTGATCTGCGGCGACCGCCATCGGATTCCTCGTTCCGCTACTTCTTCCTGCAGGTGGATGTGGCGGAACTGTGCGCTGCGATCCGTGACTTGACCATTGCACAGATCCCAGGCGGCGCAGCGGATCTCGACCAGCTGGTGTGTGACGGCAAGACCCTGAGGGGCTCCATTGAGCCGACCAGCGGCGGCGGTTCGGCCTTCATTGCCCAGGTCACGCTGTACTCCGCCGCCCTTGGCGTGGCGATCGCTCAGGCCTGCTATGCCACGGGCGAAAACCATGAGCGGGCTGTGCTCAAGAAGCTCCTCGGCGAGCTGGATCTGGAGGGTGTGCTGATCCAGGCGGATGCCCTGCATACCCAGCAGCCGTTTTTCGGCAGCTCCAGGAGCAGGGGGCCGACTTCCTGCTGACGGTGAAAGCCAACCAGAAGACGCTGCATCGCCAGATCCTCAGCCAGTTCCAGGGCAAGCGGCACGTCCCTTTTCGTGGCAACGGATCACGAGATCAGCCACGGCCGCACCATCACCTGGACGCTGCGGGCCAAACAGGCACCGGAGCACATCCGTGAGGCCTGGATCGGTACCAGTTGGATCGTCGAGGTGGCGGCCACCGGCAGCCGCGACGGCAAGCCCTTTCAGGCCAGACACCTCTTTCTCACTAGCCTGCGCACCACCCCAGAAGCCCTGCTGCAACTGGTACGAGACCGCTGGAGCATCGAGGGGTGGCACTGGATCCGAGACACCCAGCTCCACGAGGATGCTCACCGCTACCGCGGCAATGGCGCCGGCGCGATGGCAACACTGCGAACCGCAGCCATGAACCTGCTGAGGCTGGCTGGTTTTCGGTCGATTCGAGCCGGGATGCAGGCGGTGATGCACGACATCACGGCACTGCTGAGGCTGGCACGGCGACAGCCGCAGCCCAACCCGTGCTGAGACTTTGAATCAGCCCTGGGCCGGCTCTCTTCGCCGATGGCTGGAGCCAGTGAGCATGACCCAAGGCGAAACCCGCCAATCGTGAACGGATCTGCATCGCTGCGTCGCGACTACCCCAGCTTGGGGATACGCAAGGCGAGGGCCAGCTCCGACCAGTTGAACGCGCCCCCCGTGACTCCGAATGGCGGGAGCTCCTCGACGGCGATGGACTCTTCCATTTCGGTGCCACGTCGCATGTAGGCCCGATCCAGGACAACCACCGGCTTCCCTCCAAAGGTCCGGGTCGGGTGCAGCTTCGTTGTCAAACTCACCGGAAGGAGTTTGAGCAGGTCCGTCAAACGGTCCAAGTCCTCGGGGGCTTCCTCGTTCTCAAGATCAAAAGCGACGAACCTCTCCAGCAAGTGCAGCACCCTGGCGCTGTTGACAGTCGCCATGGTCGAGGCGGTGTCGGAGCGGTGGCGAAGGGCTTCCAGCTCTCGCTCCGCCTTCTCCACCGCGACGCCGACGATGGTGGGATCCAGCGCCTTCAGGGCGCAGATCGTGGCCTCAAGATCGGTTTCGCGGGGATCCACCGGCCGCCCTTGCTGGGCCTGTTGTTGCCAGAGCGTTCCCAGGGTCGGCCTATTGATCGGCTCTCTGTCCAACCCTCGTCCAACCGGGGGAGGGATCGAAACCCTGAAAAGTCAGTCGGGGCGACAGGATTCGAACCTGCGACCTAGTGCTCCCAAAGCACCCGCGCTACCAAGCTGCGCCACGCCCCGTCGGATGCACCATAGCGAGCGGCTCAGCCCACCTCCAGGCCAGGGCGGCGGAAGAGGGCGTTCAGGTAGTGCTGGGCCACGGCTGGTTCCTTGCAGCCCTGCTGGAATAGGAAGCCGGCCACGGCCGACTGCATCAGCCGGTATTGGTCCCATTCGGGGTGGGCGGCGATGAAGCGGGCCATGGCCTGGAACAGATCCTCCGGGAACTGGTTTTCCACACTCACGTGAGGGGCCAGGTGGTCGGGGATGTTCGCCATTCAGGCCGCGTCGCTTCGTTGCACCCATCACCCCACAGGGAGGGGCCGCACGTCAAAGGCGTCGCTGCGCACCATGTCTATTGCGTCCAGACATGAGAATTGCTGCACTGCAGCCGTTCTGCGGCTGTTTCTGGCATGTGGGCTGTCGATGCCGGCTGGTGTTCGGGCGCTGTCAATGGGAGAGGGCTTTTCCTCCGATGTTGGGCAGAGGCCGCTGGGGGCGGCGAGTCTCGCCTGGTGGGACTGTGGAAAAGCTGTGGAAAGCGCTGCCGCTGTCTGCTGTGGATTCGGTCTTCAGGGCTGCTGATGGGTCGGCTCGCTGGCGCAAGCATTCGCGATCAGTGCCGGTTCCGGTAGCGGCGGCGCATTGACAGGGGCTCCGATACAACGGCCTGCATCGTCCGCCTGGCGCCATGTCCAAGGCCAACCCTGTGCCTCGTTGTGCCAGCTGGCTGGCCGCCGTGTGGCTATCCCCGGTCGCCGCCCTGGCCGTTGGTCTGGTTCAGGCCTCGTTCGCGTCGGCCCTCGTGCTCCAGCCCGCTGAGCTACCGCCGCGGCCGGCGCTGCTGCCGCCCGACACGCCCGTTGCCGAACTTGTGCCTGCTCCAGCCGCTGACGCACCGTTGGTTCTGCGCCCCGGCCAGCCTCTGCAGCTGGTGTACCCCCTGCCGGAGCGTGCTTCCGAGGTGGACCCCTACGGCTGGCGCTGGTCGCCGAGCCGTCAGGCCTGGCGCATGCATGCCGGCCAGGATCTGATCACAGCGGCGGGAACACCGGTGCTGGCGATGCTGCCGGGACGGGTGGTCCTGGTTGACGACATCGACGGCTACGGCCTGACCGTGCTGCTCGACCACGGCCGCGGCTGGCAGACCCTCTATGCCCACCTGCTGGAGGCGGCGGTGCTCCCGGGCGCCCAGCTGGCCGCCGGCGAACGCCTCGGCCGCGTGGGTCAGAGCGGGCGTGCCAGCACGGCACACATGCATGTGGAGCTGCGCCGGCGTACCCCCGGCGGCATGGTGGCGCTTGACCCCACGCCGCTGCTGGCTGATGCCGTGGCGGCCCTGCCGCCTCCGCAGGCCCTGCAGGCTCAGGGGCTGCGGCCAGCGTCGCCGTGATTGTTCTCGAGCGCCCCGGCCTGCGCCTGCGCCATGCCCCGGGCTGGCTCCAGCAGGGTGGCCTGGCCACGCTGGAGCTGCGCCACCGGCTGACGGCCTCACTGCCCTGGCAGCAACCCGAGGTGGTCGTTTACGGCCGGACCCACCGCACACCGCGGCTCACCTGCTGGGTGGCCGATCCCGGCTGCACCTACCGCTACAGCGGGTTCAGCCAGGCCATCACCGGCTGGACACCGGAGCTGAGCGATCTGCGTGACCGGCTTGAGGCTGCGCATGGCGTGCGCTTCAACAGCCTGCTGCTCAACCGCTACCGCAGCGGCGCCGATCGCATGGGCTGGCACGCCGACGACGAAGCCGAGCTCGACGATCGGGCCCCGATCGCCTCCCTCAGCCTCGGCGCCACCCGCGCGCTGCGCTTCCGGCCTCGGCCGCGCGATCCGCTCGCTGATGGCGAGCCCCCCTTCGCCATCGACCTGGCCGATGGCGACCTGCTGCTGATGGATCCGCCCAGCCAGCGCCACTGGCAGCACGGCTTGCCGCAGCGGCTGCGGCTGCAGGGGGAGCGCCTCAACCTCACCTTCCGCCTGATTCAGCCCAGCTGATCCGCACGCCCGGCCTCAGCCGAGCACCGCGATGCAGTCGATCTCCACCCGGGCGCCTTTGGGCAGCGCCGCCACCTCCACACAGGCCCGCGCCGGCGATACCCCGGAGCCGAACACCTCGGCGTAGATCGCATTCACCTTGGCGAAGTCGGCCAGGTCGGCCAGGAACACCGTGGTGCGCACCACCTGCTGCGGCGTGCAGCCGGCTTCCGTGAGCACCGCCTGCAGATTGGCCAGCACCTGGCGGGTTTCGGCCTCCACATCGCCGTCGCCCACCATCGCGCCACTGGCGGGATCGAGGGCGATCTGGCCGGAGCAATAGAGCACGCCAGCCGCCTTGACGGCCTGGTTGTAGGGGCCCACGGGAGCCGGGGCGGCGCTGGTGATCACGGCCTCGATGCCAGGGCTGGTCATGGCGGGGGAAGATGGGGGGCTGAGCCTATGGCGAACCCGCCTGATGCGAGCCGAGCTGCCCACCCCCGAGCTGCCGTTGCGGCCCCAGGTGGAGCTCTCGGGTCTGTGGCATCGCTACAGCGGCCCGGCCGCCAGCGGCGACTGGACCCTGCGATCCATCGATTTCCAGCTGCGCCCCGGCGAGCTGGTGGGTCTGCTCGGTCCATCCGGCTGTGGCAAGACCACCCTGCTGCGCCTGATCGCCGGCTTCGAGCGGCCGGAGCGAGGGGTGGTGCGGATCGGCGGCCAGGAGGTGGCCGGGCCCAACCGCTGGCTGCCCCCCGAACGCCGCGGTGTGGGCATGGTGTTTCAGGACTACGCCCTCTTCCCCCACCTCGATGCCTGGCGCAATGCCACCTTCGGGTTGCGCCACGGCCAGGACAGCAGTCGCGCCGCCTGGCTGCTGGAGCTGTTGGGCCTGAAGGGTCTCGAGCGCCGGTATCCCCACGAGCTCTCCGGTGGCCAGCGCCAGCGCCTGGCCCTCGCCCGCGCTCTGGCGCCGGGCAGCTCGCTGGTGCTGCTGGATGAACCCTTCTCCAACCTCGATGTGGAGGTGCGCCTGCGGCTGCGCTCCGAATTGCCCGGGGTGCTGGCCCGCTGCGGTGCCAGCGGCCTGATCGTGACCCACGACCCTGAGGAGGCGCTGGCCATCTGCGATCGCGTGGCCGTGCTCGAATCCGGCCGCCTGCATCAGTGCGCCAGCCCGCGCGAGCTGGTGAACCGCCCGGCCACCGCCTTCGTGGGCCGCTTCGTGCTGCAGGGCAACCTGCTGCCGGCACGCTGGCAGGGCGCTCGCCTGGCCACTGAGCTGGGCTGGCTGGAGCCGAAAAGCGGCTCGGCCGTGCCGCGTCCGGAACCCGATGAGCCGCTGCAGGTGCTGGTGAGCCCGCTGGGGCTTGAGCTGTTCCCGGACGAAGCAGCTGAGGCCTGGGTGCTGGGCCGCGAGTTCCTCGGGCGCGAGTGGCTCTATCAGGTGCAGTGCGGCGAGCTGCGCCTGCGTCTGCGTCTGCCCCTGGCGGCCGATTACGCCCGTGGCCAGCGCTGCCGCCTGCGGCTGCGACCGGGGGAGCCCGCCCGCCTGTTCCCCGGTGGGCTGGAGCTCAGCGCCGCCGCCGAGGTGCCGCAGGTGCTCTGAGCGCAGCCGTCTCGGCACGCCTCAGCTCAGCTCAGCTCGGTTCGGTTCGGCTTGGTTCGGTTTGGAGTCAGCCCTTCCAGAGGTCCTTGCTGCCGCGCCGCCGGCGCAGTTCCGCACCATCGGCGGCGCGCATGAACAGGTTCGTGGCCTGCTCCAGGGCGATAGAGCTGGGGATTGTGGCGGTGCCGGCGGCCCGTGCTGCCTGCACGGCCGCCAGCCGCTCGCTGATGGCCGTATCGCCGGGCTCCTGGGCGGCGGCCCAGCGCAGGTTGCCCTCGGTGTACTCATGGGCGCACCACACCCGCGTGGCCGCCGGCAGCGCCGCCAGCTGCTGCAGGGAGTGGTGCATCTGCTCCGGGGTGCCCTCAAACAGCCGGCCGCATCCGCCGGCGAAGAGGGTGTCGCCGCAGAACAGCTCAGCCGAGCCGCCGGCTTCGGCACCCTCGGAGACCGGCAGGAAGAACGCCAGGTGGTGGGCGGTGTGGCCGGGCACTTCCAGCACCTCGATGCGGCGCCCCAGCAGCTGCAGCACATCACCACCTGCCAAGCCGTCTGTCTGGAACGGGATGCGCGCCCGGTCGGCGGCGCTGGCGATCACCCGGGCGCCGGGCCAGCGCCGCAGCAGTTCCGGGGTGCCGCCGATGTGGTCGCGGTGGTGGTGGGTCTGCAGCACGGCCGTCAACTCCAGCCCCCGCTGCTCCAGCCAGGCGATCACCGGTTCAGCCACGGCCGGATCCACCACCACCGCCGGCCCGGGGACGCCAGCGTGCAGCACGAAGACGTAGTTGTCGTTCAGCACCGGGATCAGCACCACCTGCAGCGCTGAACAGCCGGCAGCAGCCGGGCTGGTCGGCGTGGGGCTGGTGGCGGCGACCGGCTGCTGCATCGTTAAAGTCCCGGTTCAGGCTGCCTTACATGATCACCGTTGCGCTGGCCAAAGGAGCGCTGCTCAAGGACTCGGTGGCTCGCTTCGCCGCCGCCGGCCTTGACTTCGCCGCCGTGCTCGAACCGGGCAACCGCCAGCTGATGGTGCCCAGCGCCTGCGGCCGCGCCCGTGCGCTGCTGGTGCGCAACGCCGATGTGCCTGTGTATGTGGCCTACGGCCAGGCGCAGCTGGGTGTGGTGGGCTACGACGTGCTGCGTGAGCACCAGCTGCCCGTGGCCCAGCTGGTGGATCTGGGATTCGGTGGTTGCCGCATGAGCGTGGCGGTGAAGGCCAGCAGCCCTTACCGACGCGCCGCCGATCTGCCGGCCCACTGCCGCATCGCCAGCAAGTTCACCCGCTGCGCCGAGGCCTACTTCGAGGCCCTCGATCTGCCGGTGGAGCTGATTCATCTGGCCGGCTCGGTGGAGCTCGGCCCGATCACCGGCATGAGCGAGGCGATCGTGGATCTGGTGGCCACCGGCCGCACCCTCGAGGAGAACGGCTTGATCGCCATCGAGGACCTCTTCCACTCCACCGCGCGGCTGGTGGGCCATCCGCTCGCCCTGCGGCTCGACCACGGGCCGCTGCAGGCAATCGTGGATCAGATCGCCGCCGTCAGTGCCAGCCCCAGCCCCGCCGCGAGCCAGGTGCCGGCGGCGGCGCTGGCTCCAGCCTCCCCAGCCTGATGGCTGCGCGCGATCGCCAGCGGCTGCTGCGGCTGCTTCCGTATCTGGGCCGCGACCGCCGCCGCCTTCTCCTCACCCTGGTGCTTCTGATCCCGGTGGCGGGTGCCGCCGCCGTGCAGCCGCTGCTGGTGGGTCAGGCCATCTCCGCACTGCGCCACGAGCCGGTGCTGCCCTGGCTGCAGGGGATGGCGGTGAGCGCCCAGCTGCGCACCCTGGTGCTGCTGCTGCTGGTTGCCGTTCTGGTGCGCCTGGGGCTGCAGGGCGTGCAGAGCTTCAACGTTCAGGCGGTGGGGCAGCGGCTCACCGCCCGCATCCGCGACGACCTCTTCGCCCACGCGCTCGATCTCTCACTGCGCTTCCACGACCGCACGCCGGTGGGCAAGCTGCTGACGCGGCTGACCAGTGATGTGGACGCCCTGGCGGAGGTGTTCGGCAGCGGCGCCGTGGGGATCCTTGCGGATCTGGTGACCCTGCTGGTGATCGCCGGCACGATGATCGCGATCGAACCACGCCTGGGGCTGCTGCTGCTGGCCACGCAGGTGCCGGTGACGCTCACCATGCTCTGGCTGCAGCGGCGCTACCGCAAGGCCAACTACCGCGTGCGTGAGGAGCTGGGCCAGCTCAATGCCGATCTGCAGGAGAACCTGCAGGGGTTGGAGGTGGTGCAGATGTTCCGGCGTGAGGCCTGGAATGCCGATCGCTTTGCCCGCACCACTGGCGCCTATCGCCAGGCCGTCACCGGAACCATCTTCTACGACTCGGCCATTTCCGCCCTGATCGAGTGGGTGTCGCTGGCGGCGATCGCCGCGGTGCTGGCCCTGGGAGGCTGGATGGTGACCACCGGCGCCATGGGCCTCGGCACCCTCACCACCTTCATCCTCTTTTCCCAGCGCCTGTTCGATCCGCTGCGCCAGCTGGCCGAGCGCTTCACCCAGATCCAGGGGGGACTCACCGCCGTGGAGCGGATCGGGGAGCTTCTGGAAGAGCAGGTGGAGATCAGTGAGCTCCCCGCCGGTGAACGCTCGGCTGCGGCCGTGGCCAGCGGCGGTCAGCGCAGCAGCGCCGGTGAGGTGATCTTCGAGAACGTCTCCTTCGCCTATCGCGACGACGAGCCGATCCTCACGGATCTCTCCTTCCGGATCGAACCCGGCGAGCACGTGGCGCTGGTGGGCCCCACCGGTTCCGGCAAGACCACCGTGATCCGCCTCCTCTGCCGGCTTTACGAGCCCCAGCAGGGGCGGATCCTGCTGGATGGCATCGATATCCGCCAGCTGCCGATTCCCACCCTGCGCCAGCGCCTCGGTGTGGTGCTGCAGGACACGTTCCTGTTCAGCGGCAACGTGGCCGACAACCTGCGCCTCGATGCGCCGATCAGCGACCCCGACCTGCAACGCCTCTGCGCCGAACTGGGCCTCGATCCATTGCTGCAGCGCCTGCCCGCCGGTCTTAAGACCGAGCTGCGCGAGCGTGGCGGCAACCTTTCCTCCGGGGAGCGTCAGCTGCTGGCTGTGGCCCGGGTGGCGATCCGTGATCCCTCGGTGCTGGTGATGGATGAGGCCACGGCCTTCCTTGATCCCTCCACGGAGGCCACCCTGCAGCGCGACCTCGATCGTTTGCTGCGCCAGCGCACCGCCATCGTGATCGCCCATCGCCTGGCCACGGTTGAGGCTGCCGATCGCATCCTGGTGTTGCGGCGCGGTCGCCTGATCGAGCAGGGCAGCCACACCGCCCTGCGGGCTGCGGGTGGGCTTTATGCGCAGCTCGCCGATCTTCAGGAGCGAGGCTTGGCCAGGCTCTGATCAGCCTCCAACTGGTCGCGGGGCCCGGCGCCATCTGCGGCTCGGTCTTCGTTTCTCTCTGCGGGCGAGAGGTCGAGATCCTGCTGCAGCCACGCGTCGATCAGCGCGGCCAGGGCTGCCGGCGCTGAGCACATCGGCAGGTGACCCTCCCCCTCCAGCAGGGCAAAGCGGTGCTCGCGGCTGTAGCCGGCCAGATGGCGCACGTAGCGCGGCTCCATCACCGTGTCGCGGCTGCCGGCGATCCAGAGGCTCGGCACCGTGAGTGCGGCCGCCATCGCCGGCAGCCGGCGCACGGCACCCTGCTGCATGCTGCAGGCGAGCAGCCCGCGGGCGGCGTGCAGATCCGCCACCAGGGGGCTGCGGATCGCTTCGGTGCCCGGCAGCTGCGCGAGCCAGCCCGGCCGCCAGCGCAGGAAGCCGGCACCGCCGCGGCGCACCAGTCGGAACGGCCGCGGCTGGTAGACGCCGCCGCCTGCTGCCACCTGCACCACCCCACGCAGCTGCTCGCCCAGCTGCGCGGCCGCGTGCAACACCAGGCTGCCCCCCAGCGAGTGGCCGATCAGCACCAGTGGCCGGCCGTCGGCCTGGCGCCGGGCTTCCTCGGCCAGCCAGCGGCCATAGCTCACCAGGCTGGGCTGCAGTCCGCGGGGCCGCAGCGCATCACCGAAGCCCGGCAGATCCGGCGTCCAGAGCTGCCAGCGGGGGCTGAGCTGCTGCCGAAGTGGCTGCCACAGCCGACCGGAGAGCAGCCAGCCGTGCACGCAGACCAGCAGGGGAGAGCGGTTCAGGGGCTTCCGGTAGGGGAACGGTCTCCAGCCTGCCCCAGTTGCTGCTGGCGTGGGGCAGGATCGAAACCATGGTTTCAACCACCGCCACCGACCTGGATGGCCTCCACGGCCTCTATGGCCAGGGGCACCGGCTGTGCACCACCCCGAACCCACAGCTCAGCCTCGTGCTCAGCCTGGAGCGTGAGATCGATCTGTTCGAGCTCGAGCAGCTCTGCGATGCCGTGGGCTGGAGCCGCCGGCCGCTGCGGCGGGTGCGCAAGGCTCTGCAGCACAGCCTGTTGGTGGTCGGACTCTGGCGCCACGATCCCCGCCTGCCGCGGCTGGTGGGCTTCGCCCGCTGCACCGGTGATGGTGTGATCGAGGCCACGGTCTGGGATGTGGCGGTGCACCCCCTTTATCAGGGGGCCGGCCTTGGCAAGCAGCTGATGGGCTACGTGCTGGATCGCCTGCGGGCGATGCAGGTGGAGCGGGTGAGCCTGTTCGCCGACCCCGATGTGGTGGCCTTCTACAGCGCCCAGGGCTGGGAGCTGGAGCCCCAGAACCGCCGCTGCGCCTTCTGGTACTCGCCTTAGACGGTGGCGTTCCCGTAGTAGCGCTCGGCCAGCTGCTCACTGCTGCAGCCCCGCCGCCAGGCGCGCCGCAGCGCTGCATTGCGCCAGGCCGTGCGCAGCACGCCGTGGCGGTCCCAGCGGCGACCATCCACCTGCAGCGGGACCCCCAGGCTGCGGATGCTGGTGATGCGCCGCAGCCGCAGCATCAGATCCAGATCCTCCATCAGCGGCAGGGGCTGGACACCGCCGCAGCTCTCCAGCACCTGACGCGGCAGCAGCAGGCCCTGGTCGCCGTAGGGCAACTGCCGCAGGCGTGTGCGCCAGGCCACGGCGATCTCCAGCAGCCGCAGGTTCAGAGCAGCACCGCGCACCGCCAGATCGAAGCACCAGGCGCCCGGGCTGTCGGCTGCCGCTGCTGTGATGGTGCGCTGCACAGCCTCGGCCCAGCCCGGCTGCAGGCGGGCGTCAGCGTGCAGCAGCAGCAGCCAGGGAGCCATGCTGGCGGCGATGCCACGTTGCAGTTGCCGTCCACGGCCCCGGGCGCTGCGCAGCAGCCGCGCACCGGCCAGCTGCGCCAGGGTGCCGCTGCCATCGCTGCTGCCGCCATCCACCACCAGGCACTCCGCAATCAGGCCAGGCGGTGCTGTCGCCAGATCCGCCAGCAGCAGCGGCAGCCGATCGGCCTCCTCCAGGCAGGGGATCACCACAGCCAGTGGGGCCGCCATCAGCGGCTCGAATGCTCCGCCCGCGGCCGCAGCCAGGGCTCGAGATCGCCGCGCCGGTCCAGGTCGTTCTGCCGCCGCAGCAGCGTGCAGGCGAGCTCCAGCTGGGCGGCCCGGCCCAGGGTGTCCGCCAGAACCTGCGAGCTCCCCCAGGCCACACCGCTCATCAACTTGGCGCCGGCCTGGGCAAATCCCTGGCGGTTTAGGCCGATCAGCCAGTAGCCGCCGTCGCCGGCCGGTCCCAGCACCAGGGGCTTGTGGTCCAGAGCGGCAAAGGCCGCTGTCAGATCGGTGCAGTCCAGGCCGGGAAGATCGCTGCCGATCAGCACCACCTGCTCAGCGCCCGCCCTGAACCCCCGCCTGAGCTGCCGCTGCATGCGCGTGCCCAGGCCGCCGCCTCCCTGGGCCTGGCTCCGCTCTGCCCCGAGTTCCACCCCCCAGCGTCTGAGGGCCCTCGGCCCCAGGCCGTCAGCGGCCAGCCAGAGCTGCGCCCCGCTGCGTCCCGCTGCGGCCCTGGCCACCGCCACGGTGTGGCGTGTGAGGGCCCACTGCATGTGTGCTGCCGCCACGGCCGAACCGCAACTGCGGGCCAGCCGCCGCTTGCACCGCCCTGGTGCCGGCCAGCGGGCCAGCACCACCAGGGTTCGCATCAGCGTTGCCGAGGCAGTTCAGCAGGTTGCAGCTTCAGGTTCAGCTGGCTGGCGCCCCGCTGGACCTGCAGGCTCAGGCTCTGGCCCACCTGGCCCTGGTCCACGGCCACCTGCACTTCGGAGGGATTGTCCACGTCGGTGCTGCCCACCTTCTCGATCAGATCGCAGGGGCGCAGGCCACCGCGTTCGGCCGGGCTGCCGGGCATCACCTCCACCACCACCACGCCGTTGGTTTCCGGCAGGCGGCATTCGGCGTTGGTGGCGTTCACCTCACGGGCCAGCTGGGGTGTGAGCGCCTGAAGCCGCACACCGATGTAGGGGTGCGAGGCGCGGCCCCGCTCAATGATCTGGGCGGCGATCTGCCGGCCCAGGTTGATCGGGATCGCGAAGCTCAGGCCGGCGCCCGGTGCCTGGCGGATGGCGGTGTTGATGCCGATCACCTGGCCGCGGTCATTGATGAGCGGGCCGCCGCTGTTGCCGGGGTTCACGGCCGCATCGGTCTGGATGTAGGGCACCCGCTGGCCCTCGCCAATGGCGTTGGTGCGCTGCACGGCGCTGATGATCCCCGCCGTCACCGTGTTGTCGAGGCCGAGGGGGTTGCCGATGGCGATCGCCCATTCACCAGGGCGAACCTTGCTGGAATCCCCCAGCGGTGCCACCGGCAGCCCGCTTGCCGCCACCTTCACCACCGCCACGTCGGTCACGGGGTCGGCGCCGAGCACCTTGCCGCTGTAGCTGCGGCCGTCCGGCAGGGTCACATCCACCTCATTGGCCCCATCCACCACGTGGGCGTTGGTGAGGATCACCCCATCGGAGCGGGTGATGAAGCCCGAGCCCTGGCCCTGCTGCTGCTGGATCGAGGGACCGCTGCCGAACAGCCCGCCGAGTGGGTTGATCACGCGCCGCACCGTGTCGATCCGCACCACCGCCGGCCCCACCTTGGCCACGGCGTTGACGATGAAGTTGTTGCCTGGCTGCAGCGGGGCGCTGGGGGGGGCATCGCTGACACGGGCCGGGTCGCCGCCTTTGCCGCCCAGGCCTGGCAGCCCGGACAGCCCGTCCCGGCAGCCGCTGAGCGTGAAGCTGGCCAGGCTGATGCCGAACATGGTGGCCAGCACCGTGGCGTGGCGGTGCACACGCGACTGTGGGGTCATGCGAAGAGCCGAACGGCCAGGGTTGGATTTGGCTTCATTAAAGACGGACCAAGCGGCGCCTCGCCCTTAAGATCCGACCCCGGGGTGGTTGGTCGTGGCGGTGCAGCAGGGGGACGAGCTGTGGCGTCAGGTTCAGCAGGCCCTGCAGGGCAATCTCTCCAAGCCCACCTTCGAGACCTGGATCCGGCCGGCCGTCTGCTCCGTGCTCCAGTCGGACCAGCTGGAGCTGCTGGCTCCCAATGCCTTCGCCTGCACCTGGCTGCGAAAGAACTACCTCACCACCATCGCCGCAGTGGCCAGCGAGATCGCCGGTCGCCGGATCAGTGTCGTGGTGGAGGCCGCTGCCGATGAGGCTGCAATCGACGCTGGCCTCCGCACGGCGGCCGGGGCTGCGCCTGTCGGCGAATCGCGCGATGGCCGCAATGGTCACCAGGCGAATGACAGCCTCGGCGGCAATGGCACCTCCGCCGCCACCACAGCCTCCGCCACCGCCACCGGTGAGACGCCGCGACGCCTCGTGCCGGGGCTGAATCCCCGCTACGTGTTCAACCGCTTCGTGGTGGGCCCCAACAGCCGCATGGCCCATGCGGCGGCCCTGGCTGTGGCGGAAGCCCCCGGCCGCGAGTTCAACCCGCTGTTCCTCTGCGGTGGTGTGGGTCTGGGCAAGACCCACCTGATGCAGGCCATCGGCCACTACCGGCTTGAGATCGATCCCGAGGCCCGCGTGGCCTACGTGAGCACCGAGACCTTCACCAATGATCTGATCCAGGCCATCCGCAAGGACGGCATGCAGAAGTTCCGCGACCGCTACCGCGCCGCCGATCTGATCCTGGTGGACGACATTCAGTTCATTGAAGGCAAGGAATACACCCAGGAAGAGTTCTTCCACACCTTCAACGCCCTGCATGAGGCCGGCCGCCAGATCGTGATCGCCTCCGATCGCCCCCCCTCCCAGATCCCGCGCCTACAGGAGCGCTTGATTTCGCGCTTTTCGATGGGCCTGATCGCCGACATCCAGGCCCCCGACCTGGAAACCCGCATGGCGATCCTGCACAAGAAGGCCGAGCAGGAGCGCGTCAGGCTGCCGCGCGATCTGATTCAGTACTTGGCTGGCCGCTTCACCTCCAACATCCGCGAGCTCGAGGGCGCCCTCACCCGGGCGGTGGCCTTCGCCTCGATCACCGGCCTGCCGATGACGGTGGAATCGGTGGCGCCGATGCTCGATCCCAGTGGCTTGGAGGTGGAGGTCACGCCGGCCCAGGTGCTGGGCAAGGTGGCGGAGGTGTTCGGGGTTTCGGTGGAGGAGATGAAGAGCCCGAGCCGCAAGCGGGCGGTGAGCCAGGCCCGCCAGGCGGGCATGTATCTGATGCGTCAGAGCACCAACCTGTCGTTGCCGCGCATCGGTGATGAGTTCGGCGGCAAGGATCACTCCACGGTGATGTACGCCGTGGATCAGGTCGAAAAGAAGATCAACGCCGATCCACAGCTAGGCCGTCAGCTGCAGCAGGTGCGCGACCTGCTGCAGATCGATTCACGTCGTCGGCGCTGATCATGTCGTCGGCGCTGAGGCTGCGGCCTGGCTGGGATCGTCAGCTGGCTGTCAGCGGGGCGGCCGGATCGAGGCCCTCCACTTCGCCGGAGAAAACGCGGCTGGCGGTGATGTCCTCCGCTTCCAGAGTGATCAGATCCAGCTTGGTGATGCCGCCACTGGTCATGCGGTTGAACAGGCGGTTGGCCTGGCGCATGCGGGCTCGGTCGATCGCATTGCGGATCGAGCGGGCATTGGCGAAGAAGGGCAGCTGCATGCGCCGCTGGATGTAGTCGGCGAAGGCGGCCAGGGCTTCTTCACTGAAGCGGTAGTTCTCTTCCGCGAGGATCAGTTGCGCGATCGCCAGCAGCTCCTTGGCGGAGTAATCGGGGAAATCGATGTGGTTGGCCACCCGCGAGGAGAGCCCAGGATTGCTCTGGTAGAACACATCCATACGCTCCTTGTAGCCGGCGAAGATCACCACCAGATCATCGCGATTGTTCTCCATCACCTGCAGCAGGATTTCAATCGCCTCGGCGCCGTAATCGCGCTCGTTCTCCGGGCGGTAGAGGTAGTAGGCCTCATCGATGAACAGCACGCCGCCCATCGCCTTCTTGAGCATCTCCCGTGTTTTCGGCGCGGTGTGGCCGATGTACTGCCCCACCAGATCGTCGCGGGTGGCGGTCACCACGTGGCCCTTGCGCACATAGCCGAGCCGGTGCAGGATCTGCGACATCCGGGCCGCCACCGTGGTCTTGCCGGTGCCGGGGCGGCCGGTGAATGACATGTGCAGGCTCGGCGCCGTGGTGGCCAGCCCCACTTGCTTCCGTGCCCGTTCCACCACCAGCAGGGCGGCGATCTCGCGGATGCGGGTCTTCACGGGTCGCAGGCCGATCAGCTCCTGATCGAGCTGCTCAAGCACCTGCTGCACCTGGGCTCCCTCAAAGGCCGCCTCCAGGTTCACCGGTGTGTCGTCAGGTGCCTGCTGCGGCTCAGTGCTGCCGGCTGGCCGGGCGTGGTGCTCAGAGGAGGCCATCGATCGCCGCGGCGAAGGCATGGTCAGCCTCGCCGATCGGCGCGTCCTCGGACTCGGCCCGTAGGGTGATGTTCACGTAGGTGCGACCGAAGCTGATGTCCGGGTAGCGGCCCTGCTGTTCGCAGAAGTCGTTGAGGCGGTCCAGGAAGTCGCGGTTGCTGGCGTAGTCCTCGAACTCGACGCGCCGCTCCAGCCACTCCACACGATCGGGCTTGGGGCGGGGGTTCCACTGGTGCTCCATGGGCTCAGGCTAGAACTCCGCCGGCACGGGCCTCAGAGCGCCAGGCAGTCGGTGCGGCCGGCTGCCAGGCGCGTGGCCCAGGCCTGGGCGTAAGCGGCGTTGGCGCTGCGCTGAACCGGATCCTGGCTGTCGAGCGGGTGGGGCATCGTGCCGTTGATGGCGGCGTTGGTGACGCAGAACATCGCCTTCTGGAAGCTCATGCAGATCTTCACCCGCACATCCCCTTCGCCGCGGCTGCGCTGCAGGTACCAGGTGTGCAGGGCTTCGGGCAGGTGGCGGTACATGTCCTGCATCAGCAGGCTCGGCGGAATCCCGGCGCCCATGGTGGGCAGCGGATCGGCGTAGAGCGCTCCGTAGGCGAACTGAGCCTGATCGGGGGAGATCTGCTGGGCCTGGGCGTTGAAGCTCACGGTGCCCAGGAAGGGCGTGCCGCGCAGGAACACCGCTTCCACATAGGGCACGGCCACATCCACCAGGAAGGTGAGGTTCGCTTCTGGCGGCAGGATCCAGAACTGCTCACCGCCGATGCTCACCCCGTACTGGATCGGATTGGCTGCGGCCGCCACCAGCCCGTCCTTGATGAAGTCCACCACCGCCGGGATCGAGCGCACGCGGCCGTCGCGTTCGGCCGCCGCCAGATCAAGGAATAGATCGCTCATCACCCGCCAGAACTGGCCCAGGGCATGGGTGGTGGCGGCGGTGCGGATCAGCTCCGGCAGGAAGGCGGGCGCCAGGGGATGCAGCAGGGCCAGCAAGGGATCACGGCGCCGCTTGGCGGCGATGACCCCCGCGCAGTTGGCGGCGAAGGCCTCGCCATCGAAGTAGGCATCCATGCCGCCTGTGCCGTGCCAGAGCATGGCCTTCATGCAGTACTCGGCATACTCGAAGTTGATGCGGTCGTGGTTGAGGTGCCGCCAGATCTTGGCGGGGCTGAGATCGCCATCCAGATACTTGAACAGCGCCAGTGGGTTGAGGAACTGATGCTCGGCCTGATAGATCAGGTTCTTGCTGTAGGCATCGAGCACGATGCCGTAGCTCTCGAGCACAGCCACCACCTGGAGCAGGTGGTCGGCGCTGTCGTTCAGCAGGGTCTGGCCGGCCAGCAGCCGTGCCTGGATCTCCTCCCGGTTGAGGGAAGGATTGGCCTGAACGAGCTCGGCGGGAATAATCGGCATGTCAGCCCACCCCCCCAGCGCTCACTGCGGATGCCAGGCCGGATGCCAGGCCGGAGGACAGTTGCGAGGCCGAGGCCATGGTGGTGGTGGCCACCTCGCTGAGCCGACTGAGGCTGGAGGGCAGCAGGCCCAGGACCACAACGGCAGCCACCAGGGCGATGGCGGGAATGGTTTCCCTTGGCGCCACCGGCGCCAGGCGCACATCCAGGCGGGTATCCACCAGGGCATCGCCCGTGGTTGGGGTGATGGCCAGCCGGCCGAAGAAGGCGCGGTTCACCAGCAGCAGGAAGTACACGGCCGTCAGGCCGGAGCCCACCATCGAGAGCAGCGTGGCAACCGGAAACTCGGTGATGCTGCCGCGGAACACCAGGAACTCGGAGATGAACCCCGCCATGCCGGGCAGGCCTGCGCTGGCCATCACACCCACGATCATCAGTGAGCCGGTGAAGGGCAGGCCCTTCTCGGGATTGAGCAGGCCGCGCAGCACCTCCAGATCGCGAGTGCCGGTCTTGCGGTACACGATCCCCACCAGCAGGAACAGCAGGGCCGAGATCAGGCCGTGGCTCACCATCTGGAACACAGCCCCGAGCAGGCTCACCGGCGTGTTGGCCGCGGCGGCCAGCAGCACATAGCCCATGTGGCCCACGGAGCTGTAGGCCACCATCCGCTTCATGTCGGTCTGGGCGATGGCGGCCAGGGAGCCGTAGAGCACCGAGATCGCCGCCCAGATTGCCAGGGCAGGCGCCAGCTTGGCCCACGCCTCGGGGAACAGCCCCAGGCCGAAGCGCAGCAGCCCATAGGTGCCGAGCTTGAGCAGCACCCCGGCGAGCAGCACCGACACCGGCGTGGAGGCCTGGGTGTGGGCATCGGGCAGCCAGTTGTGCAGCGGAACCAGTGGGATCTTGATGCCGAAGCCGATCAGCAGGGCCCCCAGCAGGAGCAGCTGGCCCCCCATCGACAGGCGCTCACTCAGCACCGGTGTGAGGCTGAAGTCCACGCTGCCGGTGAGCAGTGCCAGCCCCAGGAAGGCACCCAGGATCAGCATCCCGGAGATGGCGGTGAAGATCAGGAACTTGGTGGCGGCGTAGGTGCGGTTGGTGCCGCCCCACACGGAGATCAGCAGCCAGAGCGGAATCAGCTCCAGCTCATAGAAGAGGAAGAACAGCAGCAGGTTCTGGGCCAGGAAGGCGCCGTTCACAGCACCGCTGATCAGCAGAAGCATCGCGAAGTAGATGCGCGGCCGCTTGTCGATGTCGCGGGTGATCACCGCGGCCACCAGGCTCAGGGCGGCGTTGATCAGCACAAGCGGCAGGGAGAGGCCATCGATGCCGAGGCTGTAGTCGAGGCCGATGCCCGGCACCCAGGGCTGCAGCTCAACCAGCTGCATGCCGCTCTGGTGCACATCGAAGCGGCCCAGGGCCACCAGCGAGAGCAGCAGCTGCACGCTGAGAATGGCGATGGCGATCAGGCGCAGTCGCTGCGGGCTGGGCGACGACGGCCAGAGCAGCAGGGCCAGGGTGCCGAGGAAGGGAACGAGCAGCAGGGAGGAGAGCAACATCGATCGAATCTCCTCAGAAGCCCAGTCGGATCCACTGCAGCGCCCCGAGCAGCAGCACGATCGCCACGATCAGGGTGAGCACGTAGCTCTGCAGCTGGCCGCTCACACTCAGCTTCAGCCCTTCGGCAGTGGCCAGCGACAGGCGGCCGACGCCGTCCACCAGACCTTTGACAACGTTCAGATCGAACCAACGGGTGGCGCGGGCCATGCCCGCCACCAGATTCACGATGGTGGAGCGGTAGATCACCGGCGTGTAGAAGTCGGAGGCCAGCAGGTCCTGCACCACACGCAGGCCGGGTTGGCTGGAGCGTGACCAGAACTGGTCCTGCGGCAGCAGGCAGCCGATCAGCACGCCTGCAGCTCCGCTGCCCGCCACGGCGAGAGCCACCGGCAGCGGGAAGGAGGCAATGCCGGGCACGGGATCGATCCGCTGCATGATCAAAGGCAGGAGCAGCACGATCACCGCCAGGCTCACCATCGGCAGGGCCATCCACCAGATCACCTCAGGGGTGCGGCGGGTCTTGGGCATGACGCGGCCCAGGAACACCGACCGGAACACCCGCACCACATTGGCGGCTGTGAGCAGGTTGGTGAGCAGGAACACGGCGGCGAACAGGGGGGATTCGCTCAGGAGGTTGTTCACCATCAGCCCATAGCACCAGAAGCAGCCCAGCGGCAGCAGACCCACAAGCCCGGCTCCTCCCACCAGGAAGGCCAGGGAGGTCGCGGGCATCCGGCTGCCCAATCCACCCAGTTCGGTGAGGTCCTGGCAGTTGGTGGTGGCGATGATGCTGCCCACGCTCATGAATTGCAGGGCGCGGGCCAGGCCGTGGGCGAACAGAAAGAGAAGGGCGATCCCTGGCTTCTGCAAGGCGATCGCGATGAACACCAGCCCCAGATAGGAGGTGGTGGAGTAGCTGAAGGCACGCTTGAGATCCACCTGGGCGATGGCCACCAGGGCTCCGCCGATGGCGCTGATCGCGCCCACCGCCAGCAGCACCGTGGTGGCCGACGGCGAAAGGGCCACGATCGGCATCAGCTTGAGCAACACGATCGCGCCGCAGGTCACCACCACCGAATTGCGCAGGATCGAGGCGGGGTTGGGACCCTCCATCGCCTCATCCAGCCAGAGGTGCATCGGGAACTGGGCGCACTTGCCCATCGGGCCGGCGATCAGGGCGATCCCCAGCAGGGTGCCCGCCAGCGGGCTGATCAGCTGTTGCTCGCGGGCTTCTCCCGCCCAGGCATAGAGATCGTTGAACTCCATCGAGCCGGCCATGGCCGAGAGGGCCACCACACCCATCAGCAGCAGCACATCCCCCACGCGCTTGGTGAGGAAGGCGTCGCGGGCTGCGGTGACAACCAGCGGCTGGGCATACCAGAAGCCCACCAGCAGATAGGTGGAGAGCGTGAGCATCTCCAGCAGGAAGTAGCTGATGAAGAGGTTGCTGCTCATCACCACGCCACTCATCGCTCCTTCGAAGAAGCCCACCAGCGCGTAGAAACGGGCCAGCGACCATTCCTTGTCGAGGTAGCCGAGGGCGAACACCTGGCACACCAGGCTCATGGTGGTCACCAGCTCCAGCGCCGCCAGATTGGTGAGCGAGAGGTCGAAGCCGATGCGCAGGTCGAGATCGGCCGCCTGGAACCAGGCGAAATCCAGATGCTGTGGACCGATCTGCACCACCTCACGGATCACCAGGCTGCCGTGGATCACCGCCAGAAGGGTGACCAGCAGGTTGAGGTAGGCGGCGGGGCGCGGACCGTTGCGCTTGATCCAGCCCATGGCCCAGGGCAGCGACAGCAGCATGCCGCTGAAGCCATACACCGGGATCAGCCAGGTGAACTGCAGCGGTAGGGGAAGGGCGTCGCTCAAGCGGGGAGAAGGATGCGGGCCCTGAGACGGACATCCGCGGTGGGATCCGGTTCAGGGCCGTAAGCGGCGGAATCTAGGCGCCGGAAGCCTGATGGAGAACAGCGGCACATGCACCGTGAAACGGCGACCCGTCAGAAGCTGGCGCGCCGGGACAGGTCGCGCTGAGACGGATTGCGCTGGGAAGTGCCGCGTGGGCCGTTGTTGGCGGGGGCCATGGCTCCGTAGCGGGCGTAGCCGCGGCGGCGGCGGCCGCCGAGTTCCTGCAGCCAGGCTTCGAGATCACGGCCGTGATGCTGCTCATCCTCCAGCAGCGCAGCGAAGAACTCGCCGTTGGCCTGATCGCCCACCAGCTGGCAGAAGCGGCTGGCTTCGTCGTAATGATCGATCAGCTGCTGCTCCAGCACGGCGTTGTGCTCGAGCAGCCCCACCAGATCCGCCGCGTGGGTCACAGGATGCAGCTGAGAGGCTGCCGGTGCGACACCAAGCGACAGCATCTGCTGCACGATCCGCTCAGCGTGCTGCATCTCCTCAACCGTTTCCTGGCGGAAGCGGTCGGCAGCGGCCTCATCACCCCAGAGCCCCACGAGGGAGGCCTGGGTCATGTACTGCTGAACAGCACTCAGCTCAAGGCTGAGGGCGCGCCCCAGGTAGCCCAGGACGCGCGGATGAACGGCGTCCGTTTCCATCAGAGGCGACGGGCGATGTCGGTGCTGCCGGCCAGGGCGGGTTCCACTTCGCCGTGGGGACGGGCAATGATGTGGGCGGCCACCAGACCGTCGCCGACGCGCTCGCAGGCATCGGCGCCGGCGCGGACCGCGGCGTTCACGGCGCCGGTCTCACCGCGCACCATCACGGTCACGTAGCCGCCGCCCACGAACTCCCTGGCGATCAGGGTCACTTCGGCGGCCTTGGTCATGGCATCAGCGGCTTCGATCGCCGGCACCAGTCCGCGGGTTTCGATCATGCCGAGGGCGATGCCGTGAACGGGAGAGGCCATGGAGGTGCTCGATCGGGGGGATGTGGGTCGGTTGGTGCCACCGGCGTTGCCGCCGGTGGAGCCTGAGGCGCCGCTGCGGCGGCTGGTGCTGGTCGCCGCCGTGCGGGACTTGGCGGCGGTGGCCCGGGCTGCTGTGGTCCGGGCGGCGGGGGCCGGGCTGGAGGACACCGTCTGAGCGGTGACGGTAAGGGCCGGCGTTTCCGCCGGTTTTGCCGCCGCCGCCTCTTTCGCCGGAGCTGCCGTTGCCGGAGCCGGGATGGCCGTCACCGGTGTGGTGGCGGCCGCCGCTGGAGCAGCGCTGGTTCTGGCGTCGGCGGCTCGGGATCGTGGAGTGGCCATGGCGGAAGGGGACGGTGCCCGGTGAGTGGTGCGCAGAGAACGGAATGGACTCAGGCCGGATCGGCCAGCCTGAGGGGGAAATCCCCTAACCGTCCGGCGACCAGTGGTCGATGATGCCGCCGATCGTCAGATCGGTGAGCAGGTCGCCATTGCCGGTGGCGAAGCGGGCGGCGGAGCCGCTGGCGGTGAACACCCAGTTGCCTGGGGAGGCGCCCACCGGGTCGCAGGCCACGCTGAGCTTGCCCTTGGGGGTGCGCAGGATGCGCAGGTTCTGGTGGGCGAAGCCCGGAACCCTGTTGGTGCAGACCAGCGAGCCCATCACCTGCATGATTTCCATCAGGCGGCGCCTCCCGAGGGGGGGCTGGCCGGAGAGGGTGTGGCCGGCTTGCCGGCATCGCTGCTGGCGGCAGGGGGGGGCGCTGCAGCGCTGGGATTGCCTGCGGCCATCTCTTTGGCGGCGTCCGGATCCCAGTGGTCGATGATCCCCACGATCGTCAGATCGCTGGGATACGACTTGCTTCCTGCGGCCTCGCGTGCCGCCGAACTGCCCACACAGATCACCCAGTCGCCTGGGATGGCCCCCACCGCGTCGACGGCAACTTTCTGGGTGCTGCCATCAAGCACCACCTGCAGGTGTTTGTGCTGGAAATCGGCGATGCGGTTGGTGGAAACCAGCGGTTTGAGAACTTTGCAGATCAACATCTCAGTGACCTCCCCCGCTGTTGAAGGTAATGGAGGAACTTACTGTTTCCGCCGCCACATGGCGGTCGCGATCCCGCACCGTGAGCAGGGTGTGGAGCAGGCCCTGGCTGCAGAGGTCGCTGTAGCGGGCCTCGATCGCCGCTTTGACGCGCTCGCAGTGGGCTACGGCCCGCTCGCGGGCACCGGGCACACCGCCGTGGTAGTCGAAGCGCAGCACCACCGGGATCGGCAGCCCGCGCGACACATTCAGACCCTTGAAGATCTTCACGCCCACATCAAGGTCGGGAGCGCCTTCCTCAACGGTGTCCATGTAGGCGAAGTAGGTGAGGTTGCGCAGATGAATCTCCTTGAAGCCGATGCCGACGCCGATGAAGCGTTCGGCATGGCCGAAATCGCTGTAGCTGCCGCCGTGGTACTGGCGGACGTAGTCGATCTGGGACAGGTTGTGCTCGATCAGGCGCGCCACGAGCTGAACCATGCCGGCATCGGGACGCGAAGCGGCGGCTTCCTCCACCAGCGAGTGCACGCGCGCCCGCGCCGCATCCTCCGGCAGCGAACGGGTGGCCTCATAGACGTCGCGGGCATCGAGCCAGTGATCGAGATCAGTGCCGCCGTCGCGGCCGGGCACATGCACCCGGATCGCATCGGTGTCGGTGTCCATGCCGATCAGCAGCAGATCAACGGAGGCGCCGCAGCAGAAACTGTTCTCCACCGCCTGCTGGAAGTCCTGCAGGCGCTGCAGACCCTGAGCCGCGGCAGCCTTGTCGTCGCTGCCGTGGGCGGCGCAGCCCTCGTGGCAGGGGTCCTTGGAGCTGAAGTGATACACCACCACCTTCAGGTAGCGGGTGTCGGCGTGGGCGGGGTTGGGCAGGCTTTCGCGGTAGCGGCGGTGCTCGGTCTTCACCCAGCGGTCCACCGTGTTCTCCACATCGAACATGGCGCCTGCATGGGAACGGCGACGCACGGAGCTGAACGGCAGGCGCAGGGCGTAAGCGATGGCGTGGGCCAGGCGACCGTCGGCGCAGGGGGTTACATCCAGCAGATGGAAGCCGCAGTCGAGCAGGAAGGTCTCGAAGTCTTCGGCCGCGCAGCTGCCGGCCTGGCTGGCCAGAGGGTCGTCGTTGAAGAAGCCGAGGCTGGTCTGCTCATAGGCCTCGAACACGCACCAGGCAAACAGGGTGCGCATGTCCAGCTGGCTGGTCCAGGCGGTTTCCAGGATCTGCAGCGGCAGTGGATGGCCGAGTTCCGCTTCGGCCAGCCTCTGGGCCTGGGCGACGAAATCGGTTTCATGCTGGAGGGCCGAGAGGCGCTTCAGCACCGGCACGATCCGATCGAAGGCGCCGAGTGTGCGCTCCTCGTAGGCACGCAGGGTGGCGTTGGAGAGGCCATCGCTGAGCGGATGCAGGCCTTGGCTTGCCGGGGTGCGGATCACCTGGGCGGCCACGGGGCGGACGCGCCGACCTGATGGTGCCACCGAACGGCTGTTGGTGGCTGCAGCCGTGCTGTTGGCCTTGCGGCTGCTGCTCACGGTGCGTCCACTGGTGCGGGCGGCGTAGGCCAGTTCGCGCTGGTGCAGCACCTTGCTCAGGCTGGACACGGGGCTGAGGCCGCCGCTCGTGGCGCTGACGTCAGCGGCTGCAGCACTGGTGGTGGCGCTGTCGGTGCATGGGTCCAGCGGGGGCCGGCGGCGAGGAGCCGTCGGCGCCAGGGGCCGTTGGGTGCTGGCGGGACGGCGGGACATCGCTCAGGCCTCAGCCGCGGGCTCCACCGGACACCGTGATCAGGGAACCCTGATCGGTGCTGCCGCTGGAACCGGTGAGCTTGCTGTTGGGAGGAGGCACATCCACGTTGCGCTTGTTCTGCGCGCCGGGCATCGCGCTCATGGGGCCGACGCGAGTGGGATTGCGCCGGCGGGCAGAACTGCCCTCGGTGCCGGTGACGCGGTCACCGCGGTCCCAGTCGTCGCCGGTGACCTTCGTGCCGGAGCCCTCACCGGTCACGCGCGAGGCGGCGGGCTGATCGGCCAAGGGTGCGGCTGCCGCTTGCGCAGCGGCCAGGCGCTGGGAGGCGCGGTGATCGAAGCGGAACTGTTCAGTACCGGTCACCTTGCCGGTAGCCATGTCAAAAGGGCCGGTGATTCTCCCCCCTTGCTCGTAGGTGCTGCCGGTCACAGTGCCGGTGGTTTCGCGCTGCACCTGGGCGGCGCGGGCGGGGGACTGGACGCTGAATTGCTGCCAGGCGGCGGCAGTCAGAGCCTGGGGAAAGTCGGCATCGCGGCTGGTGGCCGTGCCACACACAGCGGCCTGCTGGTCGGCGCCGATGTAAGGGGTGCCGGTGACGTCGTCGCAGGCGCCTTTGTCAGCACCGGTGAGGCTGCCGCCGATGCCGGGCTGGATGCCGGTCATGCGGTTGGAGCCACGCACGGGGGTGCGCTCGCGGGTGGCGCGCACGGCCTTGGCGTTGCAGAAGTCGCCCGCCTGCTCGAGGCCTGCATAGGGAGTGCCGGTCACCACCTTGCAGATGCCGGGCTCATCACCGGTGACCTTCTCGGAACGGCCGGTGCGGGTGCCGCTCACCACCAGGTAGCGGTTGGTGACGCTGAAGCCCACCTTGGCGGCTTCGGGGGCCGGCTTGGCGCCGCAGAAGGATTCGAACTGCTGGCTGCCGATGTATTCGTCGCCGGTGATGTTGCGGCAGCTGCCGGGCTCATCGCCGGTCACGTTCTGACCCCGGCCCACGTGGGTGCCGGTGATGCCGGTGCCGCGCAGGGTGTTGAGGCTGCTCACCTTGGTGGGAGCACGACCACCGGGGGCTGCTTCAGCACCGAGGTACTGATCGCCGGTGAGCTGACGGCCGGAGCCGGGCTCATCGCCGGTGACCTTTTCGCTACGGCCCACCAGCACACCGCTGACGGCCTGGCCGCCGAGGGTCTGGCTGCGGCCCACCTTGCGCATCGAGGGGGTGCTGGTGCCGCAATAGGCAGCCGACTGATTGGCGGAGATGTATTCGGTTCCCGTCACGCTCTTGCAGGTGCCGGGTTCATCGCCGGTGACCTTCTCACTGCGGCCCACTTCATTGCCGGTGACCCGGTTGCCGTGGCTGGTGGCGGTGACGCGCACCTTGGCGGGCTGAATCGGGGCGGCGGGCTGGTTGCCGCAGAAGGTCTGGAACACTTCGGCGCCGAGGTATTCGGTGCCGGTGATCGTGCGGCAGGTGGCGGCTTCGTTGCCGGTGGTCTTGGCCGAACGGTTGGCCTGGGTGCCGGTAATCGTCTGGCCGGAGAGGGTTTCGCTCACCCCCACCTTCCAGGAGGCATCGGCTGCGGCGGCCTGCTTGGCGCCATTGCGGTTCGGGCCGCTGGGGCGGGTGGCGCCGCTGCCGCTGCCGGTGCGCACCAGGCCGGCGGAGCCGCTCTTGTTCTTCAGTTCCCGCAGCTTCTGGGAGAGCTCACGGGTGCTCAGATCTGGGTTGCCCTGGCGCACCACGGCGGCGGCACCACCGCTGGCGCTGGTGCTGGCGGACTTGCCGCGCTTGGCCAGGGCATCGCGACGGGCCAGCACCAGTGCACGGCTGGGGTTGTGCTGGGCTGTGCCTTTCTTGGTGGCCGAACGGGCAGCCGGCTTGGCGGCTGCGGTGCTGGCGGCACGGCCGGTGTCCAGCGACAGGCTGGCGGTGCGGGCACTGCTGCGGTTATCGCCAGCTTCGTTCTCCTGGCACTTGCACTTGTGCTCAGCAGCTGCGGCGGGCGCTGCGGCCTTGGCTTCCTTGGCGGCCTCGGTGCGGCTGCGATCCTTCGACTTATCGGCGCGTTTGCCGGAGCGGCTCAGGGCTTCGCGGCGCGCCAGCACCAGTTCTCGACTTGGGTTGGCGACGGCCTTGGCCGTGCTGCGGTGACCGCTGGCTGGAGCGGAGATCAGCTCGACGCTCGCACGAGCGGCCCGGCGGCTCGCACTGCTGGCGACCGGTGCAGGAGCTGACACTGCGGCGACTTCAGGCGCAGGGTTATTCGTCCGCGTCGGACGGGCATCGGCGGCGGTGCGAACACGGCTGGGGGATGAGGTGTAGCGCCCAGTGGCCTTCTTGCCACCATTGGTCAGCGCCTTGCGGCGCTCCAGAGCTGCTTCACGACTCGATGTGCTGGCCATGTCCGCCCGGCGAATGGAATGACTGAATAAGTGGCAGCAGCTGCACCACACCACGGCAACACCGTCTCAGCGGCGTGGCAAGGGTGGAGGACTGACCGCGATAGGCGGAGCGGCGGTGGGTTGACCCCACGCGCAGATTCTCCGCAGGAGAGGTGTGGCCCCGCTGACGCAGGGGCCACAGCCATTGAGGACCGCTAAATCAGCGGCCTTCGAACACCACGAAGCAGGAACCCTGGCTCTGGGTGTAGGCGTCGTAGCCGACCAGACGCACGTGGTGGTCGGGGTAGGCGCGGTGGCAAGCCTCGAGCTCGTTCACGATCACGCTGAGATCCTTCTCACCGAAGAAAGGCAGCTTCCAGTAAGACCAGTAGGTGGCCATGGAATTGCTGGGGTGGACGTGCTCAACGAGCGGGCTCCAACCCTGGGCAATGATGTAAGCGATTTGGTCGTAGATCTCGTCCTGGGTGAAGGGCGGCAGGAAGCCGAACGTCTCCAGGGTGGCGACTGTTTGGTAGTCACCCACGGTGCTCTTGAAGGGCATGGGGATCCTTGCGTTGGATGGAATGAATGAACCTTTCAGCAATGGGTGAGAAGCGTGGCCTCAGACCACGCATCCGCATCCGCATCGACGACTGATCAGTTGACGTCGAGCTTGTCGACGGTGTCGAACTCGAACTTGATTTCCTTCCAGGTCTCGAGGGCGATGGCCAGCTCGGGGCTGTGCTTCGCGGCTTCCAGAAGGATGTCGCGACCTTCGCGCTCGATTTCGCGACCGGCGTTGCGGGCCTTGACGCAGGCTTCGAGAGCCACACGGTTGGCAGCAGCACCAGCAGCGGAACCCCAGGGGTGGCCGTGGGTACCACCACCGAACTGCAGCACGGAATCATCGCCGAAGATGCTCACCAGTGCGGGCATGTGCCACACGTGGATACCGCCGGAGGCCACGGCGAACACGCCGCCCATGGAACCCCAGTCCTGATCGAAGAAGTTACCGCGGCTGCGATCTTCAGGAACGAAGGATTCACGCAGCTGGTCGATGTAGCCGAGGGTGGACTGACGGTCGCCCTCGAGCTTGCCCACCACGGTGCCGGTGTGCAGCTGGTCACCACCGGAAAGACGCAGGCACTTGGCCAGCACACGGAAGTGGATGCCGTGCTTGGGGTGACGGTCGATCACCGCGTGCATGGCGCGGTGAATGTGCAGGAGCATGCCGTTCTTACGGCACCACTTGGCCAGACCGGTGTTAGCGGTGAAGCCGCCGGTGATGTAGTCGTGCATGATGATGGGCTGGCCCAGTTCTTTGGCGAACTCGGCGCGCTCATACATCTCCTCGGGGGTCGCTGCCGTGCAGTTGAGGTAGTGACCCTTCTTCTCGCCGGTTTCCTGTTCGGACAGCTTCACAGCTTCGGCCACGAACTCGAAACGGTTCTGCCAGCGCTGGAAGGGCTGCGAGTTGATGTTCTCGTCGTCCTTGGTGAAGTCGAGACCACCGCGGAGGCACTCATACACCACGCGGCCGTAGTTCTTGCCGCTCAGGCCGAGCTTCGGCTTGATGGTGCAGCCCAGCAGGGGACGGCCGTACTTGTTCATCCGGTCGCGCTCGACCTGGATGCCGTTCGGGGGACCCATGCAGGTCTTGATGAAGGCAAGCGGGAAGCGGATGTCTTCCAGGCGCAGGTGGCGCAGGGCCTTGAAGCCGAACACGTTGCC